>NZ_AVHW01000086.1 GCF_000449425.2 Clostridioides difficile CD160
TACATATAACCTATGTTTATAAAGATTTGTATATTTATTTTTTTATTATCGAAACTAATATCACACATTTTATTATTTATTTAATTATATTTTTTTTGAAATATTCTTGTATAAATTATCTTCTATTTTAATCACTTTTCTATTTTACTTCTATTTATTATATTTAAAAATATCAGTTTTACTAGCATAATAATCAGATTCTAGGTACTTATCAAAAAGTTTTCTAGATACTTCAATCTTCTAATATTATCAAATACAAAATTATTTAAATTTTCAAAATATATTCTACATATATAATATGTAATTGCAATAAAAAATGCTATAATTAACATATTATTAATTCGTTTTATTATTGTAGTACGGGTATGAAATTATAAAAAATATTTGTCTAATTAGGAATGTGATTTATCCATATTTGTTTATTGTAGATACAGACTATGCAAAATAAATAGCACATATTTCAGTTTAAAAACATATATAGTCTATATTCAGACTAAAAAAGTATAAATAGTCTATATAAAACAACTTAAACTATGAATATAATCTAAGGTGGAGGGATAATAATTGGCAAATATAGGAAAAATAATAGGAGATAGAATAAAAGTCTATAGAACAAAACTGGGATATAGTCAAGAGTTTCTAGCAGAAAAAGCAGGTTTACATACAACATATATTGGTCAGATTGAAAGAGCTGAAACAAATACATCCATCAATATTATAATGAAAATCGCTACTGCTCTGAATATACCACTTGAATTGTTATTTGCAAATATTATTACAGCAGAAGGCGTTGATAACTCTATACCTTTGGAATGTTATGAAATAATTAATAAATTAACTGAAAAAGAACAAGCAGCAATGTTAGAGTTAATAAAATGCATTATTAAATACAAGGAAATATAAGTGAGGAAAGTAATGACAGTAATGAATTATATAGGTAAAAGACTTAAAGAAGAACGTAAAAAAGCGAATTTAACTTCAAAAGAGTTTGCAAATATGGTTGGAGTATCACCTTGGTATATAAATCAAATAGAAAGTGGTAAGAAGAATCCAAGTCTTAAAACATTCATAAAATTTGTAAGTGTATTGAATATCTCTGCAGATACTCTTATAAAAGACGTTACTCCCATTGGAAAGACATATTTAGAAAATGATATAAATGAAGAATTAAAAGACTTAAATTCGAGAGAGTTAAATCTGATATCGCAGATTATAGATATAATAAAAAAGAATAGAATATGATTCTTTATATTCTGTATAAACAAAAAGGTTATTTGAAATAAATAACCTTTTTTTGTCTTTTTGTGTTAACATTGTCTTATAGTGCTAATTAGCACTATTAGACCATGTTCTATGGCCTTATTTTAATATAAAACGATTGGGGATAGGCTATGATTGTGATTGAAGGTAGCGATAAATTTAAGATTGCAAAAGAATATATCGATGTAGAATATACTCTTTTTAGCAAAATAACTTTTAGGTATGAAAAGTTAAAATTTAAAGATAACTCTGAATTAGAAAAAATCAAGATGTTTAAATATAAAAATGACTACATACTTAATAAATTAAACCTTATTTTGGGAAATGAGCTCTGCTCTTATAAGAAACAGATAATTAGAGAAACTGTAGATACTCTAAGATTGACAGAACTTTTTTCAAGTGACAATATAGAAGATATTAAATTTATAAAAGACAATAAAGAAAAACTAGAAATTAGTATAGAAAAGATTGTAAAATTTAAACGTCGAAAAAACAGGAGTTATGTTTGTTGTTATTGTCCTGATATGTATAGGGATGTAAAACTAGATAAAGAATCTATCAATAAAATATATAGTAGAAAAATAAAAATTGAAAGAGAAGTTAATATTTTTGAAGATGAAGACATTATAATAAACAAAAAAGTATTTAAATTCCCAAAATCCTGGACAAAGAATATGCAAAAATATTGGTTAAACGAAAATAAGTATCCTATACATTCTAGTGTAATTGATGATGATAGATACAAGTGTTGTAATGTACAATACTCAAAAAACAGAGTAATACTTTTGTATTACATATATAATTTATAGTGTTTTAATGGCATATTTCAAATATGCCATAGTTGATTTATAAGATATTACTTTTCTTTTTTTAAATCATTTAATACTCTTATGTAATAAACTAAGTACTGAACTTAACTCTTTAAATGATATTTGTCCTGGAGCTGAACTTTTCTTAGAAGCTCCAAAAGTCAATGCAGAACCAAATATTTCTCCACACAATCTACTTATAACTCCCATTCCTGACATGGACATTGTTATTATTGGTCTATCTGCATAAACTCTAGACATTTCATTTGTAGCTTCAAGTAACACTAACACATCATTTTCATTTTGTGGCATAACAGCTATTTTGGGCAAATCTGCTCCTAATTCCTGCATTCTACATAATCGTGATATTATCTCTTCTTTTTTTGGTGTTTTATAAAAGTCATGATTAGAAATGATTACTTTAATTTCTTTTTTATGAGCAAAATCAACTATTTCATTTACAACTTCATCTCCTATAAATAATTCTACATCTATTAAATCTACCAATCCTGTATTAGAAATCTCTTTATTTAATGTAATATAATAATCTTTTGATATTAGTTTTTCTCCCCCTTCCACTACACTTCTAAATGTAAATAATAAAGGCACATCAGATATATAACTTCTCAATTCATAAAGTATCTCCTTAACTTCTTGAATATTTTCTACATTTTCAAAAAAATCAACACGCCACTCTATAATATCCAAACAAGTTTCTTTTAATATTTTAACCTCTTTCATAATATCTTCTTTATTTTTCCCTATAATTGGAACACAAATCTTAGGTATACCTTCTCCTATATTAATATTTTTTACTTGAACTATCTTATTCATAGTTTCCTCCATACATAAAAATCCTATGGGATTTTAGATTCTTTTTTCTCTATAATTCTATTATACAGTAAAAATAATATACATTATAACAATACTAGATTAAAAATAATATTTATTCTACTTTTTATAACAATCTGTTATAGAAAAATATTCACTACTGAATATTCTCATTTCCTACATATAATAAATCTCATATATTAAATGTATTTACAATTAAATTTGCTATAGTATCTTATAATTTTCATAATATTCTTTAAATTGAATTTAATATAATGCATATTATTCTCGATGTTAATAGAATTAATCTATAAATTATGGTATAATTATGTAGAAATAGCTCGAATTTCACTACTTATGAAGGGATTGAATATCAATGAACCTAAATCATTTGCATTACTTCAGAGTTTTAGCTAAAGTTGAACACTATACAAAAGCAGCTACTCAATTATCTATAACTCAACCAAGCTTAAGTCATGCTATATCAGCTCTTGAAAAAGAATTGGGTACTTTTTTATTTGAAAAGCAAGGCAGAAATGTTCGTCTTACTAAATACGGTAAATTTTTTCTAACATATGTTGATAAAGCATTAGGTGAATTAGAAAGAGGAGAAAAAAAACTTAGAGAATATACTAGTATATCAAAAGGTGTTGTAGACCTGGGATTTATTTACACATTAGGGGCTCACTTCATTCCAAATATGCTTGGTAGTTTTTTAGAGCAAGAACCGAATAAAAATATCTCTTTTTCCTTTGGTCAAGGTACTACAAAAAAGATTATACAGGGTTTAAAAGACGAGAAATTTGACTTAGCATTTTGTTCTTTTGTTCCAAATGAACCCAATATAGATTTTACAGCTATACTTCAAGAAGAACTGGTTGTAATAGTACCATATAGCCATCCTTTAGCATCAAATGATAGCGTAGATTTAAAAGATACAGAAGATTATCCTTTTATATTCTTCAGCGAGGATAGTGGGATTAGACCAATTATTGATAAGTTATTTGAAAAAGTCAATGTAAAGCCTCAAATTGTATGTGAGACAGAAGAAGATACTGCCGTTGCAGGATTAGTCTCTATTAACTATGGAATAGCTGTTGTTCCAAATATCTTTGCACTTAAATACTTCAATGTAAAAATTTTGTCAATAAAAAACCCAATACACGAAAGATACATATATTTAGCTACAATAAAAAATAAATATTTAACTCCTGCTGTTAGTAGATTTAAGAATTTTGTTATTAATTATAGCAAGACCAATAATTTGATAGATAAAAACTAAAAACGAATTAGAAAAGGGATTGCATCATATAATATGATACAATCCCAGGTAAATTTTAAAATTTATTAAAAATAGTCTGAAAAATATGGATTTTCACGCTCAATAAGATTTTCTAGTAAATCTACTATATCTTTATCACAAATGATTCTCTTTATTTTATGAAGATACGTTGGTCTTTTGTAGCTAAGTAACATGGTTGTAAGTGTCTGTATATCAACCGCCAAATCAGCCTTATCACCACCAACAGTTAAGATACCTTTCCCATCTTTAGAAACATTTAATGTAAATACTCCTGTATTCCAATCTAGTAAAGGGTCTTTCAACTGAAAAACTAATTTTATATCACTTTCTTGTCTTCTAAATGGATACTGACTTATAAATTGTTCTATATCAACAATTCTTCCCATAAAATATGGTTTTATATTTTCTTCAATATCCCCATCTTCAAGTAAAAATGCCAATGGTTCATCTGTATAGGTATTGCCAACTACTTTATTTATCATAGAAAAATGGGCACTTATAAAATTCCATAATCCTGTACGCGCTTCTTCTTCTACAAATACCATCTCTTTAATATAGAATATCTCTTCAGAAATCCAATACAACACATAACCTTGTGCATTACGATTTTTATCATAATAAATAGCACAAGTGAGTTCTTCTAAATCCCAACGCCAATATTCTTCCCAAGCTAATTCACTTCTAATCATACAAGCATGGTTCATTTTAGAAAAACGTTCATATACATTTCGTATATCTTTATGTTCTATGCTTACACGTTCAACTTCTCCTAAAACAGCTTTTGTCTTTGGTAACTGGGTATCTTTAATTTCAAAAGATATTTTATCAGATATTATTTCCCATCCCTTACGACGATAGTATGGAATTGAGTATGGAAATAAGTAAGATATAGATTGTTTTCTTTCTCTCATATCTGCTAATGCTTGTCTCATTAGTTTATCCATAAGACCTAGATTAGAATATTCTGGATATGTTCCAACACCAGTAAGACCGCCCATATCATATTCTTTACCAAATATATTGATTTTGAATGGATAAACAGCTATTTGAGATACTAGTTTATCTTCATCAAACCAACCAAGTACATCAGCTTGTCTTAATACAGGTAGTTTAGCAAGAGTTATTTCTCTTTCCTCCCAGCCTACTTGTTGTAAATCTTGATTTGTCACTTGAAATACGTAACGTAATAATTGATTGAATTGTTGTAAATGCTTAGTTTCTACATTCTTCATTTCGAGTCTCTCTAGTCGACTCATAATAAAACCTCCTAAAAATAAGTACATATAAATACTGTCCATTTACATAACATGGATAATAAGTTTATACAAATACTAAATAAATATTTATATAAGCATAATTCTACCATATACAAGATATTATAGTCAAATCACTATAAAAATTAGTTCCCTCTCAAATACTCATGCTATTCAAATTAAAAATTATTTTTTATTTAATATATTAAGTAGTTGCAAGTTTTGGTATCTTGATATATAATCAACTAAATGTATAATTGTTATAATATGCTACATAGTCAAAAGTCTGTTTTAAATATAAAATATATGGATTATAAAGTTAAATATAAATACTATTTAAGGAGTGATTCTGTGAAGAGATGTATTGTAATAATGGAATAGTCAAAACATCATATTATAAAGGAGAGATTCAAACATGACTATTCCAAATTCAAATAAAATATACCCAAGAAGTAATGATTATCAAACTGTATACCTTAGAAATGTAATCACAAGAGAAAATATAGAAGTTGGAGATTATACAATATATAATGACTTTTATAATGACCCAAGAGATTTTGAGAAAAACAATGTATTATATCATTACCCTATAAATAACGATAAATTAATAATTGGTAAGTTTTGCTCAATAGCATGTAATTCAAAATTTTTAATGACTAGTGGAAATCATACAATGAAATCACAGTCTACTTATACATTTCCTATCTTTTATGAAGAATGGGGATTAGATGTCAGCCATATAACAGATGCGTGGGATAATAAAGGCGATATTGTAATTGGAAATGATGTATGGATAGGATATGATTCTATAATTATGTCAGGAGTACATATTGGTGATGGTGCAATTATTGGAACAAGAGCCGTAGTTACTAATGATGTTCCACCATATTCTATTGTTGGAGGCATACCTGCAAAAGTTATAAAAAAAAGATTTAGTGATGATACAATTTCAAAGTTATTAGAAATTAAATGGTGGAATTGGCCATACAAAAAAATTCAATCAAACATTCAGTATATTCAATCAGGAAATATTGATAAATTAGTTTAATATTTTATTAATATTTATTCTTAAGCTTCATTTTATTGATTTTTTGTAAGAGATTATTTAGAACTACTGTATTGTTTTTAATATATCAGAAATTAAAATAGTATTAAAGTCAAAACTAAAAAGTAAAGTAACTTTGCAGAGAGTTACTTTACTTTTTACTATCTATAAAAGATTTAATTTTTCTAATGTTGTTATTATATTTCTTCCTTCTCTAACTCCGTCTATTATTCTTCTAGCTATTTTACTATCACCTATATTTAGAATTTCCACATTTCTTGGTTCAAAGTATTCCTTTAAATCATTTAAAATTGGTTTATTAGAACTCATGCCTAGGCATATAAATCCATAATCAAAATCTAGTAAAAATTCTTCTTCACCTTTCTTTACTTTGAAAGTATCTTTTCCAACTTCTAATAATCGTGTATTTGTGTATACATCAACATTATAATCTTTTAACATTTTATTCATTGTCACCTTCGTTATAGGGTCTAAATCTTTTCCTACTACTGGTAGCATCTCAACTATACAAGTTTTAGCTTTGTTTTCTGAAAAGAATTCTACAACATCTAGCCCAACAGCACCGCCTCCAACAACTACTACTTTTTTACCTTTCAAATCTCTCGTTCTAAAAGATTCTATATCATCAAACAGTTTGAATATTGAACTTATATTTTCTCCATCTTTGTCTATCCTATCCAGTAATCCAGTTAGTGGAGGAAGTAATGGTCTTGAACCAGTAGCGTTTACAATTATATCTGGTTTTAAATTTTCCACAAATCTAATATCTGCTTTTTTATTTTTAAATATAATTAAATTTTTTAATTCATTAACTCTTTTAATCAAGTAATCTGGAAAATCATATATTCTCCTTTTGTCTGGAAAAGTTGATATTAATTTAGCAAGTCCACCTATCTCGTCCTTTTCTTCTACTAAAAATACATTACACCCTACTTCTGCTGCTGTAGCTGCTGCTTCAAGACCAGCTGTGCCTCCTCCTATAACAACTACATTTGTTTTTTTGTTTACCTTCCTTTGCTTATATTCCTCTCCATTTATCAAATCAGGATTTACTGTACATCTAATAGGTCTATTTGCCCCAATCCTATTACCTGCACATCCTATATTACATGAAATACAATTTCTTATTGAACCTTCTTCACCACTTTGTACTTTTTTAACCCAATTAGAATCAGCTATGAGACCTCTACCAATACCTATAAAATCTGCTTCAGCATTTTCAAGTATTTTTGATGCTATTTCTGGATTTCTTATATTTCCTGTTGCTATTGTTGGTTTGCCAAATTTTTCTTTAATTGCTTTAGATATGTATGAACGCCATCCATCTTCCAATGTCATCTTATCTATCTGAAATTGTATAGAGTCATTTAATGCTACTGATACATTGTATATATCTACTTCTTCATCTAAATATTCTAGAAGTTTTAGAGTATCATCCAAAGTATTTCCTCCATCCATAAATTCATCAGCACTTATCCTTAAAGATATTGGAAATAATGGACCTACTTCTTCTCTGACTTTATCAATCACTAGTTTTGCAAATTTGGTTCTATTTTCAATATTTCCACCAAAATCGTCAGTACGTTTATTATAAATTGGAGATAAAAATTGACTTATTAAGTATGAATGCCCTGCATGTATCTCAACTGCATCAAAACCTGCTATTTGAGCTCTTTTAGCTGCCTCTCCATATTTTTTTGCAATATTAAAAATTTCTTCTACATCTAATTCTCTAGGAATTGCTCCTCCCTTTTTTGAAGGTATATTTGAAGAAGATACAGGAACTAAGCCTTCTATTCTCTCTGGTACAGCAGAAGCTCCTGAATGATTAATTTGTATTGCTACACATGTATCATACTTATGTAAGGTCTCTGTTAACTTATATAAAGCAGGTATATATTTATCATGGTCTATTCTTATCTGTGTTGTTCCATTAGAGCCTAAAGGAAAATCTACACAAGCATTTTCTACTATTATAAGTCCTGTCCCTCCTTTTGCTCTTTGTTCATAATACTTTATATGCTCATCTTTAAATTCTCCACTTTCACCACCAAAATTTGTCCCCATTGGTGGCATAACTATTCTATTTTTTACATTCATCCTTTTTATAGTTAATGGTTCAAAGATATTTTGATATTTATTCATTTCTATTCCTCCACACATTTTATATTTATAGTTTTTGTAAATTAAATTTATGTCTTTATTATAATGCGTGGAAACCTATTAAACTAGTGCATATTTTAATCATTATTAATAGATTTTTTCTATGAATCATTTCTCTATATTTTTAAAAAAACATGCTACATTAATAGCAATCAGCTATTAATGTAGCATGTTTTTTTCAGTCTAAACAATTTTAATATTTTACTTACCAATTAATATATATTGATAGGCAAAAACTACAATCTTCTATATTCTTCTCTTTTTAGTTTTTGATTACTTAGATAGTAATCAATCTCATCAATTAAACGTTGCTTATCATCAGGTAATATACCTTTTAAGTTAACATAATTTGAGGCGTGATTACTTCTAAATACAATCTTTTCACTGGCATCTATGTTTTTTATCATCTCTTTAATTTCTTGTAATACAGATTTATCTTCTAATATTGTAAACTCTCCTGCTTGAAGTAAATCGTAAAGTTCAGTATTAGGCTCTACCATTAAGCTAAGTACACCCACATAATCTGGTGAAATTGCACCTAGCATTTTTCCAGTATCAACTGCATGCTGATGTGTTTTTTTAGTTCCTCCAATACCGGCTATTACTGTAGATGATAATTTGATACCACTTTTTTTAACTTTTCTACCAACTTTTATTAATTGTTCACTGTTAAATCCTTTTTTAATATCTTCTAATACATCATCATTTCCACTTTCAAGCCCTAGGTAAATCATCTTAACACCAAGTTTTCTTAACTCTTTAAGTTCATCATCAGATTTCTTCTCTATAGATTTAGGAGAACCATATAAAGTAATTCTTTCACATTCTGGAAAAACTTCTTTTATATATAATATTATATCTCTTAGTTTCTCCATTGGTATTATCAATGCATCACCATCTGCTAAGAATATTCTTTCTACATGTTTATAATGTCTTCTAAATATATCAATTTCATTTTTTATTACTTCTAATGGCTTTATTTTAAATTTTTTCGATTTGTACATGCTACAAAATGTACATTTGTTATGAGAACATCCTAGTGTGACTTGTATTATAAGACTATAAGCCTCACTTGGTGGTCTATAAAGTGGCATATCATATTCCATATTAAAATCCCCCTTGTAATCAAATCTTCATTCTATTATATTATTAATATTTAATTAAAATAATACTTTATATAATTATAGACTTTAAATTTTAGTTTAAGATATATTCTTTAAAAATTTAATAATACTATCAGCAGTGATGTTAAGTTGTTTTTCTTGACTTATAATAGCATCATTATCTCCTTTTTGTTTTCCATAGTCTCCAAATTGTGCATGATTTCCACCTTCAATCTCAACATAAGTTGTATCATCAGGAAGTTTTTGTTTTGATTCTACAAGACTTTTAAAATTGACTACACCATCTTTACTTCCCCATATAGATATAACTTTTTTGCCTAGCTGTTTCAAATCATCACCCATTGGATAAGAAGATAAAAATACAACTCCATCAATTAATTTATTATCACGTGCAAAATTTGATGCTGCAACTCCTCCTAATGAATGACCTCCTATTACCCAATGCTCTATATTGTTGTAAGAATCCATAACTTTCTGAGCTTTGTTGGTTCCAAGTAGGGCTATATTAAGTGGCATCTTTACAATTACTACCTCATATCCACTTTCTGCTATTTTTCTAGCAAGTGGTGCATAAGATTCTATCTCTACTTTAGCTCCTGGATAGAAAATAAAACCCTTAGAAACTTTTTTTCCTTTTGGTGTAAATGAAATATTTCCATTTACAGTTACCTCGACTTTGCTATTACTAACCAAAGCTTCTTTTGCTAGTTTTTGAGGTTCATATGTTTTGTTTATCCATATGAAAAAACCAAGCAAAATCAATACAAATAGTATACCTATTCCCTTAAATATCTTTTTCTTTATATTAAATTTTTTATTATTATTATTTTTATCATCTTTGTTTTCAACCTCATCATAAAGTAAAGGTCTCTCAAGTTCCATAGTTATACTAAATGTATCATATTTCTTATTACGTTTTACCTTTACATCTTTACTCATAAATCTAACCCCCATAATATTTGAATACTATTATAGTTTATCCTAAGTAAATTGTTTTTTCAACCAATGAAAAAAATCAATATTTTAACTATTTTCATATAAAATTCATAAATATATGTTTTTTGTTTTTTATATACTATTTTTTTAATCTTCTATAAAAGAAATAGTCATATACTTTTTTTAATATATGACTATTTCTTGGTTTAATTAAATCAAATATCTATGCTGTTTGTTCCATTGAAACTCTAGTGATATCACTTATTCTATACATTTCTTTGACACCATTTAAAGTCTGTAGTAAATTTAGATAAATTATCTTGTCACCTATATTTTTAGAATTTTTAATACTTTCTAAAAGTGTCATTCTACCTTCATCATACTTATTTGCATTGTAATTTGAAATATAATTAGTATCTCTTAATATTTTTTCTACATCCTCATCTTTAATTTTATTTTTATTAATATTTATATACAGATTATACATATTGCTTATTAGTAATTTCTGATTTTCCAAAAAATCTTCTTGATGTTTATCTTTATATATAGCATTTATTAACATAATTCTGTCTTCAATAAGTGATGGTACCAATAATAAATTTTTTATATAATAAGCATTATTAACATTTTCTATAGAATTATTAACTTCATCAATTATATTTTTAACTATTCCTTTATACATGTCTATAACATGCTGATAACCAGTCTTAGCATCATATGGCAATATAAACTTATTTACTATTAATGCAATAATAGCTCCTAATGCCACATATGAAATCCTACTTATAGTTAAAACATTTGGGTCTCCCATAACTACTGCTGAGCCAAGAGCTGAAACAGTTACACACATCATTAATTTTCTATAATCAACTACATATGAGTTTATATATCCTGCTAAAAGAACTATTAATGACCTTAATGTACTATCTTTTATTATTGAAAATAATACAATAAATATTATAGCTCCCACAAGTGTACCTTCTATTCTTTTTCTAGACCTTTGGATACAATTTTCTGCATAAGGTTGTGTTAATGAGAATACAGTTAACATTATCCATCTTCCATCTCTTAAGTGGAAATAATCCATAATAAATCCAGCTATAGCTGTAGCTAAAGCAATCTTTATTGCATAAGAAAATCTTATAGAGTTTAAATTAAAATTTTTCTTGTATACTGATAGTCGTTTAAATTCCTTAGGTATCTTTGATTTTTTTTCAGCCTTTTTTTCATCTCTTGTTTTTACTTTTTTATAATCTACCAAAAATTCATATAAATTTTCTAATACACTATAAATTTCTTTTAAATTTATATTTTTAGTATCTTGGGCAATAACATAATCTCTAAATCCTAAAATCTCTTTATCTGTTATTGTATCCTTATTTTCTAAGCACATCTTAATATAGTTTACTTCTTTAAGCCCTACAGCTAATACATCTGCTTTACTATTTTTATTACTTTCTTCTAAAATATTTTTTATATCTTCATCCTCAAATTCTTTACTATCTTTTTTATATCTATCGAGTATTAAATTTATTCTTTCTAATGAAAATAAAATATTTATTATGTCTATACCTTTAATACTAATATAAAAGTCATCTTTTCTGTTATCAAAAATAACCATTTTAAGACTTTTGGATATAGAGTTTACTCTATAATTACAACTATCTATTTTTCTAATATTAGATTTATCTATAGAATTATCATCATTAATGATATTTTTTAAAAAACTAATTTTTTCTAACAGTTCATTGCATATAGATATTAGCTCTTTATCACCAACATTTTTCATTCTATTTCTGTTCATAACAAACTGGGCAACCATTATTGTAACTGCTCCAATAGCTAAGGCTAATAATCTCATAGGAAATTCACTTATCCCTACAGGTATACTTACCATAAATATATACATTAGACCAAAAGGCACATACACTGCTCTTTTTAAGTCATAACTAAATACATACCCTATTATGAATAATGCTATAAAATTTAATAAAATTCCTAAATACATATTTTGTACTGCAAAAAATGATAATACTCCTAAAATTATATTTATTGATAAATATTTTAGTAAATTTTTAATTGGAGAAATAGTTAAGTCTCTTTCTAAAAGAGTCAACATAGCTGTTACTATACCTACACCTATTAGTGTATTTTTACTTCCAAATAGATATATAAATATAGAAATAAATGCTATTATAAAAATAAATAATTTTGTTTTTGATATTACCAGTTTCTTTGTCATCATATCCCCCCTAAAAATTTCAACAAAACCCATTTTATCACATTTATCCCCTTATTCAAAATCGCCTTTTTTCCGGAAGGATTCTAATATTTATAGATTAAATACTATATATAATTCATTTTATTACACACTTTATTATATACATATACTATATATATTCACATGCTCCCATATATTTTCTCTTTCAAATATTTTTTCAAAAAATAAAAATAACTCTCCTAATAATAGTAAAATTATAATTTATTAAGAGAGTTATATTGTTTATACAATAAATTTATTTAAGTTTTTCTTTCCCTAATATATAGGTACCAAGCCCCATAAATAAAGCTCCTCCAACAATATTTCCAAGTGTCACAGCTACTAAATTATAAATAGCTCCTCCAATACTAACAGTGTTTATTGCTGGTGAAAATAATGAAACACTATAAATTGTCATATTTGCTACACTATGCTCAAAACCTGATGTTATAAAAGCAAATAAACATAAGAATATCATAATTATCTTTGCACTATCACTATTAGTTCTAAATGAACATAACACTGACACGCATACTAGAATATTACATAAAATTCCCCTAAAGAAAAGAGCCATAAATGGCATAGAAGCTTTACTAGCTGCTGTATTTGCAAAAAATTCAGCCACAGGTCCTTTATCTACTAAACCAGTTCCTACAAATATAAGACCTAAAATCAAGGCTCCTATTAAATTTCCTATCCAACTGTATATCCATATCTTAGAAGTATCTTTTATACTAACACCTTTATTTAACATACCAGCAGACATGACCATATTATTACCAGTAAATAATTCTGTCCCTGTCATTACAACCAAACTAAGTGCTATTGCAAATGATAATCCCATTACTATCTTAGTCATAGGTGAACCTGCATCAGTCAAAAGTCCTCCAATGGTAAATATTAAAAGTATACCTATACCTACATAAAGGCCTGCAAACGCAGAAGATACTAAATATTTTACTTTACTCGTATTTAATAAATTTATCTTATTTATAGCTGCATTAGTTAATTTATCCAAAGTCTCTTTATGCATAATTCCCTCTTCTTTCTATTTGATTTTTAATTCACTCAAATATATACATTACTTGATTTATAGATATTTAACACCACTCCAATATATATTTTCATGCATCTTAGTTATTTCTGGAAGTTTCACACCTTCAAGTGCCCATTTTTTAAACTCCATAAAACCTGTTCTATCAATTATATATCCTATATGCTCTTTTCCTCCTGGTGCATCTTTATCTATATACTTTTCTACATATTTATAGGTATTAAGTATTATCTTTATTATGCTATCTTCATCTGCCCATAAAAGAAAATCTTCTGCTAATCTAGGATTTTTCTTTCCTGTTCTACCCATTATGGCTAATCGATAGTATTTTTTCTCATCTCTAGTCCATGCATTTGTTGGACAATTCAGCACACATTCTCCACAACCTATGCACTTATCTCCATCTCTTACAACTTTATTATTTTCTGTTTTTAACGCTCCAACAGATATTTTAGAACATTTTTTTACACATGCTCCACAATTTACACATCTATCTTTTTCATATACTGGTAAAGCCATACCAATAATTCCAAAGTCATTCATTCTAGCTTTTATACAATCATTTGGACATCCAGTTAAAGCTACTTTAAAATGTAAATCATTTGGGAATATTGCTTTTTCTATTCTTTTAGCAAATTCAGTTGTATTATACTGAGCTTTTGGACAGACCTTATTTCCTATACATGCTGCTATATTTCTTGTACCTGCTGCTGGATATCCTGCATTTTTCTCATCTTGATTTATATTCATTTTTTCAATGACAGGTTGTATAATTTTATTTATTTCTTCCATATCTTCCATATCTATCCCTAATATTTCAAATCCCTGTCTAGTAGTTATGTGTATCTGGCCATTACCATATTCGCTTGCAATTTTAGAAACTATAGTTAAACTTTCAGGGTCAATAAGACCTCCTGGTACTCTAACTCTTAAAGAAGTTTTATATTTTGTTTTTGTAATTCTATAAGCATTTTTCATTACCTTTTTAGTATTTAAATCTCTTATCACAAATTTCGCCCCCTAATCAATAAGATTTTTAGCATATGAATAATCAAATACTGGTCCATCTAAACATATATAAGTATCATCCATCTTACAGTGTCCACATTTACCTATTCCACAACACATTTTTCTTTCATAAGAAACCCAAATATTCTTTTCATCTAAATCTCTTTTTAGAAATTCTCCTACTGTAAATTTCATCATCATTGGAGGTCCAACTACAATTGCAGAAGTATTATTTATATCTTTTATATCCAATTCTGGTATGTATTTTGTTACTAATCCTACGTTTCCGCTATATCCTTCATCTGCTCCATCTACAGTAACTAAAACATCAAGTTTTTCGCTCCATCTTTTTAAATCATCTGCAAATAAAACATCTTTTGGTGATTTAAATCCTACTATTAACTTAAAATTCTCACATTTTTCTTTATTGTTATAAAAATGTTCAACTATTCCTCTTACAGGTGCTAAGGCACTTCCTCCTGCTACTACTACAACTTCTCTTCCTTCATAAAGAGATACATCAAACCCATTTCCATAAGGTCCTCTTATAAAAAAAGAATCTCCTTCTTTATAATTAAATAACTCACTAGTAACTTTCCCTACGTTTCTTATTGTAAAGTCAATATAGTCTTCTCCATACCCTGATACTGATATTGGACTTTCACCATATTTAGGGATAGATATTTCATAGAATTTTCCAGGCAATACCCCTTTTGTATTGCAATTTACTCTAAAAGTCCATTCTTTATCAGTATGTTTAATTATATTTAGTATTTTTGCACTTACTGGTATATATGAATTCATTTATATTTCCTCCTTACTAGTTACTAAATCATTTATTTTTTCTATACATTTTGAAAATGATATATATTGTGGACAGGCATCGTCACATCTTCCACATCCAACACACATATGATATCCAAATCTTTTTTTGAAATCATTTATTTTATGCATAGCTTTAAATCTCATTCTTTCACCTTGTTTTTTTCTAAAAGAATTTCCACCCGCTATATCTGTATAACCATCTACTTGACATGAAGCCCAAACTCTTCTTCTTTCACCTACATTTTCATTTTCCTTATAAAAAATATCCTGCATTGTAAAACATGAGCAAGTTGGACATACAAAATTACATCTTCCACATCCAATACATCTTGTATCATATTCATCCCATATTGAATTTCCTATCATTTCATTTGAATCAATATTCTCTGGTACATCTACAGAAATTAAATTTTCAGTTACATAGTTAATATTAAATTCAGTTGGTTCTCCATTAAATACCTCAAATTCACTATCTTTTATATCTAAATATAGAGTATCTCCTTCTATATTTAGTCCAATTGAATAATTATCAGTTTTATTAGAATCCATACTTACACAAAAACAGTTTCTAAAACTTTCTTTACATCCTACAAGTGCAAATTTTACTTTATCCCTAATATTCTTATAAAAATAATCTTTTTCTTCTCCATTATTTAGATATATTTCATCAAGTCTCTTTATTCCATTTATGTCACAAGCTCTCAAGAAAATTAAAATTTTCTTATCGTCTAAATCGCTTTCCTTAAACTCTTTTTCAGTAAAATAAAATAGGACTTGATTTATAGGAAGCACCACTTCTTTTGGTGAAAAATTTGCCTTCTGAGCAAACTCCATTTCTTCGAAATCGTTTACCTCTTTGTATCTTACAGTGTCAGTATCTGAAAAAGTACCTTTAAATGGTATTAAAACTGGTGCAAATATCTTGTAATCTTTTTTTAGATGCTTCAGACCTTCATTGAATTTAGATGAATCTAATTTTAATTTCATTTTTATCACCTTTCTTATATTTTAGTTTTACTTACTTATTATCTTGTTTAAATCTTAACACTTTATGCTCTATACTTCTGTGATAATTATCACAGTTTCAAAAATAATAAAAAAAATATTAATAGAGTTTAATAAGCTCTATTAATATTTTTATAATATTTATATTATTCAATTAAAAATCTAATCACTTAAATACAAGTTTTTCAAAAGATTCTATATCCATAGGCTTTGCAAAGTAATATCCTTGTCCAATATCACAACCTGCATTTTTTAATAAATTTAATTGACTTTCAGTTTCTATTCCTTCAGCAACAATTATCATATCTAAATCTTTACCTAATTTAATTATATTCTTTATAACTTTTTCTCCACGTATAGATGTAATAGTCTCATTTAAAAATTCTCTATCAATTTTCAATACATCAATTGATAATTTTTTTAAAAGGCTAAGAGAAGAATATCCACTTCCGAAATCATCCATAGATACAATAAATCCAATATCATGTAAATCATTTAGTATATCTAAAAGAACACTTATATTCGATAAAAATAAACTTTCAGTCAGTTCAAGTTCAATAAGGTATGTGGGTACATTATACTTCTTTATTAAAGAAGTTAAACTGGCTACTATATTTCTATTACTTAGATGAATTCTTGAAACGTTCATAGAAATTGGTGACACTTCTAATCCATTTTCTAACCATCTTGCCATTACATTAAATACCTTATCCCAAACATATAGGTCAAGTTTTTCTATAAAACCATTTTTTTCAAATAAAGGAATAAAATCACTAGGAGGAATAATCCCTTTAGTTGGATGCATCCAACGAACAAGAGCTTCTGAACCTATAATTTCACCTGTTTTTAGATTAAATTTAGGCTGTAAGTAAATTACAAACTCTTCATTCAAAAGTGCATTGTCCATATTATTTTCAATCTCTTTTTCACGCAATATAGAAAGCCTTATTTTATCATCATAAAATGCTATTTTACTTTTATAGTTAGTTTCTATTGTTTGACAAGCTATCTTAGCCCTGTCAATCATTACATCAATATTAACATCATCTTTATCAATTAAATATGCTCCACATTTAAGTATTATATCTATTTTGAATGTACTTTCTTTATCATTATTAACAGTTTCAAAAAAATCTATTGCTCTTCTTCTTAGCTTTTCTATGGTATTTTTCTTTACCATTACAATAAATCTATCATCTGATAGTCTTGCATATATCTCATCTTTAAAAAGGCTCTTTCCTATTTTTGTTGCTATGTACTTTAGAATATTATCTCCAAACTCAAAACCAAACATGTCATTTATATATTTAAATTTATCTATATTAATATAATATATAGCAAAGTTATCTACTCCATATTTTTCAAAAAGCTTATTAGCATCAATTTTAAACTTCAATAAACTTCTTATACCTGTTACTTCATCGACATAAGCTACATTTTCTAATCTTTCTACCTGTATCTTATAATTTAAAATAAATATTACAGAAATGATAAATACAATAAATGCTATCATTAAAATAAATACTATCATATTATGTTGTATAAAATCTAACATTGTAACTTCATGTTCTAAATATTTTGTGCTACCTGTAACTGCAATTGCCACTTCCTCTTCTGTAACTTTACTAATAGATTTATTAAGTATTGACAATAATGTAGAGTTTGTTTTTCCAGAAACACCTATACCAATATCTACAACTTGATTTTTAATAGGCATAAACATAAGACCATCAAATTCTTCAGTATTAATTATATTATTTAATATATAATTACTTCCAATAAATATATCACATTCTCCTTTTTTTATGGCTTCTATACATTTCTTAGCACTTGGATAAAAAATAACTTCTTGATTTGGATAATACTCTTTTACAAATGACTCTATTCCTGTCCATTTTATCATTGCAACCTTAGTTTTTTCATCCATTCTAACATCGCTTTTTGCTATACCTAACATAGTAGTTTCAAGATATCCATCAGTAAATACAATGTTGTGCTCTAACTCAGTGCTCCGCGACATAAACATATTTGCACATATATCTGCCTCGCCATTTTCAACCATTTTTAGTCCTTCTGAAAAATTTTCTACTTTTACATATTCAAATTTTAGACCAGAGTTTTTAGAAATTGATTTTAATATCTCTATTGATATCCCTTTATAAGAATTTGTATTTTTATCATAAAAAGATAATGGCAATGTATCTGTGCCAGATACAACTTTTATTGTAGGATGTTTCTTTATGTACTCTTTCTCTTCTAAAGTGAATCCTTCTGAAGCTATTGAAGTATCTTTGTAATGTTTATTAAATAAATTACCATCATAATATATATCTTCTCTCTTTATCTCACCTAATGCATAATTTAAGCCATCTAGTATCCTCTTATTACCTTTAGTCGTTGCATAGTATATAGGTTCTGATGAAAAGCGTAAAACTACCTTTGTATTTGGCATATCTCTTATACTGCCTGTAAGTAACATATCAATAGTTCCTTTTTCAAGTTCTTTTTCAAGTTCTTCTGAGCCTTCTATATATTTATATTTTACAGATATTTTATTTTTTTTACAGTATTCATCAAATATACTCTTAAAATGATTATCCGATACGGTGCCCACTATTTTTCCATCAATTTCTTTTAAATTATTATATGATATACTATCGTTTTTATCATTTACATATAATGCTCCATATTCATATCCAAAATTTAAATCCGTATAATCATAATATTTTTCACGCTCTTCACTTTTTTGCAATGCTCCAAATATATCAATTTTTCCCTCTTTGAGCATTTCTAGTCCTTGTCCCCATCCACAAGGTATATATTCTAATTCCCAGTTATTTATCTTAGCTATTGCATTAAGATAATCATAGGTATATCCATACAAGTCGCCATCTTTTGTAACGGAAATACCATAACTAGGCCAATATCCAACTCTCACTTTTTCTTTATTAGAATCGCCTAAAACCAATGATGTATTTAACAAAAGTAAAAAAACAACCAAAGTAATAACAAGTCTATATTTTTTCTTCATAGTACCACTCCTTTTATGACTAAATCATATGAAGACAATTAATTTATTTTTATTTAACTTTATGCAATGTTTAACTAAAGTGTACAAACGATTGTTTTATATTTGGGAATTTAAATAGAATCATTAAATATAATAAATCTGTCCTTTCCTTGATTTTTTGAATAATAAAGAGCCTTATCTGCTTTTTTATACAACTCAATAAAAGTTGTTCCATGATGTGGCATGACAGATATTCCTATACTACAAGAAACTTTATATGACTTATTTTCTCCAGTATAATAATTTCTAAATGCATTACATAGCTCAATTGCCTTATTTTCAATGGATTTTATATCTTTCATGTTTTTCATAAAAACTACAAACTCGTCTCCACCAACACGCCCAATTATATCATCTTCTCTAAAAATGGAATTTAATTTTTTTGAAACTTCAACCAAAACTTTATCACCAAAAACATGACCTAGACTGTCATTGATGGATTTAAAATCATCTAAATCAATAATAAAAAATGCATGGCTATTTTTTTTTGTATTTTCTAGGTTAAGAAGTCGCTTTATTAAAATTTCTGTTGTACCTTTATTATAAATTCCTGTTAGCATATCGCGTTCAGCTTTAAATTTAAGTTCTATCTCATCTTTCTTCTGCTTGTCTATATCTTTAATATATGCAAAGCCTTTAAGTTGATTGCATTGAGAGTCTTTAAATAAATGCATTGTGCAAAGTTCCCAAAAAACCTGCTCACTATTGTCGCACCTACGATATTCTAATTTCAACTCATTTACTCCTTTACTGTATGAATCCAAAACATTTTCAGGATAAAACATATTTTTAAAATTTTCTTTATCTAAAATAAATATTATATCATCAACAATACTCTTTATTACTTCAGAATAATTACCATCAACTCTTAAATTTAGATTCCTCTTAGAATCTATATTACTTGATATAATTTTATCTTGAGAAAAATTAACTTCATATATTGCAATTGCTTCAGATAACATAGCTTTTCTATACTGCTCTTCTTGATTGTATTGCATTTCAACTTTTTTCTGCTCATTTATATCTTCTAATAATCCGATTGCTTTAACTGGCATATCCGTTTCACTAAATATATTAGTTAAAGTCATTCTATTCCATATGTATTCGCCATTAACTTGCTTTATCTTTATTACAGATACTACACTTTCTTCACCTTTTTCTATCTTATTAAAAGATTCCTTAAAAACATCAACAAAATCATTGTGTATTATCTCTGAATTTACAAAATAGTCTATTGAATTTCTAACATTTTTTGTTAATCCATATATTGAAGAAACATCACTAGAATTATGTATAAACTTTGTTTTAACATCATAGTCAAACACTATATTAGAAGTCTTAGATAGCGCAATCCTAAGCCTTTCTTCATTAATCTTCAACTCTTCTTCTGTTCTTTTCAAATCTGTTATATCAACTAGCACACAATACAAGTACTCTTTTCCATCAGAATCTTTTATAAGTTCACACTTATTTACAACCCATACAAAATTTCCATTCTTAGTAATCATTCTATATTTTACCTCAACTACCTTTGACTCCAATAATTGAAACTCAAACTCCTTCTTTACTCTATCTATATCACCTTTGTAAATTACATCATAAAAATTATTGTTAAATATAGATTTTATCTCTTCTTTAGTATATTCAAAAAGGTCTATAAATCCATCACTTAAAAATACAAATTCATATTTTGTCCCTACTGTACACTTAAAAACCCCTCCAGGTATATTATTGGTAAGTGAAGATATTTCTAAGTTAGCTTTTACAAGTCTATCTTTTGATTTCTTTTCCTTATAAAATACAATTAAAATCAAAACTAAAAGTGCTATGAAGTTTTTAAGTGTTAGTATAATTGCAAGTTTGTTTATTTCTGAAATATCTTTCAGTACTAAAGATTTTGGAATAAAAGATAAAGTATACCAATCATTTACGCCAACCTGAGTATATGTAGCATATTTATCTTTTCCATTAAATTTATATTCTATGAATCCACTTTTCTTCTTTGATATATCTTCATTAAACTTCTTATAATTATAATCTTCTTCAATAGAAATTGAGTTAAAAAAATCACTAATATTATCTATGTCATCATTAGTTTTTATTTGAGTAGATTTTAAGATAAGCTTTCCTGATTTTTCAAAAACATATGTACTACCTTCTCCATTAAAACTATTTCCATCTATAAATTCACTTAATATACTTGTGCTATAAGAACCATACAATACCCCTATTACTTCATCATTTTTATATATAGGAGATGCTACAATAAAACTAGTTTCATTGTTTATAGGTGAGCTTATAATTTCAGAAATATTACTTTCACCTTTCATTGCTTTCTTAAAATAACTTTGTTGTGATATATTATCTATTTTTTTATTATCTTTATAAACTGTGCCATCTGGATATGCAATATAAATTCTTTCAAAATTAGATTCTTTTGATACATCATTTAATACTTTTATTACTTCTTCCTTCTTCATACTTTCTGAATCTGAAATAGTTTTAGAAATACCATTCATAAATCGTATTAATGAATTAAGCTTGACATTTATAGTATTTGAACTTTGAGATGATAACTCTTCTAAGTGCATTTTTTTATTTTTTTCCACCAATAAATTGACATTACAAGTAAAATCCCAAAGTGAAATCATCACAAACATACATATAAAAATAAAACCTAAAGCATAGCTTACGAATTTTTTATTTTTCATTTTGACACATCCTTTTCTGCATATAGACACTGTATTAACATTTGCATATTCACTTTTTATTGTTAAACTAATTATACTATCAGAATTCAGCTGTTTCAATAAAGTTAATACAAATATTGATAAATTACACAATAAAAAAGAACCTATAAATAGATTCTCTTAATAATACCTTTATTTAGTTATAATTAATTGTTTTTAAAGTATTTTGACAGTTCCATTTTCTTAACATAAAAACCTTTATTATCAATTTTTATAAGCTCTTCTTTTTGCAATACTTTTATCATTCTAGAAACAGTCTCTCTTTTACAGCCAAGCATATCAGCTAAATATGTAACTGTAATATTTACATTTATTAAAGTCCATTCACCACAGCAAACTCCAAACTCTTTACTTAATCTATATAATTTTGCTGCAAGCTTTTTGTCTACTTTTATAGATATTGAATTTTTTAATTGTCTGTATAGACGTCTTATTCGTCTTTCCATATATGAAATAATATCTTTTGTAAGTTGAAAATCACTTTGCATAATTTCTAAGAATTCTTCCATGCTGTAATAAGCTACTATTGAATTTTCAAATGCCTCACATCCAACAGTAGAATTTTTAGTATAGTCAAATGTAATATCATTTATAATTTCGCCACTATTCAATATAAAAATTACTTTTCTCTCACCATTTTCACTTATCTTAAAAATAGACACTTTTCCATCTAAAAGTACATAAACACTGTCCAAGCTATCTTTTTCATAAAATAAAATTTCTTTTTTTTGTAATCTTTTTAGTTTAGCTTTTTCCTTAAGTTGATTCTTTGTTTCAGTGCATAAATTATTAAAAATCATTACTTTATCAATATTATAATCTTTTAATTTAGACATGTAATATCTCTCCATTCCTAAATTTTTAAGAAAGCTCTATAAAACATTACAAATTTCTTATTTTATTCATTTTTAAACAATTTTATAGCATTTGTAGTTTTAATCTTCCTTTCAATAGCTTCATTAGAAAGTTCTTTTACTACCTGTGTATATACTAAATCAATAATGAAAAATTGTGCTAATTTGGAAGATATTGAACCAGTTTCAAGTACAGTTTCCCCTGATACGTAAGATAAATGCACATCTGAAATATCCTTTAATTCAGAGTTTTTATTTTCAGTAATTGATATAATTTTAGCATTATTAGCTCTTGCAAGCTTTACAGTTTTTATAATTTCCTCAGTCTCACCAGAATGTGAAATTGCTACTATTAAATCTCCTTCTTCCATTATGGAAGACATCATTATCATTGTATGGCTACTATCAAAGCTCACACAATTAAGCCCTATTCTCATAAATTTATAGTTTGAATCCTGTGCTATTATACCAGAATATCCAATACCTATAAAATAAACTTTCTTAGCATTTATTATAAGCCTTGCACAATTGTGTACATCATTACTATTAATTATCTCTACTGTATTCTCTAAAGTAGTTATATTTGAATTTAAAAGTTTCTTTGCTGTATCCAACGCTGGCTCATCATTTTGTATATTTTTATTTATAATATTCTTTTTGTTAATGGTTGATATCTCTTGTGCTAAAGTAACCTTGAAATCCTGTAATCCATTAAAATTCATCTTTTTTACAAATCTAGTTATAGTTGCTTCACCAATATTACTCTCTTTTGCTATTTGTGATATAGGCTTATAAAATACATCCTCTATATTCTCTTTTATATAAGCTATCAATAATTTATCTGACTTTGTAACTTTAAAAGTTGGTGATTCCAATTGTTCTAAAATACTCATTAAAAACCCTTCTATTCTTTATATTTTATTTAAAAAATTATATAATGCCCCAAGCATTCCTGCGTCATTTTGTCTCTTTGCAAATTCTACATTAGTATTTTTATAAACTCTATCTATAAGAACCTCCTTTAATGCTTTGTCTATTTTAGGTTTTAGAAATTCCTCTTGCGCCATAATTCCACCACCTAAAATTACTACTTCTGGATTTATTACATAACAAATATTTGCGATTCCAACTGCTAATGATTTTATCATACTATTGAGTTCTTTTAAACAATCTTCGTCATTATTCCTTGCTAAATCGAAAATTATTTTTCCATTTAGGTCATTTTCATTCAAATTCTTTATTTTTGCTACTTTTTTAATTAGACTACTAGTAGATGCTAATTCTTGAAAAGAACTTCCATTTATATTCATATATCCTACTTCACCAGCACTATTACTAAATCCATTTATTAGTTTATTGTTTATTATAACACAACCACCAATTCCAGTACCTATTGTCAAGCATATAGAAGATGTTGCACCCTTTCCTGCTCCAATCCACATTTCGCCAAGCCCAGCACAATTAACATCATTTTCAACTTCACATTTTATATTAAATTCTTTTTCTATCTCTTTTTTTAATTCCATACCTTTATAGTTTGGAATTAGCTCTTCTAATGCAAATAATATCTTACCTTCAACTGGGTCAACCATACCTGCAGTTGATATACATATACCACTTATATCATTTTCTTCTATATATTTTTTTACTATCTGTTTTATTTTAGATAGTATTCCTTCTCCACCTTTTTCTTTTGCTTCAGTATCCATACTTGATTTATCAATTATAAATCCATCTTCTCTAATAAACCCATATTTTATTGAAGTACCTCCAACATCTATACAAACGTAATTTTTCATAACATATCTCCATACAAATTATTTTTATAAATTAACATTACTACTTAAACTCTTATATTACACAAATTTTTTATTTATCTTTTCCAATTCACAGATATATTTTCTTGATTCTGATAAATCTATTGTATCACTTAATATATTTTTTTCCTTAGTTGTATGATATTTATAAATATTCTTACATAAGTCTTCTCCTAACATATTAAGACCTTCTTGAGTATAATGAACATCATCAATAGTTAGACCTTTATCATGAAATTGCATAGCAATTTTACTTCCTACACACAGTATATCACATTCATTACAAGCAGATTCTTGTGCTGCTGCAATTCGTCTTGTTCTAATAAAATATTCCTCTTCTCCAAGCCAGTAACCAGTTAAGCTCACAAACATTTTATCAATCATACATTCTTCTTTAAGTCTATATGCAATCTTTTTTAGGCTTTCTTTATAGTATAAAGTATCACTACCATATTTTGCATCACTTTCACCTTGAATCCAAATAACATACTTATTTTCTATATTATAATGTTTGCTTAAACTACTACATCCTGCATTAAATTTTTCTATAGTATCATTTAGAAACCAGTTATTATCATGATTCCAATTTTTTATTCTTGACCCATCTTTTGCATTGTGAATAAAACAAACTTTATTCCCAGTAAGCTTATTCCATTCATTTGAAAATGCAGGTGCTATAGTACCATCACCTTCTGAAGTTTCTAGCTCGCATCTCATATTTATAATTTCATCAGTACTCAAATATTCAAAACAATTTTCATTTGGAATGACACTCTCTTTTTGGTTTCCTAAGCCTCTAGCATTGCTTTGTCCTATTAATAAAAATACATCTATATTATCCATGATTTAACTCCTTTATAAGTTTTAATCTTTTCATTACTTCCAATTTATACTATAAAAAACTAAGGCTGAAAATAGTAATCTAACTAAAATTTACGAAATATCACTAATCGCTGAAAGTTAAATCACTATTTTCAGCCTTAGTGGTTGTATAAATTCTCATTATCTAACCAAAACCTTAAAAATAGCTTTTTTGATATTTTCTTTTTCTAAAACTTTTATAGCTGTCATGTGAGCATCTTCTGGATAACACACTAAAAAATCATTTTTTCTAAGTTCTACATATCCATTGTTTTTTCCATCAAGAGGTAAAAAATCACCCTCTTCTTCGTATTCTTTTTGTTCTAAGTTTTCTATAAAATTTAAATCTATTCTTTCACATCCATCAAGCATCAAATGTACATCTATATACTTCTTATGAGCTTCCCAGAATCTTTCTTCTTTTTCACAAGTTTTATACTCTACAATATTCACAAAAACATCATCACCATCTATTGTATAAGTACCTTTTTCATAATCTATCAATGAATTGTCTTTAGCATATTCGAAACATCTAAGTAAATCTTCATGTAATGTTGAATATCTCTTACTATGATTTATATTTCCAAATATCATAAGCATTGTCTCCCTATATAATTTTAAATACACTTTATTTTTATACTTTTACATATAAATTGTATTATACAGTCTTATAGAGCAACTAAATTATTTATCTAATCACTCTATAAGACAATTTATCATTTAAATATCATATTATTTTTCATAATAAACAGTAGTTTCAGCTCTTGGTAAAGATACTTTTGCTTTAACTTTAGCTTCTATTGCACTAACTATTGTACCAATCACTACAGAAGTAGTTATTGTTATTAAAGAATATGCCCAAGAACTTACTTCTGGCATACGATATTTTAGATAAACAACTAAGATTGCTGATACTATAAATCCAACATAGGCTCCCATTTTAGTTGCTTTTTTACAAAATGCTCCAAGTACAAATACTCCTGCTAGAACTCCTAAAACTAGCCCCATGAAACTATTGAACCATTCGTATGCTGACTTTATTTCTCCATTTGCTAAGATTATTGCAACAACTATAGAAAGTATACCTACGCCTAATGATATATATTGTGCTATCTTAGTTTGTCTTTCCATACTTATATCTTTTGTTATTATAGTTTGTATATCTAAAGTCCAACTTGTAGCAACTGAATTAAGCCCTGTTGATAAAGTTGATTGAGATGCTGCATATATTGCTGCAAGTAGTATTCCTGTTATACCTACTGGTAATTCATAAGCTATATATGATGCAAATACTTGGTCTTGTTGAACTGTTTGAGCTAAATCTGGATTTTGAGTATAGTATATAAATAAACAAGTTCCAATTAGATAAAACACTGTTGCAAGTCCCATTGATAAAACACCATTTCCATATGTCATTTTGTTAAGTTGCTTTATATCAGTTGTTGTAGTAAATCTTTGAACTATATCTTGACTTGATACATATGATGAAAAAGTATTAAGACCAGCTCCCACAAATATTATAAAAGCACTTGTAGATAGTATATTTTTATCAAACATAACTTCATTAGTTGCTAAGAATTTATGTCCACTTGTAAGTGTATCCATTACTGTTCCAAAACCACCATTTATACTTGCTATTAAATAGAACAATGTACCTGTAACACCTACAATTAGTACCATGCCTTGTATAAAATCGGTCCATAAAACAGCTTTTAATCCACCTGTATATGAATAAATTATTGCTATTACACCCATAACTACTATCAATACATTTACAGGTATTCCTGTAAGACCAGCTAGAACCACTGATGGAAGATACATTATGATAGACATACGTCCTATTTGATATATTATAAACATCAAAGCTCCAAGTACTCTAAGACCTTTACTTTCGTATCTCATTTCTAAATATTCATATGCTGTATCTATTTCTAACCTACTGTACAAAGGTAAGAAAAATTTTATTGTTAAAGGTATAGCTATAAACATACCTAACTGTGCAAACCATAAAATCCAAGTTCCACCATAAGAATTACCTGCTAATGATAAAAACGATATTGGACTTAATAATGTGGCAAATATTGATACTGATGTAACCCACCATGGAATAGTTCCATCACCTTTGAAGAACTCTTTTCCCTTCATTTCCTTTTTTGAAAATAACAATCCCGCAAATAAAACTGCCAATAAGTAAACTACCAGTATTGCAAAATCTATCCAAGTAAATCCTACCATTTTATTAATCCTCCCATACTAAAAGTATTTTATTAAAAATACTTTCTGTATATTTCTTTTGCTCTTGATTTCATTTCATCAGTTGCTTCTTTCATAGGTTGTCTACAATATCCAGCTTCGACACCTTGTTCTTCAAGTAGTAATTTAATTGTTTGATATAGACCATTTCCTAATATATCTGTTATTAAATCATTAGTCACATGCTGTACTTCAAGTGCTTCTGATATTTTTTCATTTTTAGTTAATTCAAATATTTGTCTAGCTCTGATACCGTTTACATTAAATGTAGAACCAATTGCTCCATCTACACCTAAAACAGTAGCTGGTAACATCATTTCATCAAATCCTGCAAATATTAATTTATTTGGGAATGTTTTTCTCATTCTTTCTAATAGGTAGAAATCTGCTGCTGTAAACTTAACACCTATTATTTTTTCATTTTCAAATAATTCTCCAAATTGCTCTAGACTCATATCAACACCAGTTAAAAATGGTATAGAATATATTATTAATCTATTATCTACAGAATTTATTATTGTATTGTAATAGTGTTTTATTTCTTCAAAATCAAATTTATAGTAAAAAGGTGTAACAGCACTTATAGCATCATATCCTAAGTCAGTTGTAAATTTAGCAAGTTCCACAGCTTCTTTTAAATTAACTGAACCAACTTGAGCTATTAATTTTATTTCTTCTTTCACTTCATCTTTAGCTATTTCAAATATTTTTTTCTTCTCATCAGTTGAAAGCATGAAATTTTCTCCTGTACTTCCCCCTACATAAAGACCATCTATTTTGCAAACATCTATGTTATGTCTAATTATCTGTCTTAACCCTTTTTCGTTTATATTTCCTTCCTTATCAAATGAAACCAATAATGCTGAATAAATTCCCTTCATATCTGTTGTTCTCATATCTTTACCTCCAATTTTAATTTTCAAATATAGTTAAATATAATAAATTTCTAATTTATAAATTAATTTTTAATTAATTTCAATTGCTTTAACAAACTTTTCTGTTATTAATTGTGGTCTTGTTATTGCTGAACCTACAACTGATGAATAAACACCTAATTCAAATACCTTCTTTAAATCTTGAGGAGTATTTACTTTTCCTTCTGCTATTACAGGTATTTCTAAGTCTTTAACTAATCTTTCCATCAATGCAAAATCTGGTCCTTCTAAAACTTTTGTATATGGAGTATACCCAGATAGTGTAGTTGAAACACAATCCACACCATATTCTTGAGCTTTGACAGCTTCATCATAGTTTGATATATCTGCCATTACTAAGACCCCATTTTCTTTTATATACTTTATAATTTCCTTTAAGTCTTCATTATTTGGTCTAACTCTATTAGTAGCATCCAAAGCTATCATCTCACACCCAGTTGTCAAAAGCTCATCAACTTCCTTTTTAGTTGGTGTTATATATATATCTGAATCTTCATAGTTTCTTTTTATAATACCTATAACAGGAAGTCCAGTAACTTTTTTTATTTCAATAATATCATCAACTCCTTGAGCTCTAATTCCAACAGCTCCACCTTCCATAGCAGCTTTAGCCATTCTACCCATTATAAAAGGGCTATGAAGAGGTTCATTTTCTAAAGCTTGACATGATACTATTAATCTACCCTTCACCTTATCTAGCATTTTTTCAATTACCTCATTTCTGAAATTTATTTTCTTGATTTATGTATTAATAATAACATGAAAACTTTTTCTTTGCAATATTTTTTCATATTTTTTTCTCAACTCTATGTTTTTACTAGTTTATTCCATATATAAGCCTATTTTTTATTCATAAAAGAAATTTTATTTCATTTTTCCGGTATTTATTTTCATTTTCTATAAATGCTCTTATAAATGCTACCTTTAAATGATTTCAATAAAAAAACCCATGCACACTGTACATAGGTTTCCCAATATTATTCTAACTCCATTATAATTTTTCTACCACAGCAAGGACAAAATTCAGACTCTGAATCTATTTCACTTTGACAGTAACCACAAACTATAAAATCACCATATTCATTTTCTAACTCAAATTTTTTACCACATTCCGCACAATATTTATCATTTACATTTCCAACATAACCACATTCGCAAGTTACATTACTCTCTGCGTTTTCCATTTCGTTAATTTCCATATTTTTTTCATAGATTATCTTGTCAAGTTCTAGTAACTCATCACAAAACTTGTCAAAACTCTCATCATCAATAGAATCTTCTCTAATTTTTTGATATGTTAATATTCCCATTTCCAAGAATATCTTTGCTTTCTTTTCTTGAATATCATCAATCTCTCTATTTAGCTTTGATTTCTCTTTATATAATTCAACTTTAAATTTTCCATTACCAAATTTTTTCTTAACTTTAGAAAATTTATCATCTACTGTATTTTTAGTATTTTCTTCCATAGAAATTTCCTCCAATCATATTTAATCAGCTGAATTTAGCTTATACCCTATTAAAGATACCACAAAACTATATATAAATGAAATTATAATAGTTTGGAATACTTTGAATTGCATTATTAAAGTTGCTCCATAACTAGTTGTATTAAAGAAATTAATATTACTGTCAAGTATAAATGTGCTAAATAAGGCCAGCATACCCATTAAAAATGCATAATACACACTAAAGACTATTACAGGCTTGATATTATCTGTACTATACTTAAATCTCAATTTATATCCATTTAATAATAGTATTAATGCAGACAAAGCCCCCATCGCATAAAACATTAATTTAGTATCTCCAAATAGAGATGATGAACCTAAACTGAATATTGATACCGTTGAATTTATTATAGTTACTGAAATTCCATTTGCAAAAGCCCACATATAACTAGCTATTTGTGGTAATATAGCAAATAAATTTGCTCCATTTGAGTAACTACTCATATCTAATTCATTTAAGTAACTACTATCAGATATAGTTAATACAAATAGTATTGCTAATACTAAAACATAGCCTAATATAAATATCTTTATAGAATTTGAAAAAAGAGACATGTACATATTTTCCTTTTCATAGCTCTTCTTGTAAGCAGTTATGTATGTACATATAAATCCTAATACAAATCCATTTAAAAGGACACTAAAAAACTGATAGCTATACTCTAGTGCATAGCCATATTCTAACATACTATGTGAACCAGTTTTTACATTAGTAAAAATAGATAGAATAGCTAAAATTAATCCATAAAGAATTCCAACCCCTAAAGAATTCGCTAATGTAGTTTTTGAATCTTTACATCTTTTTCTCATAAAAATTAAATTTGATATTATTAATCCTAGAATAGGGATTATGAGTAATATTAATAGACCTATATTAGCATTTATAAATCCAGAGCCCATCATAGTAGACATAGCTACACTAATTTGACCTAGGTTAAGGGCTAGAATTATATGTGCTGGATTTATCAAATAACTAATGTCATTAAATTGAATAGTTATTACAGCTTTAAATATCAATGCAATAATAAATAATATAAATACAGTTGTAAAGGTTGTTAAAAGTATTCCTCTTGTATTTGCATGATATGAAAGTTCTTTTATTTTAGATTTTAAGTCCAGTTTTGTTTCAAATGGTCTTAAGGATGCTATTTCATAAAGCTCATTTCCACAAAATTTACAGTAATTATCTTTAGAATTACTTTCTTTCCTACAACTAGGACAAATTTTTTCTTCTTTACTTTTGAGTGTGAAGTTGTTATTTTTTATTTTTCTAGTTGGTTCGCCTGTTGTTTTAGAATAGTTATTATGTGAATAATTCATATTATTTATTTTTTTTTCATCCATTTTTTCCCTCCAAGTTTTACTGTTGTAAATTATCAAATATAACTATATCATATAAAACTTAATTATACCTTAATTGGATATATTTATCTATTTTATTTGTTTATTGTTCTTATTTTTTAACAAGTGTTGGTATTTCAGTAATTTATTAATGTCAGTTTTATTGTTTATGTTTTATTATGCTTAATTTAAATTTATTCTATTCTTTATTTTCGGTGGCAAGATGGTGGCAAGTTAGATTTTTCCACCATTTATTTTTAAAAAATAATTTATAATGAATTGCCATTTTACTAATTTATATATAACTAAAGTCTAAACAATATAACACCTTGAAAGCACTAAACCTCTAATTCTAGTAGGAGAAAAATTTGCAACGATTACAAAATAAAATTAAAATACTTTTAAATTTATATCTATTATCATTTATGTAATATATTAATTACAAATATGTCTACAAAACTTAATTATAATAAAATACTAATCAAAAAATCACTTAATATTAACTAACAAATACAATCTAACACAATTTTAGATTGTTACACATAATATATTTTGATATAATTAAGTTATAAATAAAGTATTCCAAGTATCTAAGAAAAGAAAAGGAATACTTATTTTTATGTTTTATTTTTAATGGAGGCTTATATGAACTTAGAAAAATTAAAAAAATTTTTTGGATTTCCTCTAGACAAAGAACATAAAGAAAATGTTGAAAAAGAACTTTGCAATTATCTTTATCATACTGGAAAAGTTATTTGTATAATAATAATAATATCTCAAATAATTATGATGATATCAATATCAGCTAGAGAAGGTGGGCCTTTTGCCACTCCAAGACGTCAATGGTATTTTTATATGTACATATCATTATTTTCTGTATCTTCAATATTTATGTTTGTATTTTCTTATCTTTGGAATAAAAAAAAGGACTGTTATACTTTTTATATAAACTTATGGGTAATCTATGTAACCTTTTTCTGCCTATGGGGATGTGTAATCACTCTGCTTGACCAATTAGGTGGAAATGACTTAAGTGTATTTAGTTACATTATGTTAGCTGCTGCTGCTTTTTCAGTATTAAAATTTGGAGAATCAATAATAGTTTTTGGAGGTTGTTTTTTGTTTCTTAATTTTTTCTTACCTGGAATTCAGACTATACCAGGTAATGAGTTTAGTAATATTGTTAACACATTTTTTATAACATCACTTGCCGTTTTTGTTTCTACAATGTTATATAGAAGCCGTGTATTTACTTATTATGACAAACTTTTAATTCGTCAACAATATGAAGAAATATATCATATCAATAATTTACTTAACCATAAAGTTATGATAGATGACCTAACTAAAATGAATAATCGTAGATATCTTGAAGATATTCTACAAAAAAAATTAATCAGCCATGCAAATCAAGGACCTATAACTGGAATGATGCTAGACATTGATTACTTTAAACAATTCAATGACACTTATGGTCATCAAAAAGGAGACTATTGCTTGCAAAATATCGCTAAAGTAATTTTAGATTTTACAAATTATGAAAATGCACATGCTATAAGATATGGCGGTGAGGAATTTTTTATATGCATTTTCAACTGTGATGAGGAAGATGCTAAACTTAAATCAGAATGTTTACGAAAAACTATAGAGTATTGCAATTTTGAACGTGATGATATTCCTTCAAAATGTGTAACTGTTAGTATTGGAGTTTACACAAAAAAAATTGAAGAAAAAATCACATTGAAAGAATTTATAAATCACTGCGATAAGGCTCTATATACTGCAAAAGAACAAGGACGTAATTGCGTGGCATTTTATTAAAGAATATATACATAAAAATATTAATCCTTCATATGTAAATTTTTTAGCAAAAATATTCTATATTTACAATAGTTAAATACTATTAAATAAACCTATAAGTTAGACTTTTAAACTTGAGTTTCACTTATAGGTTTATTATTTTTAGAATATTAGTTGTTCTTGAACTTTAATATTTATAAATTATATTATTAAATCTAAGTTATATTTTCAAATCTATTATTGGTTAATTTTCCATTTCTTTAATCAATGAAATATTTTGTTTTTCTATAGAGTTTAATACATCTGTGTCAGCTCCTATATCATAATCTGGCTGATACCATGATTTATTACTAAAATAACTCTTATATGGCTCTTCTTTAAACACATACCCATATCTTGCAAATATTTCATTTCTTATATAGGCTAACTCTCCTTTACTATAACCCTCTAGTTCTTCTCTAGTCAAAACTCTTGAATCACTATCATATATAATATAATCATCGTCATAACTTACTTCTCTATTTTTTGAGTTAGAGTTAGAACTTGAATTATTTTTACTGTTTTTTGTATCATTTTTTTCTTTATCACTCTCATCATTTGTTCCATTATTTATACTTTTAATAAATTTATCAGCTTCTTCTTTGGAAATTTTATTAAGTGTACCACTTACATTGTCAGCTTCTAATGAAATTTCATTGCTATTATATCTAGTTACAGAAAGTTTTTCATTTGATGAGTTATCCTTACTTTTTAATACCATACTATTGCTATCTGAACTTTCCACTTCATATTTGATTGTATAATTACTTTCTTCTTGATTTTTACTATAAAGTTTTATTTTGTCAGGTTCTTCAAATTCAAATATATTATACTCATCAGCTTTCCAAAAACCAATTAAATCTTTTGGCTCTAAATTTTTAGAATAAATCAATTCATTTTCTAGATAAATCTCTGAATATTTTTGTATATTACTCATTTCAACTTTATCTTTCTTAGTTTTCATATTATAAAAATGTATTTCCTTATTTTGAGTAGAATATACTATGTTCTCTGAATTAAATGAATAACCAATCACATCACTTGCTATCTTATCTTTATCTAAAAATAGCTCACCACTCGATTTAATATAGAGTAATTTATCATCATTAATAATAGATAAATTAGAGTTTTCTTTCATGTCATTTCCTATTTTTTCTTCTTCTTTATTATTTTTTTTGACATATATATCTCCATCAGAATTTCTAAATACAATACCATCCTTAATTAAACTTATATAATCAATGTCTGATTTTATTTTCTTAGATTCATCTTTCCCTACTTCTTTTTCATATAATTCATCATCACTATTTATAAAATAAAATTTATTATCTCTATATCTATAAGACCTAATATCTGATGCTATTTTTTCACTTGTACCATTTTTGTATAGATACAATTCTCCTTTTAAATCCTTATAATTATACTCACTTATATACATAATATCTTCATCATTAGATTTTACTCCCCATAAATTCGATACATCTGAACTAATCTTAACTTTATCATTTTTATCTAAGTTTTTTAAATATAAGTTATCATCATTATTTATAAATATTACATCACCTTTATTGTTTATAATATCAAAACTTTTTATATCAGTTGATATCTTCTCTTTATCCTCATTTTCTTTATATAGATACAACTCTTCATCTGTATTAACATAATATATATACTTTCCATCTTGAGATACCTTGTATAATACAACATCATTGGCTACTTTTTCTTTATCTTTTCCATCATACTTTACATACAAAGAATTTTCTGATGATATGTATGCCATAGTCTTTGAAGAAGGAATAAATTCATATGAATTAAGTTCACCAGAAATTAAGTCTGATGCTAATTTTTCCTTTTCTTTCTTTAAATTATATTTATACAAATTATTTTCTTTATCCTGAATTAATATTGATTGCTCTCCACTTATATAATCTCTCTTTGTATCTATAGGTATATCTGATGCTATTTTTTCTTCATCCTTACCTTGTGTCTTTATATACACATCTGTCATACCATCAGAATTATCCTCATCACTCTTTAATAGTATAAGAGAATTATCTCCTTTATTCTGACTACTTTTAGAGTTATTTTTTGTACAACCTGTGCATATAAGTACTAAACCTAAAACCATAAACAACCATTTCTTAGACATTATTACTCCCCCTCATGATAATGATAAAGCCTACTGTATGATAGATAATACAATAAATAATTTTTTGTATTTAACATCCTATATATTTTTATACTATCCCCTTATATCTTTTAGTATAAAACCAGTCTGTAAATCGCATTTATTTTTATAATTTTCCAAAATCGCTTTATCATTTATAGTATATCATAACAAACGTTATCCTAGCACATTAACTATAACTACTCCAAAAGCTTTTAATGCTTCTTGAAGCACTTCACTCCCTCCATAAGGATATCCTATGGGATTAAAATAAAGTTTTGAAGTTTTTTCTCCAATCATTTTACAGCCTTCTATTGTATAATCACCTATACCAATTTCAGAAAATACAGTTTCAAAATCCCATGGAACAGAGTTCAAATGCTCTTGTCTTTTTTCTTCATCCAACAGTTTATATTTCTCCCAAAATATTTTATTTTCTTCCTCTGTTGGCCACCAAAAATAATCTAATTCTTCTTTATAATAAAATTCATCTACTCTTTCTAAAATATAATATTCTAAATCATTAATTTGTATACAATCATTTTTTATATTTGCTATATAGGAAAATAAATTCTTAATCCTATCAAATACCTCTACATTATCCACATTAAATTCAATAAAGCAAAATTCACACATCTTATCCCCTCCCAACGCTAATATTTTATTATGTTGTATTGCAAAATAGAATTAATTAAATCATATATTTACAAATATAATAAAAATAACTTGCATATATCCAAACTAGATAATATACAAGTTATTTAATATTTTTATGCCTAAAATTATATAGTTATACTATAATTTATAACTATTAGAATTCAGCATTTTTAGGAGTTCTTGGGAAAGGTATAACGTCTCTTATATTAGACATACCTGTCATATACATAATTATTCTTTCAAAACCAAGACCAAATCCAGAGTGAGTAGCAGTACCAAATTTTCTAAGTTCTAGATACCACCAGTAATCTTCTTCTCTTAATCCCATTTCATGAATTCTATCTAGTAAAACATCTTCTCTTTCTTCTCTTTGAGAACCTCCTACTATTTCTCCAACACCAGGAACCAATAAATCCATTGCTCTAACAGTTTTACCATCTTCATTCATTCTCATATAGAATGCTTTTATATCTTTTGGATAATCTGTTACAAATACTGGACAATTGTATATTTGCTCTGTTATATATCTTTCATGCTCAGTTTGAAGGTCACATCCCCACTCAACTGGATACTCAAATTCATGACCTGACTCAATCAATAACTCTACTGCTTTAGTATATGTTATTCTAACAAATTCAGAGTTTACTATCTTATTTAATCTTTCTAACAAGCCTTTATCTATAAAACTATTAAAGAATTCCATTTCTTCAGGAGCATTTTCTAAAACATAACTTATAACATATTTTATCATGTCTTCTGCAAGTTCCATGTTATCTTCAAGGTCCGCAAAAACTATTTCTGGCTCTATCATCCAGAATTCTGAAGCATGTCTTCCTGTGTAAGAGTTCTCAGCTCTAAATGTAGGTCCAAAAGTGTAAACATTTCTAAAAGAAAGTGCCATTATTTCGGCATTTAATTGCCCACTAACTGTTAAATTGGATTCTTTTCCAAAGAAATCTTGAGCATAGTCTATTTTTCCATCTTCAGTTTTTGGAATATCATTTAAATCCATAGTTGTTATTCTAAACATTTCACCTGCACCTTCACAGTCACTACCTGTTATGATTGGAGAATGTGCATATACAAAGTTTCTTTCTTGGAAAAATTTGTGTACAGCATATGCAGCTATTGATCTTACTCTAAATACAGCTGAAAAAGTATTACTTCTTGGTCTTAAATGTGCTATTGTTCTTAGATATTCAAGTGTATGTCTTTTCTTTTGTAGTGGGTATGAACTATCTGATTCGCCTTCTACTACTATACTTTTTGCATGTATCTCTACTGGTTGTTTAGCTCCTTCTGTAGACACTAATTCTCCTTCTACAAGTATAGATGAACTTATTGCTAATTTCCCTATTTCTTTGAAATTTTCTACTTTCTCATCAAATACTATTTGCATATTTTTAAAGAAACTTCCGTCATTTAACTCTATAAATCCAAAGTTCTTAGATACTCTAGATGTTCTTATCCATCCAGCTACTTTTACAGTTTTTCCTATGTACTGCTCTTTGTCTCTGTACAATTCTTTTACTGTTATAAATTCCTTTTGCATTTTAAATCCTCCTAGTATAATTGTTATTAATTTCTTCTAAATATAATCTCAATAAAAAAAGCCCTTCATCCCTATATAAAGGGACGAAAGACTATTACTCTCGCGGTACCACCCTAATTGTCATAAATGACCTCTTAGTTAAGCAATGCTTAAAGCCTATAACGGTGCCTTCCGTCTAAGTCTACTTACTAAACAAGCTTTCGATTAGAAACTCCAAGATGTTCTTCAATATAAACCTCGTATTGAGCTCTCACCATCCTCAACTCGCTAAAACTACATTTTATATCTACTCTTCTCTTCACAGTATTTATCTTATATTATTTCCGCTAATTAACAAAATTATACCAATTTATAAATTTTTAGTCAATAAATTTATATAATTGATACTTATTGATGTTTATAAAAAAAGTAGAGTAGTACCCTGCTCATTAAACTAACTACAAATCTTCAAAGCAATATAAACCTTCAAAGCATACTACTCTACAAAATCACAATAAATACTCATTTTCATTATTTAATCTTATAACTTTTATAACTTACTTCCATTGTCAACCCAATCTTTTGCTTCTTCAACACTATTAAGTGAAGGTATTGAAACTTTACTATGAGGTTTTAATTTTTCAACATCAGCCCATGCTGCTGTTGACTCATTTCCAACTAAAAGTGGACTTCTAAGTCTTTTATTATCTTTTCCTTTTAATGCTCTTGCTTTTTTATTTTCCAAAACTATCACCTCTATTATTTATTTTGTAATAGTTTTAGCAATTTTTCAAATTAAATTCATAAGTCGAAGTTATAATGATTTTAAATTAATAATATATATTTAAAATACAAAATTAATTCCTATTTTTATACAAAATTTTTATTTCCTATACAAAGAATATACAACTATTTTTTTATTTTAATATTGATTTCTGATACCATTTTTTAATATATAAACTACATAACAAAATTCAACTATTCATAAAATATAATTTTTTATTTACAAGGTATTTGCTATCTGTTGAATTGTATTTTTCAAATCTAAAATTCCATATCCTTGTGATACATTAGGATATGTATATATATCAAGTTTTGTAGCTCCCAGTATTAAATACGTTTTTAAAACTTGTGTAAATAATGATAACCTTGGTATATTATCTTGTTTTTCTAAGTATTCCATTAATAAAGCTAAGACACCACTAACTATAGAACTACTAATGCCTGTACCTGTGCCTGTATTATATGTCCCGTTTTTATATGTAGATATTATATCTACACCTGGCGCTACTATATCTGGTTTAATTCCTCTTCCTCTAATTGGCCCTTTTGAAGAACCAATCCACATACTATCAGTTTTATTATTAAATGTGCCAACTGTGATTACATCATCACTAGCAGCGTACATAGTTATTGTAGCAATTGAATCAGGGTCTAAAAATCTTGTATCTGGAGCTATCAGGTTTTTATTTGGTAAATATATATCATATTCTCCTCCTATTACAAGTTCCGAAGTCAATCTTAAAGTCCATACTCCAGGCTTTATATCGCTCAATTTTATCTCCAGGTTTTCTTTTCCAGAAGTAATATATGGATAAATAAATCGCATTGCATAAGTAGTATTTTCTAAGTTAAATTTTCCTCTATATACATAAAAATCTGGAGAATATCTTATATCATGGCTAACTTCACCTGAAGGAGATATTATTTGTGCGCCTATTTTATCTGGGCCATTTGTGTTTAGTGTTATATCAAGTGCATAATCATCTCCATCTTGTATTATTACATCTTGCACTTCACCTACACTGTTAAATCTACCAGAATAATGAATATCTGTATTGCCTTGATTCCCTGCACCACTCACTACTACTACGCCAGCACTACTCAAGATATTAAAAGTATCTAATATAGAAGTAGTTGCTACAGCACCTGATTTAACTCCAATAGTTAAATTTATTATTATAGGCTTATTTTCTGTCCTTGCTATATTAGTAACATATGTTATAGCTGCTAGAAAATCCGAAACACTGTAATTTATCCTTCCAGCATAATAAGTATCTGTATATGATTTTAATTTAACTACTATTAAGTCCGATTCTGTAGTAATACCTCTATATTGTGAATTTACCCTTCCATTTCCAACCAATATACCAGAAGCTAAAGTTCCAGTACCTATATTATCTTGACTTAAGCTCCCATCATTTCTACTTATGGCTATATTTAACTCACTTCTTGTAAATTCACTTCCAAAAATAAAACCTTCTGGTGGTGGATTTGTATTTGCTTCTTGATCCCATAAACTTAAAACTTTACTACTTCCATCTGCATTTATAAAATCAGGATGCAAGTAATCTATGCCTGAATCTATAACTGCCAACAAAATTCCTCTTCCTGTTATATCATTGTATGGATTTTCATATATATACTCAGTTTCAGCAGCTGTGGTAATAGTTTCTCCATTATTTACATTGTTAGTTATATCAATCAAACTACTCATAGGGGCAGATTCCTCCCACCACGCTACTTGCAATATGTTATTTAAAATAGTTTCATCAAAATCTATAGGTACATATATTACTACAAGCTGACTATTTAAAACCATATACCTATTTATACCATTTTCTTGGAGTGCAGTCTCTATATCACCTTGATAAATTATACAATAAGATTTTTCCATAACTCCCCCCCTACCTTAATACATCAAACATGCCCCTAACATCTAATGCTCCATATCCAGCACTTGTATTTGGATACACTGTATTTGAATTTTTTCTAGCTCCAGCTTGCATAAATGTTTTTACTTTTTGAACATATGCTTGATTTGGATATCTTCCATCAGCAAAAGTATATTGAAAATACATTGCAGCAGCTCCTGCAACATGTGCACTCGCTGCTGCTGTACCAGTTATAGTTGCGTATGTATTGCCAGGATAAGCAGCGATTATACTCACTCCTGGTGCTACTAAATCTGGCTTCAATCTATTTTCGATAGTTGGACCTCTTGATGAACTTTGCCATAAACTATTATTAATAGTGTTATATGCTCCTACAGTTATTAAATCATCTTGAATGGCAGGATAATTTATAGTATAAAAAGGGTCAACCTGTCTAAATCTAGTTCCACTTTTTAAAAGCACTCTGTTTGGCAAGTATAAATTGTATATACCATTTATAATATAAACTCCAACTAGTCTAATTTTCCATACTCCTCTTTTAGCATTTTTCAAAGTAATATTAGTAAACTGCTGACCTGAAAAAGTAGTTGGGTATACATATGTTATGAAATAATCAGTTCCTTCTAAATCAAATAAACCAGTCACTCTATTGTACTTGATACACCGACACTTTTACTCTCTTCACCTGAAGGCGATACTATTATTACATCTGCCTTATCTGGCTTGTTTAACCAAAGCTCTAATGATAGTTCTTCTTCATCTTCACTCAACTCCAACTCAATATCAACAGAACCTCCTGCATGTGGTATACTTCCAGATGTATGTGTTTGTGTATTGCCCTCATTTCCTGCCCCTGCTGTTATACATAAACCTCTAGTAAAGAATGCTTTTTCACTATTACTTCTATTAGTTAAGCCAGCTAGACTGCTACTACCCAAAGATACATTTATAACCAATGGTCTTCCAAGTTCAAAAGCTTTTTTATATGCATACTGAGATGCAGCAAATAGCATTGCACTATTATAAAAACCATCTAGCTTACCAAGTTTTATTATTATCAATTCAGCATCTTCTGCTATTCCTGCATATTCACTATTTACATTTCCCAGTCCTGCACATATACCACTTAACATCGTTCCTTGGCCAACTTCATCCTGAGATAAACTAGGGTCATTGTCTGCTATAGCTCTATTTATATCTTCTCGTGTATATTCTGTTCCAATATAAAAACCTTCAGGAGGACTTCCTTCTTTTGTTTGATCCCATAAATATACTATCTTTGAAGTTCCATCTGGATAAATAAAATCTCTGTGTAGATAGTCTATTCCTGTATCTGCAATTGCTATTAGAGTACCTCTTCCTGTTATCGTAATGTTTGGATTGTTTTTAAAGAAATTTACACCTATCTCTTCTGTTGCAACTATACCACCAAAAGTTCCTTGGTTAATGGTTCCAAGTAATGACATCTTTATAGTTGATTCTGACCTTATAATCGATGGAAGTTCCAATATTCTTTGTATACTGTTATAATCAGAAGCATCTATAGGTAGTATGCCTAATGAATCACTTAATTTAATAAAACCAGAACCCATACCTAAAGCATTTAATTCTCCTTCAAATTCAGGAGTATGAATTATATTTATTCCTGCTAAAATTCCACTTTGCCTATTCATATCCTCATTGCAAAAACTATCTGATTTAATATCATTTTTTATATTGTTATTATAACCATCTACAAGTTTATAATTATTTTCTTCATCTTTAAATGATTTATTAATACTTCTATATCCAATATCATCGGTCTCTAAATCTTGATTTATACTAGATAGAGTGTACAAATCTATATCTGCTAAATTTAAAAACCCAAATCCTGATGAATTATTTGGATAGGATTGATTACTTAGCCTTCTTGCCCCTCTTAAAAGTAGTGCTCTTAATTTCTGAGAATATAAAAATAAATCATTTCCATTTACAATTCCCCACTCCATAAACAATGAACAAACACCTGTAACATGAGGAGTAGCCATACTAGTTCCACTTAATGCGCCACTTGTACCTCCTGGTAAAAATGATATTATATCTTCTCCTGGAGCCAATAAATCTGGCTTAAATACACCTAGTTGTGTATCTCCTTCTCCAGAAAATATGGATACTATATCTGTTCTTGAATTGAAACTGCCTACTGTTATAACTCTACTTGCTGTCCCAGGAACCGTTACAGTAAGTTCTTGAGTTGGAATAAGAAATCTAGTATTTCTATTTAATCCTTCAGAAGTTGGCAAATATATATTTACATTTCCAGTTACAATGTCTATTGGCTCAAATACAATTCTCCACAAACCTGGGTTTATTTGTGTATTTGAACTTAGTTGTAAGGTAACTCTCCTTGTAAGAGAATATGGAGCTATAGGATAAAAATAACCAGTTACCCTAGTTTCACCCAAAGTATTTCTTATTTCACCTGAAGTCAGAGAAATTGATTGTGTTTGACTATTTGATGGGCTTACCAAATGTACACTAAAATCATCAACAAAGTCTGGCCATATATTTATATTTAATATACGTTCCCCTTCTCCAACTACAAACTCTACTTCTTCTGCAGTATTATTCTGTAATCTAATTCTCTTATGACCACCTTTATCTGCATTATTTCCAGCCGCTACAACTATATTATTCTTCCAAAATAAACACATATCATCTATATATTGTTCAAATAAGGATGTTCCTCTATGCGAACCTTCATTACTTCCATAACTTATGTTTAATGTAACAGGCATTCTTAATTCTAATGCTCTATCTAAAATAAATTTAATTGCCCTCATAAATTCTGTACTTCTTGAAAAAACATCTGTCTGTATATTTCCAACCCTCACCACTATTATCCTAGCATCACTTGCAATAGTTGCACAAATACCTCCAACATGTGTCCCATGTAAACTAGTTGTTGAAATAGGTATATACATATTTCCAGCTATTGCATTATTTATATCTTCATTAGTATATAATGTACCCTCTCTAAAACCTTCTGGTGGATTTCCCTGAATAGATTGGTCCCAATAATATAATATTTTAGACCTTCCATCACTATCTCTAAATACAGGTAGAGTATAATCTATTCCCGAATCGATTATACCAATTATAGTTCCTTTTCCAGTTAAACCAGTTCTATTCTTAAAACCTGTTATTCCTGTGCTTGAGAAACTTTGCACATCTTGAGTTTGTAATATGAAAGGTTTTTCTATAAATTCAATTTCTGGATAAGTCAAAAGTGTATTTATATCTTCTTCATTACTTGATGTTATTATTGCATATGATGAATTAAGTATCTCTACTGAAACACCTAATTCTTGTTCTAACCTCAATATATCTCCATTGTATTTTACAATTAATTCATAATTTATTATAATCACCTCGATTTCTAAAATTATTATTAATGTATATGTTTTCTGTAGGTCTAAAATGTATCGTAGTATATAATTTTTGAATTTCAATTATACTCCTCAATGCTATTCATAAATACTTCTACTTTTCTAGCGACTAATCTAAAATAAAGAATGATGGTACAATTTTTAATAAATTATACCATCATTCTTTATTTTATCTTGACACCATTAAATTTTTTAATGCTTTCTCCAAACCTTTTACAGTTAATGGAAACATATTGAATTCACTTTGTATTAATCTTTGAGTCTGATACCAATAACTAATTGAATCCCATCCATCTCTCAACTCTGGATTCAACCATACAATTTTACTGTACTTTCTTTTAAATCTTTTTAGCCACTCTATTCCAGGAGTATAATTATATGGTCCACGATAATTACCGCCAATATTAAGTAACTCAGAAGGTGACATAGAAGCATCTCCCACAATTATAACTTTATAGTTTTTATCTATATTTTGTAATATCCATTCAGTATCAATAGACTTACTTAACCAACATTCAGGTGTTGTAAATAATCTGTCATAAAGACAGTTGTGAAAATAATATACTTTTACATCTTTAAAATGATTTGATTTACTTACAGACTGGAATAATGTATTACATAAAGTGCTATATCCCCTCATTGAGCCACCTGAGTCCATAAGTAATAAAAGCTTCACTGTATTTTTTCTAGGCTTCTCAAAAAATAACTTCAAATACCCAGCATTATTACAAGTCTCTTCAATAGTCTTATCTAAGTCAAGTTCTGTTTTTGGTGCATCTATTCTGGTAGAGAATTGACGAAGCCTTTTTAGGGCAACTTGAAATTGACGCATATTTAAAACTTCATCATCTCTAAAATCTCTATATTTTCTTTCTCCTGCGACTTCCAAAACAGCTCTTCCATAGGTTGAATTTCCCCCTATACGTATACCAGTTTGTCCCTTTCCTGAATGACCTAATTCAGAAGTACCTCCTGTACCTATCCAATAATTTCCTCCATTATGCGGAGAATCTTGCTCTTTTATACGTTCTTCCAGTTTAGCCCTCAAGTCATCAAGATTTATATTTGGATTTTGCTCCACTCTTTCAAATTCTTCTAGAATTATATCTGCTTTATTAAGCCAATTCATAATTTCTTCTGGAATTTCTTCTTGGTGCTCTATTCCTTTAAAATACTCTAAAAACACTGCATCAAACTTATCAAAATTACTTTCACTTTTTATTAAAATCATTCTACAAAGATAATAAAAATTTGAAAAGCTTGAATAACAAAGACCTTTATCCAGTGCTTCAATTAAAGTCATCCACTCATTTAAAGATACTTCTAATCCTCTTGCCCTCAATAAATAAAAAAATTTAATAAACATAATTATCCAGCTCCTATTAACTACAAACGTCTTTGCATAGATTCAATATCCTCGTTATTTTTAAGCAGTATTCCTGCAAAAGGAACTTCTTGCTCTATTTTTTCAATAGGAATTCCACTCAAAGTTAATGCTTGTATCCAATCTATTAATTCAGATGTACTAGGTTTTTTTTGTATCTCTTTTAAGCTTCTAATCCAATAAAAAGTAGTCATTACTTGTTCTAATAGATGTTCTTCTACTTTATCGAAATGTACTTTGACTATTTCTTCCATCATTTCTCTATCAGGAAATTCTATATAATGGAATATACATCTTCTTAAAAATGCATCTGGAAGTTCTTTTTCTGCATTTGAGGTTATAATAACTATTGGTCTTTGTTTAGCCTTTACAGTTTCTTTTGTTTCATTTATGTAAAACTCCATTTTATCTAATTCCCAAAGTAGGTCGTTTGGAAATTCGAGGTCTGCTTTATCTATTTCATCTATTAAAAGAATTACTTGTTGTTTTGAACTAAATGCCTCCCCTAATTTACCATGTTTTATATACTTACTAATATCATCTACTCCTTCTCCTCCAAATTGACTATCATAGAGTCTTTGAACAGTATCATATACATAAAGACCATCTTGAGCTTTTGTAGTTGACTTTATATTCCAAATTACTAAATCTTTTTTTAGTTCATTCGAAATTGCTTGTGCAAGCATAGTCTTACCTGTCCCAGGCTCGCCTTTAATCAAAAGTGGTTTTTCAAGAGCAATAGCAACGTTAACTGATGCCATTAATTCTGGTGATACCACATAATCACTAGTACCTTTAAAATTACCTATTTCTTTTTTTATCATAAGTTCTACTCCTTCTAAACAATAATTTTCTAAATGTATATAGATACGTTATTACTATTTTTAATATAAAAAATAATAATACAATACATTTGTATAGCATTATTCTAAAATTCTATATCAAAGTAAAATTACCTCTAAAATATTTAATTTTTATCTTTATTTGTCATAATTAAATGAAATATATATTTTAAAAAATAAGAAAAGATAACTTCTTATACAAATTTTAGATTATAACAAATTTATTTTAATTAAAGACATCACTTTTTTTAGAATTAAGTTATATATAGACATAACTTAATTAATTTTCATTATTTTTAATCATAAATATAAAATTTTAATGTATTTATAATTTCATATTAATCATACTATATTAATACTGCTTTTTATTGTATAATAAGCTATAAATGTTAACTTGAACTTAAATTTAGATATATTTAAATTTAACAAATATAAGAAAGGTTGTGTTATTTTGCAAGACAAGAAAATTTATTTAAATATTGTACTTACTGTGGTTGTTTCATACATCTTGATTAAAGTTATTGATAACTATAAATATTTTTTTGGAATGGTAAGTTTATTAATGTCACTGCTTACACCATTTATAATAGCATTTATATTAGCATATATATTCAATCCACTAGTAAAGTTTTTGGAAAGTAAACTAAATTTTAAGAGAATATACTCTTTACTTCTTACTTATGGTGTACTCATAGTTATACTAATTGCCTTTATACTATTTACAGTTCCATCCATAGTGAATAGTTTAACTGATTTGGTATCTCAGGTTCCTACATATATAAATAAAACGGAGCAGTTCCTATTTGATTTAGGTAAAAGTTTACAATCAGTAGACCCTAATACATTAAAAGAATATGGTGACAAAATTATGAGTGTAATGCCTAAGTTTAGTAACTTGCTTATTGGCTCACTTGGAGGAATATTTAGTACTACATTCTCTGTTGGAAAATTTATAGTGCAATTCCTTTTAGGTTTTATAATTTGTTTCTATATATTATTAGAAAAAGAAAAATTCTTATTATTTACAAAGAAAATAGTTTATATTTCTTTAGGTAAAAAATATGGAGATTTTATAATAGAGTTATGTCAGAGCTTAAATTTAAATATTGGTAAATACTTTACAGGCAAGATTCTAGATTCTTTTATAGTTGGAGTACTTTCTGGAATTGGTCTTTACTTTTTAAAATCTGAATATGCGCTGTTATTTGGCACACTTATGGGTGTTATGAATATGGTTCCATATTTTGGTCCAGTAATAGGTATGGCACCAGTTGTAATAATTAATTTATTCTCCAACCCAACAACTGCACTAACTTCTTTGATTTATTTAATAATAATTCAGCAAGTTGAAGTTACATTTATAGAACCAAAAATCGTAGGTGGACAACTAGGTCTTAGTCCATTTTTTACAATACTAGCAGTTACTGTTGGAGGAGGGTTCTTTGGTATACCTGGCATGATTCTATCAGCACCTGTGATGGGTGTTATAAAGATATATTTCTGTGAATTTGTAAATCGTAGGCATGATAAAATACAGATGGAATAAAAATACAATTTAATTACGATTTTGTAATCAAAGGTTACAGCTGTGTAACTGTAATATTATTCTCTTTAATGGTAATATTTAATTATAGGAAACATACAATATTATTAAGTAATGAATCTTATATAATTAAACACGAAAGAGGGTTTTAGTATGAAAAAAGCACTTATATCTTTATTAGTTTTATCTTGTTTGTTATTAACTGCACCAGTAAATGAATCTTCTTATGCCGATTCTCAAAAGGATGTTCCTGTAAGCCAAAATACTAAATTGACTCAAGAACAAGCTAAAGAACTTTTAGTAAAATACAACAATGAAGTTGATTACATATATCAAGGAAATGCTAGCGATTTCGAAGCATTGAAAGCTAAAAATCTTAACGGTTATGTATTTTTACCAGATGCAGATGGTGACATTGGTTACTTTGTAAATGAAAATACTTCTGAGATATATTACTTCCACCCAAGTGGATATCTTGAATTAGTTAATCAACAACAAAATAATAAATAACTAATAAAAAATGGATGCAAATTGTTATAAATTTAGCATCCATTTTATTTTTATTTTAAAGTTGTTTCTTTTTTCGCAATTTAAATATTTATTAATCCTGTGCTTGCTCTTTTATAAGTTTCTTTATATCTACAGCAGGTTCATCTTCCATTTTTACAACTTTGCCTTCCCATGTTCTAAGCATAACATAATCTGTTCCTTTTGATACAAGGTATTGTGGAAGTAATGGAGTCTTTCCTCCTCCTTTTGGAGCGTTAACTATATATGTTGGTATAGCCATTCCTGATGTGTATCCTCTCAGATATTCCATTATTTCAAGACCATCATCTACTGATGTGTTAAAATGTTTTGTTCCCTTTACATGCTTACTTTGGAATATATAATACGGTTTTACTCTTATTTTTAGTAATTCTTGATTTAAACATCTCATTACAAATTTATCATTGTTTATACCATTCAATAATACTGCTTGATTCCCTAATGGAACTCCTGCATTTGCTAGCTTCTCACAAGCTTCTTTAGACTCTTTAGTTATTTCCATTGGATGGTTGAAATGTGTATTTATATATATAGGATGATATTTTTTTAGCATGTTACAAAATTCATCTGTAATTCTTTGTGGCATTGTAACAAGAGTTCTAGTACCTAATCTAACATAATCAACATGTGGTATTTCTTTAAGTTGACTAAGAATCCATTCTAAATAATCATCTTTTAATGTAAGAGCATCTCCTCCAGTCACCAATACATCCCTTATTTCTTCATTCTCTCTAATGTAGTCTATAGACTCTTGGATAATAGCTTTTGACTTATGAGAATCTTGTTGACCAATATTTCTTCTTCTTTGACAGTGTCTACAATACATAGCACACTCATTTGTTACATTTATTATTAGTCTATCTGGATATCTTCTTGTTATACACCCTGCTGGATTTGTGTACTCTTCTCCCATTGGGTCTAAATCTTCTTGTTCATCTTCTAATTCTATATGTGTTGGTATGGACAGCAATTTTATCGGGTCACATATGTCTTCTGGGTCTATCAGACTCAAATAATATGGAGATATAGCCCATCTAAATTGAGTACCAACCTCTTTTATATATTCTTTTTCTTTTTTAGTCAGAGTGATAATCTTTGATAAAGTATCTACATCTGTTATTCTATTTGATAATTGCCATTTGTAGTTATTCCAATCTTCTTCTGTTCCATTTAATAAATTTAATATTTTCTGTTTTCGTTTATTTATCTCTTCTTCTTTTTCAAGACCTCTGTTAATAGTTTTTCTAGCCTGAATATAATCATCAATTTTTGATTTTAGTTCAGCAGCTCTCTCTAAGGATATTCTAGTTTGTTCATTCATAATTCTTCGCTATCAAAATTAACTTACTCATATTATTTGATAGCATCCTCCTTTCTGATGTGTTTATATCATTCTGATAGGCAGATTTAACTTTGCCATATAGATTTTATAACAAATGAAATTGAACTTATTTTTGCATTTTTTCTGTTATTTTACACATTTGTGAATATTTTTCCACTTTCGTCAATAAATTACAATATATTATGCATTTTTTTTAACAAATGATTAATTTTTTCTATTTTTAAGAATTATTTTATCATAAAATGATTATTTTTTCAAGATTATTAAAGTTAAAATTTTAATAGAAAATAAAGTATTTCATTAAATAATAAAAGCGGAGGTTTATTATAATAAATTTCTCCGCTTTTTTATTTATTTAATTAAATCATAGTAAAGTAACTCTGGCTCTTAAGAAGTGACTTTATTATATTCAGCCCTTTTTCCAATTCTTCTATATCTTTTGGAGCTGTTACACAAATACGAATTGCTTTTGGTACTGTAGAATTACCAACTGAAAAACGTTCAGCACAATATACTTGAACGCCTAGATTTTTTGCACATATTTCAAATGACTTTCCATCTAATTCATCAGGAAGAAGTAACCAACGAAAACTACAATTTTTATCACCAATTAAATTATAATTTGATAAAATTTTATCAGCAATTTTATTTCTTTCTACAATTGCATCTTTTTTCTCTTCTATAATTTTATCTATAATAGGAGAATACAATAAACGGTGTACTATTTCCGCAGTAAATGGAGAAACCATTAGATTCATATTATATAGTGCCTTTTCTAAGTTTTCTATATAGCGTTTTGGAGCAACTACAAATGCTATTCTAAGACCAGCACATAAAAACTTAGATGTACTAAAAATATATACAGTATTGTTACTAGCTAAAGAAAATATAGGAGTTTGTATATTAGGTCTAAGAATACTATTTATTGCATCTTCAATAATTATTATATTATACTTTTTTGCTATCTCTGCAATTTTTTTGCGAGATAAATTAGACATAGAATGTGTTGTTGGATTATGATAGTCTGGTATAAGATATATGCCTTTTATATTTTCATTTTTACAATAAATTTCGAGAGATTCTATTGACATTTCATTATTTTCTTGAGGAATTGGAATCAATTGAATACCTATCATTTTAGCTATTGATTTAATTCCAGAAAAACTCAAAGAATCTGTAGCAATTCTATCTCCAGCTTTAAATAGTCCTAGTAAAGTTGCACATATAGCATTCTGACTACCTGTAGATAGTAGTATATTTTCTTCACTAGTATATACATTGTTTCTTTCTATCCATTTTGCAATTGATTTTTTTTGCATATATGTGCCAGAAGGAGACATGTATTGTAAAAATCTATCCATTTCTGGTTGTTTTAGTACATTTTTAATAAAATCAATGATATATGTATTTTGCTCATAAGGAGGATGCACTGTACCTAGTTCAATTATATCTTTTGATTCTGTTTGATATAATAATGTATTACTTACATTTACATCAGAAGAAATAAAAGTTCCTTTTCCTACTTTTGCACATATTAACCCCTTCTCTTCACAAAGTTTAAATGCTCGTGTTATTGTACTTAAATTCAAATCTAGAAAATCTGCTAATTCTCGTTGTGGTGGTAACTTATCTCCAGGATTTAAATTTCCTATTTTAATATCTTCTTCTAATAACATTGCCAAAGTTTTATATATTGGTGGTTTTCGATTATTTAATTTTGGTTTCCATGTCATAGGATAGTTTTCAAATGAATTTATTGGCATATAATTACTCCTTTTAATATAATTGTCCTCCATACAATTTTATTATTGTATGCTTATATTTTAGATGCTATACTTGTATTTGTAAATAGCTATTTCAAAATAAACAGAATAAGAGAGGTATAAATATGAAGACTATAGGCTTAATTGGTGGTATGAGTTGGGAAAGTACCATTACATATTACCAAGTTATTAATACAGTAATAAAAGAAAGATTAGGTGGACTACATTCTTCTAAGTGTATACTTTACAGTGTAGATTTTCAAGAAATTGAAGAATGCCAGTCTAGCGGAAATTGGGAAAAAAGTGCCAGAATTCTATCTGATGCTGCAATTAAATTACAAGATGCAGGTGCAGATTTTATTGTTATATGTACTAATACTATGCATAAGGTAGCAGATAAAATACAAGAAAAGATACATATCCCATTAATAAACATAGCAAATGTAACTGCTGAAGTATTGAAGGAAAAAGGAATAAAAAAAGTAGCTTTATTGGGTACTAAATATACAATGGAGCAAGATTTTTATAAAAACATAATTATTAATAATGGGATTGAGGTTTTAATTCCAAACGAAGAAGACCGTATAATAGTAAACAATACAATATTTAATGAACTTTGTGTAGGAATTGTATCTGACTCTTCAAAAAAAGCTTTCTTATCAATTATAGATAAGCTTGGCAAACAAGGTGTAGATGGTATCATATTAGGATGTACAGAAATAGATCTTCTAATTAAACAAAATGATACTTCTATTCCACTATTTGATACAACACTAATACATGCAATAGAAGCTGCATTAAAGTCAATCTAAGATGGTGTTAGTTAGCAAAAAATACTTTTAACACTAAAAATTTGAAACCCCTATATAAAAAAGGATAGTATGATTGTTTAACAATGCTCTATTTAGTAGACACAGTAAACAAGATACTGTGAAATTCTACTAAATGGAGTGATGTTCATATTCTCATACTATCCTCTTTTTTTAATTTAATTTTTCAATAAATCACAAACTTGACACTCTTAATCTGTATACAAATCTATCTTACATTTATAACATCACTATTTTGAGAGTTTTTTCCTTCATAATTTGCAACAACATAAATATCTAGATTTAAGTCTCCCTCAGTAATATTTATAGTATGCTCATTACCTTGTATATCACTTTGATACAGTGTAAAGTCTCCATCTCCATTAGTATTATTTTTTACATATATACTATAGGTACAACCCTTATGAGATACACTACTCCAGTTAACTCTAATAACATTGTTATCTCTATCAACATTAGCTGATATGTTTTCAACCTTCATATCTTGAATATTATTATCATTAGTTGAATTTCCATTTCCATTAGTAATATTTATGACATTACTTGGCTTAGTTGTATCTGAATCTTTCTTACCTACAACATAAATATCAAAATCTAAATTTTGATTATCTTTTATATCTACTTCTATAGTAGCATATACCTTTTGTGATTTTCCTAAATCACTTTCATTTATAGTTATAGATTTGATTTTCTTAAATGATTCTCCTGACAATTTGTCTTTAAGGTATATATCATAATCAAAGACATCTTTCATATAGTCCCACTCAAGCTTAATGATAATTTTATTATTTACTATTTTATGTGACCCTACTAAGTTTTGTATATAGTCATTCGTTATAGTTTCTTTAACTACTGTTACAGTTATTATTTTAGATTTATCTCCACAAGTTATTCTTACTCTTTCCTTACCTTCTCTAAGCCCTACAATATTTCCATCATTACTTAGACTTATTGCTCTTTCTACAGGTAATTTTGAATCTGCTAACTCATAATATATTGTTGGTGCCTTTAAACCAGGTGGAGAAGTTATTATATCCGGTTTTAATTTTTCATTTTGGTCAACTTCTATTTTTACATCATTCATATTTATTTCCGCAACTATAGCTTGAATTCTAAAGGTTCTCTCTACTTCTTTGCTTCCACACTTAGCATATATTGTAGCTTTTCCAACTCCAACTGCACTTACTGTATTTCCTTTAATTTTTAGAACATCTTCATTACTACTCTTATAAATAGGTTTATATGATTTTTTAAATTTATCATAATCAACCTCTATTGTACTTTCTATAGTAGCACTATCACCAACATGTTTTAAATCCCCATTAATCTCCATATCTAGTGATTCTACTTCTGGGTCTACTACTTTTATAGTAGCCTTTTTTAACACTCTTGAATTTTTCATTATACCCACAGAAGAATACCCAACCTTTAATGCTGTCATCTTATTTCCATCTATTTTTAAAGTCCCTGAATTATCCAACACATTAAACCAAATATTTGGGTCTTTAGCATATGAAGGAACTTTAATATATTCACCAGTAGACAAAGTAACTGTTTCATTTAATTTTACTACATATTTATCTAAATCTTTAACATATTCCCCATCTACAATTTCGATTTCTACTCCCTTTACCATTGGTCTAAGTATTCCAAATTTAAAAAGGTAGTACTGCGCAACAAGCAATATAGGAATAGATATAATTATGGCAATTTTTCTGTATTTCTTATTTTCTACAAATCTCATCTATCCACTTCCTTTAGCCTAATATATAATCATTTGTTTTGTAAGCAATCTACCTAAGTTAAACATTGGCATAAACTGGAAAATTATTATATTTCAGAATATCCCTATACTAATTATAAACCATAAATTTAAAATTTAAAACTAAAATTAGTGTTAATTTCTTACTATTACAATAGTCTAATTTTAGTGAAATAACATTTGTCTTGTCAGCTAAAAAGTTATATAATTAATTCAAAAGAAATTTATACTTGTATTATATGAGGAGGACTTTAAATTGGAAATCAATTACAAAAAAAAAGATTTCAAATCATTCGCTAAAAGAAAAAATATTGAAATTTCTGTTCAAAGGTATCTTATTGATGCGTTAAGTTACATGGCACTCGGTCTTTTTTCTTCCCTTTTAATTGGAACAATTTTTAACACATTAGGAGACAACTTCAACATTTCTCTTTTTACTGAAGTTATAAGTCCTCTTGCTAAACAGGTTACTGGTCCAGCTATAGCAGTGGCTATTGCCTATGGGCTTCAAGCACCTCCACTTGTACTATTTTCTTGTGCACTTGTTGGAGCTTGTGGTAACGAATTGGGAGGTCCTGTTGGAGCATTTGTTGCTACACTTTTTGCAGTAGAGATTGGAAAATTAGTTTCAAAAGAAACAAAGGTAGATATATTGGTTACACCTGCTGTAACAATACTAATTGGAGTACTTGTAGCACAACTTATTGGACCAGCTGTTTCTGCATTTATGACTTCATTTGGAAACATAATAATGCAAGCTACAACTATGCAACCTATAATAATGGGAGCTCTAGTATCTGCACTTGTTGGAATAGCTCTTACATTACCTATAAGTAGTGCAGCTATTTGCATGGTGCTTAGTTTAGGAGGTCTCGCTGGTGGAGCGGCAACTGTTGGTTGTTGTTGCCAAATGATAGGTTTTGCTGTTATGAGCTTTAGAGAAAACGGAGTAGGAGGTCTAGTGGCACAAGGACTTGGTACATCTATGCTTCAAGTTCCTAATATAATAAAAAACTGGAAAATTTGGATACCACCTACTGCTGCTTCAATATTACTTGGCCCATTGTCTACAACAATATTTAAAATGGAGAATATTCCTATTGGCTCAGGTATGGGTACTTGTGGATTGGTTGGACAATTTGGAACAGTAACTGCTATGCAAAGTGCTGGAAAAGGAGGTACAACTATGTGGATTGGTATACTTTTACTTAACTTTATACTTCCTGCTATTGTAACCTTACTAATTTCAGAATTTATGAGAAAAAAAGGGTTAATAAAAGCAGGAGATTTAAAACTAGATGTATAAATTAAAAACTACTCCTTTTACTTATATAAAAGTAAGGAGTAGTTTTTTTTATGAAAATTCCAACATCTTTTTTAACAACCAATCTATTGAACCTTTGACTTCATTCCAAAGAACTATATTTTCATCATAATAATATACCGCTTCAGCCTTTTCTTCTTCTGTAACAAATTCTCTACCAAAGGCATTTCGCCAGTCTAACAAATATAATCCGATATACTTATTTTTACTTTTAGCAACCTTAATAGAGTCATTTGCTAAAAACACATTTTTGTTTTTAAAGTAATAAAGAGCTTTGCTGTACATCCATGTAGCAGATTTTTCTTCTTTATAAAGCTCAAATAATTTATTTATTGAAGTCCTATCATTTAATCTAATCAATATATTTAACAACTTATATCTTATTCCCTGCTCATCACTAGGATTAATTCCTATTAAATACTCTAATACTTTTTTTGATTCCTTTAAGTTATCAATACTTTCTAACTTCCTAGCAAGAGATTCAAGCGCTATCATATAGGCTCTAGTGGATAGACCTTTCCAAAATCCAAGCTCTTTATCTTCTTTAGTAATCATACTTTTTCCAGTATTTACGGCTTCTTCCATATACCTAATTGATTCAATATTACTATTAGCATCTTGTGATAGCTTAATATATCTTTTATACAATATTTTCTTCTTTTCTAAATCTAAATCTATAGACTTTGTCTTAGAATTCGTTTCTTTTACCCAAAATTCTACATTAGAAATAGCTATAGTATCTTGATTTAAGAAGTCAATGTTACAAACTTCCTTTATCAAAGATGATTTATTATTTATAGTGTTTAAAGAAACACCTATTTGTTTTGAAAATTCTTTTTTTGTTATATGTAATGGATGCTTCTTATTATATAAAAGATTTTGCTCCAAAACTATATTTAGTATAGCTGAAGACCATATATCAGCCCTAGAAGAATGAATTATCTCTTTGTTATTATCTAAAAGGTTTTGCAAAATTTTAAAACTTATATCTTTATATTCTTGATTCAAATTGGAGTTGCAAAATCTATTTATCTTGTCCTTAATTTCTTCTATCTTGCTTGTCATGACTCCTCCTCCATATTTTACATATATAAAACTAGCGCTACAAATTCAAGTTCTTCTTCTCCTATATTCTCTATAGAATGTTTTGCACCATCAGCTGTATACACTACATCACCCTCATTAACTTCTATAAACTCCCCATTATCAAATACTTTTCCTTTTCCTTTTAATATATAATATACTTCAAAATCCGTTGTATGGTCATGCACACCAATTGAACTTCCTGCTGGTAAAGCTATTCTTTTAAATAGTCTTCCTTTTCCTTTAAGCTCTTCATTTTGTATTATGTTTTCAAGCCTAACTTTTCCAATACCACCATTCAAATTTTCCTTTACTTCTACTTGTAATTCAGATTTCTTTCTTATCATAGCTCATCCCACCTGCCAAACAATCAATCTAACTACTAAATTGGCATATCCTTTCCATAATATGTTGTATTTTAATATAATAATAACATATATTCTCATAAAAAAATATTACTGAATATATAAAAATGATACTATTTTTACATATCTTGCAACTTAATTAAATTATCTCTTAAGTTGACGTCTCTATTAAAAAAACATATACTCATATAGTATGGTAAATTTTTGTTAAATTCTTTATCTGGAGGTTCTAGACATATGTCAGTTTCAAAAACTCAAGAAAAACTTAAACAACCTAAGGATTTATATTTCTGTTGTTCGATATTTACCTTTGTAGGACTTGCATACTATGGTATGAAGTTGGTATTATTATTGTTTTTAGCTGAACAAGTATCTAAAGGTGGTTTGGGATTAACACCAGCAGAATCTGCATCAATGCTTGCATCTTTTTTGGCATGGACTTATTTTTCTCCAGTTATTGGCGGATGGGTCAGTGATAGATTTTTAGGTCCTAAAAACTGTATTATACTCGGAATGATAATGGTTTCAATTGGTTATTTCCTAGGATATTTAGCAGATAGTAAAACGGATATAAATATCATGATATTCTTATCTGGATTAGGAATAGGCTTTTATAAAGGAAATCTACACACTTTAGTCGGAAATCTTTATACTAATGATGACCCAAGAAAAGATGGAGCCTTCTCTATTACATATATGGCTACTAATTTAGGAACATTATTTGGACCTTTAGTATGTGGTTTAGTTGCTAACGAATGGTTTGCTATGAAAAGTGGTGCTTCTATAAGTATGTATGGCTATAGATATGTATTCTTATTTTCCTCAATTACTGTTCTAATAGGTTTATTATTTTTCATAGTTGGGAACAAAAAGTTTTATAAATCTTTAAATAACGGATTCAGTGATGGGAAAGAATCTATAAAGAAATCGCTAGAATATAAAAAGATTCTCGCTTCAAAACCATTAACTTTAATTGAGAAAAAAAGAATAGTAGTAATATTAGTTTTGGCTTTCTTTACGGTATTTTTTTGGATAGCATATAATCAAGCATCTATGTCTATTGCCTTATACACAAAGGAACACATAAATCTTGCTGTTGGTAATTTTCAAATCCCAACTTCATGGATAGATTCATACAATGGTCTTCTTTGTGTCATTCTTGGACCTATATCTGCTCTAGTATGGGTAAAACTATCTCAGACTACTAAAGGTGATTTAAGTGTACCTAAGAAGATGAGTCTAGGATTTATACTACTGGCTATAGCGTTTTTGTTTATGATAGTAGCAGTTATACAAACAGGAACAGACCATAATTCTATCCATAAAGCAAGTGTGTTTTGGGTAGTTGGATTTTTAACATTCCAAAGTATAGGAGAAATTTGTTTTTCTCCAGTTGGATATGGTATGGTAAATAAACTTTCACCTGAAAAATATATTTCATTTTTAATGGGAGTTTGGTTTTTAGGTAAATTTGCTGCAAATAAATTGTCTGGTTATACACAAGCTATCATAGACCAACTTGGGATGTTGCAAGTATTCATAGTGATACCATCATTCTTATTACTCTTTGGAATTATATTACTTATAATGAACAAAAAATTAGTAGAATTATCAAATTAAGAAATTTTTCTAAATTGAATAAAAATGTAATAAAAAATCGAGATATTATATACCTCGATTTTTTATTATATTTAGTTACAAACTATATAGCTCTAGTATACACTTTTAACCATTCTCTTTCTTCGTCAGTTAAGAAAGAAGATATTTTATCATAAACTAGTTTATGATACCAGTTTAAATAATCTTTTTCATCTTGATTCATTAATTCTGGAACTATACCATCTAAATCAATAGGAGCTAATGTAACAACTTCAAATTCCATAAATTGACCGTAGAAATTCTTTTCAGCTTTTCTAACTACTATTTCATTCTCTGTTCTTATACCATGAGAACCTTCTATATATATACCTGGTTCATTAGTAGTTACCATTCCTTCTTCAAGAACTGCACTATCAAATCTTTCAGGTACTACTCTCCATCTAAATCCATTTGGTGCTTCATGAACATTTAACACAAATCCTATACCATGTCCAGTTCCACATTGATAATCTATTCCCATATTCCACATACAACTTCTAGATAATATATCTAGATTATAACCTCTACAACCATGTAAAAACTTAACTTTAGAAAGATTTATCATACCTCTTGCTACAGAAGTAAAGTGTAATTTTAATTCATCACTTATAGGTCCTAATACTGTAGTTCTAGTTATATCAGTAGTTCCATCATAATATTGTCCACCTGAATCTACTAAGAATAATCCTTCAGCTTCTAACTTATAGTTTGATTCTGGAGTTGCACTATAGTGCATCATAGCAGCATGCTCTTTATATGCAGCAATTGTATTGAAACTTGGCTCAAAGAAACCTTCTTGTTCTCTTCTTAAGTTCTCTAATTTTTCAGTAGCACTTATTTCAGTTATTTCCATTTTACCTACATTTTTCTTTAACCAGTACATGAATTTAGTGAAAGCTACACCATCTTTAATATGTGAGTTTCTTATATTTTCTAATTCTATCTCATTTTTTTGTGCTTTAAAGAACATCACTGGATTAAATTCATCAACCTTCTCAACTTCACAAGGTATATTATTGTAAATAGCATAGTTAAGTTTAGTTCCATCTACTAAAACTTTTTCAGCTTTGTCTATAGATTTTACAAACTCATATACATCATTATATGGTTTTATTTGAACATTTTCTTTAGCTAGTTCATTTAATATTTCTTCATTTAACTTGCTTTCATCAACAAATAAGTAAACTTCTTTTAAAGTTATTACTGCATAAGAAAGTACAACTGGATTGTATTTAACATCTCCACCTCTTATATTGAATAACCATGCTATATCATCAAGAGTAGTTATTACATGAGTAGAAGTACCTTTTTCACTCATTTTTTCTCTTAATCTAGCTAATTTTGAACTGAAGCTTTCTCCACAGTATTTAACATCTAATAAAAATGCCTTACTGTCTGATAAAGCAGGTCTATCTTTCCATACACTATCTATTAAATCATATTGGTATTCTACCTTTATTCCTTTTTTAGATAATTTTTCAGCTAATGTAGCTCCTTCTCTAGCACATATAACTCTACCATCAAACCCTAAAGTTCCACCTTCAGGAATATTTGTATATAAATATTCATCTGTAGTTGGGCAACCTTCTTGTCCCATTTTGAATAATTTTATTGTACTTCCTTCTAATTGAGACTCTGCCTGTATGAAATATCTTCCATCTGTCCATAATCCAGCTTCATCTTTAGTAACAATAACTGTACCAGCTGAACCATTAAATCCTGATATAAATTCTCTTGATTTGAAGTAATCTCCTACATATTCGCTTTGATGATTATCAGAAGATGGAATCATATAGGCATCTATGTTTTTTTCTTCCATAAGTCTTCTTAATTCACTTAATCTGTCTTTTATATTCACAATAAGACCTCCTCAAAATAATAGTTTGAATAACTAAATATATAAGTATGTAAAGTTTATTACATAAATATTTTTCATATAATTTATATAAATCTTATACACTCTAATTATCACAATTATAATTTTAATTATAATATCTATCTGTGTAAAGCTTTTTTTCATAATTAAAGAGGAAATTACATTTTATTTTATATTTAAATGTAATTTCCTTTATTTATACTAATTCAGCATGAATTATTCTTCTTTTGTTAGTAAATCCATAGCCATTAATTTTGTTAATATATTTCTTATTCCCAGCAATATTAAACCAAATATTATTAATACTGATGCTATTCCTCCAAATATCTGTAAAAAACCAAGTGTAGCCGTAAATCCAGCAATCTTTCCTGATAATAAACTAGCAAAGAAACTTGTTAAATACCATGCTCCCATAGATAATGTAGCATACTTAGCTGGAGCTAATTTATTAAACATCGCAAGTCCTATAGGAGATAAAAACAATTCACCTACTGTTGTAAATATATAAGTTACTAATATAAACAACATGCTAGCCTTCACCATTCCATTTGGACCATTAGCTAATGTAGCAAATACCATCACTATAAAACCAACACCCATTATTATCATTCCTAATCCCATTTTAACTGGAATAGAAAAGTCACCTCTTTTGGTATTAGATAGTTTAACCCATAAAGCTGCCAATACTGGGCATAAAGCTACACATAATATAGCGTTTAATGATGTAAGCCATGCTACTGGCATCTCAAATCCAAATATAGTTCTATTTACATTATCCCTTACATAAATCATAAACGAACTTTGTGTTTGATAGTATGCTGTCCAGAATAAGACCACAAATAAAAACAAAACAACCATTGCTATTATTCTATTTTTCTCCAACTTAGTAAGTGGTCCATACTCAATTTTTTCACCTTTATTTCCTTTAGTAACAGGATGTTTTCCAATTTCTTTTAGTAATTTTGGTGCAAGAAGTGTAAATATAATCATACCTAACATCATACCTATACCACAAATTAAAAATGCCATCTTATATCCATAAGATACTATATCTCCACTTGCTCCTCTTACTGCAAAGACATTGTCAGAAAGTAATCCACATATTATTGGGGCTATAAATGCTCCTACATTTACTGCCATATAGAATAAACTGTATGCTGCATCTTTTCTTGACACATCAGTTTTAGGATATATATCCCCAACTATATTTGAACAACTTGATTTAAAAAAACCATTTCCTAAAATGATTATTGATAGGCCTACCCAAACCATTGCAATAGATGTTGATGAAGCGAATAGTACGAAGTCACCTATTGCTATTAAAAGTGCACCTATAGAAATACATTTTTGTTGACCTAAAACTTTATCTGCTAACCAGCCACCAACTAATGGTGTAAGATATATAAGACCTGTAAATAACCCAAACATAGATGTTGCTTCTTGAGTAGAAAGGCCTAAACCACCTTGAGCTATGCTTGCTGTAAAAAATAATACCAATAAAGCTGTTAAACCATAATAACTAAATCTCTCCCATAAAATTGTCATGCAAATAAGCCAAAAACTCTTAGGATGACCACCTTTTTTAGATACGCTTTCTGTATTTGACATAAAAAAAACGCCCCCTCATTGTTTTTTATAGTTAAATTTAGTACTAAGATTACTTTAATCATTTTAGTACATACTTATAATATCATCTTTTTTACGTTTACTCAATAGAATATCATCAGTATTTTCATTTTTTTATTATTATTTTTAAAATTATGAAAAATATTATTTTTACAGTATTTTCAGGCGAAAATATTAATATATATATATTTAAATAATATCTTTAATATTTGATTCTTTTTGTATTTATTTTTTTGATTTTTACTTATTTTCATTTAAATAATTCAAATTCAAAATATTTTCTATTAATGTTTTTTGCAAGTTATTTTTTTATCAATTCATATATGTAAATTGTTTTTATTCTAAAATAACAAAAGCTATTTTAAATTCTCAATATGGAGTATTTAAAATAGCTTTTATCTATATATCAAAACTTTCTTTTTTTAATAAATTGACTTAATTTATTGTTTAGCTTTCATTTGATATTTATCTGTAATTTTAACTTTATCTTTTTCTTTTAAGTTTTTTATAAGTAAATTTTGTTTTTCTGATGTTAGACTACTTACTAAATCTGATTTTATTTCTTCAAAAGGTTGATATTTCTCATCCGTTTTCTTAATTATATGATATCCATAATCACTTTCTACAAGTTTGCTAGATATTTCGCCTTTTTTCAATGCAAATGCAGCTTTTTCAAAAGACTCTACCATCTGACCTTTACCAAAGAAACCTAAATCTCCACCTGATTCTGCACTACTGTCTTCAGAATACTTTTTAGCTAAAGTGGCAAAATCTTCTCCAGCTTGAGCTTTTTTAAGTATTTCCTCAGCCTCTTTTTTAAGTTCAGCTTTTTTACTATCACTAACTTGTTTACCTTTATCATCAACAGTTTTTATTAAAATATGTGAAGCTCTAACTTGTAAATAATTGCTCTTGTTTTTATCGTAATAATTCTCAGCTTCTTTATCAGTCACTTTTGCTTTTTCATTTAAATATTTTGATGCTATTAGTTCTTTTTTCATATCATCTTTTATATATTTTTCAGTCAAATCAAACTGTTTTAAAAACTCTTCTTTAGTCATACCCATTGCAGATTCTATACTAGTCATTAAATTATTATATTGAGCATCTAGTTCATCATCCGTTATACTTATTTTTTCTTTTGTTGCTTCAGTAGATAGTATATCAGATGTAATCATAGTCTCAATCATATTTGATTCATATGAACGTATTTCGTCATCACTCATAGTAGTCTTTGCATTCAAATAAAATAATGGCTCCATTCTTTTTCTTAGCATCTCACCTGTTATTTTTTTGTCTCCAATAGTAGCCACTACTTCATTACTATTATAGTGTTTTGAAGTAGCTGGTAACTTTCTTCCAGCTTCTTTGCCAGAAATGTAACCTCCACCTAGGCATATAGCTCCTACTGCTACAATTGCTACAACTGCTTTAAGTGTTTTATTATTTAATTTTATTTCTCTTTTTTTGACTTTGTTGTCAGTGCTCTTTTTATCTGACACATCATCTTTTTTAGAACTTACATTATCTGATTTTTTAATTTCATCTAATGTATTTTCTTTTGGATTTTTTTCTTCAGACATTAATATCCTCCTTAATTTTGATTGTACAATACTTCACTTTTATTATTTTACATTAAAATAATATTAAATGTGTGAATCAGAAATGAAACTCTCATGAATTTAAAATGAAATTAAATATTTCTCAAACTATATCTTATAAAATTTCTTCCTACTTTTGTATCTCCATACTTTAACATCTGTATAACTTCATTTTTTTCTTTTTGTAAATAAATAGAACATTCTTCTAAAGACTTAAATATCTCTAATACTTCACCTTTTTTATTTACTAGTTCAATCTTTTTCTTTCCACCTCTTTTGATTATAGACTTATATTTTTTAAAATATTCATCATATTCTTCATCGATACATTCAAATTTATAATTCATTTTTAATGCTTCAATTTTATCATTGGTCAAAATTTCATTTCTCTTTTTATCAGAAAGTCTTGTACTAAATATTTTATCATTGAGAATATTAAATATCTCAGATGGAGATTTATTATTTTCTAAATAGCTCCATTCATTTTTACAGTACTCTTCCACATTTAACACTTTACTTAAATAGTTTATTGCATCTCCAAAGTAATCCATATATCCATATTTTAAATTTTCTCTTATATATCCTAGTGGTATTTTAAGGCTTTTGCTACACTGTATATGGGTATCGAAAATCTTCTCTTCTTTAGTATACAAGTTTATTGCTTTTATACTTTTTCCTCTTTTTATTTTTATTTCTTTTATGTAATCTAAATCTTCTTCTGTCAAGCATTCACTTATTTCTTTTTTTTCAATAATATTTTTTACTATATTATTACTTTCATTTTGGTTAAATTCTTCAAATCTCTTTAAATTTGTTTTTTCACTTTCAATTTGAACTTCTTTTTTACATAAGTTCATGTTTTTATCAGTAATAAACACTTCTTTTTCATCTGATTCTATAGTCTTTTTGCTAATTAACCACTCTTCCTCTACTATTTTATTATCATCACCCACTACTTCCACTTTAGTTAATATTTCGTTATCAATATTAGCCATTACGTCTTCTGTAAATGATGTTTCATTCAATATTAATCTTTCTTGTTCTAAAACTCCATCTTCTTTATTTATAGTTTTGTCTTTATTGATTAATGTCTTTTCTTCTTCATCTATTGACTTTTCTTCGGACGATATTTTTTTGTTTTTTAATATTATTTCACCTTCTTCTTTTACTGCATCACTTTTTTGTCTTTTTTTCATAATACCAAACCACTTTTTTAACACTCAATGTTCCTCCTAATACTTTATCTACTATTTTATATTATCACATAAAATATTTACTATTCCTATAAATCCTTTAATTTTTTATATTTCTATAACTATAAAGTTTTATTTACACAAATTACTTTTTATACTTGTACACTTATGAAATTTCTATCTAATGCATTTTCATACTTACAATGTAGCATTTATTTCATAGTAATTATATCATGTTTTTATAAAATATCGTATTTTTAAATCTTTTACACTAAAAGTCATAATAAATATATCTAATAATCATCACAAAAAAGGACTTAATTAATCATATAAACCCTGAAACTATATGATTAATCAAATCCATTATAATTAATATAAAAAAATTTAAATCTATATGTTAGATTTTTTTACTATAAAAGGGATAGTTATAATTGTACCTATTAAAGCATCTATCATATCAATCATAGTATCTTCTAATCCACCAGCTTGCGTCGTAGTGCCAATAAAAGTATCCATTAAAAATTCACCTATTTCCCACAAACTAGCTACTCCCATACTAAACATAAATACAAATATAACTAAAAATATTTTGCTCATTTTGCTTATATCTTTTTGTATATAAAAATATCTAATCATAGAAAATGCTACAATACTAGATATTATACCTGACCATAAATGTAAAAAATCATCGTAATAATTTATATCGTAAAAATTAAAACAAGTTCCCAACAATGATGAAAACATTATAAATAAGGCAAGAACAATATATAATTCTTTACTTAAAAGTCTTTCATTATGCTTATTTAAAAGTCTAAGTATAAAAGTACCAATTAAACTGATTGCTACTAATCCTACACTTCCAAAAGCCCTATTTATAGCAAAAAATATAGCACAGACAACATATACTATATATAATAATATAGTTATTGGTTTTAAAAGTTTATTCATACACACTTTACCTTTCTAAAACAATTCTATAATAGCTTAGGATTGACATCATTATCACCATGTCCATAAAGCTTTAATGGCTTAAGAGCTGGTCCTTCAAGTATATTTCCCTTATAGTCGAATCTAGAACCATGACATGGACAATCCCATGTTTTTTCTTCACTATTAAAATTAAGTTCACATCCTAAATGAGTACATGTAGTATCTACAATATAAAAATCTCCTATATCATCTTTATACACACCATACCTTTTTCCATCAATATTAACAATCTTCCCTTCTCCATTATTTTTAGGCATATCTCCACTACCTATTTTTAACTTTCCACTTACATAATTCATTGCTACATTAGCATTTTCCTTTATAAAGTCTTTTGAAAAATAACTTCCTAATCTTGATGGATTAAAAGTATCCTTATAATTGGAATTACTGTTTATTATCAAATCCTTTATTATTATTCCTGCAACAGTTCCATTAGTAATTCCCCATTTAGAGAATCCTGTAGCCACATAAATATTATTTTCTCTTTTATTAATATAACCTATATAAGGAACATTATCGAAACTCATATTATCTTGAGCTGACCATTTGCATTTAAAATCTTTTACCTTAAATACCTTTTTTCCATAATGTTCTAAGTCATCAAATATGTCTTTTTCAGTTCCTCCCTGACCAACTTTATGGTCTCCTCCTCCAAAAATCAGTAAATTTTCATTTCCATCATTATATTGCCTAAAAGTTATTGATGGGTCATCTATACTTATAAACATACCATCTGGTAATTTATTTTCTAAAACTGCTGCCATTAAGTAAGCACGTTCTGCATATTCTTTTGCAAAATAAAAATTCAACCCATCATACCATGGACTATGAGATGAAATTATAACATTTTCAGCTTCTATTATATTATTTTCTCTTGTCTTAACTCTACATATTTTCCCTTTTTCTAAATCTATTACTGGTGTCTCTTCATATATTTTTACACCTAAATGTACTCCCATTTCTGCTAATCCATCAATATACTTCTTTGGATTAAATTGACCTTGATTAGTGAAACTAATAGCTCCCTTTATGTCTAATGGAATATCTGATATAGTTTCATGATACTCACAATCTACTCCTATTTTCTTGCATGTACGATATTCATCCTTTATGTCTTTTATAGTTTCTTCTTTTTCTGTAAATACAAAAGATGGTTCTCTTTTAAAATCACATTTGATATTATTCTCTTTTATTATTTGCTCAATTAAGTCTAGAGCTTCATTATTTGCATTATAATATGATTTTGCTTTATCTAATCCATATTTTTTCTCTATCTTAGAATAAAATATGTCATGCTGACAAGTTACCTTACCAGTATTTCTTCCTGAAGTTCCATATCCTATTTTATCAGCTTCAACAAGTGCTACTTTTTTACCCTCTTTTGCTAATAAATATGCAGTTGTCAATCCAGTTATTCCTCCACCTACTATAAGACACTCTACTTTTATATTTTCGCCTAACTTTTTATATTCCTTTGGACTTGAATTTAAAAACCAATACGATTCGTTCATTTAAAATACTCCTTTACATATTAAATAATAATAGTTTTCCCATCATCAAGTTTATTTATTATAAATAGCATAAAAATAAATATATTATTGTAATAAATAAACTGTTACATTACTTAATATATAAATAGAAATAACTATATAATTAAGTCAATACAATTAAGAACACATTGTAAAATTTAGTGTATAAAATCTAAAAATTTTACAAAATAGAAATTCCAGAACCTTTGATTAACTTTTTCTAGTTACAAAAAAATATTACTGGAAATCAAATTTTCCAGTAATATTTAATAACAAAACACATCTACACAATTTTATGAATATCTCTTATAATATTTAATATACCTCACTAAGTCTTTCTTCTAGCTTGGTCTGAACAAAACCTAATATAAGATTTACAATCCAGTATACTACTATTACACAAGTAAAAGCTTCTAAATATTTATAACTTGCTGCTGCTTCCGATTGGGCAACTGCCATAATTTCTGTAACCCCAATAGTAAAAGCAAGAGAAGTTCCTTTTATAATATCTGCAAAAGTATTTGTAAAAGGTGGGATTGCAACCCTTATAGCTTGTGGTAAGACAATTCTTTTCATTGTTTGTACATACGTCATTCCAAATGCTAGACTTGCATCTATTTGACCTTTATCTACAGATGTTATAGCACCTCTTAAACTCTCTGCAAAATAAGCAGAAGAATTTAAACCAATTACTATTACTGCTGCTGAAAATGATTCCAATGCTTTAAGTTCTGGTACTAATTGAATTAGACCAAAGTATATAAAGAAAAGTTGAGCAGCAAGAGGAGTACCTCTAAAAAATGATATATATATTCTTGATACTGTTTTTAAAATAGGAACTTTAGCATCTACAATTAATGCTATGAGTAAAGCTATAACAATTCCCAATCCCAAAGATAACAGAGACATTTTAAATGTTACTGTCAAATATTTTAATATTAATGGAAATATATCTGCTGCAAATCCAAAATCAAATACTTGCATCCTTAACCTCCAATTAATTTTCCTTAGTTGTATCTAAACCAAACCACTTTTCAGATAATTTTGTAAATGTTCCATCTTCATGCATTGCTTTTATAGCCTTATTTACGTCCTCTATAATGACTTTACTTTTCTCTTCTTTTCTAAATGGATATTGATTTACTTCATATACACCAGTATCTATATCTGCAACCTTTAATTTAAGTTTACCTTGTTCTATAGTTGTTTTAGCTTTAACTTCTGAAAGCCATGCAACATCAATTCTTCCATTTTCTACATCCTTTTCCATAGGTACTCCATCATATGTAACTATATCAATCCCTAAGTTATGTTTTTCATTTAAATCTCTTATAGTTTTTTCTCCATTACCACCTAGAACACACCCTACCTTTTTACCTTTTACGTCTTCTATCTTACTTATAGTACTATCCTCTGGTACTATAAACTTATACTTACTATATGCGTAAGTATCTGAAAAATCATATTTTTCTACTCTTTCAGGAGTAGTTGACATTTGGTGTGCTACTGTGTCAACTTTACCAGCGTCTAACATGCCCATAAGCCCACTAAATTTAGCAGTTTTAAACTCTACTTTATAACCAGTTCTTTTTGATATTTCCTTCCATACATCAATTTCAAAACCTTTATTTTCATCATTTTCTTTATAACACCATGGTGCATATTCTACTGATACACCTACATTTAAAGTCCCTTTATCTTTTTTAGAAGTATCTTCTTTTGTAGTTTCACCATCTTTACTTGAACAGCCAACTAACATTGTTGTTCCTAAAACTAATGTCAATAATAATGAGAATACTTTTTTACTTTTTAATTTCAAAAATAACACTCCCTCTTCCTATATTTTTACTTACTAAAACATAATATCATAATTTGAAAAGGTTTTTTATTGCTTTTCTCTATGTAATTCGACAGCAATATTCTTTTTTTCTATACTTTCTTTATAATTTATTTATTTTTGAAATTAATACTATTTTGCTAAATTTATCTTTATTTTCTATAAATAATTAATAGTTTAGTTAAAAAATTTAACTTATATGTTAAAAATTATGAAGCTATTAATATCCCTTTACACAAAAAGTGAACTTTGAATATCAAAGTTCACTTTTATATAAATTTCCTACTTTAGAATAATTCAGTAATATATTAATTTTTATAAAACATAACATTTTTAATTGTTAAATAATCTTTATTTACTATGCTTCTTGATTTAATGGTTTTTTAAGTAATGCTAAAAGCATCATTCCAACCACAGCACCTATTGCTATAGATAATATATATCCAAGTGGATGAGTAACTACTGGTATAACAAATACTCCTCCATGAGGTGCACGAAGAGCTGCATTAAACAACATACTAAGTGCTCCTGCTACTGCTGAACCGCCAACACAGGCTGGAATAACATGAAGCGGGTCTCCAGCTGCAAAAGGTATCGCTCCTTCAGTTACAAAAGATAATCCCATTACATAGTTAACTTTACCAGAATCTCTTTCTTCTCTTGTAAATCTATTTTTAAAAAATGTAGTTGCAAGAGCTATAGCAAGAGGTGGAACCATTCCACCAGCCATTACTGCTGCCATTATTTCAAATTGTCCTGATTCAAGTGATGCAACCCCAAAAACATATGCTGCTTTATTTACAGGTCCACCCATATCGACAGCCATCATTCCACCTAAAACTAATCCTAAAACTATTTTTGAAGTTCCTCCTAAACCATTTAAAAATCCAACCATTGCGTTATTAATAGCTGTGACTGGAGGTATTACTAAAAATGTCATTATAATACCCATCAAAAGTGTTCCAAATAGAGGGTATAATAACACTGGTTTTATTCCTTCCAATGAAGTTGGTAATACGCTAAATATTTTCTTAAGCCCTTCTACTAAATAGCCTGCTATAAAACCTGCAAGTAATGCACCTAAAAAACCTGAACCACCATCACCTGCAAGAGCTCCTCCTACAAAACCTACAACAAATGCTGGTCTATCAGATATAGAATATGCTATATATCCAGCAAGTACAGGTAACATAAATCCAAAAGCTTTATCTCCTATTCCTTTAAAAAAGGCTGCTGTTGGCGTATTTGAGCCAAAATGTGAAGGGTCAATAGAATAATCATCAAGTAAAAATGCTATGGCTATAAGTATTCCTCCACCAATAACAAATGGTAACATGTTAGATACACCATTCATTAAGTGTTTGTACACTTTTCTAAATCCACTTTCACTTTCTTCATTTGATTCGTTGTGATTTATCTCTCCTCCATGATAGATTGGAGCATCTCCATTTACAGCTTTATCTATAAGTTCCTCTGATTTGTGTATACCATCAGCTACCTTAGTTTTTATGACCTTTTTTCCATTGAATCTAGCCATTTCAACATTTTTATCTGCTGCCACTATTATACATGTTGCATTTTCTATCTCTTCTTTTGTAAGTCTATTTTTAACACCTGCTGAACCATTAGTTTCTACTTTTATTGATATCCCTTTACTTTCAGCCATTTTACTTAAGCTTTCAGCCGCCATAAATGTATGTGCTATTCCAGTTGGGCATGCTGTTACTGCCAAAACTTGAGGATATTTATTAATACTTTTATTTTTAACATCTACTATATTTTCTTCACTAATTATTTCATCTTGATATTCTTCGCTGAACTTCTCTCTCTCTTTTTTATCTATTATTTCCTTAAATTCTTTTTCAGAAGTTGAATTTATAAGTTTGTTTCTAAAATCTTCATCCATAAGTATTGTAGATAATCTTGATAATACTTCTAGATGGGTATTATTAGCTCCATCTGGTGCAGCTATCATAAAAAATAGATTTGATAAGCTTCCATCAAATGATTCATAGTCTATACCTTCTTTTGATATTGCTGCTGCTATACAAGCTTTAGTAACTGATGTATTCTTAGCATGAGGAATAGCTACACCTTCTCCAATTCCTGTTGTACTCATTTCCTCACGAGCTAAAATAGCTTTTTTGTAAGTTTCTTTGTCTTTTAAGTTGCCACTGTTTGCAACTAATTCAACTAATTCTTCTATTGCTTCTGACTTGTTTTTTGACTTTAAATTTAACTTAATTGATTTTTCATCTAATAAATCTATAATTTTCATAATTCCTAATTTCCTTTCTATATATTTTAAAATATTTTAAAATCTATTTACAGATATTTCATTTACCAATTCATCAATGTATTCTCTTTTAGCTAAGTCATACGAAAAAGCAGTTGCACTACCTGATGCTGCTCCCAATTTAAGAGCATAATCATATTTGCCTGTATTTAAATATCCAGATATAAATCCTGCCACCATTGAATCACCTGCTCCTACAGAATTTTTAACTTTTCCTTTAGGTACATTACTTATAAGTACCTCATCTTCTTCTGTAACCAACAATGCCCCATCTTTACCCATTGATACTAAAACATTTATGGCACCCATTTTCTTTAACTTTCTAGCATATTTTACTATGTCTTCATTTGAGTTTAATTTAACATCAAATAAATCTTCTAATTCATCACTATTAGGCTTAATTAGAAAAGGATTATATTTTAAAACATTAAGAAGGAGCTTTTTAGTTGCATCTACTACAACTTTTATATTTTTTCCTTCTAATCTAGACATTATATTTTCATATAGTTTTTCATCTAAAGTGGATGGAATACTCCCTGCCAATATTAAAATATCATTTTGATTTAATTTATCGAGTTTTTTATACAACAAGTCAATATATTCTTCATCTATATTTGGTCCTTGCCCATTAATCTCAGTTTCCTCTGATTCTTTTATTTTTACATTTATCCTTGTAAAACCATTTTTTAACCTTATAAAATCTGTATTTAAATTTTTTTCTTCTAATGTTTTTATTATATATTCTCCAGTAAAACCACTTATAAAACCTAACGATGTATTATCATTCCCAAGCTCTTTAAGTATACGAGATACATTTATACCCTTTCCTCCTGGATAAACGTATTCTTCATTTACACGATTTGTACTCCCTGTATTTAATTTATCTAGTTTAACTATATAATCTATTGATGGATTTAATGTCACTGTATAAATCATCTTGCCACCTCTTTTTTATTTATTTACTTTATATTTATATCTTAACTTCATATTAATATCTCTGAAAGTCAAAAAATTTCTCTTAATTAAAAGAGAAATTTATCGTTTTTATTTTATTTAGTTTTATATTATCCAAACTTATAGGTGTATATGCAATGCTATATTATATATCTCTACTTAAATAGGTTTACAAACTTTTCAAAATTACTATTTTCACATATACTTATAACTTTTACTATAGAATCTACTCTTTTATATATATTTGAAAATATAACTTCATAATCTAATATTTTGTCCTTATCGAGTGCTAACATTATTATTAAACGAACATCCGATATTTCCCAAGCAATAGGAGTCTTTAATATACCAATTGCTATCTTGTTTTCAAAAACTTTTCCAATCGCTCCATGTGGTATGGTTACCATATTTCCTATTTCAGTTGTAGCTATTTTTTCTCTTTCAAAGTAAGAATTTTTCATATCATCATCTATATAACCTTTTTGTACAAGTTTACTCGCCATAAAATCTATAACTTCTTCTTTACTTTTAAAATCTAAATTAGTAAAAAACAACTCATTGTCAAGCAAATTTTTTATATCTAAATCTAAATATATATTTCCTGTTTCTATATATTTTTCAATTAATTTAATTTCTTTTTCACTTAAAATTGGAGATATATTTATTACTGGTATATCTCCTATTTCAACAGGAACAGTAGATATTACAAAATCAACATCTATAACTTTTATATATTCAACTAAGTATGAAGGAATGACCTTTAATATTTCCAGTTTTTCTTTGAATATATTTTCCAATTTAGCCTTTATTAACATTGATGTACCTATCCCTGAGGTACAAACTATTATCGTCTTGAAAACCTTATCTTTATTGTTATAAGATGCCCTTTCAACAGCTCCTCCTATATGTAGAGCTATGTTTGCAACCTCATCCTCATTGATTTCTATATTTAAATCTTTTTCTATTGTTTTTTTAGCTATATTAGCTAGTTCAAAAGCAAATGGATATTTTATTTTGATATCTTGAGCTATTATAGGTGATTGATTTATACCTAGCTTTATTTTTTTACACAGACTACTAATATGCTTATATAAAAATTCCTCAAATATCTCATCACGACTTATATCTATTGATGTAGCCAATTTTAAATTTTTACAAAAGGTTTTTATTGAGTTTATTATAATTTCTTTGTTTTGTTCATTTTCTAGAATTGAACTTCTTTTATTGCTATAATTTTCTACAAAACTCTCTATAAATTCTTTTTCGTCACATTTATGTCTACTTAACATAACCAGTATGTTATTCAACACATTTTTAAATTCTACATCAGTTAATACCAACCCATTTTCATTTAATATATCTAGTAACATTTTTTTTATTATTAATCTTTTTTCTTTTATATCATTATTTAAAAAATCATTTAGAGTCAACTGATTGTCTCTCTTGTTACTCAAATCAATTATACAATTTAATATCCTGTCTTCACTTTCAGAAATACAGATACCTTGCTTATGCTTGGACTTAATTGAAATTGAATATTTTTCCAATATTCTTTTTACTTCTTTTAAATCATTTTTTACTGTTGAAACGCTTACATACATAGAATCTGCTAAATCTTCAAGCCTTATAGTATTTTTTTCTTCATTACTCAAGGTTAATATTTTTCGGATTATATATTCTACCCTATCTACATCATCATACAGATTACTATTTAAATTTACTTCATCAAAACTTCCCTCTAGTTTATAACCAACACCTCGTATTGATAGAATTTTACCATTTTTAAGCTGTTTATTAATATCCTTTATTTCATTTTGTATAGTTTTTGAAGAACATCCTATTTCTTGACTTAAGGCAAGTCCACTAATTGTATCTTTAGAATTTAACAGGATTTTTATTATACTTATCTGTCTTGCTGTTATATTTAAACTCATAAAATCACCTTTTACTCTAGATATTGATTTCTTAATTTTTTTATTTCTTCTTTATCTAAATTAAATTCTCCATATAAATATTTTTCCACACTACTGTATTCTTCATCAATTCTTCTAAAAGCAGTTTTCATATATTCTTCATTTACACCAAATATATAATTTAATTTTTCTTTTGGAATTCCTTTAAATTTAGGCTTATATTCTATAAATCGTTCTATTTCTTTATCTGCAAATTCATTACTTTTTAGATAATCTTTCATTATATTCTCTCTTGATACACCTAAAATCATAAGAATTATAGCACTACCTACCCCAGTTCTATCTTTGCCTGCTGTACAATGATTTAATATTGGTAAATTAGAATAGTCCTTTATGAGTTCTACTAATTTTTTATAGGATGGATTATTTACAGGTAAATTATAGTAACTATTATTTAACATATTAAACGCACCATCTTTTTCAAACAATCCATCAATCATATCTTCAATAGAGCCAAAACTCCCTCCCGATTCTTCTAGCTCTCTCATAGCTGGAATTCTTATATTTTTTATATTTGATATTATTGTTGATGGATGTTTACGAGCTTCTTCATCACTTCTATAATCAAATATATATTTAATATTTAATTCTTTTAAAATCTTTATATCGTTCTTACTTAGATTTGATAGTTTTGCAGACCTATAAAATAAACCATACTTTACAATCCTACCATCTTCTGTTTTATTACCACCTAAATCTCTAAAGTTTTTCATCTTACCACCTCTTAAAAACTATCTATTGTCCTTCTGTTTAATATTTATAAATTAATTTTATCACAATTTCATATTGTTTATTTAAAATATTTTTTAGTATTTGGTTAGCAATTGTAAAATATAAAAGTATATCTTTATACAAAATTAACCTAAATTTTACATAATTTATTTACTTTGCAGAAGCTTTATAGTTTATAATCAATATACAGTAGTATATTTTATGTAAAAAAGACCATATTTAGAATAATATCAAATACATTGGAGGTTTTATATTATGGACATTCAAAAGCAAAAGAATTTTATAATTAAATTTACATATGTTGTCTTAATAGCAAGTATTGTATATATTGCGTTAAAGTTCTTATTACCATTGTTGATGCCTTTTGTAATTAGTTTTATAATTGCATCCATCTTAAGACCTATTATAAGACTTATTACAGATAGTACAAACCTAAATCGTACATTTATTTCTGTAGTAGTACTTTTAGCTTTTTATGGATTATGCATATTTTTATTAGTTAGTTTTGGTGCAAAAATATTTACAAGTGTAAGTGATATATTTTTTAGGCTTCCTGAAATATATAAATCAAATATACAGCCAACACTAAATACTTTATTTTCTAAAATAGATGCTAGTACACCGAATGTTAACCTAGCATTGATACTTGGTTGGGATAATATAAGCCAATCAATGATGTCTTTAGTAGCCTCTGTTTCAACAAATGCACTTAATGCCATCGCAAGTATTGCAAGCAAAACACCTGCATTTATGCTAAAACTTATTATTACTTTAATTGCTTCTTTTTTCTTTACTTTTGACTATCAAAAAATAGTAAATTTTATCTTAAAACAATTTCCAGAAAAGAGTCAATTAATGATAATAAATATAAAAAATAGTAGCATTAATGCTCTTTTAAAACTATTAAAAGCCTACGCAATACTACTATCAGTGACATTTATAGAACTACTTATTGGACTTAATATCCTGAGAGTTGAAAATTCATTTACTGTAGCTGTCATAATAGCACTTGTTGATATTTTACCAGTCTTAGGGACAGGAAGTATTTTGACACCTTGGATGATTATTTCATTAATTAATGGTAATATCCACTTAGCAGTAGGGCTTCTAATACTATATATCATTATAACTGTTGTTAGACAAATACTAGAACCAAAGGTAGTAGGACACCAAATTGGTCTATATCCTTTAATAACCTTAATGTGTATGTTTGTTGGAGCTCAACTTTTTGGAATAGCTGGATTATTTGGATTTCCTATTGCAGCTACAATCATAAAAAATCTACACGATAATGGTATTATTACTGCATTTAAATAAATTAATTTTTGTATTTTTATTTAAATATATTTTCATCATTTCAACAATGAAAAAGAGGCTTCTCTATTTTGAGACAGCCTCTTTTTTCTAATCTTTACAGATAATATCAATCATTTCTTTATATTCGTTTTCATTATTTAAAACATCTACATTTTTAAATTTTTTCTTTATTTTTTCTTTAATATCTAATGAATAAGATATTGTATATGGAATAAATTTCTCTATTTCTTTTATATATTCTTTAGAAAAAAATTCAGCATTATACACTACAGAAAATAAAATCAACATTAAGCAATCATTCTTTACCATACTTATTACAGATTCATTTTTATCATTAATTTTAAAACTATCTATTAATTCAATAGTAAAATTTATTAATTTATTTGCAATTTTATCTAAAGTTCCATTTTTTGCTGTTTCTGTCATAACAGTTTTATGATTGTATTTTAAATCTTCTTTTATATCCTGTAAGTCATCTGATATCTGTAATAAAAAACCATATCCAATGCAAAACTCTACTTCTTCCTTTGTCATCAGTCCGCTTATTAAGTATCCATCTACTAAAACAGAGGAACCACCTTTTTCAATAGAAATGGATAATAATTCTTCTTTACACAAATAACTTTCTATATCTTGTTGTCTTAAACTCTTCACTTGACTTTTAAATATTAATAATAGTGACTCATATACTTCTTTAAATTTTTTTCTAGGATAAACACTTTCAATATAGTCTATCATTTGAGATACTTTACTTTCATGATGATTATTAGTTTTAATTTTTTCTCCCAGTAGCCTTTTTTTTAACCAGCTATTAAATAAAACCTTATCAGTTTCATTTATATTTGTATCATCTAAATAATTATCTGTATATGGATATAACATGCTATATGCAAAGTTGGCTTTAGAATAATAGACTTCTTTACCAAACAATAATTGTAATGCATTTGAAATCCATACATTTCTCATAGCTTGCATAATATCACCTACAGGCAAAGCATCATCAAATTCTCTGGCATCTCTAATAAACTGTTTTGTTATATCTAAAAATTTTTTTCTATCTTCAATATCCATTTTTTCTAACTTAAAGATATTTTCTTTTTCTAAGGTTTTTTGTAAGAAAACCTCACCTTTTTTTACCCACATTCTTCTTAATACAAAATCACTTGGATATTTTTCTAAATGAAGTGCTAATGTATCTATCAATTTATCCAGTTCTTTTTCACTCTTTTTTTGCGAATTTTTACTATATATTTCTATATTCTCAGATAATTCAACACTTGAATTATTCCATGTATTCTCACATTTTTTACAATAATATTCAAATATTTCATTCAAATCCATTCAACAGCCCTACTTTCATGCCTAAATTATACACTATATTATATCAGTACATATAACTAATATATAGTTAAAGTTCTAATTGTGTATAATAATAACATAAAAATTATTTATTTTTCAATTTAGCTAGTGCTTCTGCAAATGGATTGTTAAATGTTTCTTGATTTTTGTTTTGATTTTTTAAGTATTGATTTACATCTTTTTTTGATGCTTTCTTTTTTTCTTCCTGCTTTCTTTTATTGAAAGATGACATTTTTTCTCTATATCCACAACTACAAGTGAAGACTCTTCCCTCTCCTTCTCCACGAAGTTCTAATTTTTTATGACAATTAGGACATCTTGAATTAGTTACTTGTGATATAGTTTTTCTAGTATTACATTCTCTATCTTCACAAATCAACATTTTACCTTTCTTACCATTTACCTCTAGCATAAATTTACCACATTCTGGACATCTATTTTTAGTTAAGTTGTCATGCTTAAATTTATTAGCACTATTTTTTACTTCTAAGACAATGTCTTTTGAATAATCTTTCATGTCATTTATAAATGTATTTTTATTAAGTTTTCCCTTTGAAATCTCCAGCAATTTTTTTTCCCATGAAGCTGTAAGTTCTGGTGTTTTCAAATCTACTGGAACTAAATCTAATAATTGTCTACCTTTTGATGTTATATATATATCTTTATTTTTCTTTTCCATTAAAAATGAATTGAATAATTTTTCTATTATATCTGCTCTTGTAGCAACTGTGCCAAGCCCATTTTTTTCCATAGCTGTTAATAGTGTCCCCTCATTTAAGTATGGAGGTGGATTTGTTTTACCTGAAGTCATCTTTAGTTCCTTAACTTTAAGTACATCCTTTTCTAAAACATTTGGGATACTTTCATACACATCTTCATCCTCAATATCCTTATAACTTTCCTTCCAACCTAAATTGATTACTTTGTTTCCCTTCGCTTTAAATACTTCTCCTTCTACATTTGCATTTATAGTTGTCTGTTCATATTCAAAAGGAGGAGACAATACTGCTAAAAATCTTTTTACTACAAGATTATATATTTTTCGCTCTTTATCACTAAAATCACTCATAAATACCTTCTGCTCTGTTGGTATTATTGCATGATGGTCTGTTACCTTTGAATTATCAACAAAAGATTTATTAGCTGTAATATTGCTTTTTAATAATTTATTACATATTTTTGAATAATCACTAACATTTACAGCTTTTATCCTGTCTTTTAATGTTCCAACAATATCTGATGTTAAATATCTAGAATCAGTTCTAGGATAAGTAAGTACTTTATGATGCTCATATAGTTTTTGCATTATAGATAAAGTTTCTTTTGCTGAGAATCCAAACATTTTATTTGCATCTCTTTGCAACTCTGTTAAATCATATAATGCAGGTGAATATTTTTTCTTATACGATTTGCTTACTTCAGATATTTTTATATCTAAATTTTTAACCTTTTTTAATATAGACTCTATCTTTTCTTTACTAAATGTTGAAGAGTTATTATTTTTATCACTCCAAATAAACTTTATATCTGAATTTCCCTTTGTAGCAATTAACTCTATTCCATAATACTCTTTTGATTTAAAATTTCTTATTTCCTCTTCTCTCTTAAGTAACATAGCAAGAGTAGGTGTCTGAACTCTTCCACAAGAAAGTTGTGCATTATACTTTGTTGTCAAAGCTCTAGTTGCATTTATTCCAATAATCCAGTCAGCTTCTGCTCGTGCTATTGCTGAATGATATAGATTTTCATATTCTTTTCCATTTTTTAATTTTGCAAAACCTTCTTTTATCGCTTTATCTGTACTTGATGAAATCCAAAGACGTTTTAGAGGCTTTTTTACTTGTGATTTTTCTATTATCCATCTTGCTACAAGCTCTCCCTCACGACCTGCATCTGTTGCTATAACTATTTCATCTATATCATTTCTATTCATTTGAGCTTTGACTGTATTAAACTGTTTTCCACTCTTTTTTATTACAACAGTCTTTAGGTGCTTAGGAAGTATTGGCAAGTCTTCTAAGCTCCATGATTTATATTTTTCTCCATAACTTTCAGGGTCGGCAAGCGTAACCAAATGGCCTAATGCCCAAGTAACCACATACTTTGGACCCTCTATATACCCATTTTTTTCATTTTTTGAACCCAAAACTTTTGCTATATCTCTTCCAACAGAAGGTTTTTCTGCTAGTACTAATACTTTTCCCATCTAAAAATACTTCCTTTCTCTATATTCAATCTCATATTACACTTAAAATCTAAATAAATAGAACCTTTCTTAATATCGTAACTATAATATTACCATAATTTAATCATATCTAATTAATTATTTAAGATTTTTTTATTTAAAACTTGTTTTATGCCTAATTTGTATGCTTATTACGATATCCATTTTCACGTATATTACTTATATTTTTAAATTTATAATTCGTAATTAGACTTACATTTTTATATTTTTTTACTATTTTTTAATTTTTCAGTTGACAAAACATAAAAACTTATATTAATATTATTAATACAATAAGCTATGACAAATCAATATCCGGTTAAGATTTTATAGAAGAGTTGCTATATAGCACACCGAAGGAGTAACACTCTCAGGTACTTTTTAAAAGTAGGACTGTAAAATTTACGGAACTCTGGAGAGACCCATTATGGGCGCCGAAGGGGCAAGGCTTTTATGCTCAATCTCTCAGGCAAAAGGACAGGGATTATCTACCAAAATCAGTATTATTAATACTTTTATTTTGGTTGCTAATTAGTGTATATCCAGAGCTGAATCTTTTTTAGATTTAGCTTTTTTTATTACACTAGAAATTATAATAAATTATACTTATTTCCTGTCAATTACTTCATTAAAAATTCTATTGATTGTACAAAGCAAAAAAATGAGGGAGTGTTTTTATGAATCTAATTGATATTTTAAACAAAGTTGATGCTTTTATTTGGGGACCACCCTTGCTAGTACTACTAGTTGGTACTGGTATATTACTTACTGTTAAACTTGGAGTTATACAGATAACTAAACTTCCAAGAGCTCTTAAATTAATCTTCTCTGCTGAAAACAAAGGTAGTGGTGATGTTTCAAGTTTTGCAGCCTTATGTACTGCACTAGCTGCTACAGTTGGTACTGGTAATATTGTTGGTGTTGCTACAGCTATTAAAGCTGGTGGACCTGGTGCTCTTTTTTGGATGTGGATAGCAGCATTCTTTGGAATGGCTACTAAGTATTCAGAAGGTGTTCTTGCAATAAAATATAGAACTAAAGACAAAAATGGTCAAGTATCTGGTGGACCAATGTATTACATAGTAAATGGTATGGGTGAAAAATGGAGACCTCTTGCAATATTTTTCGCTATAAGTGGTATATTGGTTGCACTTTTAGGAATAGGTACTTTTACCCAAGTAAATTCAATAACAGATGCGATAAATAGCAGCTTTGGTGTAGACCCTAGAATCACAGGTGTTATATTAGCAGTATTTGTAGCGTTAGTCGTATTTGGAGGTCTTAAAAGTATATCTAATGTAGCTACTAAGATAGTACCTTTTATGGCTGTTATATACATTGTAATCTGTGGAATCATTTTAATATCTTTTTGGAACAAGATACCAGAAACTTTTATGTTAATAATTAAAAGTGCTTTTACAACTACTGCTGCAACTGGTGGTTTCCTAGGAGCAACTATTTCACTGGCTATTAGAAATGGTATAGCTCGTGGTGTATTTTCAAACGAATCTGGTCTAGGTAGTGCTCCAATAGCTGCAGCTGCGGCTAAAACTGAATGGCCAGCAGAACAAGGTCTTATATCTATGACAGGTACTTTTATAGATACTATTATAATCTGTACTCTTACTGGATTCTCTCTTGTTATTTCAGGAGTATGGTGTTCTGACCTTAATGGAGCTGTTATGACACAAGCAGCTTTTAATGGAGCAATTCCTACATTTGGACCAATATTACTTACAGTTAGTTTGACATTATTTGCATTTACTACAATTTTAGGTTGGAGTTATTATGGAGAAAGATGCTTTGAATTCCTATTTGGTGTAAAAGGTATGAATGGATATAGAACTGTATTTGTCGCTATGGTACTTTTAGGTGCATTCTTAAAATTAGAAGTTGTTTGGATAATTGCCGATATTGTAAATGGACTTATGGCAATACCTAACCTAATAGCTTTACTTGCACTATCTCCGATAATAGTGTCTGAAACAAAAAAATACTTTGAATATATAAATTCGCCAGAAAACCAGTTAAAAAATAATGCATAAATAACAAATATAGAATTCCAAGTCAAATTTATATGACTTTGGAATTCTATATTTGTTTAAAAAGTATACTAAATATATTTACAAAAAACACTAATTCATATAAATAGCATATCTAGACTTTAATTAATCTTCTTAATGTAAATTATCTATATTAAAATTTTACTTCTTCTGGATATTCCCATGATTTAAATTCATCAATATCTAATACTTCAGGCTCCTTAAACTGATTTAACATTAAAGACCTATAATATATTTCTGCTACCTCTTCTACATATCTTGATTTTAAAAATGCCTCTTCTAAGTCATTACCTACAGTTGTTAATCCATGTCTTTCTAATAAACATGCATCTGTATCTAGCAATAATTTTGAAACATTTTTAGCTAGTTTCAAAGTTCCTGGTCTCTCATATGGAGCAATATCCACATAACCACCATAATTAACAGATTCATATACAATTGGTATAATAGGTTTCTTTGCTACCGAAAATGATGTTGCATATAAAGAGTGAGTATGTGATATAGCATTTACATTGTCTCTTACTTTATATATTTCAATATGCATCAATACCTCACTACTCGGTTTAATACCTTTCTTTACTTCTATTACATTACCATCTAAATCCAACACACAAATATGCTCAATTTTCAATTCTTCTCTCCCTATACCTGAAGGTGTTATAAGAACATATCCAGTCTCTCTATCTCTAATACTAAAATTACCAGCCTTTTCTTTACATAAACCATAATGTTCTGCTTTAATTGCTATTTTCACAATTTTGACCTTTAAAGACTCCAGCATAATTTACCTCCAGATAATCATTTTTGACCATAGTATGCATTTTTTCCATGTTTTCTCGAAAAATGTTTATTCATAAGCACTTTATCCATAATATTGTCAGGACTCATTAATTCTGTATAATAGGCCATTTTTGAAACTTCTTCCAAAACTACTGCATTATGTACAGCCTCTTTTGCATTTTTGCCCCATGTAAAAGGACCATGGTCATTCACAATTATTCCTGGACAATAAATTGGATTTTTACCTATAAACTCTTCGACAATTACATTTCCAGTTTCCTTTTCATAATCATTGCAAATTTCTTCTCTAATCATTTTTCTGGTACATGGTATACTTCCATAAAAATAATCTGCATGAGTAGTACCACATGCTGGTATAGATTTTCCTATCTGAGCCCAAATCGTTGCCCAGCTTGAATGTGTATGTACTATTCCTCCTAATTCTTCAAACTCTTTATATAAAACGAGATGAGTAGGAGTATCTGAGGACGGTTTTAATTTACCATCAATTATATTTCCTTCTAAATCAACAACTACCATATCTTCTACAGTCATACTACTGTACTCTACACCACTTGGTTTTATCACTACCAATCCTTTTTCTCTGTCTATGCCACTTACATTTCCCCAAGTATAAGTAATTAGTCCTTTTGCAGGTAATTCTAAATTTGCTTTTAATACCTCTTCTTTTAAACTTTCTAACATTTTTCTTCCTCCTATAGTTTGTTTAGAAAAATTATTTTTATTTTATCTAATATCCGAATTATAGAGTTTAATTATTTTTTATATTTGTTTAATGTTTATATCTCTACTAGGATTTTATTGAAATTAATCTCTCTCTTGCTCATTTTGCTTAAAAAGTCTCCTACTTCATTAAGACCTATTTTGTGTGAAATCATTGGTGTAAAAACAATATCACCCTTTTCCATAAAATCCAATGTTGCTGTCCACGCCCTTCCAGGATAAGGACTTGTATATGAATTCCAAGAACCTTGCAAAGTAAGTTCTCCACGTAATATACACTCAGTAGCTTCTACACTAAGTGGTAGTTCTGTGTGTGATATTCCCACAAAGACTATTTTCCCTCTTTTTTTTGCTATGAGCAAAGATTGCTCTTGTGTAAACCTACTACCAGCAGTTTCTATAACAACATCAGCACCCTCATTTGTTATTTTTTTTATTTCTTTAATTACATTTACTTCTTTTGAATTCAATGTATAATTTGCCCCTAGAGATTTAGAAAGTTCTAACTTTTCATCAAAAATATCAATAGCTATAATTTTAGATGCACCAAAGACCTTTGCCCATTGTATAGTAAACTGACCTATTGGACCACATCCTAACACAACTACACTATCTCCTACGTTAATATCCGACTTTGAAATTCCATGATAAGCTATAGTTGCTGGTTCAATTCCAGCAGCAGTTTCATAATCCAGTGTATCTGGTAATTTTAAAATGTGTTCTTCAGGTACTCTCACATACTCTGCCAATGCTCCATTCACTCTCGTACCAATTATATTGTAATCATCACACAAACCAAAATTACCATTTTTACAGTAATCACATTTTTTACAAGGTACTAATGGGGCAACAGTTACTCTATCTCCTACCCTAACATTTTTTACTCTGTGTCCAACTTTAGCAACTTCTCCAGAAAATTCATGACCTAAAATTAGTGGATAAGCCGTATTTCCACTCAGACCACTTACCATAGACCTAGGTAAATCCGAACCACATATTCCAACATACTTTACATTTACAAGTACTTCTTTCTCTGCTATTTCTGGTATATCAACCATTTCATATCTAACATCACCTACATTGTATAATACTGATGCTCTCATTTTATCTGCCATATAAATATCTCCTTTCATGCTATATACTTATATATAGCAATATCTATGCCATACAAAAAACAAATAGCTTATTCAAGCAAATACCTTATATACAAAGTGTTTTGTTAATATGAATTACATTTTATAAAATCAAATTACATTATTGTATAAACATAAAAGAGTATGTTTTAAATAGTAAAACAAATTTTAAAAAGTCGACTATAAGAATACAGCAAATTATAAATATATGCAAAATAAAAAGGAATCTATATTTCATTTAAATACTTATCAAATATTCTCTGATACTTATATAAAATCAGCTATAAACTCCTTTAGTTATTATTCTCTTATTACTTATAAATTTAAACTGCGACAGAATCTTCTGCAACATTTTTAAGTGCTTGTTTTTCTAAATAGTCAAGTATACTTGTTTTATTTTTTCTAAATAATGCCCATAAAATAAAGTAACTTACAACTGCAAGACCTATATAAATTGGGTTTGCACTTAAAAATGCAAAGAAAACTAATCCCATTAAAGGTTTCCCTAATATATTGAAACTTGTTATTAACATTGCCCCTGCTGGTATAGCAACCCCTATACCTGTAGCCATGTCTGTAAATAATGGTGCTGTAGATGTGCAAATATATAATCCTAGACCAAACCAAATTATACCTGAAACTAACACTTTTGTGATATTACCATTATGTATAGCAACTAGACCTTGTACCATATATGGAATTGCCAATAAATCTACAACTGGTAATACCTTATTACCAGGAAGTATCATAGCTACTACAAGCATTATTGGTATTAAGATAAGACCTGATATTAGAGTTGCTGGTTCCCCATATCCAACAGCATCATTTACTGCTATATACCACTCACGATTTCCAGCTTTTTGCATAATTTTTCTAGCAGCTTCTGTTATAGGTGCAAATGCCTGAGCAAACATACTTGCTACTTTAGGGAAAATTGCCATAACAGCACTTGTAGATATCCCCACTTTCATTATTTCTCCCCAAGCTTCCATAGTAGTTATTCTTGTCATATTACCTAATATACCAATAAACATACCTAAAAAAAGGCCTAAAGTAATTGGTTCACCCAAAAATCCTAGTTTTTTCTCTAATTCTTTAGGATTTAACTTAATTTTGTTTAATCCCAATTTATTGTATATAGGGTCTGCAAACACTGCAAATACGGAAGCTTCAACATTATGCATGGCTATTATTGTACAATTAGGATATCTATAGTAACTAGACCATCTCTTTGCAACTAATTCTGATATTAATAAACTATATAAATTTAATAAAACCATACAACCTATACCCAAAGGAAAATTTCCTGTTACTCCTATAACCATTGCTCCCCATACCATATATGAGTAATTATTCCACAAATCTGAGGGCTGAAATACGTCTGTCCATTTTATTAAAAATAAAATTGTTTGTAATAATATTCCAAGCCCTAAATATATCATTCCTGCACTTGTTGAAAATGCAACCAATGATGTAGCTTGCCAGCCTACATCGAAAACTGGTAGATTTACTCCTGAACCTTCAACCATTCTATTAATAACTGGTGTTATTATTGGTGTAAAAGAATTTAATATCAGTGTAAAACCTTGTAAAGCAACTCCTGCATATACCGCAGAAAGAAACGATTTCTTAGTAGTCACTTTAAATATCTTTGCTATTATGAATATTATAATTGGAACTATAATTGCAGAACCAAATGTATCGATTATAGATTTCATAAATTCTAACATCTTTTATCCTCCTATTTATAAATACTTATCAGATTCATTAAATAACTTTTAAATGCCTATCTTTTTTTCTGTTGTTTTTCATTTACAACAATATATAAAAAACAGTTTATTTATAGGTATTTAATTAAGTTTTAGACTAATTATAGTATCTAAATCATAGATTTAAATACTATAATTCACTCCCAAGTATTACTTGTTTATTCCTTCAATAACACTTAAAACCTCTTCAAAAAATGCATCTTCACCTATACCAGTTAAGCAAGCAAATGCATTTATAGTTGGTATTCCATAATCACCTGTTTGAAGTGGGCTGGTAAATGTTATAAAATCAAATCTTCCTGATTGTGCCAAATTTAGTGCTTCTGTTGGTCTAGCTTCTGTTGTTGTAATAGAAATTCCCTTACTCCCTAATACTTCTTTTAATTTTCCTGCCACCATTGATGATGTAACTGTTCCTGAACCACAAACTGATAATACGTTGAATTGTTTCATAATAATTTCCTCCTAATTTTATAATTTAAGTTTCTATTTTATATAGATTAAATTGATTTAAAAAATGATACTTACTTTTGATTATTTAAATTTTCATTTTCATTTCTAGAATAGACTTCCACTATAATTCTATAAAATCCAATAATTGAGCTACTTCTTCTTTTGTTGATGCATTTTTTATGCTTTTTAATAGTTTTATATTTTGAAAAACTGACATTAAATCTTTTAACAGTTTTACTTGTGAATCTGGATTCTTTACTGCTAATAAGAATACAAGTTCTACATCTAGTCTATCTGTTGGGTCTATCATTGAATTAAACTTTACTGGTTTTTTCAATATACCTACAGCTACATTGGATTCATTTATATGTTTTGAATCTGTGTGTGGAATAGCAACACACATTTCGCCAATATCAAGACCTGTTGGTAATGTCTTTTCCCTTTCTAATACAGCACTTATGTATGTGTTTTTTACGTATTTTTTTTGGTACATTTTATTTCCTAATTCTTTAATAACACTTTCATAATCATTAGATTCTAGGCCTAATGATATTAAATCTACATTCATTACCCTAACTCCTCTCAATTTTTTGCTGTAGCTACAGATGTTTAAATTTATCCAATATAATATTTCTGAAATCATCTTTATTAAAACACTGCTTAGCATTATTCATAAATTCTTCATCTTTTAATATCTCAAGGACATTTTTAACAATGTCTTTATCATTAGTCTTAAAAACTGGCATAAATATAAAATTTACATTCCCTACACTCCAATCAATAGGATTTTTTAGTTTAACAAAAACAAACCTTGTGCTATTTACAGTAGAGGAATCTCCATGAGGTACTCCTATAGCTCCTTTAGAATATGTTGGAAGCATTTCTTCTCTATGTAAAACAGAATCCAAATAATCTTTTTCTACATATCCTTTATTTATAAGAATTGAGCATATATACTCTAATAAATCCTTTTTAAAATATATATCTGGTTCAAAAATTACTAAATCCTCATCAAGCATTCTTTCATACGCTTTAATTGGTTTCTCTTCTTGTTTTTTTGAGTTTGATAAGTATATATCTAAATTTTTGAAAAGTTCCTTATTATATGGGATAAAATTTATACCTGGTATCTTAGGATTTATTGTCCCAACAATAGCTAATATATTGTTTGTCTCCTTTAAATTTTCAATTTTACAAAATAAATTTTCATCCAATGCACTCATTTGATAACATTTAGTATTATCATACTTTTCTTCTAATGTTTTACTTATATACTTGGCAGTTCCTTCTCCAGTAAGACACAAGGTTACAATTGCATTTGTTTTATCTATGTGTTTTTCCAACTCATAGTTATATCCCATCCTATCTTTTAACAGAGAAAAAAACATTTCATCTAATTCTTCATCTCCCATAGAAACCTTTCTAGCTGCTTCTAATGCCATTAATAAGTCTACTCTATCAATAGTTTTAGTATTTATATTAGTTCTCTTATTTACTATTTGCCCTATGTTTGTAAGTGAACCAATATCTACCAAAAATAATATTCCTTTTCCTTGGTCTATTATTTTTGATAATTCTACGGCCTTATTGTATATATTTATTGGTTTTTCATTTAAAGGCATATCTATAGCTACAGGAAACTTTACTCCTAAAAGTTCTTTAACCACATTTACAGTTTCTGTAGCTATACGTCCATGAGAAATTATTATTAATCCTACTTTATCTTTTTTTACTTCATTTTTTAGAGCTGACTTTATATAGAGTGTTATAAATCCAACTTCATCATCTGGAATCTTAATACCAACTGATTCTTCAATTCTTATTGCAAAACTTTTACCAATTTCATATTCTTTTGAAAAATCACTTCTTATCTTTTCTAAATTTACATTTATTATTTTTTGATTTAGCTTAATTCTTTTTATAGCTTCTTCTAAGTGTATTGCTAGATATTTGAACATATTTTTATTTACTTCTAAGCTAATGTTTTTTTCAACTATATCATTCATAAGCTCTTTAACTAATTTGACTAAATTATCACTTACAAAACTATTTAAATCACTCATTGAAAAAAGCTCTTCATCACTATTAAGATTGAACTTTAAATCAGCAAATCTATTTAAAATAAAAGTCCATAAAATATTTTCTATATCTATATCTTCAATATCTAGAGATTTTAAATCATAATATTTTTTTTCAATTGTTTTGTATATATCTTCTGGTAATATATACTCCTCACTCAAAAGATTTCCCTTTGCTGAGGATTCATCTAAATTAAATGGTATAAATATGGCATTTTTTAAATATTTTCTTATTTCTGTATATTCAATCTCTTGAAATGCTGCATCTTTAAAAGAATCCTTAAGTTTTAGAACCTCATTTATATCTACTACTACTATTGATTCTTTATCTTCATCTTTGGAATTTATAAACTTCATAAAAGCTCTTGCACAAAGAACCTGAATCATATTTTGTAATTGCCCTATGTTTCCACTAAACTTTTTTAGTGCAAGTATTTCAATCACATTTTTATCTACAAATATTTTCGCATTTATTCTATTACACTCTTGTTGAAAGATATTATATATAAGGTCTATTTTCTCTTTTAGCAGTCTATCATGTAATGGTGGCAAAGTTATTAGCATTGGTATTCTTCTTCTGAATGTCAATAATAAATTAGTCTCTACATTTTCAGTAGTAGCTCCAATCAACATAATACTTACTTTCCTTTCAGCATTGGATTCACCTAATCTTCTAAATTTACCTCTGTCCAATATAGAAAATAGTATTTCTTGACCCTTTGGAGGCAATCTGTGTATTTCATCTAAGAATAAAACTCCTTCATCAGCTTCTTCTACAAGACCTGGTGTATCATACTCTGCTCCTGTAAATGCACCTTTTTTATATCCAAATAGTAAAGATAACAATAATTGTGGATTGTCACTATAATCAGCACAATTAAATACAACAAAATTTGAACTTTCTTTTATTACCTTTTTCTTCTTTGCAAACTCATACATATGTTTAGAAAATAAACTTTTACCAACTCCACTTTCTCCTACAATCAATGTAGGTAAGCCCTTAGGAGGATACAATATAGCAGATTTAGCCTGTTCTACAGCATTTTTAAGACTCCCATTACTTCCTATTAGAGTTTCAAAGGAATCGCTTGATTCTTCTTTAGGTACTTCTACCACATCCATTTCCAAACTTTCTTTAGGTAAAAGTTCCTCTACAACTCTTCTTGATATATTAAAACCTTCTGCCATCAATTCTCTTGTAATTTCTGATATAGAAATATTTTTATTTTTTTGTAATATAGCTGAAATTGCTGACTTTAGATAAGGATATCTTCTTTGCCTTGAATTACTTATATTAAGCTCTTTTCTTAAATTAGTTATATTCTCTCTAGTTGTACTTAAAAACTTTGCTATTTGAACATCTGTTAATGGGTCTTTTTTATTTTCTGTATTTATGATGTTTACAAGTTTATCTCTCAACTCCATGCTTAATAACTCCTTTCTTAATAAATTATATAAGCAACTATCATGCCATACTTAATTTAATATTTTTAGACATTTAAACCCTGTAAATAACTAGGCATTATTAGCATTTATACAATTTGATAATCATTTACATTTTGTATAATTAGTAATTCGCTAAATGTATTGACTATTTATAACTTTAAATAATTTAATCCCTTATTTAAATTATAATGTAAAAATATTTATAAATTTATAATTGAAAAACTTATTCAATCAGATATAATAATACATATCTACTCAACAATAAAAATTATTATAAATTATGCTTTTAACACTTTCTGTTTTGAAATTTTACTTTTATATAATAGTATAAATGCTTATCTTATACACATATGATTTTAGCTATATACATGAATTTTACATGCTTTTATCTGGCATACTATACTATTTTAACTTAAAAATTAATTTACAAGTATTAAATTTATATACAGAGAGGAAAACGATATGAATACATTTAAAACTGAAATCTTATTGAAATATTCTGCAAAAGATATATTTAACATATTTACAAAATCTGCAAGATTAAATTTTCCTAATTTTAGCAAAAAAAAGGCAGTAGGCTCATTTGTACAACAGAAAAATAACAAAAGATTTAAAGTTGAAATAACTAGTTTTGAAAAAAATAGAATCTATGAGATAAGAACAAGTAATAACAGAGAAAGTATTATAACTAGATATGAACTTATACATATTGATTTAGAAAATACAAAACTTATTTTCACTGAAAGTGAAAGTGAAAGAAATTTATTTGGAAAAATTAATTCAGCTCTTGTAAGAGTATTGTTTGGAAAAAGACATCCAGAAGAATTCAATAAATTTATCAAGAACTTAGAAATAGAGTTAGAAAATAAGAACATTAATTTATAGATATAAATTTAGTACTCTTTTCTTGGATAATACTTAATACATCAAATCTAATGTTTAGCTTAAGACTGCTCCATCTATCATTTTTAATATAAAACTCTTACTAACTTTTTATGATACAATATTTTATAAATGATTTATATTACACTAACTTAATCTAAAACTTAATAATAAAACTAAAAATGAATATTGTAAAACTATTTGATAATTAATCTGTGACTTTTAATTATCAAATAGTAACTAAAATTAAAAACATAACTTCATTGTTTTAGATAAAGTTAGTAATTAAATTAATAATAAGAGGTGAAAATTTATGCCAATTAATTCTTTTGAAAATTATCCTATGAATTGGAAACCAAAACGACCTTCAAAAGGACAAATATTATATAAAGCTATTGCAGAGCAATTAGAACAAGACATCAACAGTGGAATTTTGTTGCCAGGTACTAAATTACCACCACAGCGTGAATTAGCAGATTTCTTAGATGTTAATGTCAGTACTATCTCTAGAGCTTTTAAAATTTGTGAAAAAAAAGGATTAGTAAGTGGAGTTACAGGAAGTGGAACCTTTGTATCTTATGATACTCGTTCAAATTTATTCTTAATGTCGAGCAATAATAAAATTACATTTATTGAAATGGGCACAATGAATCCAGATTTCACACTAGAAGAAATGAATACTTTATTTAAACATATAGTTAAGGAAATAGATTTTAAAACTATATTTCAATATGGCCAAAGAGATGGTGCCAAGTGGCAAAAAGAAGCTATTGTCAAATTAATGTATAGAGCTGGTCTTGAAACTACAGCAGATAGCTTACTTCCTGCAAGTGGTGGGCAAAATGCAATTGTAGCTATTTTAGCAGGTCTATTTCAGCATGGAGATAAAATAGGTGTAGACCCATTAACTTATCCTGGAATAAAGACAGCAGCTAAAATGCTTGGAATACAACTAGTGCCAATTAAACAAAAAAATAGAGAGGTTAGTGAAGAAGGCTTGTTATATGCTTGTAAAAATGAGAATATCAAAGGTTTATACATAATACCAGATTATCAAAATCCAACTACACATATAATGTCACAAAGTGGACGAAAAATGATTGCAAATATTGCATCTAAATACAATCTAATTGTGATTGAAGATGCTATTCATAGTTTGCTTAATGAAGCACATTTAAATCCAGTAGCTTCTTACATACCAAATCAAACAATCTATATTACGAGTTTATCAAAAATTATTGCACCTAGTCTACGCCTTGCATATATCTCTACACCTAAACAGTATAGAGAGGCATTATCAAGTGCATTATATAATATTAATTTATCTCAGTCTTATTTTTTAACAGAAATTGCTTATCGTATGATTAGTTCAGGAGAAGCTGATAAACTAATCAATGCTCGTCGCAAATCTGCAAGGAGAAGAAACAAGATTATTAATCAGTATTTATCTGAGTATAATATTTTGGGAAGTGAAGAGTGTATATTTAGATGGTTGATTCTACCTGATAATATAATGGCAGAAAAATTTGAAATACAAGCCCTTAAAGAAGGTGTACAAGTTTATGCATCTGAGCGTTTTGCTGTTGGAAAGGAAAAACCTATTTCTGCAATAAGAATAGCTGTATGCGCTACAGAAAGTACAGAAGAACTTAAAGCAGGTCTTACTGTATTAAAAAGATTATTGGAGAAGAAAAGATAATTGTATTGCACACAATATTTTAATTGTGTGTATTTTTTTTTGTTGTTACAATAAAATTACACCAGATAATAATTAAATTATAGAGATTAATATAGATTATTACATTGTAATAACTAGTGTATAGAATTTGATAGTATTTTATAACTAACTCAATTTTATATAGTAAGCCACATATTAATCCAAATTTATTTTTAAGGTATGATTGCAATTATACAACCAATCTATTTTACTGTTTTACTAATATTTAATACATTAAAACAAAAGGAGTGATTTATCATGGAAAAATCTCAGCAATTAAGAGAAAGTTTTGTTGCTTCAATCCCAATATTTTTAGGTTATATACCTATAGGCATAGTAGGAGGAATACTATTACAGAAATCTGGGCTTTCACCTTTTCAGATAGCACTAATGGTAACGCTAGTATTTGGAGGTAGCTCTCAATTTATTGCAGCTTCAATGATTTCTACTGGTGCAAGTGTAACATCTATTGTTTTGACTACATTTATTGTTAATTTAAGACATTTTTTAATGAGTTCTAATTTGAATATGTATATAAAAAATAAAAGCCCAAAATTTATATTGCCATTTTGCCATACTATAACAGATGAAACTTTTGCAGTGAATTATGAAAAATTTACTACTGGAAATTGGTCTGATAAAAATGCAATTTATCTCAATTTCTTCTGTTTAGTTTCATCAGTTTTAGCTAATTTTATTGGAGCATTTTTAGGAGAAAGTATATCTATAGATAGTTCTATTTCTGGTTTCATATTGACTTCTATGTTTATAGCATTAATAGTTTCTCAAATAAAAAATAAAATTTATATTGTGGTATTTATATCATCAATTATTATTTCGGTTATCTTATACACATTATTTAAAAATAATTTAGTAGTAATAGTTGCTTCAATTTTAGCATCTTTAATTGGTTTCTTCATAGAAGAATCTCACTCTAAAAAGGAGGAATCTTATGAATAATAATTATTACATACTTTGTATTATAATTGGAATGTATATTGTTACATATCTTCCAAGAGTTCTTCCTATGTTAATTTTCTCAAAAAAAGAAATGCCTGAGTTTTTGAAAAAAATCATGAAATTTATACCTGTAGCAATACTTACTTCTTTGACTGCTAAAGATGTATTCTTTAATGGAGATAATTTATATTTATCTATATCAAACCCTAAAATTATATCTTTTTTGGTTGTACTTCTTGTTGCTTACAAGTTTAAATCTATTGGAATTTCTATTGTTACAGGTGTGATATCTATATATTTATTTGGAATTATCCTATAATCTTTAAGTAACTATTTTAAAATTATTTTATAGATTATGCTTACAATTTTTAAGTTATTATTATCTCGATTTTAAGTAAAAAACAGAATAGTTTAAAACTATTCTGTTTTTTACATTTCAACCTTTATTATCAATATTTTAATGTCTTATAATAAAATTTTTATACTCTTTATAAAAAACATGCTTATATTCAAATATTATCTCAATCCAAACTTGTTAGTTCTTCTTCATATTTTTGAAACTCTAAATTTGCTTTAAACAAATCTCCATCTATTTCTATATAGAATTTTCCGCCTTGTAAATTTACTAAATCTCTTGCAATGGCAAGTCCTAATCCACTACCTTCAGTATTTCTTGATTCATCTGCCCTTTTAAATCTTTCCATAATCTCACTTGGGTCAAAATTTAATTCATAAGAGGATATATTTTTCATAGTTACTTTTACCTTTTCATCACAATCGTATACATCAATATAAACTCTAGTTCCTTCTAAAGAATATTTAGCTATATTAGATAAAAGATTTTCAAATACTCTATACATTCTTCTTCCATCTGCACATATATATACTTTGTCATTTGGAACATTCAGCTTTATATCTAAATTACTTTTAGATAACTTCTCTTCAAGCTCACCTATACTTTGTCTTAATAGTTGCACTAAATCAATCTTACTAATTTGTAATTCTATATTACCACTACTTACTTTACTAGCTTCAAATAAATCTTCTATTAATAGTTTTAATCTTTTTGACTTTGATTCAAGCACATTTATATAGTCATTTATATATTTTGGTTGTATAGATTCCTCTTTTTTAATCAAGTCTACATAATTTATTATAGAAGTAAGTGGAGTTTTCAAATCATGAGATACATTTGTTATAAGGTCAGACTTCATTCTTTCACTTTTTACTTGCTCTTCTATTGCTTTATCAAGGCCTTCTCCAATATTATTTATATTTTCAGCTAAAGACGTAAAATTATCATTTCCTGTAATTTTTATCTTATAATCTAATTTGCCCTGTTTTATCTTTTCGGTACCTTCTATTACATAACTAAGGTAGGAAAGTCTTTTAGTTATATATATTGCAAATCCTAAAAAAATCCATATAGAAACCACTAACCCCAAACTTGTACTTTGAGTGCTAATTGCCATGATTAAAATTAAAGATGCTATCACTATCATAATAACTTTTCGTGCTAAAGATACTTTCTTTATAGCGTTAATGACCTCCTTTACAGTCTTTATTAACCATAAAATCACTCTTACTATAATACTCGACTTAAATATGCATATTTTATTTTCCAAATAACTCAATTGAACATGTATAAAAAATATATTGTTTGATACTACTAATAAGGATACAAAAGCTAACATCATGATATAAATATCATAAGATATATTAAAAACATACATAATCAAAAGTGCTATTGAAATAGATACTAGTATTACATTAAATTCCATAGGTATCTTACTGTATATTAATAAAAATATGTTATTTCTTTTTAAAGCTTCACATTTTATTCTACTATATAAAATTATAGATAATAAACATATAATTGCTAAACTTAAACTAGCTACAAAAAATAATCTTACTTTTTCTGTAGCTTGTTTAAAGATTTGAAAGTTGGTATATACTATTCCATCATCTATAGTGGGTTCTTCGGGAAAAGATGCATAGACCTCAAAAGCATCCTCTTCTCCATTTAGTTCCATACTAACATTATTTAGTTCAAATTTTTCTCCATTTATTTTTTTAGTATATGAGCTTCTTTCTCCATCATTTACTATCTCTATATCACAATAACCTTTAATATTTTGCTTAAAATCCTCTAACGAACTATATTCTGTATTTGTATAAAATTGGCCTGAATTTATATTTACAATATACATTTTTATATTTTTTAGAGAACTTAAATATTTAGAAGAAGCTTGTACCTTCTTCATGACTTTATTATAACCAGAAATGCTACTACTTAAATCTAGACTCTTACCTCTTTTGTAAAAGTATTCATAATTTATTTTTTCTTCACTACTTAACCCAATACCCATAGATAGCTTAAAATTGTATAATAAATTCAACATTGTCTCATCATCAAACATATTACTGTCATAAAAATCATCAGATATATTAAAAATTCCATTCTTTGTAGAAGTTTTTTGTATATTGTATTTAGGTTCAGCAAGTCCTATTGTTACCAACAATATAGTTAATGGAAATGAGATAGATATTATGATTAATGAGACTAACTTTAATGCTCTATATTTTTCCAACTTGTCCACCTCATCTACATTGTCAGTATTTTATATAATATAAAATTTAATACAAGCATAATTCCCATAGAATAAACTAAACTATTGGAGAAAAAGTTAAAACATATAAGAATTCCTAACATTTGTGTAAATGTAAAAATGACCAAAATCAAAATGCAATTAAATATTAAACTTTTTTCTTTTATAAGTTTTCCACTAAAATTTTTCAATCTTATAACCAACTCCCCACACCACCTTTAAAAATCTTGGTTCTTTTGGATTTATTTCAATCTTTTCTCTTATTCGCCTAATATGTACTGCGACTGTATTTTCTGAATTAAAGCTTTCTTCATTCCATACTTTTTCGTATATCTCATCTATTGAAAAAACTCGTCCTTTATTTTCTAAAAGAAGTTCAATGATTTTGTACTCAATTGGAGTCATTTTTATATTTTCACCATCAATTTTCACTTCTTTTGTTAGTGTATTTAATTCTAAAGCTCCACTTTTTAAAATTTCTTTACATGTATCTTCGTAATTGCCTAAAGTTACATATCGTCTTAAGTTTGATTTAACTCTAGCTATAAGCTCTAATAAGTTAAATGGCTTTGTTATATAATCATCAGCTCCAATATTTAATCCCATTATTTTATCTGTATCTTCACTTTTTGCTGAAATTAAAATTATTGGTATGTTTCTTTCTTCTCGTATTTTTACAGTTGCTTTGATTCCATCTAATTTAGGCATCATTATATCCATTAATATTAGATGAATGTCATTCTCTGTTATTATTTCCAAAGCTTTCATTCCATCATATGCTTTATATATTTTAAATCCTTCTGATTTAAGATATATTTCTATTGAATCAACAATTTCTTTATCATCATCTACTACTAATATATTGTACATATTTTCACTTCCTCTATTGTATAATAATACTTATCTCTATTATACAATATCTTTCACTCCCTTTCTCAACAATGACTAAATTGTTATATTACATTAGCTTACATTTTTGTAACTTTCCCTTATAATTATATAATAAAACATAAATCTTAAGAAAATATTATCCTAAATCTTAAATATTTCTTAAGATTTATACTAAAATCATGTTTATTTGAATTAATTGATTTGAATTATGTTGTTTTCAGATTACTTTCATTTAAGTGTTTTGATTGGATTCATCTGAATTAATGTATATTAATTCTTATTGAGCAGTTTTTATTTTCTGGGTGAAAGAATGGTGGAAGAATCATATTTTACTAATTTTCTTCCACCATTCTTCCATCCGAATAGACTTAGAAGTATTTATTTCACTGCAATAATAGCTACTTACTTAAATTCTATTTTTATACATCCTATCTATTATGTACTATACATATCCTATTAAAATTTATATAAATAGAATACAAATTTATTTCATTTTTTTAACATGTTCAGAATAATAAACAAAATGAAGGTAGAAAAAGTTATAATTTCATACCTTCATTTTATTTATTATGTATCTATTTGTAATTTTTTCTTTCAAACTCTTAAAATGTTATTCGAGTTCAATTAATTTATCTTCATACACTCATCCCTTTTCATATGAAGATGATTGTACATCAAATATCTATCCTATATCTTAATTATACAGTTTTTGATATATATGATATAATTATCACAAACATCAAACTAAGGAGGAATAAATAAATGAATTTTAATCGTGAATTTAATTACTACCTTGAAACACTAGGACTGCTTTCTTATTGTAATAATTTTTCGACAACAAAAATAGAATTAATAGAAGAGTTAAATGGGTTGGGCTTTGCTGGCGAGAAAGTATACGATGCTCATTTGATTGATTGGGAGAAACTAATTACCTCTTTTGACAAAATGAAGACCACAAATGGAGATTACAATTTCTATTTTAAGAATGTCATTAATGAAGAAAAGAATTTCTATACATTCATGGTTGCTCTAGTGGCAGAATATTTCGAGCTATTTGATAGTGAAGAAAAATCTGATGAATATTTTAGGAAAATTTTTATTGAATTAATTTGTGCTATCGCAGAAAAAAGTAGTATAAATAAACAACTTTCATCTTTAGAGTTCTATGAATTTCTATCTGTATCAGATTTTAATGAAAGTGAAAAATGGAAATTCTTTTCATTCTATCAGTCACCTAAAGAGCTGATTAATAAACTTTTTATACTAATAAATTCAAATTTATCTGTATGTAAAAAATTATATCTCGAAATTGATATTGAAACGCTAATTTCAAAATGTTCCATTTTACTTGAGAGCACAAGAGAAAAAAATATGATATCAAAACAAGGGGAAGGACTTCCGATTTATCCAACTTTCATAAATCCTCTGTCTCAAATTGTTTTAAAGACAAAACGTTATTTTGGGTTGTTAAATTTAGATATATTTAGTGACAATGATTTCTCTAAAGAAATTGATGATAACATATTAATTAAACTAAAAGCACTTTCAGATAAAAGTAAGTTTCAAATATTAATTTCTTTAAAAAATAAACCAATGTATAGCCTAGAATTAGCTAATAAGCTTGGATTATCTGCTGGGACAATTTCACATCATATGGCGGTTCTGCTACAAGTAAATTTAGTCAATATCGATAAGAAATCTGGACGAGTTTATTATCATCTAAATAGTGACGAAATTGAAAAAACAATAAAAGGACTTGAAAATCTATTAATTTGATATACATCAAATTAATTTGACCTACTTCAAATTTAATGTTATAATCCTCTTACATACAATTAGAGGAGGTCTTTTCATGAAAAAAGTAAAAAAATCAATTTTGTTATTTCTTATCATTTGTTTTGCTCTAAGCTCAATTTTCTACTACCTGATTATTGTCCACGGAATGTTGCAACTTAATTACTTTCTTATGTGGTGTCCTGGTGTTGCTGCCATTATTGTAAGTATGATATACCACCGTGGCGATAATGGAGTAAACTTTAGAAGATGCCATGCGAAATATATTTTGGGTGGTATATTAATTCCATTAGCATATTGGGGAATCTCATATAGTATCTACTTGCTGATTTATGGTAAGGGCGTAATCGTAGGTAATATGGCTCTGACTCTTATAAAAGCGCCAAGTATGTTGCTGACATATCTGGCAATCTATTTTGTCACTGCAATGGGTGAAGAAATAGGCTGGGGTGGCTACTTAGTACCAAAGCTTAATGAACTCTTTGGGTTTAACAAAGGTGCTTTTGTTTCTGGTGTGATTTGGTTTTTGTGGCATTTCCCGTTGTTTGTGGTTGGATATATGTCTGATATCCCACTTTGGTATCAGCTTCCAGTTCTAGCACTAATGTGTATCTCAGTATCCTATTCGAGATTTTATTTAAGTATGAAATCAAAGAGCACATGGCCTGCTGTTTGGCTTCATTTCGTACATAACTTTGTCGCACAATTGCTTTTAGACCAATCCATAGGCGGTGAAATGCGTCCCTATCTTGTTGGCGAAATTGGGATTATTTCACTTATTGTAGTGGTGATTATTGCCCTTATCTGTGTATTAAAATATCGTAACGCAGGGAGTGAAATCGTTGCATCACAGAAATAAATATTGTTCGAAAAAATGAAAAAAGCACTCTCCATAACGGAAAATGCTCTCTTTAATATCGGTTGACTTAGTAAAGATGTATTGAAAGTGCATCTTTACTTTTTTTATTATACCATATAATTTATGTTGTTAAAAAGACCTATTTAAATCGTTTTTAATTAATAGAATATATTGTAAAGGAGATATGTAATATGAATTTTTGGAATGGACTATTTTTATTTTTTGGAATAATATTCATAATAGGGAATGTAATAAAAGGTTTAGCTAAACATAAATTCAACTATTTTAGGAAAAAATATTTTAACAAATTAGAATTAAAATATGGAAAAATAGATAGAGAAAAAACTATTAAACTAGAGATGTTTTATCAATATTTAATAGACTTGGAATACATAATAATGGGCTTATTAATAAAAAGATTAAATACTGCAATAATATCATTAATATTAGTATCCATTATCACAATAGTATCCCATTGTTTAATTAGAAAGAAATATATAACTATATAAACTATTTATAATAAAACGCTGATATAATCAATAAAGAAGGTAACAACTATCTCCAGTCGCTACCTTCTAATCATCAATTTTTAAGTTTTGATATACTAAAATTTTTAACTTGAGACTTGAATAACTGCTCAATCTCATCAACTATACTCTGTATCTTATCTTCATATTCTAAATCATAATATATATTTATCTCACCTATACTATTTATACTTACAGAATATTCTTTTCTTTCTATTATACATATACTTCCACAATCTGATAAATCATTTTTGTATATTGATTTTAATTGTCTTTTTATCTTGGGAAAGTCTATTGTTGGATAAATATTATTTGGATAAAAACTCTTATCATTTATTAACATCCTATCCACCCCTTATCATTCTATTTATTTAAATTTATACCTTAATCAAAACGATATTAAACATATTTTCCCATATTTTCATAATCATTTTATATAGTATCTAATCTATCTATTAATAAAATCTAGTGCTTTGTAAAGTGTATCAAATCTATCATTACCTTTTATCATGGTGTATCTCTCTTTAGTTATAGAACTTATCTTATTGCATGCTCCTCCACCTATAACATATAAATTTTCTGTCTGACCTGGTACATAATCTTTTATATCACATATTAATATTTTTCCGTCATTATACCCCAACCAAATACAGTTACAGAGATTTTGCCAACCTCTCCATCATAAACGATTGTATATTTATACATTATTTTTCCCTCACCATTCTCTTTAGGGAAGTTTTACCATACATTCTACATATTTAGTCTATTTTTTTAAAGTAAAATAACGTTCATATATATAAATTTATTCAATTTTCAAACAAGTCTATTGAATAATAATTAATTCTATTGTATTATTGTAATTGTAGAATAAAACTAAATCGGCAAAACTAGAGAAATTTAGTGACGCAAAGCTATAGGGACTAAGACTTATAAAATAAGTTATAAGTTATGTCAGCCAGTTGCCAAAAAGATATTTTCTTTTTGTTTTTATGAAAGTTTTTTAGGGGGATAATAATATATATGTTTAGAGATAAAATGGATAGATGTACACATATGTTAACTGCTTATATTGCTAGTTCATATGATTATTGTGATTTTATAGATACACAGCTAGATGATTTTATCCTAGAGTACGGAGAAAATGTGGTAGAATCATGTTTGCATCAAGTGATGGTATTGGTAAGTAAATATAATTAAATAGACATTATTTTCTAGAATATCCTTTTTAGTTTTTTCTACTTTTAAAAATTAATTCTTGCTAAAGATTTTATTAAAATATATTTATTAAAAAGAAACATAATATTAATGATTTTAAAACTTATATATTAAAAGAATTATAGTTATAAAGTAACTATAAGTTACAAGAAATTTCGATTTAGACAATCTTGTTGATATTACAAAATAAACATTAAGAGAGAATGAGATTGATTTAATAATTATTGATGAAAAAATAATATTGTTTGGAAAATAAAAAAGCAATCCAAATGAGAATGCTTAATTATAATGATAGAAGTGTACTACAAATACACTTCCATTTTTTATTACATAATATAGTTTTATTTTTCAGAATAAATTTCATTCGTCTTATTACTATTCAATATATTTTGTTTGATTGAAAAAATATAATTCTTTACAAATAGTATTATATTAAATGTTTTATTTGATTTTTATCTATAACATTTTAATTTATATATTTATAATTAAAATGTTATAATTGAGTTCCATTTATGACTATATCACAAATTCTTGCTCCTCCATTAGACTTGCCTTTTTTTAATCTTTCTACATAGGTGGGAGAATTTGAAGTCTTACCAGTAATACTTTTTACATTTAATCTATTATCATTATTAAATTCCAAGTATCCATTGTAACCGCCAATATATATCAAGATTATTGACATTTGAATCTAACAAAACATTTTTTCTATTTGATATATCCGTTTCTAAAAAATTATTTGCAAAGATATTAATAGAAAAACTCCTCCCTAATATTACTGTTGATAATAATAAAAATATTACTTTCTTAAAGTTCATAATTTACTTTCCCCCTAGTTAAAATTAAAGCTATCTATAAAAAATTTTGTGATTTTACAATGTTTATATTTAGCTCCCCTTCTAGTAACATTATAACTTCCATATGATGATATCTAAATATATTTATTTATCAAAAAGAAGGTAACAACATTCTCCAGTTGTTATCTTATAATAGTCAATGCTTAAATTTTGATACACTAAAATTTTTAACTTGAGATTTAAATAACTGTTCAATCTCATCAATTGTAGCGTTTATAAAACTTTATATCTTATTAAAATAATATCCTGCTTTTCTTATTGTTATAATCTTTTGAGGGTTTTTATAATTTTTTTCTATTTTCTTTCTTAATCCATTTACTGCAACTACCACACTATAGTTATCCTCTAAATATTCATTCATCCATACATGTTCATATATCTCTTTAGTAGTTAAGGTCTTTTCAGGATTTTCCATAAAGAAGTTTAATAACTTATTCTCTATTGGAGTTAATTTTATTATTTTATTTTCTAATTTTATAACTCCACTATTTCTATTATAATTCTCTAACTCAGTATTATGTTTATTATTATTTACATATAAATTCTCTCTTCTTAAAAGTGCTTTTACTTTTGCATATAATATTTCTAAATTTAAAGGCTTTGTTAAATAATCATCTCCACCAGAATCCAAAGCATTTAAAATACTTTGTACTTTATTTATACAAGTCATATGAATAATTGGGCAAGTCGTTATATTTCTGATTTTTTTACAAAAAGTCCAGCCATCACCATCAGTTAAAATTATCTCTAAAAATATTAAATCAAATTTATTACTAAATAGTTTTGTAATAGCTTCTTCACAGTTATATGCTAGATCAACATTTATCCCTTTTCCTTCTAAAAAATTTTTCAATTCCTGACAATTATCCTTATCTCCATCTATTATCAATATATTAGCTTGCATTATAATCACTCCTAAATATAATTATTTCTTTCTATAAAGAATCAGACAAATATCTTTAGTCTATTTTCTGATAGTTTGTCTTTACTGTTATAAGAAACTTTAACAATTATAAGTCTATTTTCTTTATTATTTGTATATATATTTTTAAATTTGAACACTTCAAAATTAACACAATGTCCTTGTATGTCTAGTAATTTATTTTAGTATACATAGTAAAATAAATTACTAGACATACTTTTTAACTAAAATCAATATTTTTATATTTTAATGTAAATTATTGTAGACTATAGATTTTATTTTGTCTTCATTTGGTTTTTGATTTACTGTATAAGAATAAGTTTATTTTTAGAAAAAGTATAACCACCTATAGTTAAAAGTCCATTATTTGCTCTAAAAAGTTATATTGGTACTTATTATCATACTTATACATAAATTTTAATTTTCATTACATCGACCACACATCTACTAAATAAAAACTATTTATTAATTATAGTTTCTCACTTATAGAACAAACTTATATCCTTTTCCCTATACAGTCTGAATATATTAATACTCTTTTCTTAAAGAATTAATTTTATTCTTAATCTATGCAATATGAACCTGTGCCATATGTTATCTTCTAATATCAAGCATTTCCTAGATTTGATTAGATATTTCTAATTTCGAGAACATTGGTTCTTTGCTTCCAGCTATAAACAATAATATTTCAAACTACATAATGGTCAAATAAATGATTTTCCATCAAAAGCACTTTTCTTAAGCTCACATTTATTACTAAAAATGAAAGCTTTAATACATTAGAAACTAATGTAATCTTTTTATATTACCTCATATGGAAATATATTCTAAGCTTAAGTTCTTTTAAGCTATATGGTTTTGTCATATACTCATCTCCTCCAGCTAAGAATTCTCGAACTCTTTCTTCTCTATATACATAATTAGATAAAATATTATATGTATTTTAAACTTTTTTTTATAGCATTACACATCTTATATTCATCTGAATCTAGTAATGTAACATCTAGAATTATACAATTCAAAACTATATTTTTACTATCACAATTTCAACTTTAGCAATTTCATAGGTATATATATTAAAACCTTTATTAGAAAAATAAATTTGATTTATATTTAAAATATCAGCACCATATACAATCAATAGGTTATACATTTCACTACTCTATTCAAAACTATTTTCAAAGTATCAAGTTTTAATTATTACAGATTATAGTGCTTCATTTTTATAATACCTTTATAAACTAGGCTTTAAAACTTAAGTATTTTTAAATAATACTTAAATATTATCTTAAATAATATTATTAAATACTAATCAAAGTCTCCTATTTTGGGGAAAAGGAGCTTAAGATAGTTTTGTATTATAAATATATTGTTTTTTTTAAAACACCTATATCACTCTGTTTAAGTATTGATTTCTATGATTTATATAGTTATAATATAAGATATATTGTATTATTTTGGTAAATATATTATTATGAATGTTTTGGATTCTAATCTTAATCTTTATAAAAACATTACTTTTCTGTTATAATTATATTATATTTCAAAAAAAGTTTCCCTTTCCCCAAAAATGGCTACTTTAGAAAATTAATGTTCCATTGTCTAACTATTAATATAATAATTTTTAAATATTAACTGGAAATTATATAATTAAGTAGACATCTTTATTAATTTATGATACAATAGTATTTGTGTTAGTACACAATTAAATCAAGTATATCTTGATATAGGTTAATAGGAGTATTTTTAATGAATAATGGAATAGTGAAATGGTTCAACAACGAAAAAGGATTTGGATTTATATCAGTAGAAAATGGAGATGACGTATTTGCTCATTTCTCAGCTATACAAACTTCAGGATTTAAATCATTAGAAGAAGGTCAAAAAGTAAGCTTTGATATAGTTAAAGGCGCTAGAGGTCCTCAAGCAGAAAATATAACTATATTATAATATATAGATTTTTCGGAAAAGACTCTTTTTAGAGTCTTTTTTTATTTAGTTATTTATATTTTTGCACATAATCCTAAAACTTTATGAACAACTCCAAATAAAAATAACTATTCTAATATTAAACTTGTTAAAATATCTTCCATAGTTTGGTGATGTTGTCATACTATAATATCAATTCAATTTAGCTATAAACATTCTTCTATCCACTTAGATATCTTTTAATATTAATACTAAGTTGAAATTAATTGGTCATTAATCTTTCTCGAAAAAATAATTTTTTCATATCCATAAATTTTTCAATTTTCAAATAAGTCTATTGAATAATGCTTCATTCTGTTGTATTATATAATTGTAGAGTAAAACTAAATCGGCAAAACTAGAGAAATTTAGTGACGCAAAACTATAGGGACTAAGGCTTATAAAATTTTTATAAGTTATGTTAGCCAGTTGCCAAAAAGATATTTTCTTTTTGTTTTTATGAAATTTTTTTAGGGGGATATGATAGTACATTTACAAATAATATAGATAGACACACTCATATATTATCTACCTATATTGGTAGTGCATATGATTATTACGATTTTATACATACACAATTAGGTAATTTTATACTACAGAGCGGATAAAAATAGTAGAAAATTATTTACATCAAGTTATGTTATTAGTAAACATAATTAGATAGATTTTATTTTCTAGAAAACCCTTTTTAGTTTTATCTACTTTTAAGAAATGTTTGATGAAAATTAATTGATATATTCTTATCATTTCAGAGTTTTATTTTTTAATGAAATATAACAAATCTAAAATAGCTTGAAGTACCCACTTATTTATTAAAATCGTCTTGATTTAACTTAAGGCGATTTTTTAAGTTATGTAAAAATGAATTCTTCTAATTTAATGGGATATTTTTCAAATATAATCCCCTTGCCTTTTATCAATGTAGCTGTTGGAATTTGTAATGACTCATAAAGAAAGTATTTTATGATAATATCAAATATAAAGAAATGAAAATACTTTCTTATATCAATTTATTTACAATACTACAAATTAAATTGATATAGTTGCCTCCTCATAGTATTCTAGACTCATACTGATTCTATGAGGAGATTAAATTAAGGACTATTATCCTATATCCTATTTGTGTGATAAACTAAGGAAAATAGTTGCTTTATATGCATCTAAAAAAATTTAATTTATTTTTTCATATACTTTATAGTGTTTTTTAACATTTTTATTTTATGTAATTTTTTTGATACTTTCTGTTAATATACTTAAAACTTTTTTATAAAATATCTTTTTTCTTCCACTACTAATGAGATAAAAACTAAAAATCATACTAAAAAATACATGCTTTTATTTAAAATATATTTCACTTAATTATTCTTAGAATTTCAAAGAATTTCTTACTTGGAATTATTCTTTTTTTTGATTTTTAATTTGATTTTTATTTATATACATTTTTTTATCAACCATATGTAGTATTTCCTCAAGGTCATCTTCTTTATTATATTCACTTACTCCACATGCAAAACTGAGGTCATATTTTTCTAACTGTATCTTAGATTTATTAAGAGCATTTAAGAGTACTTCTTCATTTACTTTAGTTGATATCAACATGAATTCATCTCCACCCGTACGATAAAGAGATGCAATATCTTTAACATTCTTATTAATAATATCAACAAATAAAATTAATACTTTATCGCCCTCATCATGCCCATAATTATCATTGATATACTTGAAATTGTTAATATCTAAAAGAGCAATCACACAATTTAAAGAATTATTAATTTTATCTAGCATATAATTATACATTTGGCGATTGTATGCTCCTGTCAGTGAATCTTTTGAAAAGAAATTAATATTTTGTAGTATGTAATAAATAATAAGTCCTAATGCTGAAAACCCATAACTTAGAAAATGATAGTAATAAAAAATTTCTAAAAGTAATCCTACAATTATTGTAACAGCAATAGATGTAACAATAATACGTTCCATTCTCTTTTCTTGCACATGAGAAGTAACTGGATTGATTATAAATATTAAAATATATAATAATACTGTAAAAGAAGGTATAAAAAATAGACACCCTCTTTCATAATAATTATTTATATCTATAAAAAATATAATTTTAATAAACATACTAAAAAAACAAATAATAAAATTTATCAAAAATGGCAAATAAAATATAATTGTATCCTTTTTTTGTTTAAATATCTTTATAAGTAAAATAGGAATCAATGGACTTATTGCAAAATTTAAAAAAGATGTAATCCTACGAACCATCCATAGTGATGAATTTGTCTGTTTTGATATTATGTAATCAGTAGATGTAACTATAATAAGTATTAAATTAATCACTATTGATATTATAAACAATTTACTCTGCTCCTTATTAAATAAATGATTCATTTTAATAAGAAATATCAAAAAAATCAATCCTATAAATGGTATCAAATAGGCATAAATAATGGTACTCAAATTTTGTCCTCCTCCTATATACATTATCAATTAAAATATACTTCTATACTTAAAAATTTCTATGATTTACGCTTTATAACGCCTATTTCATATAATATATTATACACTAGAAAAATGACTTATTATATTATAATATGTAAATATTTACCATATTTTTATAAAAAATAAATATAAACTTTATATCAATTAAATAGAAGATTAAAACTCTAATTCCATAATATATAATATTTTTATTATGCAAAAATAAATTTATTATTTGAATTTATTCAATAGATTATAATTATTTTACATAATAGCTCTTAGTTCATATTTTATTAATTAAATTCATATGAACTAAGTTAACACTAGAAATTTTAAACAATAATTAATACAGTAAACTCTTTACAATCTAGACACTATATTATATCTACCCCCTCAAATAAATCTTTTTAACACAACAAAACATAACTAAACATTATAAAATATAACAAAACATAACAAAAACTTAGACATCGTTTTCTTAATATGATATACTGAAAAAGAATTTACATTAATTACTAAGGGGGAATATATTATGTTAAAAAAATTTTCGGTATTAGCTTTAGCTATGATTATTTCGTTAAGTATTACTGCATGTAATTCTAAAGAAAAGAAAGTTAATAATGAAACTAATACTAAAGTTATAACAACTAATGATTCAAAAGAAAAAGAAACGCTTTTTGTCTATTCAGGGGCAGGCTTAAAAAAGCCAATGGATGAAATAGCTCAAAAATTTGAGAAAGAAAATAATGTAAAGATTGAATATAGTTATGCAGGTTCTGCACAACTAATAGCCCAAATTGAAACAAGTCACAAAGGTGATGCATTTATTGTTGGCTCTGAACCAATTTACTCAAAAGCATTTGAAAAAGAACTTGTAAGTGAACATAAAACAGTGGCACATCATACACCTGCAATGGTTGTACCTAAAGGAAATCCCGCTAATATTGAAAAACTAGAAGATCTAAATAAAGATGGCATAAAACTTATTTTCGGAGATAAAGAATCTAATGCTATAGGTAAGACTACTCAAAAAATACTTGAAAAAAATAATTTAAAATCTATAAATGATAATGTTGTTTCTACAGCTGCAACTGTAAATGAAATGATTGTACAGTTAACATCAGGTAAAGCAGATGCTACAATAGCCACAAAAGACTCTGTTTTTGGTAATAATGATGTAGAAGTTATAGAAATTGCTCCAGACAAAAACATAGACCAAATTATATCAGCAGGAACTGTAAACTATAGTGATAAAAAAGATTTAGCTAATAAATTTATAAATTATGTAGCATCAGATGAAGCTAAACAAATATTTAAAAAATATGGTTTTGAACCAGTTAAGTAGTGCTTGAATTTGAGAAATAAAATTTTTACTATACTACTCACTGGATTTTTTGCTATAGTTTTTTTATTTATTGTATCCCCACTTTTTATGCTAATAATCAAAGGTCTGAGTTATGTTCCTATATGTTTAAATTCAGTGGAAGTACAATATGCAGTAGTACTCAGCATCAAGACATCTTTAACATCTACCATATTATGTCTTTTATTAGCTGTTCCAACAGCTTACTTTTTACATATTACTAAATTACCATTTAAAAAACTAATTATACAGATAATAAATCTTCCGATGTCTCTTCCTCACCTAGTATCAGGAATTGCTCTTTTACTTTTGTTTGGTAGAATGGGTATTGGAGATTCCATTTACAAAATTCTTAAACTTGATTTTGTGTTCACAAGACAAGGAATAGTTTTAGCTCAGGTATTTGTAAATCTGCCACTTACTATTAAAATACTTCACACTTCATTAAGTGAAGGTAATGAAAAAATGATATTTGTTGCACGTACTCTTGGATGTAATAGTTGGGAGGCATTTAAGTTTGTAATTCTTCCAAATCTAAAAATTGGAATAATATCTGCAACTGTAATGACTTGGTCAAGAGCACTTGGTGAATTTGGTGCAGTAGCTATGATAGCAGGGTCTACACGTATGAAAACTGAAATTATACCTACTTCAATATATTTAAATATGTCTACTGGTGATATAGATATTGCAATAGGTATAGCTGTAATTTTAATATTTATATCACTTACATGCTTGATGTTCTTTGAGATATTTTTTAATAGAGAGGTTGATGAAAACTAATATGTTGGAAATTAAAAATTTATCACTTGATTTGCCTAATTTTAAGTTAAAAAAAAATAGTTTAAACATTAATAACCACGAGTACTTTGTTTTATTAGGCTCCAGTGGTTCAGGTAAAACTCTATTTCTAGAAACATTAGCAGGAAGATACTCATCTGCTAAAGGTGATGTAAGATACAAAGAAAATTTAATATCAAATTTGCCTCCAGAAAACAGAAATATAGGATTTGTATATCAAAACTTTGAACTCTTTCCAAATATGAGTGTTGAAGATAATATAAGATTCCCACTTAAATTGAGAAAAATATCTAAAGATGAGCAAATATTTAAAGTTAATCACTTATCTAAGTTAATGCAGATAGAAAATATAAAAAACAGGTATCCTAAAAATTTAAGTGGAGGAGAAAAACAACGAGTTGCATTTGCACGTGCATTGATAGGTGAGCCAGACATATTACTTCTAGATGAGCCTATGAGCTCATTAGATTATATTACAAAAAAACATATAAGTAAAATACTAAAAGATGTTTACTTAAAGTACAGACCAACAGTGATTCATGTTACTCATGATATTTCTGAAGCAATGTTTTTTGCTCATAAGATAGGAATAATGAACAATGGAAAAATAAACCATATTTTTGAGTTAAATGAACAAGTAAAACAGAAAGGAGAGTCTTTTTTCTATGAATATATTTGATACCTTGAAAGATTACTTATTAGAACACGTTGACAAATATAATTTAGATATGGATATGATAAGTATTGTATCTAAATCTCTATCTGCTAAAGAAGCAATTGGAAATACCAAACGTAAAGATTTTCCAATTATAGTTGGTAAAGAAATAATGCTTGAAGCCGATTTTAAAGGAGCTAAAGGACAAGCATTTACTTCTACACCATCTACATTTGAAGGTTCTTTGAAAGAAATACTATCATTAGATTTACATGGTAGCTCTCATGATAGAAGCCTTTTTATAGCATCATTAAATGCGGTTATGAAGTACTTAGGCATGACAGATAGAACCATTCACTGTAAAAATAATGAGCCAGAAGTATGCGCAAAGAACTTTCCTAAATTTATAAAAAATGAATTTGATAATCCAAAAGTAGCAATTATAGGATATCAACCAGCTATAATTGATAATATTAAAGATTGTTTTGAAACTAGAGTATTAGATTTAAATCCTGAGTTTATAGATACTATTCAGTACAATATTAAGATTGAAGATGGCATACGAGATTATGAAGATGTAATATCTTGGGCTGAGATAATCATTTGTACAGGAAGTACATTATGTAATAACTCAATCATAAACTTTATATCATTGAATAAACCAGTTTACTATTATGGAACTACGATAGCTGGTGCATCAAGTATTTTAGGACTTAAAAGACTCTGTTTTTGTAGCAAATAATCAATTATACTAATAAGGAGTGCACAAATATCAATGTGCACTTTTTATATTTATGCCTAGATTCCTATCAATTCCCCATTCTTTTTATTAGTTTTACATATAAATATTTTTTTAAATTTTAAACTAGTAAAAAAATTTTATTCCATTAATCCACTCTATATTTTTTAGGATTTGAGAAATAATTTTTAGGATTTTGTTTGATAATATAACTAAGACAGCTTTCAGGAGATGATTAAATGACACTTAAGAATAAAAAATTTACTATAAATAAGTATGGAATTTTATCTATCATTTTAATTTTATGCTTGATTTTAACAGGTTTCAATAGTTATGTGAATTATAGTAATAGAAAATTTAAAGATTATGTTGTCTTCTATGTACAACATCAAGATGATGAAGTATTGTGGGCTGGAAGTGCTATTGTAAACGCTATAAAAGAAAGAGGAAAAAATCATGTATTTGTAGTTTTGGTGTCTACTGGATGTGGTATATCTGTTTTTAATAAATATAAAAAATATGAAAATCTTACAGACATACAAAAATCAGAGTACAGAAATAGAGAATTTTTAGCTTCTCTTAACAATCTTGGAGTAAAAAGAGAAAATATAATATTATTACCAGAAAAAAATACACATGGTAATACTGATTTCAATTATATGGAGAAAATTGCTCTCACTTTTGAAGAAAATCTCAAAAGTGTAACTCATATAGCACATACCTACAAGTTAGATGACCATTTACAACATTTAAAAAATGGTTCTGTTATCCAAAATTTATATAATGCTGGTCAGATAAAAGATGTTAAATATTTTGTAAAACCCAAATTTGCTGATAAGATAACTTTTAATAATAAGATAGTTTACAAAGCTCATTCTTCTGAAGATTATGAAAAAGTAAAAAATGCTTGTGAACAATATAAGCTTGTTGACGAGTTAGAATGTAGAGAAGGTATCGGCTACAAATCTGACCATAAATCATTTGATGAATTACTTAGTGATAAAAACGTCCCTGCTATACTTCATACTCCTAATTTATAATATTCATTTTAACTTAATTCATGATAAAGATATTTATTTGAGATTTTGTAATATAGCACTTTTTTGTGCTATACTACCTTTTCTCGTTTACTTATGATATTTATTCTAATCAAATTTTGTTTCCCAATTCTTATCTCTATATGCTTCAAAGCACATCTCTATTTGCTTTTGAGTATTTTTTTCTTCTGCAAGTAAAGGTAATTCATCAACTGTAAAATAATCAAATCCAATTGTTTCAATATTTTCTATAAATTCTCCACTAATTACCTCACAAAGTACAAATACTTTACATACTCCATAAGCGTATGTAGGTATGTTATGCTTATTTCTATCTTGTATAGCAATAATTTTCTTTGCTTTTACCTCAAGACCAGATTCTTCTCTTACTTCTTTCACTGTGTTCGATTCGATAGATTCAAGCACATCAACCCATCCACCAGGCAAAGACCACTTACCATTATTTTCATGGACAAGTAGTATTTTCCCATCTTTAAATATAGCTGCCCTCGTATCTAATTTAGGAGTTTGATACCCTTGTTCATTACAAAAAAGGGATTTAATTTTTTCAATTGGAATATCAGTTTTATAGCTCAACATTTCTGCTGATATATTTCGTAACTGTTCATATCGTTCTATATCATATACATCTTTTGAATATGTTAAACCACATTGAGCAATACTCTGAATCTCCATAGCCCATTTTAGCCAAGGTTCTGATAAAATAGTATTTTTAGATGTTCTAGTAAGTTTATATGACATGATAATCTCACTTCCTTTGTTTATTTCCTATATTCTACCATATGAATACATCTAAATTGAAGAATATAAACATGTTATCCTTAAAATCTATAAATTTTGTTCTTAAATGTTTTATATGTATTTATAATGAACTACATCAAAATAATTATTTGTTATAAATTCTTAATAATTATGAAACTCATTTGTTATTTATATTTGTTAATATATCTTTATACCTAAGAAATTAATAAATCTAAAACAAGGTAAGGAGTGTGATAAATTATACTAAACACTTTCATAAACTTTTAAGTTCATATTAATATAGACGTCTATACTTCAACATTTACTATATTCATTAGCAATATAAAAATACTAGTTTTATTTCATAATGAGTATGCTTACTGTTTTCTAATACCTGTTTTTAGTATAAAATAAAAATTGGTTAAAATAAAATTTCAAGGGGGATTAATAAATTGATTCAAAATATATTGGTTGTGGATGATGATAAGGAAATAGTTGATGCTATAGAATTCTATTTAAGACCTGATAACTTTAATATTTTAAAGGCATATGATGGATTGGAAGCATTAGATATATTGATTGGAAATGATGTTAAATTAATAATAATGGATGTAATGATGCCCAATTTAGATGGACTTAAAACTACACTTAAGATAAGAGAAAAAAAGAATATTCCTATAATACTCTTGTCTGCAAAATCAGAAGATATGGATAAAATTATAGGTCTGAACATGGGTGCTGATGACTATATAACTAAACCATTTAATCCACTAGAACTTACTGCACGAGTAAAATCTCAACTTAGAAGATATATAAATTTAGGCGATTTTAGCAATTTAAACAATTCAAAGGATACTAATTATATTCTAAAAAGTGGTGGTCTAGAGTTAAATACAGATACAAAAATAATTTCTTTAGATGGCGAGGAAGTTAAAATGACACCTATTGAATATAAAATACTTACACTTCTTCTATCAAGAAAAGGTAAAATTTTCTCTTCTCGCGAGATTTATGAAAATGTCTGGAATGAAGATGCTTTCAGCTGTGAAAGAACAGTTGCTGTTCACATCAGAAGAATTCGAGAAAAAATTGAAATTAATCCAAAAGAACCAAAATATTTAAAGGTGGTGTGGGGTATTGGTTACAAAATTGAAAAACTTAATTATTAATGACTCTAAAGCAAAATTTATTTTATTATTATTACTATTTCTATTAGTTTCTATATTATTTGAAGCAGTTTATGATTTGAATAATAACTTTGTTTATAATATTAACTATTATTATAGAGACTTTGCTATACCTTGCTTTTATTTTTTCGGCACTTCTCTGCATTTATCAAAAACAGAGTTACAGTTTTTTTGTATAGGTATTATACTATCAAGTTTTTTACTGACTATACTATGTTTTACATTGTATAAAAAAAATAAACAGACTAAAGTCAAATTCTTAGAAAATGTCATAAATATTTTTTCTAAGGTAAAAATAGAACTTACACTTATCTTAATTTTGATACTATTATTCTTAAGGTTTCATGCATTTACAAGTACTAAAATGTTTTATAATACTAATTTAACAATCTACAATTTTATCATTATATCTATAGTCTACATAATATATGAAAATATTAAACATAATAGCTATAATCTAAAAGATATGTCTATAACATATATATTCTTTTCAAACTTATTTAGTATGTATAATAGAAAAACTATAAATAAAAAATTAGCTATAGTATTTTTAATATCTATAGTTATACAAGCTGTTATTCAATATCTAGTTTTGATATTATTTATGTACATATATTACACTGAGGCAATAGCTATAGTTATTTTATTTACACTTGTAAACACAATTTTTCACTTTTATATATATAACTTTTTAGCTTCCAAGTTTAATTATGTAAACAACATATCAAAGAATATAAAAAATATTGAGAATGGAAATTTAAAATACAAGCTAGAAGTAATAGGAGACGATGAAATATCTGACTTATCCAAAAGTATAAATAATATAACAGATGGTCTTGAAGCTGCTGTAGATTCTAATATAAAAAATGAAAGGATGAAAACAGAACTTATCACAAATGTATCTCATGACTTAAAAACTCCACTTACATCTATATTAAGCTATGTAGATATGTTAAAAAATAATGAATTTGATAAAGAAACTATAAATGATTATATAAGTATTTTAGATAAAAAAGCACAAAGATTAAAGTTATTGATAGAAGATATATTTGAAGCTTCTAAACTCAGTAGTGGTGATGTAGAATTTAATATAACAAAAACTGATATAAGGGAACTTTTAATTCAGAGTACAGTAGAGTTTGAAGATAAAATTCAAAGTAGTGATTTAGATTTTATAATAGAAACACCAGAACATGCTGTATTTACTATGATAGATGGTAAAAAAACTTGGAGAGTTTTTGAGAATCTAATTAGCAATATACTAAAATACTCTATGCCAAATACTAGAGTCTATATAGATATGCTTGTAGAAAAAGAAACTATAATATTAACATTTAAAAATATTTCAAATGACAAATTAAATTTAAAACCAGAAGAACTGCTAGAAAGATTTAGAAGAGGTGATATATCTAGAAAAACCGATGGCTCTGGTCTTGGTTTATCAATAGCTCAAAATATAATTGAATTAGAAGATGCGAGCATGGAAATAATTATAGATGCTGATTTATTTAAGGTAATGCTTACTTTCAGAAAAATTAATTAATATAAAATTATATAAGGTTGTAAATTGTAAGATAGCTGTCATTTTGTATTACATTACAAATTGTATTACATTACAAAATAGTTATATTGCAACTTACAACCTAAAAAACTTTGTTAATATATAGTCCTGTCTTTGCCTAATTTTTTGGCTTTATATAATTTTTTGTCTGCTTCACTTAAAAAAATTTCGAAAGAACTAAAATTTTTCCACTCAGAGATACCAATACTTACAGTTATTTTATGTCCTATACCTTCGAAGTTATATTCAAGTAAATTACTATGGACCTTAGATTCTATATACAGTGCTTTCTCTATATTTTCTGATAAGATAATAAACTCATCTCCACCATACCTTCCAGAAAATAAGTAGTGAGATTCAAATGATTGAACCATATGACCTACCGCTCTTATAACTTCATTACCTATTAAGTGTCCATAATTGTCATTTACACTTTTAAAATTATCTATATCAATTATCATTATTGCATATTGTTTAAAATTTTCTTTAATAGCTTTTCTTATATTTCCAATAATTGCTCTCTGGTTTAATAAACCTGTTAATTCATCAGTGATGGCTAATTGCTGTAGTTTTTTATTTGCCTCTATTAACATAACTTTCTGTGCTTCTATTTCCCTCGTTTTTTCATGAACAATTGCTTCTAATCTATTATTTTCTGCTTCCATCAAACTTATTGGAAAATACTCCCCTACCTTCTGTAAGTCATTTGCAACAGAAGTATGAACACTACTTATTAATATCTCCCCTTCACATTCGATACATAAATAGGTTACTCTTATTTCTACTTGAAAATTATAGCCTTTCCTAGTTTTCTTACCAACCAAATATTCGCCAAACACCATATATAAATTTTTTGAATATTCTCTACTATCCAGCCATAATTTCTCTATGCTAAAACCTTCTGGAGACTGTTTTACATATGCCTTTAATAACTGTTCTACTTCTTCTATACTATTCCCTACTTCAAACTTTCCAGTGCCAACCCAACAGATATTTTTATGAAAAAAAGACATACATTTTTTCACATCTCTCTCTACAAAATATGAATTTATAAATTCTTCAACTCGCTTAATATATTCACTTTTAACCATATTATTATTATCCCCTTATCATTCAACTAAAGTTATTATATCATGACATTGTATGTTTTTAAAAAAGAAAAAAACCTCCTTGGAGGTCTCTTTCTAAATGTTGGGGTTTATATTTACATATTTTTTTGATTATACCTTTTTGGTTTGATATTAATACATTTTAAATTATATTTCTCTATAATTCATCATGTATTTCATCTCTCTGTATTTATAATATCACATAGAGTTTCCATAATCAGTTACATCTCTGTTACCTAAGATTACAATTTTGTAATATTTGTAATCTTAGGTATAAATTTACATCCATTCTTTAATATAAATATATGCTTTTTATTAATCTTAAAGACCTTTTAAATCATATTTTTCTAAGAAAATTTTTAACTTAGAATAAATTTGTTCTGCTCCACCAATCTTATTTGATTCAATATTTAAAGCCAACAATGGTTCATGTAGTGATATTCTAAGTAAAAACCATCCATCACCATTTGATTCATCACAATTAACTCTTATACCCTCGAAATTATTTGGTGCAACAGACCATCCATCAATACCTTCAACATTAGAATCTAAATCTCTTAATATATCTTCTGCATATGGTCTAAAATCTTCTTTATTAATGCCTATTCTAACTTCTTTTTCTTCTTTTGCTTCTTCAAGATTTTCTATTAATTCTTCTATCGTCTTGTCTTCTAAAGACAGTTTTGCTACTTTTATTAAAATTTTAGCTATTAAGTATGCACCATCATCTAAGAAATAATTTTCTTTTAATGCTGCATGTCCAGATGTCTCTATTGCTAAATGGCATTCTTCGCCTTCACTGTTTAATCTTATGGCTTCATTTATTACATTTTTATATCCTCTTTTAAACCTATGATGTCTTCCTCCTAATTCATTTATGAACTTAGCAAGACCTTCTGAAGTAATAGAATCAGTTACTATAGCTGTTTTTGGATGTTCTTCTAATATTATTGATGATATAACAGCTATAAGGGCATTTTTATTTATTGGTTTGCCATTTTTACCTACAATAGCAGCTCTATCTACGTCTGTATCAAATATTATTCCTAAGTCGCTCTTATTATCCACTACTGCTTTACATATGCTTTCCATTGCTTCTTTATTTTCAGGATTTGGTATATGATTTGGGAACATACCATCTGGGTTCAAAAATTGACTACCTGTTGTATCTGCTCCCAGTATGTGTAAAACTTTTTCAGCAAAAAATCCTCCAGCTCCATTTCCTGCATCAACTAATATCTTAAGCCCAGAAAAAGGCTTTTCATAGTTTTTACTTGAATTTACACCCTTTCTAATCTTATCTATTAATAAATTAGAGTAATCTTCTATTAGATTTTTTACTACCACTTCACCTTTTTTATCTACTTCTTCACAATCTACACTAACACTCTTAACAGCTATATCCAACATCTCTTTTATGTCAACTTTTTCTAGACCACCATTTTCTGTAAAAAACTTTAAACCATTATAATAATATGGTAAGTGACTAGCTGTAATCATAATCGACCCATCAGAATTGTATCCATCCATAATAGTTGTCATAAACATTGCTGGAGTTGTAGCAATATCACAATCAATTACATTACAATTATCATTAGTTAAAGTTTCAATAACAGTATTTCTAAATTGGCTTCCTGTTATTCTAGAATCAGTTCCTATAGCAACAGTTACCTTATCTTTCTTCGTCTTTTCTTTTAGCCAAATATGAAATGCTTTAGCTATTTTTTTTACTTCTTCTACAGTTAGATTAACTTCCTTAGAATCATTTTCATATGCTATTCCTCTAATATCAGTACCATTTTGCAGTTTATATAGGTCACCCATAAAAAATTCTCCTTACTTAATTAAAATTTTTATTAAATATTGTAAAATTTCTCTTTTCTATCTAAATTCTTCACTATTAAACAGAATTTTATTATAATTTTATCACATAGTTACTTTATACTTTCTTTTAGCTCTTTTATCTTATCTTTATATGAAATGGGAGGTTTATCATTAAATAAAGCTGAAGTACCTACAACGTATACATCTACTTTTTTACCATTCATAAGTTTGATAGTATCTTTATTTATATTTCCATCAACTTCTATAAATGGAGGATTATCATAATCTTTTAGTATCTCTGTAAGTTTATCCAACTTATCAAGCACAGAAAGATTAAACTTTTGACCTGCAAATCCTGGATTTACTGTCATTACTAAGATACCCTCAACCAAACCTATATATTCTTCTATTTTATCCACACTTGTTTGAGGACTTATTGCTAGCACTGGTCCTATACCATAATCTCTTAACTTTTGTATATCTGCTTTTACATCTGCACTTGATTCTACATGAAAAGAAATATATTTTGGTTTTATGTAAGACATCATATCAATATATTTATCTGGAGTTTCTGTAGCTAAATGAATATCTAAAGGTATCGTTGTATTTTCACTTATTGATTTTAATAGTTCTGGACCCATAGCCAAGTTTTTAACAAATATTCCATCCATAACATCACAATGAAGTAGTTTCACATCTGCTTCTTCAAGAGCTTCTAACTCCTTTTTTAACTTCATTTGGTCTGCACACATTATTGAAGCACAAATAATAGACATAACTTTCCTCCTCGTTATAAATTTTATATACTTATAAGTTTTCTTTTTCTATGTCATCAATCATTTGTAGTCTTCTTGCATGTCTTTCTCCATTATAACTTGAATTTAACCATTCTTCAACAATTCTCATTGCCAATCCTTTTCCAATAATTCTTTCCCCTAAACAAAGTACATTTGTATTATTATGTTCTCTAGTAGCTTGAGCTGAAAAACAATCTGAAACAACAGCAGCTCTAATTCCCTTAAACTTATTTGCTGCAATAGACATACCAATCCCTGTTCCACAACAAAGTATACCTAAATCTGATTTTTTACTTTGAACATTTTGGCTTACCTTTTTTGCATATATTGGAAAATCAACACTTTCTTTTGAATTTGTCCCTACATCTTCAATTTCTATACCTTTATTTATTAAGTTTTCCTTTATATATTCCTTTAATTCATAACCACCATGGTCGCATCCAATAGATATTTTCATTAAACAACACCTCTTTTTATAAATTTGTTTGCTTATCTTTATAATATTTTAAATTATCATAAAAATAAAGTACCGTAAAAATAAAGCTGTCCCATTGTAGAAATTTCTTTCTATTTTTAAGACAGCTTTAATTGATTTATATTAAATCAATTTGTTAATTGGATATATTTATATCTATAACAATTCTTTTATGTTTTTTACTATATCTTCTGTAGTTAATCCATAATGTTTTAATAAATCAGCTGGTGTACCTGATTGACCAAATACATCTTTAACACCAATTCTTCTAATCACTACATCTTTAGTTTCTGCTAAAGCTTCACATACTGCTGAACCTAAACCACCTATTATACTGTGTTCCTCTGCTGTAATTACTTTTCCAGTTTTCTTAGCAGTCTCTTTTATTAATGCTTCATCTAGTGGTTTTATTGTAGGCATATTGATAACTTCTACGTTTACTCCTTCTTTAGCAAGTTCTTCTGCTGCTTCTAAAGCTTTTGCTACCATTATTCCTGTAGCTATTACTGTTATATCAGAACCTTCTCTTAAAACAGTTCCTTTTCCTATTTCAAATTTATAGTTTTCACTGTTTATATCAGGAGTTGCAGCTCTACCTAATCTTATATACACAGGTCCATTATAATCAATAGATGCAAGTATAGCTTGTCTTGCTTCTAAAGCATCTGCTGGATTTAATACAACCATATTTGGTATACCTCTCATTAAAGATATATCTTCTATAGCTTGATGGCTACCACCATCTTCTCCTACTGTTACACCTGCATGAGTAGCTGCTATTTTAACATTTAAATTTGGATATGCTACAGAGTTTCTTATTTGCTCATATCCTCTTCCTGCTGCAAATATTGCAAAAGTACTTGCAAAAGGTATTTTCCCACAAGTAGCAAGACCTGCTGCTGTACCAATCATGTCACCTTCTGCTATCCCCATATCAAAAAATCTATCTGGGGCAACTTCTTTAAATGTTATACTTTTTGTAGCTTTTCCTAAGTCTGCATCTAATACTACTATATCTTTATTTTCTGCAAGTTCTTTTAACACTTGTCCGTAAGCTTCTCTAGTTGCTATTCCCATTCCTATAGACCTCCTTCTAAATCTTTCAATGCTTGTTCTGCTTGTTCTGCATTTGGAGCTGTTCCATGCCATGCAGCATTATTTTCCATAAATGAAACACCTTTACCTTTTACTGTCTTAGCTATTATTACAGTTGGTTTTCCTGTAACTTTTTTAGCTTCATCAACTGCATTTCCTATTTCTTCAAAAGAATGTCCATTTATTACCATTACATTCCATCCAAAAGATTTGAATTTGTCATCTACTGGATTTACATTCATTACTTCTTCATTAGAACCATCTATTTGTAATCCATTTAAGTCAACAAATGCAATTAAATTATCTAATTTGTAATGTGATGCTGTCATTGCAGCTTCCCATATTTGACCTTCTTGGATTTCTCCATCACCTAATATAGTATACACTGTATAGTCTTTGTTATCTAATTTTCCTGCAAGTGCCATACCATTTGCTGCAGATAGACCTTGACCAAGAGAACCAGTAGACATATCTATCCCTGCTACTTTTTTCATGTCTGGGTGACCTTGTAATTTAGAACCAAATTTTCTTAATGTTATTAGTTCTTCTTTTGGGAAAAATCCTTTTTCTGCTAATGTGGCATATAAAGCTGGTGCTGCATGACCTTTTGATAGAACAAATCTATCTCTATCATCCATTTTTGGATTTTCTACACATACATTCATTTTCTCAAAATACAACACTGTCAATATGTCAGCTATTGATAATGAACCACCTGGATGTCCGCTTTTAGCTTCTGCAACCATTTTTATTATGTTTTTTCTAATGTTATTAGAATGATCTCTAAGAGTGCTCATACTTTCTTCCTCCTGTTATTTTTTAAGACCTTACATTTCTTATCCTACAGTAGATTTTACAATTTTTTTTAAAATAATACAAATGTTTTTTTAAGATTTTACTGCTACTTTTATTTCTTCTCCGTTCATTAAAGCTGTAATACCCTCTTTAAATTCGTCTAAACTAACAGTTCTTGTAACTAAAGCTTCTGTATTTACTTTTCCATTATTCATTAAATCCAATGCTATAATCCAAGAACTAGGCTTTTGTGATCTACTTCCTATATATTGTAATTCTCTTTGAACTATCGCATCTTGGTCCATTTCATTTAGTTTCTTAGCAAATATTCCAACTTGAACAAAAGTACCTTTTTTTCTAAGTAATCTTAAAGCTTCATTAACTGCTGGCATAAATCCAGAACAATCAAAGGCTTTACTTACTCCATTTCCATCAGTCATTTCATTTATTACATCTGCTAAATTTTCTTCCATTACATTTACTGTTCTATCTACACCAAGATTTTTAGCTATTTCTAATCTTTCTTTATCCTTTGTAACTCCAGACATTATAACTGTAGCACCTTGAGATTTAACAACTTGAGCTAATAATAAACCGATTGGTCCTGGTCCTATTATTAAAACTGTATCATTACTTTCTATAGTAGTCTTTTCAAGAGCAGCATGAACACAACAAGCTAGTGGCTCTGTAAGAGCTGCTGATAATAAAGATACATTTTCAGGAAGCACATGTATACTTTCCTCTCTTGATAATACATACTCAGCAAAACTTCCATTTACTTGAGTACCAATACCTTTTCTAGTTGAGCATAAGTTATAATCTTTAGTTGCACAGTATATACATTTCTCGCAAGTTGCAAAAGTAGTTTCTGATGTAACTCTATCTCCTACTTTTATATTTTTAACATCTTCTCCTATTTCTACAACAATTCCAGAAAATTCATGACCTAATGTTACAGGAGCTTTTATATTTGCATATTCTCCTTTAAATGAATGTATATCTGAACCACATATACCACTATATTCTACTTTTATTTTAACCTTGTCTCCTGTAGCTTTTGGTTCTTCTACTTCCAAGACTTCTACATTATCATAACCTGGTTTAGTTTTAACTACTGCCTTCATTATTTTTCAACCCCTTGTGGTAAAATTAATATCTTATTAAATTCTTCTTTTCTATCTCTTATCATCTCAAACGCTTTGTATGTGTCTTCAAGCGAAAATCTATGAGATACCATTTCTTTTAATTTTATTTTTCCTTCATTAACTAGGTTGATTCCTTTAGTCCATTCTTGTCCTGGGAATGGTGCTGAATAAGAATTCCAGAAACCTTTTAATTCTAGTTCTTTTCTAAATATATTTTCAAATGCTTCTTCTGATAAAGTTATATCTGAATATGCTATTCCTAAAAATCCTATTTTACTTTTCTTTTTAGTTATAAGTAAGCATTGTTCTTGAGTTATTTTTGAACCTGCACATTCAAGAGCTATATCAACACCTTTTCCATCAGTAAGTTCTTTTATTTTTTCTACTGGGTTAACATCTTTAGCATTGATTATTATATCAGCCCCTAGTTCCTTTGATTCTCTTAATTTATTATCAGATATATCAACTGCTATAATTTTTCCTGCTCCTGCTATTTTAAGTCCTTGTATTACTAATTGTCCCATTGTTCCACTACCCATTACAGCTACAGTGTCTCCAACTTGAACACCTATATTAAGTACTCCATGCATAGCAACTGCTAATGGCTCTATCATAGCTGCATCTTCAAAATCCATGTCTCCTATTGGTAATACATTTGTAGCTTTTATATTTGCATACTCTGCAAAAGCTCCAAAAGTCTTAGCTCCTAACATTCCATGGTCATCACATAGTGAAAATAATCCTCTTTTACAATATTCACATTCATTACAAGGTATAAAAGGAATTGCAACTACTCTATCTCCAACTTTTACATTCTTTACATCCTTACCAACTTCAGCAATTACTCCAGAAAATTCATGTCCTGGTATAGCTGGAACTGGATATTTCCAATGTTTTAATACTCTTGGAGGATCTGACCCACATATTCCTGCTGCCATAACTTTTATTTTTACTTCATCACTTTCACATGGTTTTATTTCTATATCTTCAAATCTCATATCATTTGTGCCATGTAATACTGCTGCTTTCACGATAAATCTCCTCCTCTTGTATTTTGTATTTTTTAAAAATTTATAAAAAATATTACTCTTTTCTAGTAGCTGCTAAATGTTAAATTTTCGCATACTTTACTAAAAAAGAGTAATCTCTATTAACTACATATTAGAATATTCCAAATGAAGAAACTAATTGAGATAATTTCAATATTCCCCATTTTAGCAAGTTACCACCTGTATCTATACTTGTAACCATTGTTGTTCCTTTTGGCATCATATCTGCTTGTTGTAATAATTGTGTATGAACATCTGCAAAGTTTGTAGCCATGTAAAGTGATATAGCTATTACTATAGTTCCTGTTATAACTGATTGAACTATATTACCTTTTCTAAAGCATACTATAAATGCCATATAGAATGGTATTGTCGCTAAGTCTCCAAATGGTAAAACTTTATTTCCTGGTAATATAACAGCTAAGAATAGAGTTATAGGAACAAGTATAAGAGCTGTTGATATAACTGCTGGATGTCCAGTTGCTACTGCTGCATCTAGTCCTATATAAAGTTCTCTGTCTCCATATTTTGCTTGTAAGAAATCTCTTATTGATTCTGAAATTGGAATTAAACCTTCCATTAATATTCTAACCATTCTAGGCATAAGTAACATTACTGCACCCATTGATATACCTACATTGAATATTCCTGCTACATCATATCCAGCAAGTGCTCCAAGTATTATACCTAATATAATACCCATCATCATTGGTTCCCCAAATATACCAAATCTTTTTTGTATAGAGTCTGGGTCTGCTTGTATTTTATTTATTCCTGGTATTTTTTCAACAAATTTTCCTACTAAATATCCAAGTGGAGCAAATGAAGCTGTTGAACCAGTTGGTAATGCTATACCTTCTAAATCGTAAAATTCCTGGACGTTTTTGGCTGTTTTTTCTGCAATAAATAGTACTAATAATTCCATTAATATCGCACAGAATATAGCCCAAATATAACTTCCTGTTACTATATATCCAACTGCACCTGCTACTATAAAGTGCCAATAGTTCCATATATCAACGTTTAATATCTTTGTTTTATTGAAGTATAATAATAGTAAGTTTACTAATAAACAAACTGGTATTAATATTGGTGCAACTGGTGAAGCCCATGTTGCTGATGCTGTTGTTGGCCAACCAACATCTATTACTGTTAAGTTAAGTCCAAATCTTTCAACCATTCCTTGAGCTGCTGGCCCTAGTGTTGAAGTTAATAGGTTTACAACTAAGTTTATACCCACAAACCCTATACCAATTGTAAGACCTGACTTTAGAGCTTTTGTAAACTTAATTCTAAATATCATTCCTAAGACTACAATTGTTATTGGTAGTATTACTGTTGGTCCCATGTTTAAAATGTATTGTACTACTGCTAATAATTTATCCATTTATAAATCCTCCTTTTTCTGTTTTATAAAATATGATTTCAATGTATTTATGATAGGATTATTTTAAAGCATCTAATATTTTTTTATCTAATGCTGCTGTATTTACTCCAGTTATATACGCTGTTGCTTTTATTGCTGGTATATTATAAGTTGTTGGTAATATAGTTGTAGATACTATTAAATCTGCTCCATCTTGCTTTGTTGCACACTCAGCTATTTTGCATTGTATAACTTCTGCTTGTATATTATTTTCCTTAACTAATCTCTCTACCTTGTCACAAACTACTGTTGATGTTGCTATTCCTGCTCCACATGCTACTAATATTTTTTTCATTTTTATTTCCTCCCAATGATTTTATTTTTCTATTTTTTATTCTTAGTACTTTTATTTTTTATTTTTATAAAGACTTTATTGTCTTTAAAACTTCTTCTTTGTCAGTAGAATTTATTAACTTGTCAACTAACTCTTTATTTTGCATAATTCCCATTAACTCTGTTAATACAGATAATTGACTATGTGGTTGATTAAGTCCTAGTACAAAAGCTAAATTTACAGGAACTTTTTCATCTTGGTCTTCCATAGAACTAAATACTACTGGTTCATTAAAAGTACAGACTGCTATAAATTGCTCTTTTATATATTCTGCATCTGTATGTGGTATGGCTACTCCATAATCACCTAGATTTAAACCTGTTGGAAATACATTCTCTCTTCCTAATATTTTTTCTCCAAATTCTTCTTTTACAAAGCCTAATTCAAAAACTTTATTATGTATTTCTTTAAAGAAATCTTCTTTTGTTTTACACTCCATTTTAAGGTTTATAACTTTATCACTTACAAAATTTATAAACTCCATATTTACACCTCCTAATTGCACTTATCTTATATCTTGTTTTTCTTGCCTTTATATAAAGCATGTCGCGTGCCAAAAAGTGGCTTTTTTTGTGAAACAAAAGAAAATGTTTTCCCTAAAATACCACTCTGTTATAGGATTTAACCTAACTTTCATTGATAAATTTTTTTTAATTTTTATTTTAATTTTTACTTGTTAATCACTTAACTAACCATACTTTTTTATATTTTTTGTGGTTTTTTTTGTTACAGAAATGATTTTTTTGTTTTTTATTAATGGTTTTTTATGTTTAATAATAATTTTATGTAATTATTCTCTCTAAATATGATTTACTTTTTTATATTTTCTCTATCATTCTATTTTTATATGAATGAATTTTCATATAATTGTCCAATAAAATTCATTTTTGGCATAAATAAATTCATCTATTTTCTTTATTCATATAATAAAATCAAGTTGTCAATATGAAAACTTAATATGAAAAGGTGGTAAACTATGAAAAGAAAAAATTTATTTAAGATTGTATTTTTATGCAGTGTATTATTCATTTTTGGATTATTTGTAAATCGAGTCTTTGCAAGTCAAAACAAATCAAAACCAACACTAGATATTACTATAAATGGTTATAATATAACACTTTCTAAAGAAGGCATTTTTAATAGTCAAAATGTAAAGCAACTTAATTCTACTAATCAAAATAGCATAACAATAAAAAGTCATGATAAAGCAAGCATCGTAAAAATAAATGACAAAGAAATAGATATATCTAAAAATTCTACTTTTGAATTGAAAGAAATAAATAGCTCTTCAAAAATAAAAATATCTGTTATGTACAAAAACGAAAATTCATATAGAAATTATTATATAAATTCTCTTTCAAAAAATTTTCCAAAATATAATGTTACTGCAAATAGCCCTTATGATGGTGATTATTATCTTACTACACACAATGAAGAACATAATTTTGTATTTAAATTGGACAATGATGGAAATATAGTTTTTTATAAAGAAGTTGAATCAAATCCTTTTGACTTTAAAAAAATAACTACAGAGGATGGAAAAATTAGATATGGATACTTACTACAAGATAAAGACTCAACAAAAAGAATAAATGCCGTTGGATATTCACCAACTTATCTTGTAATCTTAGATGAAAATTATAATGAAATAAATAAAATTACTATGGAAAAAAGTGAAAATATAGAGGCTGGCACTGAATTAGAAAATCATGACTTTATATACATAAATGATAATCACTACATTGTTTCTAGTTATCAAAAAGTTAAAGCAACAAATATTTCATCAGACTTAAGTAAAGGGAATTCACCTTATGTGGTAAATAGTGTATTACAAGAAATAAAAGATGGAAAAGTTGTATGGCAGTGGGAAAGCATTGACAACCAGAAACTATATTCAGAAAGTGTTGAAAATAATACTTTTAGCGACAAAAGTGACTCAGCTTTAGATTATGTACATTTTAATTCTATGACTATTGACCCAAATGATGGAAACTTAATTTGTTCATTTAGAAATTTAGATGAAGTTATAAAATTAGATAGAAAAACAGGAGAAATTGTTTGGACACTAGGAGGATTAGGAGATGAGTTTAACTTAACAGATAATCAAAAATTCTCAAGACAACATAATGCTAGAATTACAGAAGATGGATATATAACTCTATATGATAATGGTGTAAAAAATCAAGCTACAAGAGTTGTTAAAATAAAATTGGATGAAGAAAATAAAAAAGTTACTGAATATCATTCATACAGTATAGATGACTACTATAAATACATGGGTTCAGTTCAAGAAATAGATAGTGATAAAAAAGTATTTTTAATTGGTACTGGAGGAAAAGCTGGAGAAAATCAAGATTTAGTAGCTATAGAAAAAGACTTTTCTAATGACAAAATTTATTTTAAGTTCTCATTTAAAAGTGGCGAAAGTATGTATAGATGTTATAAGATTCAATAAAAAATTTATCTTGAAATAGATACCAATTTAAATTAATACAGCTCCTGCAAGTAAAATAAACCTATTATTTCACTTGCAGGATTATTATTTTAATATAAAAAGCAGATGCCAACTTTTATGTTGTTATAACACCTGCTTAAATATTAGAAAATCACTATAATACCATATTATTGGTATTTTCCTGCCTACAGTTTTTAATTTCTTATATTCACTATATAATTCTATTTATTTGGACTATATAAATTATTATAATACATATTTTCACTGTCCTGTATTAACTTCTACTTGTATATATATTAATTTAAGTTGTTAAGGTTTTGCTATTACAAACCTTTGGTCTTCACTAGGAGAAACACTTTTCTGTTTTTCTATATATTCTGTTATTATATCAGTAACTTTAATGTTCGTCTTATCACACTTCTTAATATATTTCTCTGGAACACTATAGTCCATAACAGCAATTGAATATGATTTATTTAAATCTATAGAATCTCCTTCTGATGTTGTAATTTTTTTAATTCGTTTACCTGGTTTATCTGTTGGAGAGTACTCCATTTTAAGACCAGAGAAATAATAAAACCATCCACTACTATTGTTATCCACAGTTATAGAATGTTCTAAAGTATTAAGAAGGTCTTTACCAGTCATACTTATCTTCCATAGTGTACCAGTCTCTCCATGCTTTAAATCAGGAAATATTCGTTGTATATCTGTTGTAGTAATATCACCTTTATAAAGCTTAGCACTAACTCCTTTACCATTATAGCGTCCATCTTTACCATTATCTAAAAATAATGCAATTTCACATCCACTTTTAGCACGCATCGCATCTGTTATAATATTTCCTGTTTCAATCATAGAGAAATCTTTTTTAGCATTTCCAATTATTTTAGGACTTACAGCTTTTGAAGAAAGGGTGCTCTGTTTATCCACCATTTTTATAACATCATTTTTATCTAAAGTTCCATTTATCATTCCAGCAAGACCATCACGCAACGAGTCTTGTGTATTTTTAAAAGTAGGAAAAACAGCATATCTACCATGTTCTAAAGCTGGCAATAAAGGTTCTATCTCAGGTTCACTTGGTAATGACATTCCCTTTAGACTTGAGAACATACCACCTGCATCACTAGACAATGATTTTTGCCCTTCAGGCGTACTAATATAATTCATCAACTGCATTACTAAATCATATTTTTCTTTATTTTTTGATTCAGTTAAATTTTTATTAAGACCAATGTAACAAACCATATATAATCTAGCCCAATCTCCATCTTCTCCAGGGCTAAAAAATGGCATCAGTGCAAATTCATCAGTAGAACCAGTTTGAGCAAAACCTGAACGTGCCAATAAATTAGAATCTTCTGTCATAGCACACTTACGAGTAAATAACATGTTTTGGCTATCTTGATAATGTAGGTTTAAATCATTCTTCTTTAGTATACCTTTTTGGATAAGTTCTTGAAAAACATCTAGAGACGTATTAAATTGGTCGCCAAAACTTCCATTTCCATTATTATAATTATCAAGCCACTTAGCATCTTCAGGTTTACTAAAACTATTTGCATAGTTAAAACCAATAAATGGAGTCTCTAAAACTTCTTTATTTCCAAGACTCAATTGTAATGAACGTATACCTGTCTTCTCAATTTTTTGACATAGTTCAATAAACTCATTATAATTTTTAGGTACATCCCAACCATGTTCTTTGAATAACGTTTTATTATATACAATAGCACGTATAGTTGCAGGACCTGGTAAATAGTAAAGTTTTCCATCCCTAATAATAGGTTTAAGCATAGATGTATTATATTTACTGGTAAAAGTCATACCAGACAAATCAATAAGTCGGTCATCCCAATATTCCTCTCCTACATCTAGTGGCCAAGTCATAACTATATCTGTTAAATCATCATGTTCTAGACGTGCTTTATATTCCTCTGCCAGAGTAGTATTAGCTGTATAGTTTCCAACTTGAACAATATCAATATTAGGAAACTTTTCTTCAACAGCCTTTTCAAAATTATTAATTGAAAAAGCATACTTAACCAAAATGGTAATAGGAGTTCGATTATCTTGGGTTACTTTTTGTGTTAGAATATCTTCTGTTTCATTTTTTGTACACCCACAAGTTATAAAAGTTACAAAAATACTAAGTAAAATTAATACCAAGGATAGTTTGATTTTATAAAAGCGTTTTAAACATTTAAGCTTCAAACATTGTAGCATATAGTATCACTCCTCATCATTTTTTGGTAACCCAAATAAAAGTTCTTCAAAATTTGAAATTGGCATTGGTTTTGCAAATACATAACCTTGAATATAGTCACAACCTATTTCTTTTAGCATTTTTACTTGATTATAATCTTCAACACCTTCTGCCACAGTAGTCATGGAAAGTGATTTCGCCATACCAATGATACTACTTACTACAGACTTAGTACGACCATAGTTGTTTTTAGTATTTCTAAAAAATATCTTATCTAATTTTAATGTATCTACAGGTATATCCTGTATAAGATTTAATGAAGAGTATCCACTTCCAAAATCATCCATAGAACATCCAAATCCCATTGAATGAATTTCATCAATAATGGCAGATAGGCGTTCAGTGTCTTCATATACCATATTTTCTGTCAGCTCAATCTCAATATACTGTGAAGGTACATTATAACGTGAGAAAATTTCATAATACTTATCTAAAAATTTTTCATCTTTTAATTGAATTCTTGAACAGTTTACAGAGATTTTTACTAAATCTTTACCTTCATCAAACCATCTTTGCAAAGTCATACAGACATTTTCAAACACCCATAAATCTACGTTTACAATAAATCCATTTTTCTCAAATAATGGGATAAATGCATCTGGATAAATCATTCCCTCTGACTTACTAATCCAACGGACTAATGCCTCTGCCCCTCCTATTTTTTCATTTTCAGTCATATATTTAGGCTGTAGATATACTTGGAATTCTCCTTCTTCTAAGGCACTTTCCATCATATCTTCTAATTGTTTTTCACGTACTAATTGTTGACGAACTTTTTCATTATAAATCGAGTACTTTATCTTATTATTTTTAAAATCTTTTGTAGAATCACGCAGTGCAAGCTTTGCACGGTCTGCCATGTATGGAAATTCCATAGAAGTATCTGTAATTATAAAAACACCAAACTGCATAGAAAGAGAAGCCCATTCAAACCCATACTTTCCAGAATTTTTCATTATGGCATTATACCAATCTTCAAATCTTTTAGTTAGAGAAGTGTCTTCACTATATGTTATAAGTATACAGAAGTTATCTGCAAACAATCTTCCCATACATTCATTAGGAGCTAAAAGAGATGTTATACCATCATATACTCCACGTAATATAGAATCTCCAGCTTCTCTTCCAAACTGGTCATTTAGCATTTTAAACTTTTCAATATTCATATATACAAGTGCATGTTGTTCAGATGATTGTTTCAATAATTCATCTGAGATATTATAAAATCGTTGTATTGTATTTCCTCTAGTTACAGTATCTACATAAGCAATATACTCTAAGTTCTTCTTATGTCTATAAAAAGATATTATCAAAGCTATTGTAAGAATTGCAAATGCTAGTGTTATAAAACCACATAATAATAATGTAATCTTCAACAATAAGTTTGACTTTGCATTTACTACAGATACTGGCACAAAAGTTAACAAGTACCAATCCTCCTGTCCAATAGGAATATATACCATATATTCATGTGAACCATTTAATTTAAATCCTACTTGCCCACTAAGATTATTGTTTATATCATTTTTCATCTTATTAAAATCACTATTAGAGTCTAACTTAGATTGACTTATAGTGTTCAGTATATTATACCCTGTTTTTTCAGCAATAGGAGATGACGAACGAACTACAACAGTACCATCTTTATTGATAATATGTGAATATGCTTGATTATTAAATGAAGTCATAGATAACACTTTATCAAAAGATTCAGGAGAGTAACTTATTGCAAGTGCAACTATATTTTTATTATCAATAACCACACTATCTAGTGGTACAGCAAAAACTATACATTCCTTATTATCTATCATTTGTGATGTAGACATAGACTCTTTCTTATTTATGACAGCATCTTGAAGGTATGTGTCACTACTAAGAGATACTGATTTACCATCAGAATTGTATGCAACTCCATTTTCATCAATCATCATAATATCTTGACAATTCCAATATTTTTTTTGAGAATCCATCATAGGCTTTGCTTTATGAAAAGAATCTATATTTGTATTTTTTATCATTAATGCTATTGTATCTAATATAGAGTAACTGTCATCAATAATCTTACTCACATTACTCCCTATTCTATTAGATATTTCTTGAAGATAGTTACTACTTTCTTCTTGCACAGTATTTCTCAATTTGCAATAGTATTTAAAACATACTATACCCATAAAAAAACATATAACTATGAATACTATCGCTATTGTTCTAACCATTTGTGCGCTGTTTAACGTTTTTCTTTTTACACTCATATAATATATATCCCCTTGAATAATAAATCTAAATATGTATGAATAATTTAAAAATTTCGAATTTAACTTAAGCTTCAAGTAAGTTATTGTATAATACAAATTTAGATTAACAATAATTTAAATATCTTTATTTATACAAGAATGTTATTTTCTACTACCCTCTATTACTTAAGAAAATAGGAAATTATTGTATTTTCATTACTAATCTCATAATAATCAATCCTTAAAAAATAAACACTTGATAGCCATTTTTATCAATTTATAAAAGATGGTTTAATTATTCTATTAGTTATTAGAAATAATTAATAATTAATTTTTTAATATAGCAACCTATCCTTATTATAGCTTCTATATTTTAATTTTGGAATAGTTTAGATATTTTTTATATTTATATATAATAATATCTTGATTTTTTTTAAAACCTATGTGCAACATATCTTTAAACATACCAAAAATCTTACTATGTACTTATATTTTAGTGCTATATTTATGTTTTAATATATAATAACAATACTATAAAAATAAAATGACAAAAATATTAATAAACATTATCTTATACTGAGTTATCTGTAAATAAAAAAGGCTAACACTATAAAACCAAATAAGCTGATTTTAAGGTATTAACCTTATATTGAATAATTGACTAGATAAAATAATCCATTTTAAAACTCATACTAAAATCAATTGTCCTTATTTTTACATTTTTATATTAAAAATTAACTTAATATCTTTTTTATTTCATTTTTATCTTCAGTATTTAATAGAACTTCTAAAGTATGTTGGTCATTAATTTTTGAAAACAAGCTTCGTATTTCTTTTTTATTGTTTTCTTTAAGTGCTAATAATACTACCAAATCTACCATAAATTTATTATCCCATACAATAGGTTTATTTAATCTTGCTATGGCTATTGCAGGCTTTATAACGTTTTCTGGAAGACCATGTGGTACAGCTACCTTTGAGCCCATTACAACACTTCCCATAGCTTCTCTTTTATATACACTTAAGATATACTTTGAATCTACATATCCACCTTCTTCAAGCTTTGAAACAAGAGTATCAATTATATACTCCTTTGAAATTCCTTCAAAATTGTATAAAATCAAATCTTCATGTATTAAATTATCCAATTTATTATCACTATTTAAAGCTGGTTGTTTATTATTTAAGTGTTCTAAAACTTTATTAATACCATTTTTTCCAAGTACCTCGTTATAAGAGATAAAAGGTACATTTTTATAATCTATATCAATAGTTCCACAGATAGCAATAATATTATATTCAGTTTCAATATCATTTAACTCTTCTTCTAAATTATTATTTAAAAAAGCAATTGGCTTTACTTCAATTGAAGTATCATACTCCTTAATTTGTTTTTCTATATGCTCCTTTAAATTTAAAGCTGTGCCTACACCACTCAAGCACAATGTAATAATTACATTTTTCTTCCCATACTCATTTTTTCTATAACTAAACTTATTTGTATTTATCATGGCATAATTTTTATTTTTCTTTAAATCCGCTATTATCCCATCTAAACTTTTTCCTTCAATAGTTGCAAGTTTTCCTGCTTCCATTGCCAATAATGTATCTACTCTGTTTACGGTTTTACATCTAATACCAAGTCTTTTTTCAACCTCATCACCAAGAATTACTAAAGAACCCATATCAATTAGGACTAGAATCCCTTTTCTAGCTTCTATCTTCCGAAGTTCCTCTAATACATGTTCTATACCTTCTGATGGTGAATCCGTAAGTGCTATTTCTATACCCAATGTACATTCTATACCAAGAATATGGTTTACGACATTAGACATTTCAATACCGACTTTACCATGTGTAACTATTACTACTTTTACTTTATCTTTTATACTTTCCTCATTATAGCAAAATTTATTTATATAATAAGCTAAATATCCAAGTTCATCTTCTGGAAATGTAACTTGTGTTAAGTCTTCTACTATACCCATTATATATCTGGATAACTCATATTCCATTGGCATTGATGCTTTTATTTTATCTAAACTCGGATTTATTATAGGTTTACCATCTTTTATTCTACCTATAGCATGTTCGATGTGAATTGCTAGAGCTAAATATAGCCCTTGATTTACATGTTTAAACTGCTCTTTAATAAATATTATTACCTTATCCATTATCTCTAGTGTAGACTCTTTTAATTGTCCACCCCAGTCTATTCTACTTCTCCTGTCAGACAAGTTTTTATTATTTTTAATAGCATTAAACTTTTTATCTAACTTTTCTATAAATGCATTTTTTAATTCTTCTTCAGAAAAACATTTACTCTCCAGAACCTTAAGTTCTTTTTCTGCATAATTGTATATTTCACTTATCTCATTATCTGATAAAATTCTATTTTTCCCACTAACCAATTCACTAATATCTATATATATATCTTCAACTGAGAACTCAGAATACTTTTCATTTTCACAATTACAATCATAATATCCACTTTTTATATAATCCCTTAAACTATCTAAATCTATAATTACCTTATCGCTAGAAAATATTGATTTGCTAAAAGCCCTAGCACAGGTTACTTGTATATCACTCTTTAACTGACCTATATTTCCAGTACACTTATAATTCATTAGTGCACACATAACTTCTTTAGTTATTATAAAATTCTTGTTTACTCGTTTTGCTTCTCTTTCAAAAAACTTTATTATTATTTCATATCTTTCAGACTTCGGTCTTTCACTCATATTAGGTAAATTTATTACCATTGGTATACGTCTTCTAAATGTTTGAAGTAAATTAGAATTTGGATTTTCTGTTGTAGCACTTATTATGAGAACATTTGCCTTTCTAGTAGAACTACTTTCTCCTAACCTTCTAAATTCTCCTCTATCTATTAATGAAAATAATATCTCTTGCCCAGCAGCAGGCAATCTATGAATTTCATCTAAAAATAAAATTCCATTATCAGCTTGTTCTACAAGACCTTCTCTATTTGCATCGGCTCCTGTATATGCACCTTTTACTACTCCAAAAAGTTGAGCTATCAATAAATTAGGATTTTCTGCATAATCTGCACAGTTAAACACTATAAACGGACTGTTCTCTTCTTTGATATTGTTTTTTACAGCATATTTATACATACATGTAGCTAGTTCACTTTTTCCTACACCTGTCTCTCCATATATTATAGTATGAAGACCATTAGGAGGATACATTATTGCTGACTTAGCTAAGTTTACCTTTTCTTTTAGGCTTCCTTTTATACCTATCAAGTCTTCAAATCCATCTTCTTCTACAGCCTTACTTACCTTTACATGCTTTCCCGATGATGCTGGTTCTTTATCTTTAATACCACTCTTTGACTGATTCAAATTTTCTTCTTTTAACAGTTTGGACACTGCACTTCTTGATATGTTATATCCATTTTCTATTAATATCTCAGTTATTTTTCTTTCAGACATATGAGGGTTTTCACTTACAATTTTTGATATATCTTTTATTAATATTGTTTTTCTTCTTTCTCTTGAATCTAAAATATTATTCTTCTTTCTGACTGCTATAACTTCAGACCTAGCTACGTCTAACATTTCAGCAAGTTCTTGGTCTGTATATGGATTTTTTTTATCTTCTCTTTGTATTTCTCTTAATATTTTATCCATTTTTCGCCTCCTCACTTAAAAAATTAATCTATTTCAATATATTATACACCAAAATAAGACTAGGCAAAATAGCCTAGCCTTATTACTTAGAATTTCCATAATAGCCACTTTAATATACTTATAATCACACTTTACAATTATAATTTTAAAGAAGCACCTTCCCAATCCTTCATAAAGCTATCTATTCCTTTGTCTGTCAAAGGATGCTTAATCATTTGGTTTATAACTTTAAGAGGAACTGTTGCTATATCTGCTCCCATTCTAGCAGCCTGTAAAACATGTATTGGATTTCTAACACTAGCAACTATTATTTGAGCCTCAATACTATTTACACTAAATATGTCAACGATTTCTTCAATTAAATCAAGACCATTTTGTGATATGTCATCTAATCTTCCAACAAAAGGACTTACATATGTAGCACCAGCTCTAGCAGCTAAAAGAGCTTGTCCGGCAGAGAATATAAGTGTAACGTTAGTTTTTATACCTTTACTTGATAGTACTTTTACTGCTTTTAATCCTTCTGCTGTCATAGGTATTTTTATAACTATATTTTTATGTATCTTAGATAATTTTTCTGCTTCTTCTATCATTCCTTTATGCTCTAAACTTATTACTTCTGCACTTATTGGTCCATCTATTATTTCGCTTATTTCTTTAACTACCTCTATAAAATCTCTACCTTCTTTAGCTATTAGTGATGGATTGGTAGTCACTCCACATATCACACCTAAATCATTTGCTTCTTTTATCTCTTCAATATTGGCTGTGTCTATAAAAAATCTCATAAAAAAATCCTCCATAATTACATAATTAAAATATGTGCTAAACACAAGTATATAATATCATAAATTATCTAAAGTTTACAGTTCCATTATCTATAGATTCTACTACTGCCAAAGATTCTAATCTTACATTATTGGCCTTTAAAAGTGCTCCTCCAGCTTGGAAACCTTTTTCAATAACAATTCCTACTCCAACTAAGTTTGCTTCTGCTTGCTCAATTAAATCTTTAAGACCAAGAGCAGCCCTTCCATTTGCCAAGAAATCATCTACTATCAGTATCTTTTCACCTTTGTTTATATACTTTTTAGAAACTTTAACTGAGTATTCCTTAGCCTTAGTGAATGAATATACATTAGTTTCATACACGTCTTTATCTAAGTTCTTAGATTCCGATTTTTTTGCAAATACTACAGGTGCATTATCAAAATACTGCGAAACAATTGATGCTATAGCTATTCCTGAAGCTTCTATTGTAAATATTTTATCTACCTTTTCTCCTTTAAATCTCTCTTTGAACTCTCTTCCTATTTCATTTAAAAAAGCTACGTCAATTTGATGATTTAAAAAGCTATCAACTTTTAGTATGTCATTTCCTGAAACACTGCCTTCTCTCAATATCTTTTCTTGTAAAGCCTTCATTGAACTCCCACCTAACCCTTTCTAAAATTATATTAATAAAAAAATTATATTTGCTCTAATTTTACTATCTATACTACTAGTATTTTATATTAAAATACTAAAAAAGCTCCTGTCTATATCATAGACAGGAGCTTAAAATTCAAAGTAATTAACTTAATATATAATTTAAAATAAGTATAAACTATATCTTCTTCACTCCTGTAGTCAAGCTATTAATGGTAGCTTAGTAGAAACATTTGAACCGTATTATCAAAAATATACAGGTAAATATATTAATTTATTCTTTTTAATTATATATTATAATTCTCTATTATTCAACAAATAATTCAAACTGTGTAGAATAATATACCATAAATAGTTTATCAACACTCAATTTTTCAAGCAAATTTATAAATTTTCCATAAATGTATAACTTTTTTCAATATTATCTAAAAGTTCATCATCATTTATATTAGCTATTTTAGCAATGGCTTTTTTTACCCCATTCAATTTTATCAACTCTTGTAATTCTACACTTTGAGCATCTTCACTATTATTATAATGAAGTGCTGCACCTATTCCAAGAATCAAATTATCAACTGATAATCCATATGACTTTGCTGTAATTAAAGGTTTAATCAATCTATCTTTGTCACTTAATTTTCTTAATGGCTCTCTTCCAACTCTAACTACATCGTCATTAAGATATGGATTTTTAAATCTATTTAAAATCTTATCAATATACTTATAGTGTGCTTTGGAATCAAAATTGTATTTTTTAATTAATCCTTCTCCACTTTCTATCATAGCATTTTTAACTATATTACAAATGTATTCATCTTTTATACTTTCTTCTATAGTCTTATATCCTTTTAAATAGCCTATATAAGCTGTTATAGCATGTCCTGTATTTAGTGTAAACAATTTACGTTCAATATAAGCCATAAGATTGTCAGCTAAGTTCATTCCAACTATGTTTGGTATCTCTCCTTTAAATCCTTGTTTTTCAACATTCCATTCATAGAAATTTTCGACTGTTACATCAAGAGGATTTTCATTTTTACCTGGAGGAACTATTCTATCAACTGAACAGTTTGGGAAACCAACATACATCTCTAAATAGTCCACTTCTTCCTTACTTAAATACTTAATAACTTCCTCTTTTAAAGAAGAACTTGCATATATTGCATTTTCGCAAGCTATTATATTTAGATTATATGTTAATCCATTTTCTTTTCTAGTCTTTATACCTTTTGCAATTGTAGAAGCTATTTTAGTTAAAACTAAAGGTCCAACTGCTGTAGTTATTATTTCAGCCTCTACAATCTCATCTATTATTTCTTCTTTTATAGATGAAACTCCACTTATATTATCAATTACTTCATCTATACATTCTACATCTCTTATGTGTATAGTGTATTTTTTATCTTTATTTATTGCGTTTAATATTTCTTCATTTACATCAGCAAATACTACATGATAACCTGATTTAACTAATAAGCCTCCAATAAATCCTCTTCCAATATTTCCTGCTCCAAACTGAATTGCCTTTTTCATTTTAAGTTCCTCCTAAGATTAGTTGGCAAAAGCTTCCATGAAAGCTTGTTTGTCATTTGAATTTTTTAGTCTTTCTGTTAAATCATCATCTAAAACTATTGCTATATTAGATAATATCTCTAAATGTTCATCTCCAACACCAGCTATCCCTATTAATAAGTAAGCTTTTTCTCCATCAAAATCTATTCCATTAGGAAATTGTAATATAACTATTCCTGAAGATAAAATTTCTTTTTTAGCTTCATTTACACCATGTGGAATAGCAACACCCATTCCCATATATGTAGTCATTACTTTTTCTCGTTCTAACATTGCTGGTATATATTCTTCTTTTACATACCCATTTTCAACTAATTTTCTTCCTGCTAAAGTTATAGCTTCTTCCTTTGAAACACTATCTAATCCTAAAAATATATTATTCTCATTTAATACTTTACTCATAATATCAACCTTCCTTTTTAATATAATTTTATTTATCTATAAATGTTTTTAATCTGTTTGTATAAAAATTAAAAACTATATCTTTTACTTCTAATATCATCTCTTCTATATAAAATTTATTTATCTTATTAGTAAAAACTATATTATCTATTAGTGAACCACTTATTTCACTCATTATTTGCCTCTGATAGCTAGGTGAATTTTTAGGAAGCAACATAAAAACTACATTATCAATTTCTTCATTTGAATCTAGCATGATTTTGTTTTCTAACTTTATTATTGCTAACTTCATAATATCTATTCTTTCACTCATACAATGTAATAATAGAATTTTTGATTCTTCTATATATGGAATTGAGATTTTTAATCTTTCTTCTAATGCTTCTTTTATAGATATTCTATCTTCACTAGACTTTGCAAATATTTTTGATGAATCTACAATAAGCTCACTTAAATCTTTACTTTTAAATTTTTCAAATTGAACTTCCTCTAAAAATTGAAGAATATCTTTTCCTATATTCATGCTTTCTGTTATCTGCTCATAAACTTTATTCTTATTTTTAGTATCGTTTTTTACATTTAAATTAATTAGTTTATTTTGAGCTATAGACTTTATTTTTTCCTTGATTATCTGTTCATCTTCTAAGCTCATAAATGGACCTACACATATATAATCTAAGTTTGTATTTAACTCAACTGTAGACACAATTAAGTCCACATCTTTTTCCCTTAAATAATCTTCATCTATATTTATAGCTGAGATGGTTTCAAGTATATTTAAGTTTGGAAACTTATTTTCAATCTTAGTTGATAAGAATCTTGATGTCCCTATTCCAGTAGGACATGCTACAACAAGATTTATATTAGTATACATCATTAGATTTTTTTCTATAGCTGATGCAAAGTGCATTGCAATATACCCTATTTCAGACTCAGGTATTGAATTTATATTTAGCTTATCTTTTATTATTCTAGAAATTTTTTCAACTCCATTATAGGCATATGAATACTTACTTTTTATTTCATCTAAAAGAGGATTCCTTATTTCTAATCCCATATTCAATCTATTTATAGAAGGCCCTAAATGATTTGCTAGGTCTTTAAACAATCTCTCATCATTTTTAAGACTTATTTTAAATTCATCTTCAGCTAAATCTATCATCTTGTTTGTAATGTCCATCACTTCTATATCATCTAAGTTTAAAGCTTTATGATTTGAAGATGACCTTTGCTTTGCACCTCTGATGTGCATGGTTATATATCCAACCTCATCTAATGGTATATCCATACTAAAGTCTATTTCCATACCATTTACGATTTCTTGGGCTAATCTAAACTCTTCTGTCATAGATAATTCTTTTAGAAATTCTTTGTCCATAGTTATATTTTCACCATTTTTTATCCTTTGTAAAGCTAATGAAATATGAACTACAAGACCTATATATGCACTATCAGCTAAATTCACATCTAAATCTGAAAGCTTCTTTGTTAATGTACTTTCAACTTTTCTTATTATGCATCTATCCATTAAGTTTAAAAGTCTATTTTCACTTAAAATTTCTATTGCTTTATCTGTCTGTATATTCTCACTTATATTTCTGACCATATCTAATATTTCTTTTTCATTGAATGAATCATATATAAGATTTACATATGCTTCTCTGAAGCTTTTTTCCTGACCTTTTAGGTAAACACCAAGCCCTGGTTTTCTAACAAGCTCAATATCAAATCTTTCCAACCATTTACTTGCTAATGCAAAATCATTATTCAATACCCCTTCAGATACTTTTAATAGTTTTGCAAAATAATAAGATTTTACTGGCTCATTAGAAATTAGTAGCTTTGATAATATAATTAAATTTCTTTCTTCCTTACTATATTCTTTTTCTATTTTCTCTTCTTCTAACAACTCGATTATAAAGTTTTGATTTTCTATATTTTCTTCTAAAATCAATCCAACTCCTGGTTTTTTTACAAAATTAAAATCATTTTCATCAAACCATTTTTCAATTCCAGACATATCTCTAAGTACAGTTCTTGAACTTAAATCCAACTCTCCTGCAATCTCAGAAATAGTTATTGGAATATTTTTTTTTGAATTTTCTACTATCATTAGTATTATCTTTTTTTGTCTAGATGTAATCTTCTTTTTTTTCAAATTATCCACTCCTAATCAGTGGTACTTTTTATTTTTATTTAGATTCTAATCTTTTAAATAATGTATCTAAATTTGGGTCATTTAAAAAGTTGTTTATTGAAACTATCTCAACACTTGAATTATTCTTAGCTACTCTTTCAACTAGTGTATTATGAGTTACTACTATTTGTGTATCATCTGGAAGATTATCGACAGATGAATTTGTAATTTCTATATTCAAATCTAAATTTTTTATTCTATTTTTAAATCTAGAAGCTCCCATTGCACTAGAACCCATTCCCGCATCACATGCAAATACAATCTTCTTAATTTCGTTTACTTCAAGTTGCTTTTCTTCAACACTTTTATCAGAATTCTTACTTGCAGATTTCATATCACTCATTTTTGCTTTAGCTTCTTCTAAAGTACCATCTTCTTCACTTTGATTTGCAGAAGCTCTCTTAACAAATGGCGCTGCTACCAAGAATGATACAGCTGTTGCCACTGCAACCCCTGCTAAGACTGGAAGTAACCCTCCCTTTGGTGCTAGTGCCATAAGTGCAAATATGCTTCCTGGTGATGGTGCTGCTACAAGTCCAGCTCCTAGTATTGAGAAAGTTAATATTCCTGCTGCTCCACCTGCCATTGTAGCTAATATTAAAACTGGATTCATTAAGATGTATGGGAAGTATATTTCATGTATACCACCAAAGAAATGTATTATTACAGCTCCTGGTGCTGATTGTTTTACGCTTCCTCTACTAAACATCCAGTATGCTAATAGAACTCCTAAACCTGGTCCAGGGTTACTTTCTAATAAGAACATTATAGATTTACCTGCTTCTTTTGCTTCAGCTATACCTATAGGTCCTAATATACCATGATTTATTGCATTGTTTAAGAACAATACTTTTCCAGGCTCTATAAATGCTGAAACTAAAGGTAATAAACTTTTGCTAACTATAAATTGAACTCCAGATTCTATAAGAGCTGTACCTGCTACTATTGCTGGCCCTATTGCATAAAATCCTAATATTGCAAGAAGCATACCTATTATACCTATTGAAAAGTTATTTACTAACATTTCAAATCCTGTTGGTATCTTACCATCTACAAATTTATCGAATTTCTTGATTATCCATCCTGCAAATGGTCCCATTATCATAGCTCCAATAAACATTGGTATATCAGCTCCAACGATTACGCCCATCGCTGCTGCTGCACCTATTACTCCACCTCTTTGTCCTGCTATTGCTTTACCACCAGTGTAAGCTATCAACAGTGGTAAAAGGTATTTTATCATTGGGTCACCTATTGTACTTAATTTCTCATTAGGCATCCACCCTGTTGGTATAAATAATGCTGTTATAAGGCCCCATGCTATAAAAGCTCCTATATTTGGCATTACCATACCACTTAAAAATTTTCCTATTCGCTGTATAGATGTCTTTATTGTCGATTGATTAGAACTGCTCATAATTTTACCTCCATTTGAATTATATTCTATATCGATATGATTCCCTTTTGTTATACTTTTATTATAGAGTTTATATTTTCTAGTAACAACTTTAAGAAATCGTTTCTATGTCACTTAAGATAATGACATTTGTCATTTTAGTTTTTGTTTAACTTTATTTATGTAGTACTTTAGAGTATCTAGTGTTACAAATAATACTATTTTTATAAAATATTTAAATTTATAATATTCTTTTTTATTATATATTGTATATTTTTTTCTGTAGTATTTTAAAACATATTAGTATTTTTAAGTTATTTAATAATTTTATACATTAGATTAGATACTGTTGACAAAGAAACACTCTGTAAATTATATATATTCTTCTATTATTTCTATATAATTTACTTAATTGTGAGAACATTATTATTTTAAAGTTACTTATACTTAGAATAACTTCATTACTTTGTGATTAATTAACTTTAATAGAAAAACCAATAATAATTCAATTAAATAATTTTATTAGAGGTACTTTTGGATATACTAATATAGACTTATTTGACCTGTGCTTTTGATATTTGTACTCTCTATGTCAATATTGTCAACATAAAGTGTATAAGTATAATGTATGGATAACTAAATATTAATTTCTAATTAGCTACTATACAATATTAAACATTATTTAATATACAATATTACCCTATAAAGCAATATATATTAAACAAATTTAATGAAAATAGTTTAAATTTTTCAAAAATCTCAATATTTGACAAAATACTTTAATAAAATTAAAGAATAAGTTATAATTAATACTATCAATTATAAAAAGTATAAAAATATAAGGAGTGATTAAAAAATGGCGTTTTATTTTGATACACCATCACATACTTTCAGTGAATACCTTCTTGTTCCAGGTTTCTCTTCTACTGATTGTATACCTGCTAATGTAAGTTTGAAAACACCTGTTACTAAATTTAAAAAAGGCGAGGAAGCAGATATTTATATGAATATACCTTTGACTTCTGCTATTATGCAATCTGTTTCTGATGACAAGATGGCTATTGCACTTGCTAAAGAAGGTGGTATTTCATTTATATACGGTTCTCAAAGTATTGAAAGTGAAGCTGCTATGGTAGCACGTGTTAAATCTCACAAAGCTGGTTTTGTTGTAAGTGATTCAAATATTAAACCTGAGAATACACTAAAAGACATTCTTGAATTAAAAGAAAAAACTGGACATTCTACAGTTGCTGTTACTGAAGATGGGACTTCAACTGGTAAATTATTAGGTATTGTCGCAAGTCGTGATTATCGTATAAGTCGTATGGATTTAGATACTAAAGTTAGTGAATTTATGACTCCTATGTCATCCATAGTTTATGCTAACAAAGACGTTACTTTAAAAGAAGCAAACAACATTATATGGGACCACAAGCTTAATTCTCTTCCTGTACTTGATGACAACGGTAATCTTGTTTATATGGTATTCCGTAAAGATTACTCTTCTCATAAAGAAAATCCACTTGAGCTTTTAGATTCTTCTAAAAGATATGTAGTTGGAGCTGGTATCAATACTAGAGACTTCGCTGAACGTGTTCCTGCTTTAGTTGAAGCTGGTGCTGATGTTTTATGTATAGATTCTTCAGAAGGTTTTTCTGAATGGCAGAAAATAACTCTTGATTTTATTCGTGGAAAATATGGTGATACAGTTAAGGTTGGAGCTGGAAATGTAGTTGACCGTGAAGGATTCCTTTACTTAGCTGAAGCTGGTGCTGACTTTGTTAAAGTTGGTATTGGTGGTGGTTCTATATGTATTACTCGTGAACAAAAAGGTATAGGACGTGGACAAGCTACTTCTATAATTGAAGTTGCACAAGCTAGAGATGAGTACTTTGAAAAAACAGGTATTTATATTCCAATTTGTTCTGATGGTGGTATCGTTTATGACCATCATATAACTTTAGCTTTAGCTATGGGTGCAGATTTTATAATGCTTGGTAGATACTTCTCTCGTTTTGATGAGAGTCCAACTAACAAAGTTAATATAAATGGTAGTTATATGAAAGAATACTGGGGAGAAGGTTCTGCACGTGCTAGAAACTGGCAAAGATATGACCTTGGTGGAGATAAGAAGCTTTCTTTTGAAGAAGGTGTTGACTCTTATGTACCTTATGCTGGTTCTTTAAAGGACAATGTAACTCTTTCTTTAAGTAAAGTTCGTTCTACTATGTGTAACTGTGGAGCTCTTAGCATACCTGAACTTCAAAAGAATGCTAAGCTTACACTTGTATCTTCTACTAGTATAGTTGAAGGTGGAGCTCATGATGTTATGTTAAAGGATAATAGAAATTTATAATATAAATAAAAGAGGCTGTCTCGAAACAGAGATAAGCTTCTTTTCTATTGTTGAAATTATAAAAATATATTTATTTCATACAAAAAGAGCGCCTCATGAACTAAAAAGTTTATTTTGAGACACCCTTTTTCTAATATACGCTTTTATTTAACTGTAAATTCAAGAAGCTTGCTTTTAAGTTCATTTTCTATTTTTGATAGTTCAACTTCTGCTTCTTGTCTCTTTATTCTACCATCATGTTGTATCTTAACCACTTCATCAATAGTTGATATTAAAGATTGATTAGTTTTCTTAATTGTATCTATATCTACAATTCCTCTTTCTGATTCTTTTGCTGTTTCTATTGTTCCCATCTTTAGAGTTTCTGCATTTTTTAGTAATAGCTCATTTGTCATATTGCTAACTTCACGCTGTGCTTTCATAGCTTGATTTAAGTGAGAAATTCCAAGAGCAAGTACTATTTGATTTTTCCATAATGGAATTGTATTTACTATAGTTGATTGAATCTTTTCTGCCATCAAATTATTACTATTTTGAACTAGTCTTATCTGTGGAGCCATTTGAAGCGATACCATTCTAGTTAATTCTAAGTCATGAATCTTCTTTTCAAATCGGTCACAAAGTGAAACCATATCATTCACAGCTTGAGCGTCTTCTGTTGAGCCAGATAATCTAGCCTTTTCTCTCAATTTTGGCATTTCGTATTCTTTCATATCTTTTAACTTTTGTTTACCTGCTATAATATACATAGTAAGTTCTTTTGAGTAAGCTAAGTTCAACTCATACATCTTATCAAGCATAGCTATATCTTTTAATATTTTAACCTGATGTTTTTGAAGTTCTTTGCTTACTTTGTCTACATTTACCTCTGCGCTATCATACTTAGTTTTTAGATTTGAAATTTTATTATTTGCCTTTTTAAAGATTCCTAAAAAACCACCCTGTTCTTTTTCGTCTGCTGAAAATGCTTTTAAATCAGTAACTAGATTTGTAAGCATATCTCCAACTTCTCCTAAGTCTCTAGTTTTAACACTCTTTAAAGCTGTTTCAGAGAATCCTGCCACCTTTTTTTGGGCACCAGCTCCATATTGTAAAATCATATTTGTATTTGTAATATCTATTTTTTCTGCAAATTCCTTTACCATCTTACGTTCAGATTCAGACAATTTTTCTTCTTCTGGGTCTTTTTCATCCTTTTTCATTAACATATCAGAATTATTTATATCACTTGTATTTGATTCTTCTCCAAATGGGTCAAGTGTTAAAGTTGGCATAACTGGTATATCATCTAGATTATTCATTATATCTTTCTCTCCTCTTCCTTTATAAAGTACTGATTAACTTATATATCACATGTTTTTTACTTTATGACTACTTAATTGTTCAAAAATAACAGAATATTTTTTATATTGAAGTTAAAATTTACCACTCGTTAATCCCTCTTGAACTAACATGTTCTCTAAAACAGTAATGTCTGTAGAGATATCTATTGCTTCATCTTCAAACAGATAGTCTAATTGATTTTCAAAAGCTATTACGATTGTACTCATTGTATTTTCAATACTTTCCATAGTTGTCGTTATATTTTCTCTGTCTATACCTTGCTCTTCCAATGTATGATATGAATTCAACAGCTTTAAAGTCGTTGGAAGATAATAGTCCATAAATTTTTGTATTTGAGTAAGTTTTGATGGGTCATGTTTTACAACATCAAATATTTTCCCTGTAACATCCTCTACTTGTACAATTTTATTACACATTGACTCTGATTTAATATTTTTATTAGCTTCTTTTATTTGTGTTAAATAATCCATTCCTTTATTTATAATTGTATCAACTTCATTAACCTCATCAGTTTGTTCTTCTTCTTTGACTTCATATGCTACATCTTCATATCTTGCTGGAATGAAATCTTCATTTGTCAACACAATTTGATTACTTCTTTTATCAATATAAGTATTTATAAAATAGTTTTTATCTATCATTTTTTGCACATCTTTTATTATAAAATTTAGTGATTTAGATGTACTTTCGGCAATAAGTTCTACTGGAATAATATTTCTATTACTTATGATTGTACAATATTTTTTATAACGAGAAATTTGGTCTCCTAATCTCTTACCTTTAAAGATACAAACTCCTCCTATAATTAAAAACACTGCACATACTTGAATAGGAAGTATTACAGCCCATCCAATTATAATAGAAATAGTTGAAAGTACTAGAGCTGATAACGTAAACAAACCTACTAAGCCCCATCCAACTATTTTTAAAAATTTACTTAAAAATGAATTTATTAACACAGATTTTTTGGAAAAATTTTCTGATTTATACATAGTTTATATCCTTTCATTTTCACTAATATTATTAATATATTGCAGTTTGATTATACAATTACTTACTTATTACTGTCAAGGAATTTGAATTTCTACAAATTATTTCAAATAAAGTAATAGACTTAAATATAAGCATATTTTAAATCAAAAATATACTTATATTTAACTCCATATAAAAATAAGAGAACTTAACTTTAATTAAATTTAAGTTCCCTCATTTTTATTTTTATATAAATATAATTAACATTGTTTATCTTAGCTATACATATAAATGAAATTTATAATTAATAAAGATTTGCAAATATCTCTCTTATTTCTTCTCTGCTAAGCTCTACATAATTATTAGCAAGTAATCTTTGTTGATTTGCAATTGTACTATCTGTAAATTCATCAATTTGACTTTCTACCATTCCGTATTCTCTTAAGGCTTTTTTAGCTATTAATTTATTTAAAAACTTTTCTAATTCTCCATAAACATCACAATTAGGGTCACATTCAAGAGCATCTGCTAGAATTTTTGTACATTTTGTGATTTTTCCATCAGGATTTTTTCTAGAATACATCTTAAACACTTCAGTAAAGAACTGATAATTTGCTTCACCATGTGCAACATGGAAAGCCCCACCAATTGAATAAGATAAAGCATGAACTGCTGCACAACCAGCATTTCCAAAAGCAATTCCTGCATAGTTTGATGCAAGAACAAAGTCTCTAAGATGATTAAATCTCTCTTCTTCCCCTTTATCAACTATCTTTTTGTATCCATCCATAATCATTTTTATTGCTTGTAAAGAATACATCTCTGTAAATGGACTTGCTTTTGGAGAAAGATAAGACTCAATCGCATGTATAAGAGCATCCACTGAACTTGTAACAAAGAATTTATAAGGTAATCCTTTTACAGTCTCTGGAATTAGCACTGCATAGTCCGCATAAGTTTCTTCTACTGCTAGCCCTTTTTTAGTATGCTTAGATTTTAATTCTGCAATGGCTACATTTGTTACTTCACTACCTGTACCACATGTTGTAGGAACTACTACTAACTCTTTTATTTTTTTAGGTGCTACTTCTCCTTCAAATAAGTCAATAGATTTTTCTGGAACATCAAGTGCTAATATCTTACATATATCAACTATTGTGCCTCCTCCAAATGCAATAATTCTATCGAAATTATATTTTTTCATTTCTTTTGTCATAGAATCTATCATTTCATCAGATGGTTCACCTGTTCCAAACTTTTCTTGGAAAATTAGATTTGTATCTATTCCAAGAGGCTTCATATATGGCTCATATATAAATTCATTAGTAATTACTAAATCATTTTTTCCTATTTTAAATTCTTCGTTGAATTCTTTAAATGTATCGAAATAAAATATTTTTGGAACTACTCTAAGTGCTTCCATTATTAACACCCCTCTATTATTAATATTTCTCCTTAAATCTTTTTTCAAATTCTAATGCTAGACTTTCCCTTACACTTGGATGAGCTATATTAATTAAATTTCTTGCTCTTTCTCTAAGAGACTTTCCTTTTAGCTCTGCTATACCATATTCAGTTACAATGTAATCAACATCATTTCTTGATGTTGTTATAGGTGCACCTTCATCCACAATAGAGACGATTTTTGAAATTACTGTACCATCCTTTTTTGTAGTTATTGAAGGCATAGCTATAATCGCCTTTCCATCTTCTCCCATAGATACTCCACGGATAAAATCAACTTGACCTCCAACACCACTAAACTGTCTAAGACCCATAGCTTCTGCAACTACCTGTCCCATCAAATCAACTTGTATAGCAGAGTTTATAGAAACCATTTTATGTTGTTTCATTATAATTGCTGGATGATTTACATAGTCTACAGGTTTTACTTCTACTGCAGGGTTATTATTTGCAAAATCGTATAATTTTTTGGTACCCATTAAGAAGGTAACTGTCATTTTCTCTTTATCAAAATTTTTATATTTGCCATTTATAACTCCTTTTTCATAAAGAGCTAAAGTTCCATCTGAAATCATTTCTGAGTGAATTCCTAAGTCCTTTTTATCTGTCAAAAATAACATAACTGCATCTGGAATTCCGCCAATTCCAAGTTGTAAAGTAGAACCATCTTCAATTAATGAAGCACAATTTTTACCAATTGCTTCTTCTACTTCTCCAATCTTCGCAGGTTGTAACTCATATAAAGGTTGTGACTTTTCAACTATATAATCAAACTCTGATACATTAACTACTTCGCCATAAGTTCTAGGAAACTGGTCATTTACTTGAACAATTACTGTTCTAGCAGTCTTGATAGCCTCATAAGTGTAGTCAACTGATGTCCCTAAACTACAGTATCCATGTTCATCTGGTGGAGTTACCTGTGCTAAAACAACATCACATTTTACTCTTTTTTCTCTAATTAGCTTTGGTACTTCATGGAAGAATGCAGGTGTAAAGTCGCCATCTCCATTCTCAATTGCTTTTCTTACATTTCCACTTACAAACATTGGATTTACTCTAAAATGAGCTTCCATTCCTTTAGAAGTATATCCTCCACTACCTAAGCTTACCATGTGTTTAATCTCAACATCTTTGTATTGTTCAGCATTTTCAATCATAGCTTCTACTAGTGCAGGAGGTTCACCTACACAATGTGCAAATACTACAGTATCCCCGTTTTTAATATGCTTTACGGCCTCTGTAGCGCTACATAATTTTTCTTGATACAATTCTCGCCAATTCAATGAAATCCCCCCATTTAGCTCTTATTTAAGTTTCACAAATTGCTGATTCAATTATATTTATAACTCTTTCTATATGGCTAAAATCCCACATCTTAATACACTCATTTTTCACTTTATATTGTTGATAGGATGCGCATAAAGTTGCGCATCCTCCAATTATAAGTAACAAATCATATTCCACGTTCTCTTGTGCTACACTAAAATCTACTCTACCATTGAAGTGCTCTTTGATTATTGTAAGAGCCTTCCCTCTTTCGTATCTAGGGTTACAGCCCCCACAAAATCTAACTCCACAGGTCATGTGTAAATTCTCCTTATAAAAAATTTCCTTGTTTAATTAAAAACCACTATAATTTTATAATTATCTCTTATACTCTATATTTTTTCATTAATTAATATATGTTGATATATATTTCCCTTTTACATATCAACTTTTTATAAATTTAAAGCTTCCTCTTTTTTTATTCCTGCAATTGTCTTAGCTAATTCTTTCTTTTGACTTATATTTCCTTGTCTTGAAATCATTATTCTCTGAGCTTGTGGTGAACCTGCTCCATGCATTGACTCAGTTCTATAACCAACAGCTGCTGAACCAAGACATATATTTTCTAAGAATCTTAAAATTCTCATTCTTTCTTCTGTTGAAGCCACTGAAGAAGCTTTAAAATACTTATTACATACTTCGCCAATAGTCATTCCACTTGTTCCAACTTTAAGGTCTGATTTAAAGTCTTTTTCTGAAGGCATAGTAACCATAAGACCACCAGCTATATCTTCTGCAAGTCTCACTATTTCATAAGGAAATCTAGTTACATTTTGCTTACATACATTTGCAAGAAGCAAATCTATTTGATAGTTTCCAGCTTCTGTCTTATGTCCTTCTGATGAACATGCTATACCACAACAGTATAAACTTTCATTAAGGTGAGTCATTTCTATTAATTTATCTTTTATATGTGAAGCTTTATTTGCTCCGTTATAGTCAGCTGCTAAAGCTGCTGCTCCTATTATTACATCACCTACGCCTACTTTACAGCCACCATAACTTTGTCTATGGTATCCAGCAAATCTCTCAACTAACATACCAGAGAAATCCCACTCTCCACATAAGAAAATTCTATCATTTGGAACAAATACATTGTCAAATACTACTAAAGCTTCTTGACCTCCAAATTCCTTATTTCCTAAATCAACATCTGCGCCTTCTTCTAATTTTCTAGTATCACAAGATTGTCTTCCATAAATCATGAACACACCCTCAGCATCTGAAGGAACTGCAAATGATACCGCATAGTCTTTATCTGCTTCTGTCATACTTATAGTAGGCATTATAAGATGCTCATGTGAATTTATTGAACCAGTTTGGTGTGCCTTTGCTCCTCTTACAACTATACCATCTTCTCTTCTTTCTACTATATGAAGGAACATATCTGGGTCAGGTTGAGCACTAGGTGACAATCCTCTATCTCCTTTAGGGTCAGTCATAGCACCATCAACTACTAAATCGTTTTCTTGTATATAAGTTAAGTATTTTACAAAATTATCATGGTACTTAGTTCCATGAGCTTTATCACATTCAAATGTTGTTGAATATACTGCATTAAATGCGTCCATACCAACACATCTTTGGAAACAAGAAGCTGTTTTTTGACCACATAGTCTTTGCATCTTTACTTTTTTCACTAAATCATCAGTACTTTGATGAAGATGCCCAAATCTATTTATTTTTTCGCCTGTGATATTTGAAGTAACTGTCATTAAGTCTGTATATTCTGGGTCATGAGCTAAATCATAAGTTGCTGCTACACAATTTATAGATGGTCTAATCATAGGATGGTCAACCCAGTTTTTAACCTCTTCACCAAACATATAAACCTTAGTGTTTAATTTTCTTAAACTTTCAATATATTGAGCTCCTGTCATTAATGCCATAATAAAACCACTCCTTTTTTTTATAAAAATTTTTATTTATGTTAATTATAATACTTCCTTCTTATGTCTGTTTCTTAATATTTAAAATTTAGTACAATACTCTGCTTTAAATTTAATTTATGTCTTAAATTCATTCTAAATTAAAATATATTCCTATCTTAATCTAGAATGAATATTTTTTCTAAATCCTATCCCCAAAGTTCTTCATCTGTAGGAACTTCATTTTCTGGCATATAATAAGCAATTCTAGAAATGTTAATTAAATGCTTATAATCAAGATTTTCAGAAATACTGTTATTTCCCCAAGAACCACAACCTAGAGTATTAGTAGGTGCAAGACCATTAAAGAAACTTCCTCCAGCACTAGTAGCACAACATTGATTAATAACAAATCTTGATACCTCTATATTTTCTCCTGCATATTCTATATTTTTAATTGTATTTGAATGGATAGATACACTATGCCCTTTTCCTTCTACATTTAAATTTGCTTTTGCAATAGCTACACCTTCTTCAAAATCTTTATACTTATATGCAGATATAACTGGACACATTTTTTCTTTTGCAAGTATATCCTCTTCTCCTGGACCATCAGCTTCTATTACTATTATTTTTGTATCTTCTGGAATTTCAACACCTGCAATTTTTGCAATTGCATGAACAGATTGACCTACTGCATCTTTATTCATAGCTTTATTTATAAACATAGCATTTCTAAAAGCTTCTTTCTGTGCATTATCTCTAACTATAAAACCTTTATTATTTTTAAATTCATCCATTACTTTATCAAACATTTCTTCTGCTACTATCACTGATTGCTCTCCTGAACAAATTATACCGTTGTCAAAAATTCTTCCTGCTATTATTTTAGGCACTGCTTCTTTAATATCTACATCTCTATCTATAATACATTGAACATTTCCTGCACCTACTCCAAGTGCTGGTTTTCCACTTGAGTATGCCGCTTTCACCATTCCCATTCCACCAGTAGCAATTACTACATCTGCTGATGAAATTAAATTTCTTGTATTTTCTCTTGATTGTTGGTCAAGTATTTGTATTAAGTTTTCTGGTGCTCCTATTTTTTCTAATTCTTCATTAATCATATCAACAGTTTTAGTACTACATCCAATGGCTTTATGGTGTGGTGTGATAATGATTGCATTTCTTCCTTTAAGTGCAAACATTGCATTACTCATAGGTGTAACGATTGGATTTGTACAAGGAGTTATTGCCGCTACTACTCCAATTGGTTTAGCTACCTTTGTTATTCCAGTTTCTCTATCTATATCAATTATACCAACTGATTTTTTATCTTTTAGATTGTTATATATAACCTTTGCTTTACTTTTATTTTTAGCTACCTTGTCTTCATATACTCCCATTCCAGTTTCTTCTACAGCAAGTTTAGCTAAGTATTCAGCATTATAATACACTACTTTCCCAACTATCTTTACTATTTTATCTACTTGTTCTTGAGTATAACATTCAAACTCTCTTTGAGCTTTTCTAGCTCTCTCAATATAACCATTAATGTATTCCTTACTTAAATCTTCAAAGTTTTCTACTGCTTTTTCCATTTTGAATCCGCCTCCAATTTATTAAATATTTTTATAATGCACTTTTAAAAGTTTCAGACTTTTTCATTGTACCTGTACTCATAAATTTACTATGCCATGATAAAGCTTCATCTAATATATGAGGAGTTTGTTTTGCTCCATTTTGACAGGCTCTATTTAAATAATCTCTAAGTTGTTCTTTATAATCTGGATGAGCACAATTTTCTATTATTTTTATAGCTCTTTCCCTAGGTGCAAGACCTCTTAAATCAGCATATCCTTGTTCTGTTACAATTACCATTACATCATGTTCAGTGTGGTCTACATGAGACACCATAGGTACTATTGATGATATATCACCATTTTTTGCAATTGACTCAGTACTAAATATAGTTATTGCTCCATTTCTAGCAAAATCACCAGAACCACCAATTCCATTCATCATCTTTGAACCCATAATATGAGTAGAGTTTACATTTCCATAAATATCAACTTCAATTGCAGTGTTCATTGCAATTACCCCAATTCTTCTAGCTATTTCTGGATTATTACTAATCTCTTGAGGTCTCAGTATAATCTTATCCTTAAAGAAATCAATATCCTCTTCAAATTTTATTAACCCTTCTGGTGATGGGCTTACAGATGTAGTAGATGCCATTGTAACCTTACCCATTCTTATTAAATCTAACATAGAATCCTGTACAACCTCTGTATAGCAAGTTAGATTTTCAAATTCAGATTCACACAATCCATATAAAACTGCATTGGCTACACTTCCTACACCAGATTGAAGTGGAAGTAGATTTTTTGACAATCTACCTGACTTTACTTCTTCTTTCAGAAAAGCAATAATATTATTTGATATTTTCTTTGAAGCTTCATCTACAATACCTAATGGACGTGTCTTATCTTGCATATTAGTGATTACTATTCCTGCAATCTTATTTAATCCGCAAGGTATATATGTCGTACCAATTCTATCTTTAGGATGATTTATTTCTATTGGCTTTCTATTTGGAGGATTTTCTGTAATATATATATCTGCCATTCCTTCCATTTCCATTGGTTTTGCAAGATTTATTTCAACTATCACTTTATCTGCACTTTTTATAAAAGATGGTGAATTTCCTATCCCACTAGTAGGTATAATATCCCCATTTTCAGTTATTGCAAGTGCTTCTACTATAGCTACATCTACTTTAGGTATAGTCCCATAATTTAAAAATTGAGTAGAATGACTTAGATGCATATCTATATAATTGACATCACCTTTATTAATATTATTTCTAAGTGTAGAATTAGTCTGATAAGGAAGCCTTCTTTCAATTATACCTGTTTCTGACCATGCTCCATCTACCTCTGGGCCTAAAGATGCACCTGAATACACAGTCAATTTTATTTTTTCTCCACTTTTAGCTCTTTCTGAAACTGCTAATGGTACCGCTTTTGGGTAACCTGAAGGTGTAAATCCACTAAGTCCAACAACCATCCCATCATTTATAATTTTAGCAGCTTCATCTGCATTCATAATTAAATCACATAACTTTTTATTTCTTAATCTTTCACTTAATTCTTCAAATACTCCTTCATTATTCATAAATATCCCCCCATATAAAGTCTTATTTACATTGGAAGTTTGTGTAAAACTATAACCAATATAACTTTAGTTAACAGTGCAAATGGATACGTAGCTCCATATCCTGCTGCTGGGTCATCACTATCAAGAGCATCAACAGCTGCTCCAAGACCTGGAGTTGATGTCATACCACCACAGACAGCTCCAGATAGTAAAATCCAGTTTAATTTAAATATATATTTACCAACTAAGAATCCTATCATCATAGCTGTAATACCTACTACTATTGCTACAAAAGCCAGATGCATACCAGATGTCATAATTGAATCAACTACTTTACCACCATATCTTAATCCAACTATTGCTAAGAAAAACACTAGACCTATTTGTTTTAAAATGTTTAAAACCTTTTCTTCCATTCTAAAATTTACTGCCCCTATCTTACCTATATATCCAAGTACTAGAGATACAATTAGTGAACCACCTGTAGCTCCTAGTGTGAAGTATCCTAACGGACCCATAAATACATGTATTCCTCCTACTAAATATCCAGCTAGACACGTTAAGAAAAATGTTATTATATTAAATGGAACTTCTGGTATCGTTTTACCTGCAACGCTATCTCTTGCTTCCTTCATTTCTTTTTCATATTTTCTTCTTTCTTCTTTAAGGTCCATCCTAAATATTTTTGGAAGGAAATTTACACCTAATATTACTATTAAAACTCCAAAAGGATATGCAACTGCATGCCCTATACCAACACCTGCTTCAGCATATGCAATATATTTATCTATTTGCTCTTGAGTTAGTGATGTAGTTGTTTTTACATCTAATTTTCCTTCTGGGTCAACAATCTTTAAAATTTCTTTTTTATCCTCTATTGAAGCTTTTTCAAACTCTTTTGATACATCTTCTGCATGTTTACCAGCTGTTTCTAAAGCAGCAGCTAATCCAGGTGAACTTGTTAATGCCCCTGTATAAACACCAGAAACTTCATAAGCACTGCTTCCTTTATTGCTTGATAATAAAGTCATTACATAAGTCATAGAACCACCTATAAAAGTTATAAGAACTCCTAAGACTACAAATCTTGCTCCATACTTCTTTAATACAGCTTTCATATCTTTTGCAGCCAATAAACCAACTGCTGCAACAAATATGATTAAAAAGAAATCAAAGAAGTCAGGAGAAATAATTCCATTTCCCATCATGACAGTTGCTGCCTTATATCCTGCTGCTGTTTCTCCTTTTGCTATTACTGAATTTCCCAAGCTATATGCAAGCCATCCAATAAATAATCCTGTAAATAATGCTCCTGATACCCCAAAATTAAACTTCCCAAATTTAATCTTTCCAAATAAAATTCCTGTAATTACAGCAGCAAACATAAGTACAAAAGGATTCATTAAAAAATCCATTAACTCAAACTTCACTAAATCACTCCCTTTCATCGTTATTAAATTAACAATTATTATTAAAAAATATATCTCCCCTTTCTCCCTAAAACTCTATTTTGTTATTAAATTAACATTTCTAGTTAAAAAAATTTTCTTTTATTAATCTTAATCTTTTTCTTTGCGATTTAGTTAATAATTTAATTTCAAAAATAATTACTTATTTTTAAATAGTTAAAATTTTAATATTCGTTGATACAGCTACATTGTAAGTTGATTATCGTCAAAGTATATCAGCTATTCTCTTTTGTTAATTTAATAATAGCACTATTCTTAATAGATTGAAAATATCAAAAACTTATGATATGATAGTTTAAAACTATTCTATTTTTTTACAACAATATACAAAACTTATATTGTCGTTAATTATATACTTGTCACTAATACATAAATGAAAGGAATTAATATCCAATGAACATAAATTATCTATATTATTTTCAGACTGTTTGTAAATATAAAAACATGACTAAAGCTGCTGAAAGTATCCATATTTCCCAGCCATCAATAACACTAGCTATTAAAGAATTAGAAAAAGAACTTGGCTTTGAACTTTTTTACAGAATAGGCAACAAGATAGAATTAACTCCTGAAGGAAAGATTTTTTTAGATAAATCAAAAAATTTTACGAGACAATTTGAAGACTTTCAAAGTGATGCACTAGACTTAGGGAAAAAGAGAAAGGCCTCTCTGAAAATAGGTATTCCTACAGTTTTAGGTACTTTTTTACTTTCAAAGATACTGCCTAGGTTTAATGTAATTTATCCAGATATAGAACTTAAAATTTTCGAAGTTCCAACATTTGTTGGAGCTAAAATGATTGAAGAATCTTCACTCGATTTTTGTATTGGCATAATTGATAGTGATATTTATGATGATATAGATTCAAAAACAATCTACAAAACAGAATTGTATTTAGTTACAAATCCAAAAAATGAATTGGCAAAACAACCTATTATTTCAAATTATATGTTAAAAAATGTACCTTTTGTCATATTATCTGAAGGTTCTTATCATTATAAGATTATAACAAAAAGACTTGAAAAAGCTAAACCAAATATAATTTTACATTCAAACCAACTTTCTACTATACGCTATTTGTTAGAAAATGACTTAGCTTCAACAATATTGTATAAAGAAATATTTCAAAATACAGAAAATCTCTGTTCAATTCCATTAGAGCGTGCAATTACTGCAAACATTGGTGTTCTTTGGAGAAGAAATCAATACATATCTCATAGTATGAGACTTTTTATTGAATATATGGCATCTATTCATATAAATTAGCTTTATTTTATACTAGATAGTACAATATTTTATTTAAGTAAAACATTGTAAATATTTTAGAGTATCAGTATAAAAATAAAATATATAATCTTAGAAATTATAATTGTATACATTTACATTTAAATATTATTATACTGATACTTTTAACAATATTTTTTAATTAATAATCATGTTTTTAATCAGGTCTACTTGGACAACCTAACAAAAAACCCACGCATCCTGAGACAAAATCTCTCATCTGTGAAATAGTACCTAAAGAAGCTGGAGCTGTAGTCGTAAAATTCCTTACAACAAAAAGTACTATTAGTGCTACAACACAAATTACAGTAGCTATAATAATTTGTAATTCACTAGTTTCTCCTTCTTCAATACCTTCAATTTTATTAACAGACACTTTCTTTTCATAATTATCAGTATCTGAAGTAAATCCAATGGTATTTTTTACATTCATTATATTATTTGTATTTGGTCCTTGACCTTTATTAGATGAATTCTCATCTACAAAAATATTTGAAGATACATCAGTATTTATATACTTTCTCGAAGATTTCTTTATAAAATTAGCACTTAAAAAATATCCAAATATAGCTGCTGAAGTTGTTCTTACTACCACATCAATAGTTGTTGTATCTTGTGAATTCACTTCATTAACAAATAAATTGTATATAGATTGAAACATGAGTATTGCCATTACGATTATTAGACATCTGTCAATTAATTTGATTTTATACCAGGCTTTTTTTATATTTTTTATAAATTTATGGTTTTTATACATAGATATTATCACCTCTCACAATAAAACTAAGCCCCCTTTACTATAATATGTAAAGAGAGCTTAATGGTGAGATTATGCTATGTCTTATGTAAAAAAATATATATAAATTAAATTATTTGTCTAAAATCATCAAATCTTTAGGGAATTTAGTAAGTCTTTCTGGACCATTTTTAGTAATCAGAACAGTATCTTCTATTCTAACTCCACCCCATCCTGGGAAATAAATACCTGGTTCCATTGTTATTATACATCCCTCTTCTATAATTTTATCACCATAATTACCAATGAAAGGTTCTTCATGAACATCTCTACCAACTCCATGCCCTATACCTTGATAATAATAATCTTCATATTTCTTGACAACTTTTCTTACTCAGCATCTGGGATTGTAGCATGTACACCAACTTTCATGTTTTCAACACCTACATTTTGTGCTTCTTTAACCAAATTATATACCTCTAGTTGTTTTTCAGAAGCTTCTCCAACTACAAAAGTTCTAGTTGTATCAGATATATAACCATTATACATAGCACCGTAGTCTATAAGTACAAAGTCGCCTTTTTCTATAATCTTATCACTAGGTTTACCATGAAGTAACGAAGTCTTTGCACCTGATATCAATATAGTCTCAAAGCCTATATTTTGTGCTCCATTCATCTTCATGAAATACTCCAATTTTGTAGCCAGCTCAATTTCGCTAACTCCAGCTTTTATGTGTGGAATCAATTCTTCTAATGCCTTATCTGCTATATCACATGCTTTTCTTGTATTCTTTATTTCTTCTTCATCTTTTACGTATCTTAATGTCTCTACAATATTTTCTGTAGGTATTAATTCTCCATTATCTTTCTCAATTAGATTTTTAAGTTCCTCATATTTATCGAATACTATATTAGTTCTTTCAAATCCAAGTTTCTTTATACCTATTTTATCACACACACTTTTTACTGCTTTTGCCACACTTCTATCAAAGTTATGCCAATTTATAATTTCAAAGCCTTTGCAAACATTTTCCGCAAGCTCCATATATCTACTATCAGTAACTAAGAAATTTCCGTCCTTACAAATCACTGCATATGCTTCCTCATCAGGAAAACCACTTATATAATTTACATTGGTCTTCTTTGTTAAATACAGTGCATCAAGACCTTTGGATTCCAATAATTCTACTACCTTTTTTACTCTGCTCATGATTTTGCCTCCAAATAATAAATTTTACCTCAATTATATTATATCACTAATTAGTGTTCTTTTTTATCTAATAGATACTTTATTTCTAAAATTTTTTCATATCTTTCTAACTTTATTTTAAGATTTCATTAGTTTTATCTAAGATATATTTATAATTGCAAATTACATTTATATTCATAAGTTCTGTCAATACTTATGAGGATTTTTTTCATTATATATGTGGGTTAATCAAAATTCAGTACCTACATCATGTGCATATGGGATACATAATAAAGTCGTTCCTTATGGAAGTATTAAACATTTGATTAAGCCTTTGCAAAAAAACCACGTTCCTTATGACTATATTGAAAATGAATGTTTTTTAGTTATAAAATAGCTTATAAATAGAGTGTTTATGTGGATAATTCAAATTTTCATATAAAAATTTCAAGTAAAATATTTACAAAAACAATTATAAGAAAGATGGTGAATTGTTATATAATATTCACCGTCTTTCAGTCAATATCTGAAATAGATTTTATATATTAATATACTTTGATATTTTAAATCCAAGATTATAGGCTTTTTTTAATATTTTAGTATTATTTTCAATTGAATTTTTTTCAAATGCTTTAGTCGCAATTATAGTTTTATAATGATTTAAACCCATTCCTTTAAGATGCTTACTTGTATATCTAAAATATCTTTTAAAGAATATTGATAGAGGTGCTGCTTGAGTATAAACCATAATTAGTTTTTTATCTCCAAATCTAGGCATATGTTTACCTTTATCTATTGTTGTAAGTGGATAAAGTCTATCTAATAATAACTTGGTTTGAGCTGATACCTGGCATATATAAACTGGTGAACCTATAATTACATACTCAGCCTTTTTTATATCTTCATATACTTGAATCATATCATCTTTAAGTGAACATGAATAATTTTTTCTACAATATAAACATCCCTGACAACCTTTAATATTCATATCATTTAAGTAATACTTTTTTACATCAACATTATTTTTGTTTGCTCCTTTAATTATTTCATTAATTATTGTATCTACATTGCCATTTTTTCTTGGACTTCCTACAAATGCTATTATTTTAGACATTTTCAACACTCCTATTTAATATATATTTGCTATATTAAGAAATATTTGCTCCAAATATTTTTCAATTTCTTCATCTTTTCAATTTCAAAATTATTATAAAATATTGTATCTATTTTATTTATTGTATTTTCAGGCATTTTAATAACATTATCTACTTTTTTAGTGTTTGATATGAGCCTAGTTTAATATTATATTACTAATTTACTGTTTATAAGCAAGATTGATAATTGTATAAAAAAGAGAAGTTGAGATTTTAATAAATACTATTCATTTTGATTCTTTTGGAAAGTAACAATATTTTATCTAATATTTCATTTATCACAAAGATAAATTCTTCATCACTTTTTCCTGTGGGGTCATTCAGTCCCCAATCTTCTCTATATATACATGGAAGATATGGACATTCTACATTACACCCCATTGTAATAATAATATCAACTTCGGGTATGTCTTTTAGTAGCTTTGAATATTGTTCTTTTTCCATATCTATATTATAAATTTTTTTCATTAAACGTACAGCATCTTGATTTATTTGTGACTTCACTTCAGTACCTGCTGAATAACTTTCAAAAATATCTAAACCTAGTTTCTTTCCTAATGCTTCTGCTATTTGACTTCGACAAGAGTTATGAACACAGATAAAAGCTACTTTGGGTTTATAGGCTACCATGTTTTTCCCTTTCTATAATTGCTTTCACTTCATCAATTGTTAAGACCTTACCATATGATACAACCTTGCTATTTATAACAAGTGCAGGAGTACTCATTACTCCATAGCTAGCAATTTGAGTAAAATCAGTTATGTGCTCAATATTGAAATCTAAATTCATTTCTGAAATTGCTGTACGTGTTGCATTTTCTAAAGCGATACATTTTGCACAACCAGAGCCTAGAACTTTGATTCCATCTTTTTTCTTTGTCATTTCTGCATGTTCCATAGTTTCTGATGTACAATTTCCACTACAGCAACATGATTTTTTTCTTCTTTTTTATCAAATAATTTCATATTAATTTCCTCCTAGTTTTTATAATATTAAGAATGTATGCAAAACATTAAACATATAACCAACAGCGATAATACCAATTGTACAGATAGCTATAAATAAGGCAAGTAGTTTTGGTTTTACAGCTTTTTTAAGCATAATCATAGATGGTAAACTTAATGTTGTTACAGCCATCATAAATGCAAGTACAGTTCCTAATTGTGCACCCTTGATTAGCAATGCTTCTGCAACAGGTATTGTTCCAAAAATATCTGCATACATAGGAATACCAACCAATGTTGCTAAAATAACACCAAACGGATTGTCACTACCTAGAATTGTTTCTATCCAAGTTTCTGGAATCCAGTTGTGAATTATAGCACCAATTCCTACCCCTACTAAAATATAAGGGAATACTTTTTTAAATGTTTCACTAACTTGTTCTTTCGCATATTGAACTCTATCTTTTCGTGTCAAAGATGGTGAATCAATATCTACATGACTTGCATTTTGTATAAAGTCTTCAACATATTTTTCCATGTGCAATTTTTCGATAATAGTACCACCAATAACTGCAATTAATAGTCCAACTATTACATAAACAATTGCAACTTTTGCACCAAATATACTCATAAGGAGTACAAGACTTCCCAAATCTACCATAGGAGATGAAATCAAGAAAGAAAAAGTAACTCCTAAAGGAAGCCCTGCACTTGTAAAACCTATAAAAAGTGGTATAGAAGAACAGGAACAAAATGGAGTTACTGTCCCTAATAACGCAGAAACAATATTTGCTCCAATACCATGAAAGCGACCTAAAATTTTCTTGCTTCTTTCTGGTGGAAAATAACTTTGTATATAAGATATAATAAAAATCAAAATACATAATAGTATAGTGATTTTTATAACATCATAAAAAAAGAATTGAACACTACCACCTAGTCGTGTAGTATTATCTAATCCTAAAAATGATAATGTGTTGCCAATAAAACTATTTAGCCATTTCATGCCAAGAATTTGGTCTTGAAAAAACAGTATGCCTATTTGTAATATTTCCAAAACAATTCCTCCATTCTATTTTTCATATCAATTTTATTTGATATGTTTTTTTTAATAAAAGCCATCTGTAGATGACTTTTATTTGCAAGATTCTGTATCTGTATTAGGTGTTGTGATTTCTAATAAACGCTTACTAGCATATTCACTGCCCTTTTTACTAAGGCTATAATGTGTCCATTTTCCATCTTGTCTTGATGATACTATGCCAGATTCACACAATATTTTCATGTGATAAGATAGTGCAGATTGACCAATATTCATTTTATCAATTAAAACACAAGCACATTTTTCGCCACTCCTTAAAAGTTCGAGAATTAAAAGCCTTTTTTCATCACAAAGGGCTTTAAATATTTTTGCATCATTTTTATAGTTAATCATCATTTTTCACCTCTCATATCAATTTTTTTTGATGTGTTTATCGTACTATACTAATCTTACTTTGTCAACAGTCACATCAATTTTTTTTGATATGATTTATTGATTATTTTTTTGACTAAATGCTCTATACTTAAATAATTTTCCTTTAGACATAAATCTTAATTAATATCCTCTACAACAAGATATTCTTTTATAGTCTAAATTCTAATTACTTTTTTATAGAACTATTTAAATGAGAAAAAAGTAATTAGAAATGGAGGAATAGAAAGGTAGATAAAAATTAGAAACAGAAATTAAGGATAATTTAAATATTCCTTTTAATGAAACTAGATTTACAACTGTATTTAAATTAAATAATTTATCAGAAAAAGACATCTTAGGGTTTTGTAAAAGTAATTTAAGAATAGATATATCTTTCTTAGAAAAAATACAAAAATAAGGTTATGATTTTCAAAACCATAACCTTGTAAATACTTAATTATCACTTAAAAAATAAATTTATATTTAAAGAGTACACATAAACATTTCCAAACTCATCAATTGGAAAGTCACATCTTTTAATATACTCCTACCTATTTTGCAGTATATCCAGCTTTAATTAAAGTTTCAACTGCTAAATCACCTTTAGCTTCATTTACTAAAACTATTGGACCTGTACAACCCATACCACTTTCAGCATAGATTCCATTTTTCCACAACTCAGATACTGCATCTTCTAAGTCCATTATGTCAACACCAGCTATTTGACGAGTAACAATCTCTTTATCTGGCATTTTAATTTCTACTTTTTCAGCTTTAACTTCTTTTTTAGTAAGAGAAGCTATAATATCATCAAATTTTGCTTTTTTAACTTTTGCAAATTCATTTCTTGCAACATTACTTATATCGCCCTTTACAACATCATAAGCGTATTTTAGTGCATTTGCTACTACTGGAGAACCTGATGCTCTTGATACTATAAGGACTCTTCTATCATAGTCTTCTCCAACCCCAGGACCATATCCAAAACCTTGAGCTTCATAATCTCCACCTGTAGTATATGAAGAAAATACTTTCATAAATATATTTCCAGATAATGTATCAGTAACCATAACATCAGGAGCACCTACAAGTAAATCATTACCTCTCATTACACACCCACCATCTGCTCTAATTGAATCAGCAAATTCCATGTCATATCCATTATCTTTTAATTCTTTTAAACATTTCTCAACTTGTCTTGCCCCATCTACATTAAGTATTCCAACTTTTGGGCATTTATTACCCATTGATTTGGCTGTAGCGATACCATAAATGGCATTTCTCACCATTGCTTCTATTCTATTAGTAGCACTTGTTCCTGTTGTAGTTGCAAGTATCATTTCTTTTCCTTTAGCTGGAGTTATAACTCTACCTACTGTAGATACACCTATTGGAAAATTATAATGCATAGTAACACAAGCATCAATGTATCCTGAATCTAATAATTCTTCCATTTTTACATGCATTTCTTTTTCATCATTAACTTCAACTACTTCAAGGTCAGTTTCTACTTTTGGTCCAATAAGTACTATATCAAATAAATTAGATTTTGCTAATTGTGCACCATTAACCATGTTCTCTACACCATGTTCACTTCCAAGTGTAGTCACACCAATTTTTACTTTTTTGCCAAATTCGCCGCTTTCTATTGCATTAGCTACTTCTAAGAATACATCTGCGATTACTTTTTTTGACATATCCTCACCCCTATTCTTCTAACATGTCTAGTGCTAGTTTTTTCATAGATTCAGCTATTATCTTCTTAATCTCATCCTTAGATATTCCTGAAGTCTCTTCAGTAACACCTGTATTTCTTTCAGCTATAAAAGATACTCCATCAAATAAGTTAGTCATTCTTCCTAAGAATAAACTACCTTTTCCAACTATCATAGCTCTATTTCTATCTCCTGTAGTTAAATCATCTATTAAAAATCCTATATAAGGAGCTCCTGATGGTATATGTCCTTGAGTTGGTGCCCATCCTGGTAATCCTTTATTAGAAACAAAGTCTTTTAACTCTTTCTTTTCTAAGTCTCCACGCTTAACAGCAAGTGCTCCTATCATTTTGTAGTTTGCTTCTGGAACATCTCCTGCTCCTGCTGGCTTAGTTATATCTGGGTTTTGCATTTCAACAGAGTATACATCAACATCTGTTATTTTTAAATTAGCTCTATCAAGACCTGAAGTTATAAGTGCTGTCATAACTGCTTGAGGTGAAGAACCAGTTCCAACAGTATGCTTACCTGTTAAATCAGTTCTTATAACTGGGTTTACACCATCATTTTCAGATACAAGTACTGCAAATCCTCCAACAACATCTTCAAGTACAGGAAGTCCTTTTTTAACATGGTCCTTAGCATTCATTCCAAGTTTAGCACTTGCTCCACCTGCTACTACCATTACGTTTTTGTGTATTCCAGCTTTTACTAGAGCTGCAGCTTGAATTAATGCATGTGTTGGTGCTGCACAGAATCCTCTTGTATCAGAACCAGTTGCATTTTGAAGTCCTGCTATCTCAGCTATTGATTTAGCAAAGTTTCCTCCACCTCTTTGGTTTATATCTCCACAAGCTTCTTCTGAACACTCAATAACATAATCTATTTCAGCAGGGTCTATTTTGCTATGTCTTAGCATTTGAATAGCAGATAAAACTCCAGATGCTTTTACTACTAGATTTTCAAACATTGTATGGGCATTTAAGTTAACATCTACATCATGTGCTCTTTTTACATAACCAATGAATTTCCCATTATGGTATAATCCTTCTGCTATGTGTGTTGCTACTAATTCTTTACCTTCTTCTATATCATCACCCTTTAATTTACCTACAAATGGAGCAATTTCAGGGTAGTTATTTTCGATTTTTGGTTTTACTTCATCAATAAATTCTTGTGATAATTTTACCAAATCAAATGCATCACTTATTTGCATTAAAGCTATGAACTCATCTTGAGGCATTATTTCTCCAAACTTACCATTTCTATTTCCCTCAATCTTTTGTTCACACCATGGCATTGGTAAATCTCTTAATTCCTCTGGTCTTCTATTTCCTATATAAACTTGATTTGGCATGTAGTTAACTACATCTTCATAACTTCTTATATGATTGCTTACTTCCTTTAAAAATTCTGAATCTGGATTTGTTGCTCTTTCAACTGTACAAGTACTTCCATTTTGCACTATCATATCTGGAGTATGAATAAGTACATAGCCTGCCCCTTTTAAAACTGGATAAGTCATTTTGTGCACCTCCATAAATTTTATGAACACTTATTTTTTAATTTAATTAAAGACTCTAATTGTTGTTATTTTTGTTTTGTTGTATATTTGATTCTATTATTGTTTATGTATTTTGGCATTTTTTAAGATTTCATGAATGAATAACTCCAATTTACCCATTCATGAAATCTATATTATTTTTTTGTGTATAGTTATTTTTTATTTTTAGTGTGTGTTTATATTTTTATCTATATAATATATGTGTGTGTTATTTTTATTTTTCAAATACTGTTTGACCATCTACTTCTGTAGTTAAAGAGTTTAATGCTTTTTCTACAAGGCCTCTTCTTAAGGCTTTTTCTTCTGTAGGGTCAAGCGCTGGATTTCCAAGTGGATGAGGTATTGCTATAGTTGGAACTATTCTATTAGCCCCTACTGTTAATGAAATAGGTACTACTGTACACATATGAACTACTGGAAGTCCAGTTTTTTCTATTTCTTTTACCATCGTTGCACCGCAACGAGTACAAGTACCTCATGTAGAAGTTAATATTACTGCATCTACACCATCAGCCACTAATGCTGCTCCAATTTCAGAAGCATATTTTTTAGAGTTTGCAACAGATGTACCGTTACCTACAGTTGTATAGAAAGTTTCATGTAATTTTCCAATTACACCTTCTTTTTCTAAATCTCTAAGAACATCAACAGGTAATACTCTATCTGCATCTAAATTTGCATACACTGGGTCATATCCACCATGTGCAGTTTCATAAGTCTCTTCTGTTAAGTCCATAACTCCTGCTATAGAATAAGTTCCATATTTAGAAGCTGAAGAAGACTCTATTCTATCTGGATTTCCTTTTGGAACTATACCACCAGAAGTAACTAAAGCTATTTTGCATTTTGATAAATCTTTTACAGCGTTGCTTGGGTCAACTCTATCAAAGTTTGGCATTGGGTATTCAGTTTCAAATGGTTCACCTTTTATTTTCTTAACTAACATGTCAACAGCTCTCTTAGAACCTCTGTCTTCATGGAAGTAGTTAACTCTTATTCCTCTAGCTATGTATCCTTCATCTTTAGGAGTTCCAATTTCTTCTCCATTAGCAAGTTTTACTGCAAGTTTTGCTATTTTAGGAAGTGCTTTTCTCATACCTGCTGCAGAATCAGAAGTTTCTACTACATAAACATCTTTTTTGAACATATCTGCACCTGGATTTTCAATATACATACCTGTTAGGGCTGGTATATTTAAAGCATCTTTTACAACTTTAGTTATTGTTCCAGCAGCAACTCCATATCTACCAGCATTAAATGCAGGACCAGCTATGAAAAGTTGTGGTTCAAAACCTTTTATCATTCCTAAAACTTCTTCACTTGCACTGTCTATATTTTCATTGAAGTAGCTATCTCCACATACTACTGTTCCAACTATTTCAATATCTTCACCTAATAATTTATCAAGTTGTAAACTTATTGGAGGTAAAGTTTCTGCCACATGTGGCTTAGTATCAGCTTTTTCTTCTCCACCTATACCAGCAAAGAACTGATTAATATAATGTACCGCTTTTAGTTTTCCCATCTCTTAGTTTCACCCCTTTTGCTTTTAGGCATTAAAATTTACAAAATTCTTCTCTTATACCAGACATTTCTTCTTCTATTTCTTCAACTTCTAAAACCATTTCCATCATACTTATTTGATCTTCATATACAGTTTCATCAAATAAAGCTTTCATTGGTTCCTCTACAACATGGTAAACGCTTAATCCTAAAGCAACTCCAGCAAGTGGTCCAGCGAAAGTTGGATCCCCAGCAGTTACTGTTTCGGCTGCAAGACCTGCAGCTTCGGCTTCAGCAGCACCTAGTAAAATCACAACATTTTCAGCTCCGAATTTATCAGCAGCTTCTTTAACTCTGTTTTGATTTTCTAAGTCCATAGCCCCAGCAGCAGTTCAGACAAAGCATTCTGTAGATGAGAAAACAACCTCTGCTCCTTCTACTGTTTTTACACATTCTTCTATCGCAGGTCCTGGTATACCATCACGGTCACCTATTATAAGAACCTTTTTATTACTAAGTAAACTCATAATAATCCTCCTTATTATATTTGTAATATATTTTTTTATATCTATAACATTTATTATAATTTATCTATAATATGTTTAATTAACATTACTCAATCGTTTAATAAGATACTTCTTAATATCCTTTAGCAGTTAAATGACCAAATCCTGTTTCATTAGTTGCACCTGTTATAGCTTGTATTTCAACTTCAATAGTTCCATCAGCCTTTAAGCTTCCATCAGAACCACCAGCTATTACATCTACTACTTCTAAATGACCAATTACTTTATCTAATTTAGGAAGTACTACAACTTGGTTAGCATTTCCACCTGTTACAACAGCATCAGCTCTTTCATCTGCATCTGCAAGTGATTGAGAACCTCCATCACGTCCAGCATATTCATCTGTAACTATAACAGTTTTTACACCTTGCATTTCTATCTTCTTACAGTTCATTATAAGGTCAGTATCTGGATTTCCAAAACCTTCTTGTGAAACTATAACTGCATCTAATCCTAAGTACTTACATAATTTAGAAGTCCAGTTTGAAGATCTTTCTTTGTCTGCTAGGTAAACATTTTCATTAGTTATAATTACACCTACAAAGTTTATATCTTTACCATGTCTTGCATATAAGTCTTCAACAACTCCATTGTTTATATGAACATAACTTGGGTTTTTGTCACATGCAGAAACACAGTTACCACTTACAATTGCTCCGTCCATTAATTCTGTTGGATATAATAAAGTTGGTACTATTTGTTTTGCATCCACTCCATATACATAAGTATCATGTAATAATCCTTGAGTTTGAAGCATGTAAACATATCCTACTTTTGGAAGTTCTGGATATTCTTTTATTGACTCAAGAAGAGGTTTAGTTTCATATACTGAAACTTCATCTGGAGTAAGATTTCTTGCTGCTTCTCCTAAATACATTGCTGCTTTAAATCCTATCATTCTAACAGCTTTTTCATGAGCGTATTGTTTTAAACCATCAATAGGTTCAGCTATTACTACAACATTATTTAATTTAGAAAATGGAGTGTATTTAGCTCCTTCTCCAGTCATGTCTACTATACCTTCTTGGAAACCTACTATTTTTCCAGTAGTTACAACAGCTACACCTTTTAAAGCATGAGTTTTTCCTTCTCCTACAGTGTCAACTTTAGACATTATACCTGGGAATATTCCCCCATTACCTTCAACTTTTACTCTTGGCTCAATAACATCTTTTACAGGTGTTATTCTTACGCTTTCACCTGGACGAGCTAATTCTATATCTATAGATTTTATATGCTCATCTCCACCAATCTCTTGTAGCATCTCTTGCTTATTGATGAATAATACTCCATCTTTTACTTCTGTTACATCACCAAATTGAATATCTTTTATAAAGATTTTCCCTAATTCAAGACGCATACTTGCACCTCCTGTTATTTAATTTGTGTATATGCATTTGAGTTTTTCTCAAAATTATATCATTTTATAACTTATCTTAAATCTTAAAGATATTTTTATAGTATAGTATTTTTATGTCTTAACTATTTGTTATACTATTAAAAAATATTTACTGTAAAAAAATTATTTTATTTAAAATTATTTTTTTAACAAACATAGATATAAAAAACCTTTTTTTATTTTATCTTTAGACTAAAATATATTTTTATTTTGTTGTTAATATTTTGGCAATATCTTAAAGATATTTTTTAATCATGTCTTCTATATTAGGAACTGTAGCATCATCTTTAGTAACTTCGTCTACTTTTTCCCCATCTTTGTATATAGCCATAGTTGGAAGACCTAATACTTTTTGTTTTATAGCTAATCTTCTAGCTTTTGTTGTATCCATCTTACAGAATTTTATTTTATCCCCATAAGTTTCAGCTAGTTTATGAACATCTGGCATTAATGCTTTACAAGGTTCACAACCTTCACTCCAGAAATCAACAAATACAAAACCTTCTGCGTTTAAAACTTCTTCTTCAAATGTAGCCTTATCTAAATCTAACATTTTATTTTTCCCCCTTGAAATTTTTATTTTATTTTAAATATTATTCATTAAATTTAATTTACAGATTTTTAGTTTCCAAACTTTTCATCAATATATTTCTCAGCTACTATAGATGCAATTGCTCCATCGTTAGTTGCAGTTACAACCTGTCTTAGAGTTTTAGATCTACAATCTCCTGCTGCAAATACACCTGGTATGTTAGTTTTCATGTCTTCATCAGTTATTATATAACCTTTTTCATCCATATCAACTTTACCTTTGAATAAATCAGTTTGAGCATCTAATCCAACGAAAACAAATACTCCCATTGTTCCATCTTCTTCATCTGCAAAGTATTCATGAGTTTCTCCAGTAATCTTATTTTTAAATACAACTGACTCCAGTATTCCATCACCTTTGATTTCTTCTATTACTGTATCTAATAAGAACTCTATCTTTGGATTAGCTTTTGCTTTTTCTTCAACACTCTTAGCACATCTAAATCCTTGTCTTCTATGTACAATTGTTACTTTTCTAGCAAATTTAGTTAAATACATTGCTTCCTCTAATGCACTATCTCCTCCACCTACAACAAATACTTCAAAATCTTCAAAGAAGTCTGCATCACAAGTTGCACAATATGAAACACCTTTACCAGTAAGTTCTTTTTCCCCTGGGCAACCAATTTTTCTTGGAGTTGCTCCTGTTCCTATTATTACTGCTTTAGCTCTATATTCTGCTTTTTGACCTTTTAAAACTTTTATATCTCCATCTAGCTCAGTATCTACAATGTTATCTCTTAGAATTTCTGCTCCAAACTCTTTACATTGTTCAACCATTCTAGCTATTAGACTTGGTCCTGTTGCATTTGGAACTGACCCTGGATAATTTGCAATTTCATGTGTTATTACAATTTGCCCACCAGTTTTGTCTTTTTCTAGGATTAGAGTATTCAACTTTGCTCTTGCCCCATAAAGCCCTGCTGCAAGCCCTGCTGGTCCTGAACCAATTATTACTAAGTCATACACATTTTCCATTTTGACTTATCCTCCCCAATTAGATTTCTCATTTTATTTAATATTAAATTAGATTTAATATTTAGGCTGCTTTAATAATTTTTTAACATTTTTTTTTATTCATACTGCATTCTTTGTATTGTATTATAAAATATATCATAATCAATTACCCTAAAGTCGTCTTGAACACTTTCTGTCCATTTTGGAGTCTTTTTATTATTCTGAAATTTACTTGCAGTGATGATTGCTTCTTCAATTAAGGTTAAAGAGTTTATATCCAAACGATTTCCTCTCTTTAGTATAACAGTTCTATAAGGTGTTTCATTTGGTTTTACACTCCCATAGAGTGGATGAGATAAAAGTTCATATCCTTCATGTATCAAATCTCTACTTGCTTCTAAGATACCAATATAAGTTGTGTCTTTAAACAAAACTTCTCTTTCTTGAACTTCTTCTCTTACTTTCGGATTATTTGTAATTATTATCATTTTTTTACTCTCTTTCAATCTTTTATTTATTACTTGATAAATAAAAAACAGGAAAAACAAATCTCCCAATTTGTCTTCCCTGTTAAAATCATTTTCAGAGCCCCGTCCAAGTACAGTCATTTTTACCTGAGAATTTCATCTAATCTTTTGGGTAAATAGGATTAAATTTGTCCCTTCGGTCGCTTTTTTATAAAGCAGTCTCCCATACTCTTCATCCGGATTATTAAGTTATCAGAAAATTGAAAATTAAGCAATTTATCCTTTGTTTTCTATAAATAGCTTTTTTCTATCTCTGTTGACTTAAGTATATAAACATTCTATAAAATTTGCAATAGTTTTTTTATATGTATTTTGTATACATTTTTACTTTTTTTTCCAAGTGTTGATATTACATATTTCCTGTATTTTCTTTTTTTTTTAAGTACAAACCTTTTTTGGTTTACTTTCTCAAACTGATTAAAAATATAACTATTTTCACAGCAAATCTTTGATTTTTACATATTTTTTAATTTTTTACTTTTACCCACTGAAATTCTCATAATTTTTTATAATTTGCTATCATTTATTTCATCAAACCAAGATTTAACATTACCCATGATAGACTTAATACAGTTATTATCAAATGGTGAATATAAATTTCCCATACTTACAATACCTAAAAATGATTTTGTTCCTCCAACTTTACAAATATTTATATAATCTTGCCATCCTGCATCTCTATCTTGAATCATTTTTTTCCAAAATTGTAATGCACAAACTTGAGCTAGTACATAGTCTATGTAATAAAACGGATTTTTAAATATATGACCTTGCTTAAACCACCAACAACCTCGCTCTAAAAAAGAATTATTATCATAGTTTCTATGAGGTAAATATTTTTTCTCTAAATATCTCCATTTTTCTTTTCTTTTTGCCTTATCCTCATTAGGATTTTTATAAACATAATGCTGAAATTCATCAACAATTATTCCATAAGGTATAAATTTGACTGCTGTTGACAAGTGAGTAAATTTATATTTATCTGTATCTTCTTTAAAAAACAGATTCATCCATGGCCATGTTATAAATTCCATACTCATTGAATGAATTTCACAACTGTCAAGTGTGGGAAAATTAATCTCTGGCATATCAATCCATCTAGACATGTATAACTGGAACGCATGTCCTGCTTCATGTGTTAATACATCTATGTCATCAGAAGTTTGATTAAAGTTAGAAAAAATGAATGGCGACTTGTAATCTGGTATGTAGGTACAATAGCCTCCAGCTCCTTTACCTTTCTTTGTTTCTAAATCCATAAGTTCATTTTCTAGCATAAAATTAAAAAATTCATCTGTTTCTTTTGAAAGCTCACTATACATCCTTTGCCCATTCTGAATTATGTATTTTGAATCGCCTTTTAAACTTGCATTTCCTGTTAAAAATTCCACGTCTTCATCTATGTAGCTTAAGTTTTCTAAACCAAGTCTTTTAACCTGTTTTTCATAAAGCTCATTAGCCATTGGAACAACATATTTTAATACTTGCTTTCTAACGTTTTCTACCATATCTTCTCTATAGTCACTTCTCATCATTCTAACATATCCAAGCTCTACAAAATCTTCAAAGCCTAATTTTTTAGATATCTTATCTCTAAGTTTGACTAGTTTATCAAATATGTCATCAAATTTTGATTCGTTTTCTTCAAAAAAATTATAATACGCTTTGTTGGCTAATTCTCTTGTATTTCTACAATTAGAATACATAAACTTTCCCATACCAGATAAATTTCTTTCTTCTCCATCGAACATTATTTGTGCTGATGCTAAAAGTTTAGTATACTCCGAACACAATTTATTTTCTTCTTGCAATTCACTTATTATATCTTTAGAAAAACTTTTTAGAGAATAGTCTATTATTGTGAAAAATTGTTCCCCAAATTTTTTTATCAAATCACATTTAAACTTTGAATTTATTACAGCATCATAAAAATAAGAATTTAATTCTTCATACAAAGGCAGATATTCATCCCAGTAATTTTTTTCCTCTTGATAGAATTTATTAAGTGTATCTATACTGTATCTTATTGATGCTATATTTGACAACGTTTCTATTTTATTTCTCAATAAATTAATCTTATGTATATTTTCTTGCTGTTCTTCATAATTACAGGATTTTTTTATATCTTCTACGCACTCCAAAAATTCTTTTTTTATACTATCATAATTGGGTCTTTCATACTTAAATTGTGAAAACTTCATTTAAAGCACTCCTTTACAACTTTATTTCATATCTTTATATCATACTTTTATATCTTTGATATACATATCTTTATATACTATCTGATGCCAACTTATAAATTATTATATATATTAAATATTCTTTACATTGTAATCATGTTGAATAATAACATATGATTCATATAATTACAATATTTTGTGGTATAAAACTGACTACTACATAAATTATTAGAAAAACATTCATATAAAAACTACCCTCTTATTCATATAAAAACTACCCTCTTATATAAAAGCTTAGTATCTATACTAAAATGCAAACGATAGCATTTTTATAATTAATACTTACAAAACAATTAAAAATCTGCTTTTTAAATACACGTATTATATAGATGATATTTTTATCAAAAAATTAATATTATTAAACTTTCTAAATTGCTTATCTCTTGGTATAATAGTATACAAAACTAATCATATTTTCCACTGAAATTTTGTTCAACACTAGTTGTGTCAACGTTTTCACAGGAAAATTGAGTATATAATTTACTGGAGGCTGATATGTACAAATTAATCGCATTAGATATTGATGGAACAATATTAAACACGCAAAAAAGGATTACTCCTGAAGTCTTTGAATCTATTCAAGAAGCAAAAAAGGCTGGAGCCAAAGTTGTTATAACAACGGGCAGACCTCTTCCTGGTGTCAAGGGACTTCTAAATCAATTAAACTTAACGGATGAAGGTGATTATGTTATATGTTTTAATGGAGCCATTATTCAAGAAGTCAAAAGTGAAAAAATTATACATGATGTAGAGATGACTTTAGATGACTTTGATTTTATATATAATAACGTTTGTAAAAAATATAATACCAAAATACACATAAATACAATGACAAATTTAATTACACCAAACGAAATTCCTGGCAAATATACACTTCATGAAGCGAAATTAAATGATATAGACGTTAAATATATACAAAAAGATAAAATTGATGAATCTATTAAAATCTGCAAAATTATGATAGTTGATGAACCAGAAAGATTAGAAGAAATTATACAACAACTACCTAAAAATTTATTCAATAAATATACTATAGTAAGGTCTGCTCCTTTTTACCTAGAGTTTTTAGGTAAGACCACTAACAAAGGAACTGCCCTTAAGACATTGTGTACTAATTTAGATATTCCTATAGAAAAAGCTATTGCTGTTGGTGATGAAGAAAATGACCAACATATGATAAAGTATGCAGGTCTTGGTGTAGCTATGGGAAATGCACGTAACAGTATAAAAGAAATTGCTGATTATGTTACAGATACTAACAATGAAAATGGAGTTGCAAAGGTTATAAATAAATATATACTTAATAGAGCTATTTAGATATATAAAAAAAACTAAAAATAACTCTTTAGCTTTAAATTCTATTTAATATACATACTTGATACTAAAAGTATCTAGTGATAGTATGGTCTAAAATTTTTAGTTAAAGGTTATTTTTAGTTTTTCATCTATATTTATAATAATACTTTTTGTTTAAGTTTAAATATTTTATATGATTCTACTATTGCTTCATTAATATCTAAGCAATATACATCTTCATCATCCGATAATCCTGCTTCTTTTGTCCAAGCATCAAAATCATTCTTCGTCCAGAAGAAATTCATTATATTTCAGCAACTTGCCGCCCAATTTGAATATTTATCAAGATTTATATGAAGCACTCTTAAATGTGGATTATTCACATATTCAATTTTTTCGTTTTTTATAAATATTTCTATTTCTTTACCTGTAACACTACACATAGAATTTATTCTTACATCTTGATTAAATGTACAAGAAGTTCCTATAGCATCTATTGCACACATTGCACTGAAACTTCTACCATCGCTCAAAGTTACTTTATGATTAGTTGGTAATGCTGATACAGGATATATAAAATTTATACTATCTCCATCAACAACTATTATATTTTTCTCAATAAAATATTGTAGTGTATTTTCTATATATTCTTTTTCTAATTTCAAATTATTACTTATACATTCAGTCACTTCTTTAAGTGTAGCACTAGAACCTTTATCTATTATCACATCCATAATGGATAGTCTTATTTTTTGTTGTACATTATCCAAACTATTGTATTTTTCTATTTGACTCATATCTACTCCTCTTTAAACCTCATAACACTTCGATAAAGTATCAGTTAATCTAGTCTTATATTCTTCATATTTTTTGCTTCCTCTAACTCTAGGTCTTGGAATATCTATATTTATATCATCAATAACTCTACCTTTATCCCTTGACATTACTATAACTCTATCACTCATATATACAGCTTCGTCAACATCATGAGTTACCATTAATGCAGTTATTTTCTTTTTTATCCATATCCTTTCTAACTCTTCTTGTAAGTTTTGTCTCATTTGAAAGTCAACAGCTCCCAGTGGTTCATCCATTAACAATACTTCTGGATTGCATGCTAAGGCTCTTATCATAGCTACTCTTTGTTTCATTCCGCCTGATAATTGATGAGGAAATAACTTTTCTTTTCCTTTTAAGTCTGACATCACCAAGAGTTCTTCTAACATTTCTTCTCTTTTTTCCTTTTGTATTTTCTGCTGTTTCATAGGAAATAGAACATTTCCTCTTATAGTTTTCCAAGGAAATAAAGCGTAATTTTGGAATATAAAAGCTCTATCTATGCCTGGTTTTTTAACTTTTTTATCATTTATAAAAACATCTCCACTTTCTGATTTTTGAAATCCTCCTATTATAGTAAGTAAAGTAGTCTTTCCACATCCTGATGGCCCTAAAAGGCAAACAAATTGACCATTTTCTATATCTATGCTTATATCTTCTAAAACCTTTGTATGTACTTTATTATTTACAAATGTTTTATTTATATCTCTTACGCTTAACTTCATTAATCTGCAAACCTCCATCTACAAAGGATTTTATTTACAAACTTTAATACTCTATCTATTATAAATCCTATTAAAGCTGCAAATATCATAAGCCCAATTAATACATCTGTATGCATTAACGTTTGAGCTTGTACCATTGAGTAACCGAGACCGGCACTCGTAGCTATAAACTCAGCTCAGATAACAGACATCCATCCTGTACTTATAGCAATTCTCGAACCAGTTAATATATCAGGAAGAGACGCTGGTACTATTACGTTTGTAAATATCACAATTGGTGATGCTCCCATACTTCTAGCCGCATTATAATAATCTTTTGATATTGCTCTTACACCTTGAATAGTATTTAAGATTATAGGAAAAACGCCTGAAAAAGCTATTAAAAATATTGTTGGCCCATCTCCTATACCAAACCATACTATAGTAAGAGGCACCCATGCCATTATAGGAACCTGTCTTACAGAATCTACTACTGGAGATAAAACTTTTTCAAAAGTTTTAGAAAATCCCATGATAAATCCTATTGGAAGTCCAAACAATAGTGCATACATAAAACCTTTAAGTACTCTCTGTAATGTTATAAAAAGATTAGTAACTGTCTCTATATCTGTTATGCAATAAAAGAAACCTTTTATTACATCTACTGGCATTGGAAGTAGTAAAGAACTTCCTATATCTTTCGCTGCAAAATGCCAAACTGAAAATATAATGACTAAGAGTATTATCTTATATAAAATATCCATACCACTATCAGATTTTTTCTTAGTTAATTTATCTATTTTATCTTTAGAAATTTTAATTTCCAATTTCTTATTTCCTCCATATCTATATTTCTTATATTCTTGTACTGTTTCAGTGCTTTTTTAAATGTAGCTTCATTATTTAAAGCATCAACACTTTTATTGTAAAGTTTTATAAAATCACTATATCCTTTACTTTTTTTAAATTCTTTGCTTACAACTAATACATAAGTATCATAATCACCTAATTCAGTTGTAGGTTTTCTTATTCCTTCTAATCCGATTGATTTTATACAGTCCATTACAACACCATCTACTAGATTGCTTTCTAATCCATATGCTAATGCAGTCCCTAATAACGGAGATATTTCTACATTTCCATAGTATTTCTTCACTAATTCTGATTGGTAATTTCTATTTTGAATGATTCCAATTCTTTTGGGATTACTCTTACTTAATAAAAATATATCTGAATTTTGAACTACTGTACCAACAATTTCAAATCCACTAGTTGCATTTACATACTGTTTTGCTGCATCTTTACATATGATTGCTATATCTATTTCCTCTGAACTCAGAGCCCATTGCATTGTACTTGCTCAGCAATCATTAATTGTAAAAGTATCCATTATATCACTTACTTTTATATTTTCAAAGTAGTCCCTATTTACCATATAATTTATTACAAAACCAGAGGTATCATCAGATACCCCTATTCTTAGTTTGCCTTCTATTTCTTCTTTATCTTCAAAATTAAAAAATATTATAAATATACTTCCCAAAATAATAATAAAAAGTATTATTATATTTTTTATATTCTCCATTTATTTATAATACCTTTGCTTTCCAATCTTCATAACTCATACCTTCAGGAAACTCTGGATTAACTTTTTCTTTTATAAATTTATCAAAATCATCTGCTCCACAAGAATCCAATAAGCTCGTATCAATTGTATCTTCATATTTAGGTATATCATCTAATGCTTTTAAATCTTTATACATTTGTAAATTATTTTTATATTCTTCTCCTGTAACTTTCCAAGTAAGCGTTCTACCTTCTCCAACTGTCTTTTTATAAATAGTTCTAAGTGCAACTTCTTCTTCTACATTATAATATTTTGCAAATATCTTAGCAGCTTCAGCTGGATTTGTATATATGTATTCTATTGCTTTTGTATGAGCCAAAACCAATTTTTTTGCTAAATCTGGATGTTCTTTTATAAAGTTTTTGTTTAATGAGAATGAACAACAGTTATATTCTTTACCATTAGCTTTTTCTTTATATTGAGTAGATGCTATTATTTTTCCTGCACCATCATTTTCAGCTACAGAACCCCAAGGGTCGCAAGATGTAAAAGCTTGTATTTTTCCAGTTTTAAGAGCTAAATATTTATCTTTGTCTGAATCCATATTTACAATTTCATATTTTGATGGGTCAGTTGGTAGACCTGTTTCTGGCCCATAATCACTTGTCCATAAAAAATCACTCATGTCTGTTGCAATTTTTTTACCTACTAAATCTTTAGGTTCTTTTATATCTTTTGAAACTATTAAGTATTCAGAACCTCCAGTATGATTGTTAGCTGCTATTGTTATTGGTGAACCCTTAGGTATAGCTCCCACTAGACCTTTTGTCCCTATATAACCAGCATCCATTTTTCCTGCTGCCATAGCTTCAGGAACTTTACCATTTCCGACAGTTTTTACATTAAGACCTAAATCCTTATATATTCCAGCTGCTTCTGCTACTGGTCCAGCAGTCATATGGTCACAGTTATAATACCCTACTGTTATTGTATAATCATCCTTTCCAGCTTTTGCTTCTTCTTTCTCTTTTGGTTTACTACTACAGCCTGTTAGTATAGATGCCCCCATTACACTAACTAAGATTAATGCTTGAATCTTCTTAGATACTCTCATCTAAATTTCCCACCTTTGTGTATTATTTTTATTTTTAACAACATTTGTCCATATCTTCTCCAAATAAATCAACAAACTTGTTGCCTTCTACCCTATAAATTGCATACCCTACATTACCATTCTTAGAACCTGACACTATTACTTCTATTGGTGGTTTATCATCAATATTTTTAAAAGTTATGGTTTGATTCTCTATAGGTGCTGGTATTGGTTTTGTTATATAATGGCTGTTTTTATCAGAAACTACCACTACCATTTCATTTGAATTATTACCTTTTTTATATATAACTACTAAATCTTTTTCTCCATCATTATTTAAATCTTCTTCAGCACAAGTTATTATATCTTCTTTATAATTTTTTCTAAAATACTCTAATGTTTCTTTATTCACATTTGGAATAGAGGCATCTTCTTTAAGGTTATCATCCACTATTTTTGATAAAACTATTAATGCAACTACTACACAGGATATTATAACTATCTTTTTAAGCATTATTCCCTATGACCTCTTTCATCTTTGGTATTATTGATTTAAATGCAAATAAAATAATTAAAATTGTACATACATATTCAAAACTATCTGGTATATTTAACATTAGTTTATTTGCCAACTGTATTGAAGAATTTGTTGTATCTAAATTTACTGAATTGTTGTTTACTAAGAGTAAATTTGTTATGTATCCAATTATTATTGAGGATAATGTCAAAGTTACTGAATATATAATAACAGTCCTTTTTCCAATGAGTTTAAACATACTTATAAGCTCTGGTAAATTTGTAGCTGCACCAGCTATTAGAAATGTTATCGCTATCCCAGGAGATGCTCCACTTGCAACAAGAGCTGCTATAAATGGAATATGTCCTACTGCACATACATACATAACACATGCAAGTATTGCTATACTTCCAAGTGATAGCAAACCTGGATTCCCCAAATATTTTTGAATTATACTATTTGGAAAAATTGTTGTTATAAAACCTGCAAAAAGCATTCCCATTACTACATATTTACTAATGGTAAGAGCTAACTCTCCAAAAGACCACTTAAGCCCATCAATCATATTTTCTAGAAAACTTCTTTTTTCTTCTTCTAATTCTATTACATCTTCATCTGAATCATTATGCAAAGATAATTCTTCTTTTCCAAAGCAGTTTCCCAAAAATCCTACTAAAAATGGTACTAAAAAACCAGATATTAGATAAATAGTTGTAACTTTAGGTCCTAAAAGACCTAGACAAAGAACTACAGCTATTGGGTTTATTATTGGAGTTGATGTCATAAAAGCAAGTACTGGTCCTAAATATGCTCCTGAATAATACATGCTTATACCAAGTGGTATTACCCCACAACTACATATTGGTAAAAACATTCCTGATATAGTACTTTTAATCAAAGAAGAAAATTTCTTATTTCCAAGTTGTTTTTGAAACCTTTTTGGAGTTAAAACATTGTGGAGTATACCTGCCAATATGAAACTTATCATAAGCCATCCTGATGCTCCATTCAATGTAACTATAGAAGCTACTATCGTCTCTTTAACTCCATTTAAAACAATTTCTAATATATTCATTTTTGCTACTCCTAATTTTTAAACTTTTAACTATTATTTATAGCTTCTACTATTGCCTTTTCAATTGTATCTTTATTTAATCTGTCATATTTCTTTTTCTGATTTATTATTAATGTTCCTTTTGTTATAATTCCATATTTTTTTACATATGAAAAATCTTTACCTGCCTGATACAGTTTCACTTCCAATTTATCAGTATATTTTTCTGACATTTTTTTTATAAACACTCCATGCTCATCACAAGATGGTCAAGTATTTATAAATTCAACTAAAACTTTAGACATTTGTTCATCCCCTACTCAAACAATTTATCCTTGACTTAAAATAATCCACAGAAAATAAGTTTTCCCATGGATTGTATACCAAACTGTTTTATAATGTTATGACTTGGTCTACACCTGCACTACCTAAACAAGCATATAAGTTTGGAAAGCATCCAATCGTAGCCCCATCAACCAAGTTATTCTCTATACCTCTCTCTATAGCACATTGGTCACAAGCCATTATTATCATATCCGTTTTTTTATGTAATTCACTTAGTTTTTCTCCTATTGGATTTCCTTTCGATAAGAATAATGTATTATCCATAAAGAAAAACATCCCTAGAACATCTACTCCATGAGTTCCTTGTTCTAATTGTGGTATTATCATTTTGTCTAAAATCTTATGTACATTAGTACTATTAAAGATATATGCTACTTTCATTTTTATTCCTCCATCCATTTTTTTCCTAAATTTTATACAAATTTTTACATATACAATTATATTATAAGTTCTTCTATATTTATATGTAAAATAGATAATAGCTATATCATTAAAAGTATATATAGTATTTATCTATATTTATTAAATTATTGATTAACATTTTTCTATTCTTATTAATTTTAATAAATAAAAAATAGACTCCTTAAACTTATCAAGTAAATTTAGGGAGTCTATCTTAATTAAATTTATATCAATATCAAATTTATATATTTCTCAGATTTTTCATACTTATATCGAGAGCTTTGACAGAATGTGTAAGTGCTCCTACAGAAACAACATCCACTCCAATTTTTCCTATAGATTCTATGGTATCTAAATTCACATTTCCAGAAAATTCTACAATGGCTCTTCCATTTATAATATCTACAGCTTGTTTTGCCATTTCTAAGCTCATATTATCCAACATTATTATATCTGCTTTTGCTTCTAGAGCTTCTTTTACCATATCTAATGTTTCCACTTCTACTTCTATTTTTCTGACAAAGGAAGTGTTTTTTCTAGCTAGTTCAACTGCATTTTTAACACCACCAGCAGCTCCAATATGGTTGTCTTTAAGCAATATTCCATCAGATAAATTAAATCTATGATTACATCCTCCACCTACTTTGACAGAATATTTATCTAATATTCTAAGATTAGGTATCGTTTTTCTACTATCTAACAACTTTGTATTTGTACCTTCAAGCTTTTCAACATATTTACTAGTAGTAGTAGCTATACCACTCATTCTCTGTAAATAATTTAATGCTACACGTTCTCCTACAAGTAAATTTCTAGTATTCCCAGTTAATACAGCTATCTTTTCGCGATTTTTTACTTTATCACCATCATTTTTATATAACTCTACATCTACACTTCCAAGAATCTCAAACACTCTCTTAAATACACCTAAACCAGCTATTATACCATCTTGCTTACAAATTAAATCTACAGTAGATTTAGAATTTTCATCCACAATAGAATTAGTTGTTATATCTTCACTTGGCACATCTTCTATTAAAGCATCCTGTATCATTCTATCAATAATCAAATAATTCATCGCCAAAATCCTCACTTGTTCTTTCAATTTCTTTTATAACTAATATTCTATTCTCTTTTTTTATCTTTTCTATATCTATGTCCATATCTGGTATATCTATAAATTTAACTTTTATATTGTCCATAACTGAGTTTATATTTTTGGCTGCTCTCTTTGAAAATACAAGTCCTTCAAGTAAAGAGTTACTTGCCAGTCTATTTGCTCCATGAACGCCTGTACAACTAATTTCACCAACTGCATATAAATTTTCCATAGATGTTTTTGAGTCCAAATCGACATGTATTCCGCCCATAAAGTAATGCTGTGCAGGTGATACTTTTATGTATTCTTTAGTTATATCTGTTCCTCTAGCTAGACATTCATTGTAAATAAAAGAAAATCTATTAATTAAGTATTCACTACCTAAATGTGTTGCATCTAAATATACATAAGGTGAATTGTCTTTTTCCATTTGTTCAAAAATAGCTTTTGAAACTACATCTCTAGGAAGAAGTTCATCGACAAATCTTTCCTTATTTTTATTTAAAAGTTTAGCTCCCTCTCCTCTTAGTGATTCAGATATAAGCATTCTCCTACCTTCACTATTCTCTTCATAGAAAGCTGTTGGATGTATTTGAATATACTCTAAGTTCTCTATTTTTATATCATTTCTTAAAGCTATAGCGATTCCATCACCTGTAAGGTGTCTTTGGTTAGTAGAGTTTTTAAAAAGCCCACCTATTCCACCTGTTGCTAAAACTACCACTTTTGAAAAAACATGAATCTCTTTTTGAGACTTAAAAAGTCTAGCTCCAATACACTTATTACCATCTTTTAATATATCTAAAAGATATGCATCTTCTATAAGAGTTATATTTTCTCTAGTTTTAGCTTCCTTTAATAAAGTCTTAAAAACAACCTCTCCAGTATTATCTTTACTATGAACTATTCTATTTACACTATGAGCTCCTTCTCTTGTGTAATCTATCTCTCCATTTTCTCTATCTAAAGGCATGCCATAATCTACTATTTGTCCTACATTTTCAATAGATTCATCTGCAAGAACTTGTACTGCTTCAACTCTATTTTTATACTGTCCAGCCTTCATTGTATCTTCCACAAAAGACTCTATATCATCAATATTTCTAGCAGTTGAAATTCCCCCTTGTGCAAGATATGTATTATTGTTTTCAATTGTAGATTTTGATACTACTAATACATTTAAATTTTTTTCTAAATTTAATGCACAATATAATCCTGAAATACCACTTCCAACTATTAAAACATCTTGTTCTAAATTCATAAGTCTATCCCTCTATCCTTCTGCTAATCTGTGCATATTAAGCAGTGAATTTAAAGCTTTTTCCATAATTTCATCTTCTACAGTAACTTCATTTTCCATATTTTTAAGTGTACTGTATAAATTTTCTAATGTTGTCTTTTTCATATCCGTACATAGTATTCTTCCTCCAGGGATATAAAAGTTTTTATTAGGATTCTTTTTCTTTAATTCATGTAATATTCCTTCTTCAGTTGCTATTATAAAATTCTTATTTTCACTATTAGTAGCATATTTTATTATTCCTGATGTACTTCCTACATAATCTCCTAAATCTCTTATTTCCTTTTTACATTCTGGATGTACCAATACTTCTGCATCTTTATACTTATCTTTTAATTCAATTATTTCTTCAGCCTTTATATTGTTGTGGTATTTACAATATCCGTCCCAAAATATAAAGTCTTTATCTGGAAATTTCTCTGCAATATATCCTCCTAGGTTTTTATCTGGAAGGAATATAATTTCTTTATTATCTATGTTTTCTAATATTTTAATTGCACTGGACGATGTAACGGAAACATCACAATGTGCCTTGACTTTAGCTGTAGAGTTTATATAACATACAACCAAAGCATTTGGATACTGTTGTTTTAGTTTTATCACGCCTTCTTCATCTACCATATCTGCCATAGCACATCCAGCGTTACTTACTGGCATTAATACAGTTTTCTCAGGTGATAATATCTTAGCACTTTCTCCCATAAATCTTACCCCACAAAATACAACCACATCTTCTTTACAATCTCTAGCAATTTCACTTAAGTAATATGAGTCACCAACTGCATCTGCTAATTCTTGTATTTCTGGTGGTTGATAAAAATGGGCAAGTATTATTGCATTTTTTTCTTTCTTTAGCTCTTTGATTTGATATGTTAAATCTTTATCCATAATCGCACCGCTTTCTATATGTACTAGTGTATATACACCTGTAAACTCATTATATCACTTGACTATTCTTTCTTCAAGAATTTTAGACCTCTTAATATTGTTAAGATATAGACATTTACATTATCAATTGATTTATCTTTTTTACTTACCTATTTAAACTATTTTTTATGTTTTTTAATTTTTTTGTAAAATATTATCAGAATTTTGTTTATATTCTTTATTGCTATAATATTGAAAATTTTATCAAACACATGTATACTAAGTACATGATTATGTGTATGTATTAATTTCTGAAATTATATTACTTTTAGTATTTTATAGAATTGGTAGGTTATTTCAATACGTATACAGAATCCAAAAAATTTTATAAATGGGGTGATATTATGACAACGTTCTTAATTGGATTGGCTATATTACTAATAGGAGGTGCTTTATATGGTGCTTATTGTGAAAAAGTATTTAGCCCAGATGACAGAAAAACACCTGCTCTTGCTCAGAGTGATGGTGTAGACTACGTTCCAATGAAAAAATGGAAGAATAGTCTCATTGAATTGCTTAATATAGCTGGTACAGGACCGATTCTAGGACCTATCCAAGGTATATTATTTGGTCCAATAGCATTTATACTAATCCCTATTGGTTGTGTATTTGGAGGAGCTTTACATGACTATATGAGTGGAATGATTAGTATAAGAGAAAAAGGAGCGCAGATGCCTTCACTTATCAGTAGATTTTTAGGTAACAAAGTCTTTCAAGTCTATAATATATTCCTTTGCCTATTAATGCTTTTAGTTGGTGCAGTTTTTATTTACACACCTGGAGATTTGGTTGTTACACAAATCTTAAACATGAAGTCAACTATAAATAATCCAGTTGTATGGATAGTTTACGGAATTATTTTTGTATATTACTTATGTGCAACACTATTCCCAATTGATAAAATTATAGGAAAGGTATATCCAATATTTGGAGCAATCCTACTTTTATCTGCTGCTGGTGTTGGAATCGGAATATTTACACAAGGTTATGATTTAGCTAATTTAAGTCTTGCGAATTGGAAAGGTATTCATCCTGATGGAATTCCTCTTATCCCTACATTCTTCGTTACAGTTGCTTGTGGTATAGTTTCTGGATTCCACTCAACTCAAGCCACTCTTATAGCAAGATCAGTTTCAAATGAAAAAGAAGGAAAAACTACTTTTTATAACATGATGATTTTAGAAGGTTTAATTGCAATGATTTGGGCTGCAGCTGCTATGGGTATTTACAATAAAGGTATACCTAAGGAATTGATAGGCTCTCCTGATGTAATAGGCTTAGTTGCAAGAGATTTACTTGGTTCTATTGGTGGAATCATCGCAATAATAGGTGTTATCGTTTTACCAATAACTTCTGGAGATACAGCTTTAAGATCTCTAAGATTAATGCTTGCTGATTATTTTCATTATGACCAAAAGGAAAAGAAACATCGCGTTATACTATCAATATGCATATTTATTCCTGTCATAGTAATTCTGATATTTGCAAAACTTAGTTCTTCTGGATTTAATATATTATGGAGATACTTCTCATGGAGTAATCAAACCATCGCTATATTTGCATTTGCTATGATTACAGTCTACCTTATAATAAAAGAAAAAAATTATATTATAAGCTTAATTCCAGGTATGTTTTATTCTTTTATCATATTTAGCTATATATTCAATGCTCAAATTGGATTTAACTTAAGTATAAATATATCCTATATTTTAGCTGCTATCTTTACTGTATTATATGCTGTTTTAACCGTCTATTATGGTAGAAAGTTAAAAAACAAGGCAGATGTTAAACTAGCTGACTAAAATCAACTAAAGTTACACTTAGATTAAACTTTTAATATAAAAATCATAAAAAGAGACTGTCTCAAGCTAGAGATTGTCTCTTTTTATTCAATTCATAAATAAATAAGTATTTACTCTTTATTGGAATATTTATCCTGTATTTCTAATATAAATAAATAAAAGTTTTAAAATAATCTACACATTTATATACTTAAAATAAATTTTTTTGGAGGAATACTTATGAATAATAAATTACATGAACTTGAAAAAAATCTACCAGAGACATCTTGCTCTTTTTGCACACATCTTTTATTCAAGGGGCCTAGCCTAGACTATAGATATGATATTAGATGTGTTATTTCTGATACCAAGCCTGATTTTAGAGGGTGTTGTGAATATTTTGAACCAGAGTATACAGAGTTAGATACAGGAGATTTAGATAATCTATACATAAATTTTCTTGAAACATGCCTCAAGGTGAATTACAATGATTACATCAATTCTATGTACTGGAAATTATTTAGAGAAAGAATTTTACTAGAAAACAATTTTAAATGTTCTATATGTGGTTCAACTGAAAATATAGATGTATATCATATCAATAGAAATTTAGGAAGAGAAACTTCAAAAGATGTAGTTGTTAAATGTGATAAATGTAATTGTAAATAGGTGTATAAAATTTAAATAACTTCACATAATAAGTGTAAATAAAACTTAGGAGGTTATTTATGAAAAATAATAATTTAAATTGTGACGCTACTAATTGTGCTTATAATACTAGTGGATACTGTTATGCTGGTAGCATAAAAGTAGATGGAATGCAAGCAACTACTACAGGAAATACTTATTGTGCTTCTTTTGAAGACAAATATACTTCTGGAATAACTAGTCGTTCTAATGATACTAATCAAGTTGATACAGACAATATTCATTGTGAAGCTGTAAAATGTAAATACAATAAAAATGAACTTTGTAAAGCTGAAAAAGTTCATATAAATTCAGGAAATGCAAGTTGTGAAACTTTTGAAATGAAATAAATTTCTTGTTATTTAATTATATAGTATTTATAGAAATCCAAATGGAACCTATAAAATAGACTTCTTTTATTAATGACGTCTATTCATAGGTTCTTTTTTAAACAAATCATAAGTCACATGCACAAATAAATTATTGCTGTAAAATATTATCTAGAAGTAAATTTAACACCCAAAATATCCATAAGGAACATGAATATTGGAACTCCAATTAATAATCCCCATACACCTAGATAATGCTCTCCTACAAGTAAAATAATAAACACAAAACAAACTGGAAGTTTTGTTCTATTTGACATCAATTTAGGATTCAATATGTATGTTTCTACTGCATGTACTATGCAAATCATTGCCAAAACTCCAAGTACTTTCGTTATTCCACCTATATTAAAAGCTATTACAGTTAATGGAATTAACGATACTATAACACCTGCCACTGGAATAAGACCTAATACAAAAATCATAAATCCTAAAGCCCATATTTGAGGAAATCCCATGAAACCTAAAAAAATCATAGAAACAACAGAGTTTATAAACGCAATCATAACTTGTACTTTCATTACTTCACCAAAGTTTTTCACAAAACTCTTTCCAAAAAACACAAGGGAATTATAAATGAAGGAAATCTTACTATCTGCAAGTTTATTTCCAAATTTTTTAATATCATTTTTTTCAAGTAAAAGAAGTAAACTCAATAAGAAACCTAATAATATGTTTACTCCAAAGCTTCCAACCTTTGTCGCTGTTGATGCTATAAGTAGCCCCGCCTGTGAGACATATTTATTAAAATCTAACTTTGAAACAAGAGGATAAAGTTTTGGTCCTAGAGATTGAGCAAATTGATTTACATCAAAATCACTAAAAATCCTACTTAGCTCCGTAAGTTGTACTATAATTATTGGTACAACTGCATAACTAATCAATACCAATAATACAGCAAATAGTAAGTATAACACTACAATTATCAGCGAATCAGGAATAATTCTAGAAGAAATTTTATTAATTCGCTTTCTTATGGCTACAAGTAAATTATAGAAAATAAAGGTCATTATAAATGTTAAAAGAACCATATTTAACATGTACCAGAATGTAATTAAAATAATTACTACAACAGATATAGAAACAATTTTATATTTTGAACCATCACGTGCCAATTCTTTGTTATCTTCCACAGTTTAAATCCTCCCCAAATCTTTATGACTTTACAATGCTACTCTTTTTTATTCTAATTCTAAAAAATAATCAGAAAAACTTTAAAAATAACTTATTAATTCTTCATAAAACAATATTAAAATCTAGAGAAGATAATTCTATACAATCATATTTATACTAAAATCTGCTCCACATCATAAGTTTAAATTATTATTATCTATATCATATAGTAATTCATATATTTCTGGATATTCAAAAAACAAACCATCCTTTATCAATTGTCTTATTTTATCTGTACTTACCCATTTTATATCACTTACTTCATCTTCTTGCAAAATAGCTTTTGATATATCATACTCTTTCTTAACAAAATATACATCCCAAAGTGTATCATCATGAATCATACTTCTAAAAACCTTCATTTCATCTTTTGATATATCTATCCCTATTTCTTCCTTTGCTTCACGAATTGCTCCTTCCAAACTCTCTTCTCCAGAAACAATACATCCAGTTGTCATTCCCCACATATTTGGCAATGTCTTTTTACTTTTAGACCTTTTCTGAATTAAAATTTGAGAGTTACTATTTAAAATCCATACTTCAACTGCTAAATGATAATAGCCTTCTTCAATAGAATTACCTCTTTCTATAACCTTTCCTGTTTTAATTCCATCAGTATTATATAAATCCCATAATTCCATTTCCAAATCTCCTTACCTTTACATAAATTAGATAAAATATAAATATATTTTAGTATACTTAATTTTGCTCATTTTTTATTGCAACACTTGATTTACATTTATGTTCATCGCTTTTCTTCTCTTTCCAATCTTTTATATCATCTATAATAAATCTATGCTTAAGTGACTTTGTATCAAAGTTAAACATCCTAAATACTATTTGTAGTACATATCCTAATCCTAATGCACTTACAAGCGTACCAATACCTACAGAACCTCCTAATAACCAACCAACAACTAATGCTAGTATTTCAAGAATTGTTCTAACAAGGCGTACTGATTTATTAGTTTTCTTCTGAAGTGCAATCATAAGACCATCTCTTGGTCCACTTCCCAGGCAAACACCTAAATATAAAAAACTTGCTATAGCTGCTAAGATAATTCCTATAACAACCATAAAGACACCTACATAAGTGTTACTTGCATGAGGTATTACTTCAGAAAATATTACTAAATCAATAAATATTCCTATAAATGTCATGTTCAGTAATGTACCCCATCCTATATTTTCACCAAAAACTGCATCCAATATAACGATTATAACTCCAACCATTATAGATGCCTGACCTATAGTTATACCTAATTTTATAGATAAACCTTGATGAAGCACATCCCAAGGCATAAGCCCAACATGTGCATTAATCATCAATACAGAAGAAATTGCAAATATAAAGAAACCTGAAAATAATCTTATCATACTTTTTAAATTTATTTTTCCCATCAAAAATCACTCCTCATAATAATAATAACAATAAATACCAATAAAATATATATATAAATACAAAATTTTACATAACTCTTCATTAATTTAATATAAAATTTCAATCACAAAAAAAGTGGCAATCCAGATTTTATACACTTTTACCTATGTTCTAAGCTTTCGTGTATAAAAATGGATATACCACTTTTTAATATATAAACATTTTTAGTTGTTCTTATTAATTTTCACTATAAATTCTAGCTTCTTCTTCTCCATTTAATACTCTTAAAGTCCCAAAAGCAAGTGACTCTAGCTCATTTTCTCCTGCTATAATTTCTACTGGTGCTATAAATTCAACCTTCTTTTTAACCATTGAAGTAAACATTTCAGAATATGCAATTCCACCTGTTATAATTATAGCATCTACTTTTCCATCTACTACAGTTGCTAATTCTCCAATGCCTTTTGCTAATTGATAAGCCATTGCTTCATAAATAATTTTTGCTTCTTTATTTCCTTCTGCTATCATTTTTTCAACTTCTCTAGCATCTACAGTATTTAGATATGAAACTATACCACCTTTACCTCTTATCTTTTTAGTCATTTCTCTTTCTGAGTATTTGCCTGAATAGCAAGCTGCCACTAATTTTGTAGCAGGTACTCTTCCTGACCTTTCTGGAGAAAATGGCCCTTCATCATCAGATAACATATCAACCATTCTTCCATTTTCATGAAGATAAATACTTACTCCTCCACCAATATGAGCTACTATTAAGTTTAAACTCTTATAATCTTTCCCATTATCTTTAGCATATTTTAAAGCCATTGCTCTAGTATTTAATGCATGCCCTGTACTTGCTCTATCCATTCCACAAAGTCCAGATACTCTTGCTACATCTATAAGCTCATCTACTGCAACAGAATCATAAATATATGAGTTTATTCCAAGTGGCTCTGATATTGCATGTGCCACAACAGCTCCTAAGTTAGAAGCATGTTCAAGCACTGGTCTATGTCTAAGTACATCAATCATTTCTTCATTTACTAAATATGCTCCTGATTTTACTGGTGGTAAAACTCCACCTCTTCCTACTATTGCACTAAGAGATTTTAAATCTATATTATTTTCTTCAAGAATATTCAAAACAGCTTCTTTACGCATTTCAAATTGGTCTTGTATTGTATTATATTTTGCAATCTCTTCAGCTGGATGGTCTATTGTCTTCACAAGAATTTGTTCTTCTCCATCGTATACTGCTATTTTTGTAGAAGTAGAACCTGGATTTATGGCTAATATTCTGTAAGTCATAATTTTCTTCCTTTCACCTTAATTTCTATAGTTTATCTATATCTATTATAAACTATTTGCTAACCATTTCCATACCTTCATGGAAAGCTTTTATGTTTAATTCAATAAATTTTGGTTTAACATTTTCACTTATAATTTTTTCCCAATCAATAGACTCTAACTCCATAGATTTAACTAGACATCCTAATAAAATAACGTTCATTATTTTTGAATTTCCTAGTTCTTCAGCTTTATCAGCTGCATTTATAACTTTTGCATTTAATCTATTTAACTCTGCATCTATATCACTTTCTAGATATTCAGCTCCTCCGATTAAAACAGTCATAGAATCTATTCTATAGTCGTTTACTAAAGCTTTTCCTTCTGGCTTTAGATAATTGAACCATCTTAAAGCTTCCATTTTTTCAAAAGATACTAATATATCTGCTCCACCAATTTCTATAACTGGAGAATATACACAATCTCCATATCTAACTTGTGAGGAAACTGAACCTCCTCTTTGACTCATTCCATGTATTTCACTCATTTTTACATCGTATCCAGCTTCCATCAATCCCATAGTTAATAATTTACTAGCAAGTATAGTTCCTTGACCTCCTACACCTACCAAAAGTATACTCTTAGTCATATTATTTTTCCTCCTTAACTATTGCTTGTTTTGGACAAACTTGTGAACATACTCCACATCCTACACACTGATTTCTATCTATATTTGATAATTTATTTTCTTTATCAAATGATAGGGCTGGACATCCAGTTTTCAAACATAATTTACATCCAATACATTTATCATGGTCAACCTTACACTTAGTCTTAAATGGGTTATTAAATTCTTCTATATCTTCTTTAGAGAATTTTTTAAGTACACATGGCCATCTTGTAATTATTACTGATGGTTCATCTTCTATAGCTAAAGCCCAATCTAATGCTTCATTTACTTCTTTTAAATTGTTAGGGTCTATAACTCTTACATGTTCTATTCCGCAAGCTTTAACTAATCCTTCTATGTCAACATCTTTAGTTTTGGCACCTTGTAAAGTATATCCTGAACCTGGATTTTCTTGATGACCTGTCATTCCAGTTATTCTATTGTCTAATATAACTGATATAGAATTTCCTCTATTGTAAACTACATCTAAAAGACCATTTATTCCTGTATGGAAGAAAGTTGAATCTCCAAGTACACCTACTAATCTTTTTTCGTTTCCTTCCTTCATATTAAGGACTTTTTGAGCTCCATGTGCAGTTCCAAAAGCAGAACCCATACAAACAACATAATCTATTCCATTATATGGAGGAGCAAATCCAAGAGTATAACATCCTATATCTCCACCAACTATTAAATTTTTTCTCTTTCCAAGTTCATAGAAGAATCCTCTATGTGGACATCCTGCACAGAAACTTGGTGGTCTTGGTGTTACTAATTCAGATTTGTATTCTATAGTATCATTTGTTTTTCCAAATATAGCTTTTCTTAAAACATCTGGTGTCATTTCTCCATATGGAGGCATTACATCTTTTCCAATACAATCTATTCCATATGCTTTTATTTGTTCTTCTATAAATGGGTCATTTTCTTCTATTACATATATTTTATCAACTTTATCTGCAAATTCTTTTATTTTTTCATAAGGTAATGGATTTGTAAATCCTAACTTCATATATGATGCATTTTTTCCAAATACTTCTTTAGCAAAATTACAGCACATACCTGAAGCTACAACACCTATTTTTGTATCATTTATTTCATAATAGTTTAAGTCAGTTTCATTTGAGAATTTTTTAAGAATTTCCATTCTTTCTTCAACAACGCCCCTTCTTATTTGAGCATTTGCTGGAACAGTTACCATTTTTTTAGCATTTTTAGTATACTCTTTAATTTCAACTTCTTCTCTATCATAACATTCTACTAAACCTTTTGAATGACAAAGTCTTGTTGTAACTCTATATAAAACTGGTGTATCATATTTTTCACTAACTTCAAACGCTTCTTTTATCATATCTTTAGCTTCTTGGCTAGTTGCTGGTTCAAATAAAGGTATCTTTGCAAATTTTGCATACATCCTATTGTCTTGCTCATTTTGAGATGAATGCATTCCCGGTTCATCTGCTGTAATAAGTACCATACCACCATTTACGCCTGTATATGCATAAGTAAATATCGGGTCAGCTGCAACATTTACACCAACATGTTTCATAGAAGCCATAGTTCTTGCTCCTGCAATTGAACCCCCTATAGCAGCCTCAAGTGCTACCTTTTCGTTTGGAGCCCATTCTGCAACTATTGCATCTTTATATGTTGCTATATTTTCTAATATTTCTGTACTTGGAGTCCCTGGATATGCGGATGCATATTTAACACCAGCCTCATAGGCTCCACGTGCAATTGCCTCATTACCTGTCATCAATTGTTTCATATAAAATTCCCTCCATCTACAATTATTAAATTCATAGTCCACCCAATTTGTTCAATGAAATTAATTATTTATTTTTACTTCTAAACTTTCAAGTGCTTCTTTTATAATACTTGGGGCTTTCTTACATTTTTCTTCTGAAACTGCACAAACTGCAAATCTTAAGCCCATTTTTAATGGAACTGCAAATAGATTATGTTTAGTTAATTCTTCACATACTTCTCTTGGATTATCACATGGTATACTTACAAAGAATCCTGCTATATACGGAAGAATTTCTAAGCCTACTCTTTCAGCTTCTTTTACAAATACATCTGCTCTTCTAGTTAGCATTTTTTTGTATATTTCTTTTTCATCTTCATATTCTTTGAATTTTTTAGGGTCATTTACAATGTTAGATAATACTGCCATGGCACTTCTATTACAATTTGACCAGTTTGCTCTACATGAATGAACACATGAATAATGGAACTCTTCAGCTACATCTTCACTTGAAGATATACAAATTATAGCTCCCATTCTCATACCATAAGCTGTAAATCCTTTTGACATACTGAATCCAACCAATACAAGAACGTTTTCAGGAAGATTAGAAAACTTCTTAAAAAACTTTCTACAGACATTATCATCACCTGCAAAGTCAATATATGCTGAATCTACGAAAAATATTATCTTTTTATCTTTATCTTGTGCGATTTCTTTTGATAAATCTAATATTTTATCCCATTCATCATCTGCAACACTATATCCAGTTGGATTGTGAGCTGGCGTATTTATAATTGTAAAAACTCTATCCTGTTTTTCTGCTATATTTACAAAATTTTCTTTGAATGACTCAAAATTAAATCTTCTATTTTCATCAAACAATTGGTAGTTTACTACTTTTCTATTAGCTTCTTCAGCTATACTTACATATGGACTCCAGAACCAATCAGATGTTAAAACTTCATCACCTTCATTAGTATAGTTCCATACAGCCAATTTTATTGCACCACTTCCTCCTGGTGAAGCTAATACTCTTATATGTCCTTCTGGTAAGTAATCTCTGAAAAATACTTTTTTAACTGCTTCTAAGTAATCTGGCTGGCCTTCAAGAGCCGCATATGCACCTATCTCACAGTTATCTAGTGCCTTATATTCTTCATATACAGTTTTCATTGTTATTAATTTTCCTGAATCATCCATTAGAGCGCCTATTGTTGCATTTATTACATTATCCATACCTAAAGCCTTCTCTGCTGCTTGAGCTCTACCAGATATGCTAAATATAACATCGTTTTCTTTTGGCCACATTGCATGCTTACCAACCATACTTTGACTCATACCATCACCCCTAAAATTGTATTTACCTCTCACATTATATATTAAGCAATTAGCATGCCAATAAATTTTACTTTATGTAAAACTACTTTTGTTTAGAATTCTGATTTTTTTCATTATTAAATTAAGTATTTTAGTTATTTTTCTTGTAAATATATATGCTTGTCTAAAAAAACAAAAAATTGCAAAAAAATAATGTTAATTTTTTTTAACACTTGTTTAAAAAAATTAACATTATTTTTAAAATGATATATATGTATTTCTATCTAAAGATTTTTGTTATACTTTTTCCATAAAGATGTCCTACTTATCCCAAGAACTTGTGCAACTTCATTTTTGGAAAGCCCCTGAGCAAAAAGCATGCTTATTATTTTTTCTTCAACATACTTATTTACCTCTTTTACATCTATACATACCTTACCATCATTTATCTTACTTATATCTACAACTTCATCTTGTATTTCTACACTGGCTGTCGTTTCAGAATTAAATTTGTCTATTTCAGAGCTAGATTCTACTTTTTGAGTTTTAAAATCTCGTTCTTTTCTCAATTTAATTTTTCCTGTCACAACATATTTCTGGGCTATTGTTTTCAATTCTCTTACATTTCCAGGCCAACTATAATTATACAGCTTATTAATTTCATCTTCAGTTAAAACAAAATTTTCATCTATGCTGTTTATTCCATTAAGACCATCATCCTTTAATACTTCATTTACAAAATTATTGAACAGTGGTATTATATCTTCTCTTCTATCTCTTAAAGGCGGAATATTTATCTCTAAACTACTCAACCTGTAAAATAAATCTGCTCTAAATGTACCCATAACTATTTTTTCAGTTAAAGATTCATTTGTTGCTGCTATGATTCTTATATCCAAAGGTATTATATAGTCAGAACCAATTCTCATTATTTGGCGTTCCTCTATTACTCTCAATAGTTTTGTCTGAATATTAAAGGATAGACTATTTATTTCATCTAAGAAAAGAGTCCCTCCATGTGCAAGTTCAAATAGTCCTCTTTTTCCACCTTTTCTAGCACCAGTAAACGCACCTTCTTCGTATCCAAAAAGTTCACTTTCAAGCAAATTTTCTGCTATAGTAGCGCAATTTATTGCAACAAAAGGTCTATCTTTTCTTCTACTTATGTTATGTATACTATGAGCTATAATTTCTTTACCAGACCCACTTTCTCCATATAGTAAAGTTGTATAATCACTTTTTCCAATTTTTTTAGCTTCTTCAATAAATTCTTTAGTTAATTTATCTTTAAATAAAAAATCATCAAAAGTATATCTAGCATAGAGACCTTTTTGATTTAAATCAAATCTTATTTTTCTTTCTAAGTTTTGTAATTTTGTTATATCTTGTATTATTCCTAAGACTCCATAAGTGCTATTGTCTACTTTTATCAATGTAGTTCTAGTATTAACAATTAAGCTATTTATATTTCTTATCTTTCTATCTTCTACATCATTTTTTTCATGTAAACAGTCTAACATCCACTCCATTTTGGGAAATACATCTAGTATGTATTTATTAAGTGCACATTTTCTCTCCACTTTAAGCATGTTTTTTGCACTTTCATTGTATAAAATTATACTACCATTACTATCTATAGCGATTACTCCATCTTTTATACCATCAAGTATATTTCGTAAGACTTCATTATTAAATTTTTCTTCACCTAATGTATCTAATAATTTCTTACAATACTCAACAGCCTCTCTTATAGATTCATCACTCGCAGTTGCAAATACACTATCAATGCCATATTGTCTTGCAAAAGAACAAGCTAGACCTCCACCTACTATTACTACTTCATCTTTTTGGTCTATATATTTTACAACCTTACTTCTTATTTCATATTTAGATTCAAACCATTCCTCGGTTATTTCAGTACTTATAACATTTCTCCAGCCAACATAATCAAAAGAAACCTCATTATCTCCAAGAATCAATACTACTTTTTTAGAATATCTCTTTGCTATTTCTATTGCCCTTAAGAGGTCAGTTGATTTCATATTCATTGGTATAACAGGTACATTTACTGTATCTATTACTAGACTATAACCTCCACCTCTACCAATTATAGCTTGTGCACCTTTTTCAACAAGTATACGTCCTTGATTTTCCATTAAGTCTAGATTAAGTATGTCGATTATTAAAGTTCCATTTTCTACATCTTCTCTATATAATTCTTCTATTCTTTCTTTTAATTCAATATCAGAGGCTATAATTCCTATTTTTTTTCTCAATAAAATCACCTCAATTTTAAATTATAATATATTGATTTCTACCTGCTTTTTTTGATTTATATAGTTTTTTATCTGCATCTTCAATTAATAGTTCAACATCTTTTCTACTACGACATCTTTTTATACTTACTCCAGCACTTATAGTTATATGTTTTTTTACTTTAGAATGCATATGTTCAATACCTTCAAATTCAAGAAGTTTGAAGACTCTTTTAATATATAATTCTATATTATTAATTTCTTCAATATTTACTGATTTTATAGAATCCACTAATATTAAGATTTCTTCGCCTCCGTATCTAATTATGTGTTCTGTAATATCTATAAATACATTTCTTATAATATCAGTTACCTTAATTATAACTTTATCTCCTGCTAGATGACCATAGTTATCATTGTAACTTTTAAAATAATCTATATCTACCAATATTGCGACCATATTTTTATCTCTGACTCCATTAAATAAATCTAATTGTTCTTCCAAATATCTTCTATTATATAGCTGAGTAAGTCCATCTTTTAAAATATCATTTTCTAACTTTTTATTATTATCCACAAGAGCCCTTAAACTTTCTTGTTTTTGTCTAAGTTCATATTGTTTATGAATTCCCTGAGATGTTTTATAGGAATTATTTTTTTCCCACTTATCAGAGTACCAATCCATACTTTTATAATATTCTATTGCTAGTTTAAAATCTTTTTTTAGTTCATATCCATTTGCTATTAGTCCATAAAATATAGACATTTTTTTAGGGTTTAATGAACTTTTTTTAACTAAGTTTAAGCCTTTTAGATAATAGCTTATACCTTCATCTATACTACCAAATTTTATATATAAGTCTCCATACAACTTATATATATAATCTAGTTTAGAATTATATATAAAAACATCTCCAAAGCTTTTATATATGTTTTTTGATAAAATCAAATATGCATTTACTATTTCAAAATTAAAATTATCTTTCTTTAACTCAATTTCAGCTGAATACAAAAATATAAATGAGTACAAATAATCTTTATATACTCCTTCAACAACTTTCATCAATTTTATAGCATTTACTAAGATATCTTCTGCTTCTTTGTTCATACCTTCCTTTAGATACGCCCATATAAGGTCTATTTTTATGGCAACTCTTTCAGTTAGTGATATTGAATTATTATTGTGTGCAACATCTAGTACATTCTTTATGTATTTTATAGCTTCTATATTGTTTCCACTTTCCAAATAACACAAGCTTATTATACATTTGCAAAAAGCTTCTATAGAATATAAGTTATTTTCTTGAGCCAACCTTAGGCATTCAATTAAATACTCCATGCTCTTTATAAAGTTATTAAATAAATATAGATAGACTCTTCCAAATATATAGTTTGCTCTACTTACAAGCGTTTTGTTTTTTAAATTTGTAAAAAAAGATACTTCCTCTACTAAGGATATTACGTCCGTTTTGGTCTGATATAATGCACTTATTTCTACACATAAATTCATATTAAACAAGACTAACAACTCATTTAAGTGATATTGTTTTATAATCTTTTTTGCTAAAAAATAAAAGTTACTTGCCTTATCATATTTTCTTATAGAAATAGCTGATAATGTAAGATAGATATAAATCTTAGATATTATTTCTGCATTCTCTTTTAATGGCAATTTTTTAATATCCTTTAATGAATCTATCAAATATTTGTATGATGCTTCCCTATCTTTTTTTATATAGTTTATTAAACTAATTAAATATAAAACATAAACTTTATTCTTAACTTCTATGTTTGTATTTAAGAGTTCTTTGTGATAATCCAAGATGTAGTTTAAATCTGTCAAATTTAGATAGAATTTAGTCAACATATCATATTCTATCTTTTTTATATTTCTCTTTAAATCTTCTATTGAACATCCTTTCAAGTAAATCACCAATCCTATTTAAATAGTTAAAAATTCTTAAAATCATGATAATGCAAGCATCTATTTCTTCCACTTTGTTTTGCTTTATACAAGGCCTTATCCGCATTTCCAATTATTTCCCTTATATCTATACTACTATTTTTACATGTATCAATACCAATACTAACAGTTAAATTATTGTTTAAAAATTTTTTTACAATTCTACACAACTTTCTTCCAAATATTTTACTTTTTTTATAATCTTTACATACAGACAGTACTAAAAATTCTTCTCCACCGTACCTTATCATAAGCATGTCTTTTTTTAGATATTTTTTTATTATTGTAGTTATATTTTTAAGAGCAATATCACCATTATAATGCCCATAGGTATCATTGTAGTCTTTAAAGTAATCTACATCTATCATAAACGCAGTACTGTATTCGCTGACTTCCTGCATTTCTAAAAAATCATTCAGAAAACTTCTATTATATGCACTTGTCAAATGGTCCATATATTTTTTCTTATCTAAATCAATTTTTACTTTTCTCATGTTATTTATTTCTTTTTCAATATATTCGTGTCTATAATTTAAAGAATCTATATAGTTTCTATTTCTAGCTTTTACATACATCATTTTTAACTCATAATATATTTTAAAGTATTTCATGCTCATTTCATAATCTTGAAGTTTTTCAAAACACATATATATATTCTTATATGATAACTTCACATAATTATAATTTTTAGCATTTTTAGATTTCTCAAGTAGTTTTTTGCTTGTATTTAATGCACTATTATAATCTCCAAAACTATAATATATCTTTACTTGATGATAATCTACTTCCAAATCATACATTATATATTCTTCTTCATTTTTTATAATACTTAATATATTTTTAGCTCTATCTAAATAACAAATTGATTGTTCAAATGAGTTTTCATTACTTTTTGCATAATACATAGCTAAACTTATAAATAAATCGAACTTCTCAACTTCTTTTAAATTTTGATTTTTAATTTTTTCTAAATATACTTCAGATTTTGCTAAATTATTTATCGCCTCAGAATAGTTTTTAGTTTTTATTAATATTTTAGTTATATTATTTGATGCTCTATATTTTTGTATTGTATCTACATTTATATATTTTTTATTACTTATTACTTCATTAAAATACTCTATTGAACCTTCATAATTTTCAAATGAACACTCACATTCACCTATTTTTATATTACATAACGAAGATACTTCCATGTCCTTCAATAAACCTGCATATTTTCTTGCTTTTAAAAAATTTACTTTAGCAATTATAGCATCATCTAAAAACAAAAAATATATTTTACCAACAATAAAAAAATATATTTTTTTACAATTAAAATCGTTGATTTCTTTTACCTTTATATATAAATCCTCTATCTCTTTAATTATTATAGAAGACTCTATACACTTACTTGCCTTGATATAAATAAGTTGTGATTTGAAAATAATCTCTTCAATTGAACAATTATTATCATTACAAATAACATTAAATTTATCTATATGTAGCTTTGTATTATTTATATCTTCATTTTTAAAACTTAAAATAGCTATTTGTGAATAAAATCGTGCTAGAAACTTATAATCTTTAGGTAAGTCTTTACTAATATATTTATAGGAAATCAAAATATACTCTTTCATTTTTTCACTAAGCCCTTGAATACCATATAATAAAGCTAACAAAAAATTTAATTTTAATAGCATCAAACTATTTTGTTCAATTTTATAGCAATCGATTGAATTCTTTACTACGTCAATTTTATTTTCAATAAAATCATTATTATTCAATAATCTTTCATTCAAGGTTAACCTAAACATTAAATCTAAAATTGTATCATCTATCTCTTCCGAACATTTAATATATATTGTAACTCACCTCCGACTTACATTATCTCATAAATTTAGTAATTTTCCATACTATTTGATAAAAAAGTCGGTGTCCGAATTTAGAAATTTCTCCTAAATTAAGACATACTTTACATTAAACTATACAATTTTCTATCTGAATTATATAATCCTGACAATTTTCGCAAATTATCACACTCACAATATAACTATTATCAACTTTATTTGCTCTTGATAATTTATTAAAAGATAATCCTTCATAATCACTAGATATGTTACTTATTACATATTTTCCATCTTTACTAAAAATATAAAAATGATATTCTAAGAAAGGAAAGAATTTTTTCTTTTCTTTAACTCCTTCTAAACATAATGGACATGCCTCTTGATAATATTCTATGTCAAAATCAACCTCATCTACTTCATTAAGTATATCAATTATTTTTGAAACACTTATTCCTTGAATTGGATTTTCTTCATCATTTATTAAAGCACTACAATTCTCCTCTTTTAACAAATATTCCTTATCATCATATGTAAACTTATATAAACTCATATTATATCCTCCTTATAATTATTAATCTCCAAGTTATTCTACCACTTAAATAACCTTAATAAAAGCAATTGTTTATAATATCTTCAATTAATTAAATCATGTATACATATATCGTCATACATTTACATCAATTAATTATATTAAAATCCAAGTTTACGCTTTAAATATCCAGTTTTTCAAAACCTATTGTCAAAACTCACTTTAGCTATTAATATAATGATATAAATATAGAACTGCATAGATGTGACATACTCAAATATTTAATATGATACGATTTTGTATCTAAATTTATATATTGTATATAGGGGGAGATATATATGTATAAAGACAAGAGTGATGAATGTATACACTTAATGACTGCCTACATTGATAGTATAAGTGGATATTATTCGTTTATTGACACACAATTAGATGATTTTATGGTTAGATATGGTGAAAATATTGTTGATTCAAATTTACACAGTATAATGATGTTGCTCTGTAAATGGGGATTGGCGTAGCATTTTGAGAAACTTTTTTGTATATTGTATTCTATATTATATATTCATTAATAAAAAAGGAATTGACATAAATTTAAGGACTATATATAGATTTTCAAAGAAATCTATATATAGTCCTTTTAAAGTTTCTCAAAATGTATACTTAAACAAGCACTATTTATTTTTCTATAATTAATGCAGTTCATATGCTATACTTTAAGTATCTACAACAATAAAAAATATCTAATATGTATTATCTAGTTTAACTCATCATAATATCATTTCTACACTTACAATTAAGATATTTTCAATATAGTAATGCTCAATTTTAATATTATAAAAAAGGAGGCTTTTTATATGAATTATAATGAATTGTTAAAATCAGCTAGAGAGAACTTTAATGGAACATGTAAAGTCTGTAAAATTTGTAATGGATTAGCTTGTGCTGGAAATGTTCCTGGCATGGGAGGCAAAGGAAGTGGCTCATCTTTTATTGAAAATAGAAAGAGCCTAGAAAAAATAAAGATAAATATGAGAGTCATACATAATGTTTCAAATCCAGATACTTCTATAGAATTATTTGGCAGAAAAATGAGTTCTCCTATATTCGCTGCACCTGTATCAGGTACTATATTGAATATGGGAGGTAAAGTTTCTGAAAAAGAATACATAGAGCCTGTTGTTAGAGGTTGTTCCAATTCTGGAATTTATGCTATGGTTGGTGATACCAATGTGGATACTTTTTTATTGAATAATTTAGATGTATTAAAAGATAATGATGGAAATGGGATTGTATTTATAAAGCCTTGGAAAAATTCAAAGATAATAGAAAAGATTAGATTGTCTGAAGAAGCAGGTGCTTTTGCGGTTGGTGTAGACCTTGATGCTTGTGGATTGATTAATAATCAACTTCAAGAGAATCCTTTTTCTCCTAAGACGATTGATGAGATTAGAGAATTGGTTGAGTCTACTAGATTACCTTTTATTATAAAAGGAATTATGACTGTAGATGATGCTTTGATGGCTGTAGAGTCTGGTGCTAGTGCTATTATCGTTTCAAATCATGGAGGAAGAGTACTTGATTATACTCCTGGTACTTGTGAGGTACTTCCAGATATAGCTAATGCTGTAAAAGGAAAGATAACAATACTTGCTGATGGTGGTGTTAGGAGCGGTGTTGATGTAGTTAAGATGCTTGGATTGGGTGCTGATGCTGTTTTGATGGGAAGACCTTTTGTTACTGCTTCTTTTGGTGGTGATCTTGATGGTGTGGAGTTTTTTATAGAAAAAGTTAGAAATGAGTTATGTGAGACTATGATTTTGACTGGATGTCAGAAGATTAGGGATATTGATGGCAGGGTTATATGGAAGTGATTGCAAACTCATTTTATAACATTTATATTTAAATAGTATATCATTTCACATATAAAAATAGTGTCTCATTTAAATTGAACAATTACATTGAGACACTATTTAATATATTTTTTAGATTTTAATCCTATGAAAAACTAGGATCAGTTAGTCTAGCCAATTTATCCCAAGTAGCTGACCCAATTATTCCATCTGCAGATAAACCATATTTTTTCTGTACACTTACAACTGCATTATATGTCTTATTTCCAAAAATACCATCTGGACTTGTTCCATAACCAAGTTTATATAACATGATTTGTGCAACTGTAACTTCCTTTCCACTATCACCCTTACGTATAACTTTGGTTGTGCTTATAGTTATAAATTCTCCTCCTGTAATTGTTATAGTTTTAGCATCAGGATTATAAGAAACTCCATAATTTAAATAAACACCTTTATTATCATCATTCATCATATTAGCTGATCCTGGAACAAATATCTTATCATCTGCCTTAGGTTCTATATTTACATCTTCACAATTCTGTTTATGTTCATCTCTTACTTCTTGTGGGGCATTTTCATATGTATATAGATATCCAGAAATATCAAAAGAATATATTTTTTTATCTGATATAGACCCCTTATTTCCCCTTTCTTCTTTGCTTGTGTCTGCAAATGCTACACTAGTAAAAGTAAGCATTAAACAACACATAATAGTTAGTATTTTTCTTGATTTTTTTAACATAAAATCCTCCTTATAATTATTTTAATTCATTAATTCATTATAATCTTCGATACTTATTCTTATTTTGTCATAATCTTTAGGCATCGTACCTTGTAATTTACACTGTTTTTCATAAAATTTTCTAATTTTACTTGGTGCATCTTTATAATAAAAAACTTGAAATTGATCAGTTTTCTTATTCAATATAATATCATTAATGCTGTTATTTATTTCATTATTACTTTCAATAATTTTAATCTGAGCATCAACTTCAATAAAAGATGTTATAGAAGTCATAAATACTAAAATAGCAATTAATATTCCACTTCTGCCCTTCTTTTTAACAATGCTCTCAAGTCTCTTTTCTAAATTTGTTTTATTAAACTCTGTTGTCAAAATTCTACTATTATAATTCTTACTAAGCTTAATTGATTTTATAAGAGCTAATGCATACTCTTTCTTGTCTTTTAAAGAACAATCATTCAAAACACTTTCATCACAACATAATTCACAATCTAGATTTACTTTGTTACTCATTATATAAACAAGTGGATTAAACCAATATATTATTTTAACAGACAAGACTGCAAACTTTATCAAAATATCCTTGTTCTTAAAATGCATTAATTCATGTTTTAAAATCCAAGTCAGCTCATTCTTACTATAAGGATAATCTGGTAAAAATATGTACGATTTAAATAATCCTATACCTGCTGGACTTATCAATTCATCAGAACCTCTTAACTCAATTTTCTTTTTTATATTTAATTCTTTCAACAAATCTTTATAAATACAGTTTACACTAATATCTTCAATATCATAAGATACATCAACAATAAGATTTTTAAATCTTGTATATTTTATAAATGTATAAACTGCAATGACTATAGTTACAAATAGCCATAAATAAGCTACATACAACATGAGATTATTATCTTTAGGAATATCAATTTGTGTAATATTATTTCCTACTGTATTTCCTTTGGACTCTTTTACTTCATACGTTACTGTATAATTAAATAGAAAAAGTAACATCCTAAAGACTATTACCAACCAAATATAATAATTGAATCTCTTACTAAACTTCTTAAACACATATCTTTTCAAAAATAATAATAGACAAATACCAAGACTACATATAATAGTTGTCTGTATAAGATTGTCAAAGACATATAGCATATAATTATTCATCCTTTAAATTATCAAAATAACTTTCTAAAAAATCCAGCTTATCTCTGCCTAAATTTTCATCCTCATGTAATGCTGAAATTAAGCTTGTAAAAGAATCATCATGTATATTGCTTAGAAAATCCTTTGTCTCAAAGCTTAAATATTCTTTATGTTTTACCACTATTGTGTAATGTGTATATCTGTCTATTTTTTGAGCATCTAAGAATCCTCTTTTTACTAGCCTTGATAAAAGTGTCAGTGTCGTAGTTTGTTTCCAGCCATATTTTTGTTCCATTGCTTCAATAACATCTTTTGATGTCACTGTAGCATCTACTCTCCAAATAAATTTCATTACTTTTAGTTCTGCTTGTGGTATTTTTTTTATCATTCTTTACACCTCCCTCAAAACTCCCGCTAACATAATTCTACAACATGTGAATTTTTTAGTCAAACAATTTATGAAAAAAATGTGAATTTTTGTATTTTTTGTTAATTTTCTAATTTTTATACTATATTAAAAGTTAGATTTAGAAATATACTTTTCTAAATATTTTACTTTTTTTATATATTTAATTACAATAATAT
>NZ_AVHW01000087.1 GCF_000449425.2 Clostridioides difficile CD160
TTTAATTACAATAATATATAGTAATTTTTTTTATACTAAATTTTTTTCATAAAAATGCCTCTATTTACATACAAAGGATATTATAATACTTTTTTTCAAAATAGACTAGACTAATCAGTAAATAAATTTTAATAATAAAATAAGATTACCAAATAATCTTATTTTAAATAGTAATCTTAAACAAATTAGTTTAAATTTTAATATTACACAATTCTTTTGAAATTTCTTCAAATCTTTCATCAGATACACTAAACTTTTTCTTAAACTTTTCATCATTCATTCTTTCAACAATCACTTTATCTGGAGATAATTCAGCAATAATACTCTTCATCTTATCAATAGACTTATCATTATCATTATATCCCTTGATAACTGTTACATCTAAAATAAATTTTCCTCTATACTGTCTATTAAATAAAATCATATTTGAAATATATTCATCTAGAGTATATCCTACAATTGGTCTTTGAATTCGTTGAAAATCTTCTTCTGATATTGTTTTTATCTCTCCAACAACTTCATCACACATATTGGCTACTTTTATATATTCATCTTTACCCAATAGATACCCATTAGAAAGTAATCGTACAGATACTTTCTTTCTCTTTATTAATTCAATAATATCACAAATTTTATCATTCAATAGAGCTTCTCCCTTTGAATTAATAAAAATTAGTTCTGCTCTATTCTTTTCTATCATACTTTCTAATTCTTTCAATGAATCATTCATATCATAAAAAGATTGAGGCACATCTACTTTATTATACGACCTTCCAATAGGACAAAATATACAGTCAAAATTGCAGTACTTTTCAGGAAGTATGTTTACTTCCAATACCCTTTTTCCATCCTCAACATAGATGTCTTTATAGCTAAAACTACCCATCACTATATCACCTCCAATATTAATTTATTGATACTTCTTTATTGTTAATATCTAAAATTGAAATTTTACATGTACCACCTAAATTTTCTTGAATCCTTTTAGCTAACTCACTTAAAGCATTTTCAAATTCTTCAAATCTACTTTCATCTACTAATTCAATACATAAAAAGGCATTGTTTGTACTTTCAGTAAGCATTGTTCTTATTGCTTCACGCCAATTCCAACATCTACAAATTGCTCCTTCATCATCTTTATAGACTATCTCTCCTTCATATGGAGATGAATTTTCATCTGTCCCCAATGGAATAAATTCCTCATTTCCAATTGCTCTAGTTAACCTAATATCTCCTATAAATTTATCTATATCTTCTCCTCCACAAGGTAATGCATATTTTAGTGAGATAGAATTGTAGATATCCACTAAAGGGTTAATAGTTCCTATATTGTTTCCATTATGTACTCTTTTTAATAATGCCTCAATAGATGACCTTGCCCCTTTTTTCGTTTTAAACTTTTTAAATGCTTCTCTCCATACTTTAATTACTTGATTATTACTAAACTCTGAATCCTTTAAGTATTTTAGTGCTTCTTCTTCTCCCTGCAAAATCATTTTCTCATATTCTTCATTTCCTATAGAGTTGTCTATATCATGACAAATAACAACTCCAAGCTTAGCATTGGGAAATAAATTCCAAAACTCATCCTCAATAACAAATCTTTTCATTAGAATACCTCCTAAATTTTAAAATATGTAAAAATAAAAAAGCCTAAAGAAATATTATTAAATATCTCCCAGGCTTTTATCCTTCCGTGTACACAATAATCGTGCGTTTTCTCTTGGTCCTGACCATTATAAAATGCGGAACCCTAGAAAACTAAATCTATTTCTAAGTTTACAAAATACAAATAAATTTTAGCACACTATAGTGTTTAAAACAATACTCTATTCTCAACTTGCACACTGAAACAATTTACCACTGCATTTAATATACTAACAGGATTATTCATCTTCTTATAATAAATCTAAGGTATTGTCGTCTACTTGCTTATCTTTGCCATATAATGCTGACACTGAGCTTGAAATTGAATTTTTACATATGTTCTTCAAAAATTCTTTCATTTCAAAACTTAGATATTTTTTCTCTTTTACTAGTATACTATAGTGTGTAAGTTTACCTATTTTCTCTGTACTTAAAAATCACCTCCCCTCTAACCTTTTTAAAACACCTTATTTTTAGCATCAGATGAAGCAAGTAATGTAACTGGTATATTTATGCCTGTTGATGGAGGTTTTACAGCATTCTAAATGTTTTTAAACATTATCATTAATAATTTATACTTTAATAAAATATACATCAAAAGCACTTCTATTATTAGAATGCTTTTAATGTATATTAATGTATTTTGGTAATTTGATTATAATATTTCTTATATTTTAGTATGATAATTTTTGTTCATTGCACTATTACAATTTTTACTATAAATTTATATCATTTGTTAATATCTGTAATATTTTAGATACCTTTTGTACTTGTTTCACTGCTATACTCTAATTAAATAAACTAAATTAGAGTATAAGTTGGTGATTGTATGAAAAGAAAACTTTCAACCTATTTTTGGGGATACATTTTAGGTCTAATTATAGCATTTTTTATATTTAAGAAATTGATAATAGATACTATGGTAGGAATAATAATTGGAACTGGAATTGCATTTTTATTAATTTATTTATTTAACAAAAAAAGAAAATCCTAATCTAAAGGAGGTTTTTTCTATTGAATTTACAAGATAAATGGATTAATTTATTAAATCCAATATATATTGAAGACGAAACAAAAAGAAAGAAAATTCAGATTATAATATTTTTTTCTATAACTTTTGGATTAACTTATTTATTAGGTTTTCTATTATATTTTAAACAATTTATTGACCCAGAAAACTTTGGATTATTTATGATGATATTACCCTTATCCTCAGTTTCAATTGCAAAATTTTATACAGAAGGAATGACTAATGATAAATATAAGTTTTATTCATTAATAATATTATTTTTTATAATTTATTTATTTCTACTTATTATTGAATTGTTAAACTTAATAAATAATCAGCAATTTCAATCACTAAATACTATATTAGTTATTATAAGTAGTTTATTTATTATTCTTTATTCTGATAGTGTAAAAGATTTGTATCTTATAAAAAATATTAAAATAGGCTCTTTATTAATTTTTTACTTCATGCTTTCCAAAATTATTCCAATATCATTTAGCCTGATAATGCAAGGAAATCAACCTAACTATGAGGGTATTTTGAATTATATATTCTCCTTTATGATGTCCTTCTTCTCTATATATCTCTTTTTTGGTGAAGAATATGGTTGGAGAGGCTTTTTGCAAGATATCTGTTTTGACAGATTTGGTAAAAAAATAGGTGTTATAGCACTAAGTATGTGTTGGAATTTATGGCATTTACCTCTAATATTTACATTATATACACCTGAAACACCAGTATTAGGCTTAATATCTCGCTCAATATACATATTTGGAATTTCAATATTTTTAGGATATGTCTACATGAAAACTAAAAATGTATGGTTTTGTGCTGTAATCCACGCTTTAAATAATACATCTTTCCTTATATCGACTTCTAATCTGACATATGGTACAACTATTACTCATTCTGATATAGTAGAAATATCAATACTTATTTTAATTTTTTATGTTCCATTTCTATTTACAAAGGAATATAGACAAAACACCTAAGGCTGATTCTTCTCTTAGAGATATACAAAAAAGACTTAGTCATAATAAAATTACCACTACTATAAACACTTATTCTCATGTAACTAATAAAATGAAAACTGAAACAGTGAATATTTTTGAAGAAATTATAAATTAATTTGCCACCGAATTGTAACTTCGGTGGCAAATTGGTGGCAAACCACCCATTTTGTTGCATTTTCAGTTATTCAAACTGTTAAAAACGCTATATTTTTTATAGTTTTAATCAATTTCTGATTTAAATGGAGTGTCATCAGCTTTTGCTATTCTATATTCCTTATCAGTTATATAACCGAGCTCATGCATCTTATACAACACAATCAATTGTCTCTTCTTAGCCTCTCCATGGTCAATATACCTTGCAGGATTATTCGTCATACCAGCTAACATAGCACATTCAGCTAAATTTAACTCATCAACTTTTTTACCAAAATACACTTCAGCTCCCTTTGCAGCTCCATATGCATTTTTACCTAAATACATATTATTTAAATATGCTTCAAGAATTTCATCCTTAGTCATAATCTTATTCATCTGCTTAGCATTATACATATCCCTTATTTTTCGTTTCATAGTTTTATCATCACTGGTAAGCAGATTTTTTGAAACTTGCATATCTATAGTACTTCCACCTTGTGTCGTATCTGTAAATACATTATTGAGCACTGACCTAGCTAAAGAAATAACATCTACTCCTTTATGCTTATAAAATCTCTCATCTTCTATGGAAACTATAGCCTGTTTTAAATCATTTGGCATCTGCTTTATACTTACAACCTCGCTACTTATATATTTAGACCTAATTAATTTTTTAGTGACTTCAGGCGACCCTTTTATAGCTGAAACTGTAAATATTGCTCCTGATACTGAAAGTATAATCAGTGCAACTAGCATAATAGATAACAATGCTCTAGCTATCTTAATCCTTTTTTGTTTTTTTCTTTTTTTACTGTTTAGTTTTTTCTCTCTTTGCTTGTAATCAACTCTTCTTCTTTCTCTTTGATTATAATCTGTATTTAAAGGTCTTACATTATCTCTTGTAAAACTATCTCTTTCTCTTTTTATAAGATTCTGTGAATCTACTTTTTCACTCATTCTTTTACTAGAACTTGTCTTAGAATTTTTATTTTTTTTATTTGTCGAAGTATAAGAATGTTTAGATTTTTTATTACTATCTTTACTATTATTGACTTTTTTACGTCTTATTTTATTATTATCATCATCATCGTAATAACCCATTTTAGTCTCCCTTCTTCATACTAAGGTACATTATACATTGTTCTACAAAATAAATCAAAGAACAAAATTGTAAGTTTAAGGGTCAATTTTATAAAGGATATTTTCACTAATTTTCTCTTTATTTAAGATTAATATTCATCTTTTATTTTCAAAAATAGTTTTGCAGTTGCTAAAGTATCACTGTCAGCTCTATGAGCATTTATATTCTCTATATTGTAATAAGCACAAGCTGTTTCAAGCTTCTTATTTTTTCCTTTATAACTTTTACATTTTTTTAATAATTCTAGTGTACATACATAATTGTTTATTGGCTCCAAATCTAATATTCTAAGATAGTAATTTAAAAACTTTAAATCAAATTTTGCATTGTGTGCAATTATAGTTCTATTGCCTATGTATTTTCTGAATCTAGGTAAAACCAATTCTAGAGGCTCTTCGTTTTCTACCATTTCATTACTTATATGTGTCAATTCTGTTATAAATGAAGAAATTATACCTTTAGGTTTTATCAACCTTGAATAGTTTTTTACAATTTCGTCATTTTTTATTTCTGTTATTCCTATTTCTATTATTTCACAACCTTTATATGGATCTAAACCTGTAGTTTCTAAATCCACAACTACATATTCATTCATATCTCTTCTCCTTATTCTGAACCTCCCATGACTAAAGTTACAAGGTTCCTGCTTCATAGAATTTTGCATAATCAAGTGGATATATTTATATTCTATATTTATGTAATGGACTAATCAATACTTAATTTTATATGATATAGGAAGATTTTACAAATTACAACACACATATATTATTTTTTTCACTAAAATAAAGATTATTTTTTTATAATTGCTAAATTTTCACTTTATGATTGTTTAATCTATTCTGATAAAAATTATTTATTTCTTTATTGTTTAAATCTTTAAAATCTAAATTTTTACACTGTTCATCATCTTCCCATATTCCTGCCTGTTTATTTCCATCATTTTTGTATAATACACCTTTGCCATTTTTCTTATTATCTAAAAAATAGCCCTTATAAATATCATTATTTGGATATGTTAATTTTCCCAAACCATTTTTTAATCCGTATTTAAATTCACCTGTATATGTTGAACCATCTCTATAAGTATACTTTCCTATTCCATGCATCTTATCATCTTTCCACAGCCCTTCATATCTTTCCTTACTTGAAAAAATATATATTCCAAATCCATTTTTCTTTCCATCAACAAACTCACCTTTATATAGGTCTCCATTGTCATATTTGAATACTTTTTCTTCTTTTAATTTTTTATTGCTATTGTTGCTATTATTCTTATTAATATTATTGTCTTTTACATACACATCTTCTCTTCTAGCTTCAATTAAATCCCTATCATATCTAAATCCTTTTTTCATTTTATTCTTCTGATTAATCTTTTTATTATTAATGAATACTCTAGCTAATTGAATAAATATAAATACAGACGATAAACATATAAATACACATAATATTGTTCTAAAATAACTAGTTATACTTTCCATAATAAATCACCCTTTAAAAAATTTATTTAAAATACCTAATACAATATATATTTTTATTAAGTGATATTTATACTTTTATAATAATATATTGAATAAAATTAATATTGAAGTTATTTATGTTAAAACAAAGCTATTATAAAAGTAATAAATTGAGCTTCTAATTAACATAAAGATATTTATAAAACACACTTGAGTGTTTCAAATAAATATTTTTATTCAGATAATTACTTTTACATGAACAAATAAAAAGATGAACCCTATCAAATGGAGTTCATCTTCTTTTACAATAGTATCTATTTAATAATTAACATCTGATTAGTCATTAGTATCCATATTAAATACTCGATAAAAAGTTATATTAATTCCCTTTATAATGAATTATTTTTAGATATTTTTACTATAGCTATTCTTTTACAAGAACTTTTATAATTTCTGAAATATACATAGTATGATAATCTTTCTCTGGATACCACTTTTTATCATTTTCTTTGGCATCAAAATTTTCTGGTGGCATAGAGTCATGATATAATTTCTTGCATACCATAATCATGTTAGCTTCTTCAAAAGCTACAGTATCATCTACAAAATATGGTGTAAGTCCTGATTTTTCTACTTTATTTATATCTCTACCAGAAATAGTTCCACAAATATTTAAAGCTTCTCTGTATGTTTCATCAAAAAATGCAATTGTAAATGTATCATTATTATCTACAAATTCCTTTGTATATCTCTGTGGTCTTATGTAAGTTGTAACAACATTTTTACTCCAATATACTCCAACACCACCCCAGCTAGCAGTCATTGTGTTAAATTTTTCTGAATTACCAGCTGTTATAAGCAACCATTCTTTACCAATCTTAGTAAATGGATTAAACTGTAATTCCTCAATTTTCACTTCTCTAAAACCCATGACTTCATCCTACCCTTCATCTTTTTAATATATAAACTAATAGTTAAAATTTTGAATATATCTACTCTAATAATACCTTTTAATTATCTTACATATTTATGTAAATTATAATACAACAAATAAATTACTTTCGCAAGAAGTAGTTTTTGAATTTTACAATCATAAAATATCAATAAAATATATTAATTATAAAACCTATGCTACATTTCTTAAACTTAAAATAATGTATAATGAAAAATGCAGAAAGTACACATACCTTCTACATTTTTTATTATTTTATATTAATTTAGCTCTATTTAACTTTAATCTCATAAAAAATTATCATACTCATCAAGTTTTACTGTATTATTAATAATTTCCTATATCTTATTAACAATATTTATACTATTATCTTTATTTATATATATTTTTTCATTATATAAATCTTCATCAAACATTCTTATTATATTTTCTACCTCATACTTATACTCATCTTCATGCACTCTATAAAGCATTAAATCTTCTAGTAAGTCTTTCATATCAAAATATACATCTTCCAATAAGTAAAAATAACCTTCTTCTATATCTTTCAGTTTATCTATAGTATCCAGTTTCTTACTTACATCTTTCATAACCTCTAAATTTTGTATATTTATATTTATAATTGTTGATAAGTACATTCTCACAGTTTTTATTATTTCAATAGAAAAATCTACAATATTATAATTTCCTTCTTTTTTATACAGTGACTCTTTAAATTTATTAAAACAATTATCTAAATCACAATTTATGTCGTTAAATGGTGGTCTTATTATATCTCGTATTATCAAAAGATTTTGTATTGCTACATTATTTGTGATTGCCTCATCTAAAACAAATAAATTATATGCGTCGTTTAATGGGTCATGAGCGTCTCCACTAAACTCTAAATTGGCAAACTCAAGTAAATTTTTTAATGATATGTAGTTCATACATCTCATACCACAATTTATATATTTTTCTTTTATATCTATAAATAAATCCCTAATATTATTTACAAATCTTGGATGATTGTTTTTCTTAGAACTTCTAATATCAGTATTATTGAAACATGTCAAATCTAAGTTGCCAAAAGTATATATTCCTTCAATATCAGAAAATATGCCTAGCCATTTTTTAAACTTTCTCATGACCTCTTCATAACTTGGTGCATTCTTCAATTCTTCTGAAGATATATGTGTTAATTCCTGTATATGAGGATACACTTCTTCATTACTCACTGGCTTTATTAAAGATTTAAATTTATCAATATTTTTTGTTTTTTCATCATACATAACTGCTCCAATTGCAATTATATCAGAATTCAATACTGCCCTCTTTGATTTAGAATTTGGCATATTCATTTCAAAGTCTATATATACTCTTTTCAATATAAACACCCTTTCCAATTGTTTATAGTGATTCTTTTTAATTATTTTTATTCAAAATCTTCTAAGAAAGAATGTTTCTCCCCATTTTGTTGCCAACCAAGTATTGAATCAAGGTTTACATTTTCTGCCGCCTTAAATATAGATTTTTCTACATTTTTAAAATTTGGCTCTAAGCTCTTTATTAAGTCTTTTATCTCATATCTCTTGTTTCCTGTTTTTTTAGCAGCAACCATACATGCACAATTTAATGGCCATATCCCACTATTTTGAATAAATCTTATAATATGCTCTTCTCTTATATAATAAAGCGGTCTTATGATTTTTATTCCTTCAAAATTAGTAGAATTAAGTTTAGGAAGCATTGTTTTAAAATTACCAGCACACAATAAATTAAGCATTGTTGTCTCTATTACATCATCATAATGATGACCTAATGCAAGTTTATTACATCCTAACTCTTCTGCTTTTGAATATAATGCTCCTCTTCTCATTCTGGCACACATATAACATGGATAATCTTTTGCTATCTCATCTGCTATTTCAAATATTCTTGAATCAAATAAATGTATTGGTATATTTAGATACTCACAATTATCTATAAGTAATTGCCTTATATTTGCATGATATCCAGGGTCCATAGCAATAAATTCAACATCGAAATTAACTTGTCCATGTCTTTTTAACTCTTGAAACATTTTAGCCATAAGAATACTGTCTTTTCCACCAGAAATTGCTACAGCTATCTTATCCCCTTCTTCAACTAATTTGTAATCTCTTATTGCTTTCATAAACTTGGACCATAAATTTTTTCTATATTTTTTTATTATACTTTTTTCTATATCTCTTACTGGAAGTCTTTCCTCAAAAGGAACTATAATTTCACAGCCTTTTCCTGATAGCTCACTCATTTAATCACCTCGTATATTTATGTTAATAATATTTTACAAAAAAGTCTACCTTCATCTATAAAACACTATAATTTTCACTTTAATTTCAACAAATAATTTATAATTTTCAATAATGCATAAACTTATAATAACATAAATAACCTCTTTCTTTTATTATCTTTTTTATTTTTCTCATTTAATATTTTATTATGAGTAACGATTTTTAAATGACTGAATATTATACACTAGATAGAGTTACCTATCTATTTACAACAAGGAGGTTTTCATCTTGGAAAATAAAACTAGAGATATCAAAAAGAATTGTGGTCCATCTTTAGCTAGACCATACGTTAATAATCAAATTTTTACAGAAATGTACTGCCTTTCTGATGCATTAAAATTTGGAACTATATTTCCAGAACTAAATCTATTAGATTCTGAAATGTACAACAAAGAATTATATGCTAAGCCAAAAAAATATAGAGGAGGTAGAAGATAATGAAAGATTCATCTAGAGCTGAACTTATGAGAAAAATTCAGGAGACATCTTTTGCATGTGTTGATATGAACTTATATTTAGACACTCACCCTGATGATAAAAACGCTATCAACACTTACAATTCATTATGTAATCAATTTGCGCAAGCTAGATACGCTTACGAAAATAAATACGGTCCTTTAACTAACTTTGGGTATGCTCCAAGTAGATGCCCTTGGCAATGGGCTGAACAACCTTGGCCTTGGGACAGAGAATTTAATTATTAGACATCAAGTATTGGAGGATTGAAAATTCATGTGGATATATCAGAAAACTATACAACACCCAGTTAATATAAAAACTTGCGACCCTAGAATGGCTAAATTTCTTATAACTCAATTTGGTGGGCCAAATGGAGAACTTGCAGCATCTTTAAGATATTTAAGCCAAAGATATACAATGCCTACTGGCAATATGCGTGCACTTTTAACAGATATTGGTACAGAAGAACTAGCTCACGTTGAGCTTATATGTACTATGGTTTATCAGTTGACTTCTGATGCAAGCCCAGAAGAATTAAAGGCTGCAGGTCTTGGTTCAAACTATGCACAAAATGGATACGGAATTTATCCAACAGATTCAAATGGTGTTCCATTTGATGTAAGACCTATTGCTGTTATGTCAAACCCTGTAACTGATTTACATGAAGATATGGCTGCTGAGCAAAAAGCACTTGCAACTTATTATCAACTTATAAATTTAACAGATGATGTTGATGTTATAGAAGTACTAAAATTCTTAGGTCAAAGAGAAATAATTCACTATCAAAGATTTGGTGAAGCTTTAATGGATGCTTACGAATTAGAAGAATCTCAAAAAATGTTCTAAAATTTTTATTTATATAAACTACTATTATTTGATAATTTATAATTTACTGTTTTTGTTAAAGTTTACAAAATAAAATAAACATAGTTTATTTTCTATACTTAAAGAAAATAAAGAAAAAAGCAGGTACCAATTAAGTAGTAACATAGATAATAATCTATAATACTATCAATATTGTACCTGCTTTTATATTATAAGCAATAAAGAAAAATCTATTTATTGAGCTCTATAATAAAAAATGATTATAAAACTCTTCTTGCATTTACATATCTACTTGAATAGTAACTACTATTTATATTAGATATTGTTACCTTTTTTGATGAACCTGAAGATGCATGTATCATATCTCCATTTCCTATGTATATTCCAACATGACTTACAGAACCATTATTTGACCCTTGTGTATCAAAGAATATTAAGTCTCCACTTCTAAGGTCTCCTCTATTTACATATGTTCCATACTTACTTTGATCTCTAGACACTCTTGGTATACTAACTCCTGCTGATTTTTTCATAACGTATTGTGTGAATCCAGAACAGTCAAAACTATTTGGACCTTCCGCTCCCCATACATATGGTTTTCCAAGTAGAGTCTTTGCAAAACTTATTACACTATCAGCTCCCTGACTTGGAGAGTTAGTTGAATCAGATGGAGTTGAAGTATCAACAGAACCTTTTTCAGCAAGATATTGACTTGACACATATCCCGTTTGATTGTCATGATTTACTTTTGTCCATCCTCCATTTTCAGCAATACTTCCAACTTCAGTTCCATAGCTTAATGTAGCTACTTTAGAGTGACCTGTACCTGGTCCTGTTCTAAGGTTTAGTGATTTTGCCGTTACAACCTTTGTGTCCTTTACAAGGTCATTTGAACTACTGCCAGTATTTCCATTTGTAGATTCATTTATACTAGTTCCTAAGTATTTACTTGAAACATAACCCACTCTACCATTAGAACTTATTTTTGACCATCCATTTGACTCAGATATGTATCCAACTTCAGTACCGTATCCTAGTGTAGATATTTTAGAACTACTTGTACTTGGTCCTGTTCTAAAATTTAACCCTTTTGCTGTAACAACTTTTGTTGACTTAACTGAAGCATCATTACTTTCATTACTATTTCCAAGGTTATTTATTCCTACATAATTTCCATGCACATAACCTGTGTTTCCATTATATTTAACTTTTGCCCAAGAACCTTCTTTTCCTACATACTCAACTTTATCTCCTTTGTAAAGTTTCCCCATTGATTCATGGTCTGTACTTGGTCCTTTTCTAAAATTTACTGCATTCCCTGTTATTGTTCTGTTTTCTATACTTACACTCTCTACCCCAGACTCATCAGCATATGCTAAGTTTCCCATTGTAGGCATTATTATCGCAGTTGCCATTATGCTGGCTGCTATTCTCTTTTGATTAAAATTCATAACTTTCCACTCATCTCCTCTTTTCTAGTAGCTTTATTCATTTTTTAAATATAAAAGAAATAACTGACACTATATTAAAATATCAATTATTTCTTTTATATTAATATTATTACAAATTTGTAACTATTTGTCTATAGTAATATTTATTTACCACAAATTACCATAAGTGAATTTTAATCATCAATAGCCTGTAACTTAGTAATATAGCCATCTTTTACCTTTTTAAAAGATGGCTATATTTTTTAACTTTTTTGTAACTTTTTAAAATCCTGTCGAACCAAATCCACCTTTTCCTCTTTCAGAATCACTTAATTCTTTCACTTCTTCTATATTAATATCATAGATAGGTTTTACTATCATTTGAGCAATTTTCATATGTTTTTCAACTTTAAAATCATTTTTCCCATGGTTTATTAATATAATTTTAAGCTCTCCTCTATAACCTTCATCAATAGTTCCAGGTGTATTTAACACAGTAATTGAATGTTTTAAAGCAAGCCCACTTCTAGGTCTTACCTGCGCTTCTGTCATAGTAGGAAGCTCTATACATATTCCAGTTTTAATAAGTTTAGTTTCTCCAGAAGGTATTACCACCTCTTCTATAGAATACAAATCCATACCAGCATCACCTTTGTGAGCGAAATTAGGTATTATAGCATCGTCATTTAGTTTTTTTACTTTCAAATTGTACATTTTATATCTCCTTTCAACTTTCTATAAATATTATAACTTAAATTTCGACCTCTTGAAGTTTTTTATTTTTTTGTGGTAATATAATTATTAGTGTTTTAAAGGAGGATTTTTTATGAAACTTGTACTTGCTGAGAAACCATCTGTTGCAAAAACTATAGCATCCTTTCTGGGTGCAAAGACTAGACAAGATGGTTACTTTGAAGGAAATGATTATATAATTACTTATGCAGTTGGGCACTTAGTATCATTATATGATATGAAGGATTATGATAAAGATAAATATTCTGGTTCTTGGAAAATGAATAATTTTCCATTTGTTCCTGAAGATAAGTTTAAATTTAAGATTGATAGTTCTAAAACCAAACAATTCAATACTGTGAAAAAACTCTTGAATAGAAAAGATGTAGAATATGTAATAAATGCCACTGATAATGACCGAGAAGGAGAACTCATAGCATTTCTAATATTTTTACTTGCAAACAATAAAAAACCAGTAAAAAGAATTTTAGTAAATGAATGGACGCCAGAAGATATTACAAGAGGTATAAAAAGCTTAAAAGATGAAGATGAAATGAGAAATCTTCAAGCCGCTGGATACACAAGACTTATCACTGATTGGTTGATTGGAATAAATTTTACTTCTGTTGCTACGTTGAAATATGGAAATGGAAAATTATTAAATATAGGTAGAGTAATTCTTCCAACAGTTAAATTAGTCTATGACAGAGACATGGAAATACTAAATTTTGTTCCTAAAACTTATTATGAAATAGAAGGTCATTTTAAAGCTGAGGCTGGTGAATATAAAGGTAAATATATTAAGGGCAAAGAAAGTAAATTTGATACACTTGAAGATGCAAATAAAATTATAGCTTCAATTACATCTGAAACTGGTAAAATACTAGATAAAAAAGTTACTATGTCAAAAGAATATGCACCTAAACTTTTTAGTTTGACATCACTTCAAGGATATATAACTTCTAAGTACTCTAATTTTACCTCTGACAAGGTCCTAAATGTCTGTCAATCTCTTTATGAGGGTAATGGTAAGGGTGGATATATAACTTATCCTAGAACTGATTCTATTTTTTTAGAGGAAAGTTTAACTTCAAAGGTTTCTCAAACTTTAGACAAACTAAAAGTTGGACTTGAATATGAAACTAAGATTAAATTTTCTAAAACTAAAAGGGTCTTTGATTCTTCTAAAGTAGATTCCCATAGTGCTATAATCCCTACTTATATAATTCCCAAAAACTTGTCTAAAGATGAGCAACTGGTTTATGATGCTATAAAAGATAGGTTTATAGCAAACTTTATGCCCCCTGCTGAATACGAGAATACAGAAATTAAGACTGAAGTAGATAATTGCACTTTTTTAACAAAGGGTAAAGTACTCAAATCAAAAGGATATCTTGAAGTATATAATAAGGAAGAAAAAAACGATTTACTTCCACTTGTAAATAAAGATGCTATTGTAGATGTATTAGAAGTAAAGCCATTAACTAAACAAACTACTCCTCCTAAACCGTATACTGAGGACACACTTTTAAAAGCTATGAAAAATTGTGGTAAAAATGTACCTGAAGAAGATACAACTGTGTTGTCAGGATATTCTATAGGAACATCAGCTACACGTGCTGATGTATTGAAGAAGATAAGTCAAGTTGGATATGTAAATAAAAAAGGAAAGTCTTATTCTATAACAGACCTCGGAAAAAATTTAGTTGAGATTTTTCCTGTTAAAGATTTATTTGATGTAGATTACACTGGAAAACTTGAAAAAAGTTTGAGTGATATACAAAAAGGCAAATACACTAGAAAAGAATATCTTACTAATATCATTAATTTTATATACCAAAATGTCAATATTATAAAACACGATGCTTCAAAAAACATAAATACAGAAGCCTATACTTTTGATTCAAAAACTAAAAAGTTTACTAAAATAAAAGAAAAAAAACAGAAAAAGAGTATGACTAATACTGAAAAAGAAGTTGCTGTATCAAAAGATTCTGATAACAAAAAAGAAAACAAAAATAAAGATGACAATCCATCTCTTGGTAAATGTCCTGTTTGTCAGGGTGATGTACTTGAATTTGATAAAGGGTTTGCTTGTAAAAATCATAAAGAATGTAAATTCGTTATTTGGAAAAATGATAAGTATTTAAATCTTTATAAAAAGAAAGTTAATAAAACAATGGTCAAAAATATTTTAAAAAAAGGTGAAACCAAAGTAAAATCCTTAACATCTAAAAATGGCAATAAGTTTGATGCTACATTAAAATATAATAAGAATCCAGATAACGGTTATTTCAGTTGGAAAATAGAGTTTGATAACTAAATAATACTCATAAAACAATAAATGTCAGTAGCATAATATTCTATATTATACTACTGACATTTATTGTTTTACGATTTTTTAACTTTGTTAACAATGACTTCCACAATTACATCTAGCCTAATTTTTTTACTATCTCTGATAACTTCAGTGTATGTTCATCTAATAAAGTTAATTCCTCCTCAGAGAGATTTGATAGTTTCTTTACTAAAGACTCTTTAAGGATAGCTTTTACTGCATCAAATAAGTCGAATGCCTTATCTGTTAATTCCACCCTAAGAATTCTTCTATCTTTTGGGTCAGGAAATTTATTAACTAAATCATGTTCTACCAATCTATCAATAATTGGTGTCATATTTGATTTTAAGATTCCTAAATTAGAAGCTATTTGAGAAATTGATGATGAGTTCGATGTCATAAGATAAAGAATTACCTTAGCATGCGATGGAGCCATTGGACATTCTTCAAAATACGCTTTCATTATATCCGAGTTATTTTGAAATTTCTTTAACAAATCACTTTCTTTAAATATATTATTTTCAAGTACAAATAAGAAATCTAAAAAAGAGTCTGCTATTTTAAGTATATTATTGTTATCCATCTTTGTAACATCCCTTCAATAAATAATGTAATAAACCATTCGTTATTTATATAGTATAAATTATAAACTATTAATAAATTTAAAACAAGAAAAAGTTATTGACTCATAATAATTATAAATTTATAATCAAATTAGAGAATTATAAATTGCCAATAAAGGGAAGTTTTTTAATTAGCCTAAAACTAAACTTAAATTATAAGACACTTTAAATTCTACAACAAGCTAGTGTGCAATATATAATAGGAGGAGATATGAAAAGATATTTAATAGTTTTCTTAATGTGTAGTTCACTGTTTTTAGTTGGATGTGGAAAAACAGAAGAACCTGAACCCGAGAAACCAATAGCAGTTTCTGTTCAAAAAGCAGTAGGAGGAGAAATTGAAAACACAAATGCTTTCTCAGGAACTACAAAGGTTAAAGATGAAACAGCTGTTACTGCACAGACTGTTGGCACAGTTCAAGAAGTTTATGTAAAACTTGGGCAAAATGTAAGAAAAGGAGATGAATTATTGAGTATAAGCAGTCCAGATTTAGAAAATAGTGTAAAACAAAGTAAGGCAGCACTAGATTTGGCTAAAGCAAGTTATTCAAGTGCAACTGGTGGTTCATTAGAAGCACAAGTAAATCAAGCAAAAACAGCTCTTGATAACGCAAAAATTCAATATGATGAATCTCAAAGGAATTATGACAATAATAAGGTTCTTTATGAGCAGGAAGTAATTAGTTTAGACCAATTTAAAAAAATAGAATTTGCTTTAGAACAATCAAAACAACAACTAGACTCTGCTCAAAGATCATACGATACAGCAACTTCAAAGAGTATACCTCAAGCTAAGGCTCTTGCTAAAAAACAACTTGACCAAGCTCAAGTATCATATAATTTAGCAATGAGTAACTTAGATAAATTAACTTTGACAGCTCCAGTAGATGGTACAATAACTGCTAAAAACTTTGATGCAAAAGAAATGATAACACAATCACAGCCAGCTTTTACTATTTCTAATCCTAACATATTAGAAGTTGATTTAAATGTAGCAGAATCAGATATAGGTAAATTTAAGAAGGATGGAAATGTAGAAGTTATAATTGAAGACCAAAGGATTTTAGGAAAGGTAGATTATGTACCCTCAGTAGTTGACCCTCAGACATCTTTATATCCTGTTAAAGTGCTTGTTACTAACACAAACAACAAGTTTAAAGCAGGAATGTCTGCTCAAGTAAACTTAAGTGTTGAAAAAGAAAATGGTGCTGTTACAATACCTAAAAAAGCAATATTTGAAGAAAAAGGAAAGAAATATGTATACATAGCAAACAAAGATAATATAGCAAAGAAAAAATTAGTTCAAACAGGAATTGTAACAGAGGATAAAATAGAAATCAAAAGTGGTGTAAGCGAAAAAGATACAGTGGTTATTGGGGGGATAAGTCTTATTTCTGATGGAACTAAGATATTTCCTGTAGAAAAGGAGAAATAGTACTATGAATTTTATACAAACTTCTGTTAAGCGTCCTCTTACAATCATAATGGTTTTCTTGGTATTAATAGTTTTTGGTGGTATTGGATATAAGAAAATGTCAATAAATCTAATGCCTGATATAGAAATACCTGTTGTAATGGTTATGACTACTTGGACAGGTGCTGGTCCTCAAGACGTTGATGAACAAGTTAGTCAAAAAGTTGATGAAAGTCTATCAGCTGTTTCAAACGTAAAATCTACCATATCAAGTTCACAAGAAAGTGTTTCTATGGTAGTTGCTCAATTTGAGTTTGGAACTAATTTAGATGAAATAATGAACGATGTTAGGTCTAAAGTTGACGCATTACAGACTAGTCTTCCAGATGATGCAGCTAAACCAACAGTTCTAAAATTAGATATGAATGCACAAGCTATAGGTCAGCTTGTTATATCTGGAGGAAATGAAAATAGTTCACAGGCATTGAGAAAATATGCTGAGGATGTGATTCAACCTAAAATAGAATCTATAGATGGTGTTACATCAGCAGACCTTAAAGGTGGAGAAAAAGCACAGGTCAATGTAATAGCTGACCCAGCTGTTCTTTCAAATTATGGAGTTAGTTTATCAACTATAAAAGGTATATTATCATCTAGTAATAAAACATACCCTTATGGCTCAATTACTCAAGGTGAAGATAAAATAGTTTTAAGAGCAATTGATAAACTTGAATCTTTAGATGATATAAAACAGATTCAAATTCCTGTAAAGGGTGGAAATACAGTTAGATTAGATAATCTTTGTAGTGTAGATTATGGATATGCAGACAAAGACAGTATTTATAGATATAATGGAAAAGACAGTTTAGTAATAGATATTTCTAAACAGCAAGATGCCAATACTGTAAAAGTTATGCAAAATGCGTATAAATACGTAGATGAATTAAATAAAGAAAATCCTCAATTTAAAATTAAAATTGCTAACGATACAAGTTCGTACATAAGTGAATCAATAAACAGTGTAATGAGTAACTTGCTTATAAGTGCTGTTATTGCCTTTGTGGTAATCTTTGCTTTCTTAAAAAGTGTAAGAGCTTCACTAGTTGTTGCCATAGCAATTCCAATTTCCATAATAGGAGCCATAGCAATTCTCTACTTTACAGGAGAAAGTTTAAACCTTATTACGGCAAGTTCCTTGGTAATTTCAGTTGGTATGGTTGTCGACAATGCTACAGTTGTAATTGAAAATATATTTAAATATAGGAAAAGTGGTCGTATGAGTATTGATGATTGCGCTATTGAGGGTACAAGAACCGTAACCAATGCCATACTTGCATCAACATTGACTACTATAGCAATATTTTTACCTATTATGTTTACAGAAGGTATAGCTAAAATAACTTTTGGAGCATTAGGTAAAACTCTTATCGCTTCCCTAGCCTTCTCTTTCATAGGTGCGATTACTCTTGTTCCTAGTGTGTTCGCAAAATTAAGTAGAGGTAAGAATAGCGAAAAGATGCAGGAAAAAGACAGTCCTATATTTGATAAAGTAAGTGAAGGGTATAAAAGATTACTAAGTGTATGCTTGAGACACCAACGCTTAGTAGTAATATCAAGTTTACTTATTTTTATAGCTTCTTTAATTGGAATGAGCTTTATAGGTATGGACTTTATGCCTGCTGCCGACAAGGGAGCACTTGCTGTTTCTATAGAACTTCCAAAAGGTCTTAGTCTAGAATCTAATGATTACTATGTATCTATGACTGAGAAAAAAGTTTCAGATATTCCAGAAGTTAAAACTTTAATAACAACTTTAACATCAGATTCAAATAACAATACAGCAAATATAGCAATTGAATTAGAATCTCAAAAAAATAGAAAGAGAACTACTGATGAGATAGAAAAAGAAATAATTGATAGAGTTGCCACTGTCCCAGATTGTAAAATAAATGTAAGCCAAAATAGTAGTGTCATGGGTGGAAGCACAGGAGCAGACTTTACATTAGAAATGAAAGGCCCTGATTTAGATGTATTAAAAATATTAGGAAAAGAAGCTGAAAAAGAATTCAGTTCAATAAAAGGATTTAGAAATGTCGAGACTTCTCTTACAGATACAACACAAGAAGCTCAATTTACAATAGACAAACATAAAGCTCAAGAATACGGTGTAAACACTGGTGAAATAGCAGGATTACTACGTACAGCAATAAATGGTGATTCAGTTACTACCGCTACAATTGATGATTACAAAGTTGATGTAAACTTAAAATTTAAAGCAGACAGTATTGATAATCTAGAAGATATAAAACAATTAAAAGTAAACTCTGCTACTGGAAAAGAAGTTCCTCTTGGTGCTTTTTCAGATATAAAAATGGCTGATGGTCTACAATCTATATCTAGAACTGATGGAGATTTCTCTGTAAATATAACTGCTACACTTGATAATGTAGATGCTGGTACTGCTACAAAATTAGCACTAGAAAAAACTAACAAAATGGTAATTCCTAAAGATTACTCTATTGGCGTTGGTGGAGAAACAGAGATGATGAATGAGTCTATGGCAAGTCTTGGATTCTCAATGGTTATAGCTATAGCACTAGTTTATATGGTAATGGTAGCTCAGTTTGAATCATTTAGTAAACCATTTATAATCATGTTCTGTGTTCCATTTGCATTTGTTGGAGTTGTGCTTTCTCTCCTAGTCAGTGGGCAAAGTTTAAGTACTGTAGGTATGTTAGGTATAATCTTACTTATAGGTATAGTTGTTAACAATGGTATAGTTCTTATTGACTACATAGAACAGCTTAGAAAAACAAATCGTAACAATGATTTAATTGGATTGGTTTCTATTGGTTGTGCAGCAAGATTAAGACCAGTTCTAATGACAACTGCAACAACAATTTTAGGTATGTTACCAACAGCGCTATCTCTTGGTGAAGGTGGAGAAACAATGCAACCACTAGCTATAGTTATAATGGGAGGTCTGACTGTATCTACACTTATAACTTTGGTACTTATACCTACTATATACTTAATATTTGATAAATGGGAAGATAAGTTTTCAGACAAAATGCCTAAAATATTTGGTAAAATAACAGATAAAATAGGTGATATAAAAAGAAAAATAATAAAGAAACCAAAATTGAAAGCTAAAGTTTAAATAGAATGGAGGGTGATTGTATTGAATAAAAAAGTTAGTAAAATAGTTGCAATTGGATGCGGTGTTGGAATAATAACAGCCAACCTAATGCCAGTTTATGCAAATGATAATACTTCTTCTATAAGTAAAGTTGATAATTCTATCGTGAATGACTCAACTAAAAGGACATCTGAAAAGGAAATTTTAACTGCTAGAGAAGCTGTCAGTGCAGCACTTAAAAATAGTGATAAATTAAAGATGAAATCAGAAGAAATAAAAATGTTAAAAGAAAAATTGGAAGTACAAGATGAGTTTGATAGTTTTACTGGAAGTGATAACTCATTTCCATACGACCAAATCGGACTTCTTAAAAATCAAAGTGAACAGGCAAAAGGGTTTATGGAAGACCAAATAGCAAATGATATTACGAATAAATACAATGATTTAGTATCAAGAGAAAATGAGTTGGATAAAATAAAAAACAATATTGAGATAAAAACTAAAGAAATTAAAGATATGAAATTAAAAAAAGAGTTAGGATTAGTAACATCATTAGAAACTGAGTCAGCTGAACTTGAACTTCAGACACTACAAAATACTCAAAAAGCTAAACTTCAAGAACTAAAAAATAATCAAGACTATTTTAAGTTATTGACTAATATAAATTTAGATAATTATCAATTGGATAAGGAATATAGATTTGAATCTTTTAGAGTAGGTGGCTCAGTTGATTCATATATGGAAGGTAAAGTAAATGAATACTTAAAGTACGACCAATTGATTTTGGAGCGTACTGAAGAAAGTTTTAATGATGATGATGAGAATAAAGCAGATTTACCAGATAGACCTAATCTTACAAGACCAGTTGCTCCTACAAAACCAGAACAAGGTGGTTTGACTGATGATGAATATAAGGTTCTTATGGATAAGTATAAAAAAGATTATGAGCGATATGAAAAAGAGGTTGAGGTATACAATCTTGAAAGACAGACCTATGCTTCTGGACTTACTACATATGCAAATTATCTTCAACAAAAATACAATACTGAAAATGGTTTAGTAACATTAGAAGACAGTAAAAAATCTCTAAAAAAAGGCTTGATTGATAGTTATGCTCAATTACTTGCTTTAGAAGATACAATTGACATTACTAAAAAACAACTTGAATTATCAGAAAAACAAGTAAAAAATACTAAATTAAGATATGATTTAGGATTAATTACTCTAACTGATTATAAAAAACAAGTAGTAAGCAATGAAGATGCTAAAAATAGCTATGACACGCTTATTGTAAACTATAACTCATTAAAAAATGGTATAGAAAAACCTTGGATACTTAATACTGGCAAATAGAAAATATTAAACAACTTTCACAAAATTATTTAATAAAAATATATATAGAATTGATTTATTATTAAATAAAAGACTGTAGATAGATTTGAATAGAAGCAAATTTATCTACAGTCTTTTTAATATACAATTTATAAATTTGTTTTATACAAACCTACTTAATTGTCTACATCTAAGATTTCAATTTCATGTAAAATAATCCTCATTTTAAATTATTATAACTTTTATAACTTTTGTATGATATAATCTCATTTTACCTAGAACTTATACCTATGTAACTCTTCATTCTAATAGAATAATTGACAGTTAAAAGAATAAATATTATTTTGAAACCTGGAATCCATATTTCAAAGGGTCATCATTATCAATAATATAAGTAGATACTCCTGTTACATAAGCACTTCCTGTGATTTTAGGTATTACTGCAGAATACTCTCCATCCTTTGCTTCTTCCTTGATTACACCTGTAAATGTAGTACCAATAAAGCTTTCATACACAAAAGGCTCTCCAATACCAATTTTACCTCTTTTATAAAGTGTAGCAAGTTTAGCACTCGTCCCAGTTCCACAGGGAGAACGGTCTGCCATATAATCACCAAAGATTACAACGTTTCTCATATCACATCCAGGTGTTGAAGTAGGACAATACAATTCAGCAAGGTCAACAGAAGTAATATCACATTCAGGATGTTGAATTTCATTTTCTTTGTTGGCATGTTCAATCAATTTCATGCCAAAATCAGTTAGAAATGGAATATTTTCAGGTGTTACATCCATACCAAACTGTGTAACATCACACAATGCAAAGAAACTTCCTCCAAATGAAATATCATATGTAATCTCTTTCCCCTGAACCTCCCATGACTAAAGTCACAGGGTTCCTGCTTCATAGAATTTTGCATACTAAAATATGTCTTACCAATTCTCCACAGGCTATCCCCGTAGTTCCTACGGTTCTTACATAAGTATTTATTTTAAACTCTTATTAGTCTTAATCCTTCTTTTAGTATATTTATACTTGCATTTATATCTCTATCATGAGTTTCATTGCAACAAGGACAAATCCATTCTCTTATATTTAAATCCTTAATTTCCTCGTTTTTATACCCACATTTATTACATATTTGTGAACTTGCAAAGAATTTACCTACCTTTACAATTTGTCTACCATACCAATTAGCCTTATATTCTAATTGACGAACAAATTCTGACCATGATACATCAGAAATAGAGCGAGATATTTTATGATTTCTAGTCATATTCTTTACTTGTAAATCTTCTATGCAAATAATATCATTCTCTCGTATTAATTTAGTAGATAGTTTTTGTAAAAAATCCTTCT
>NZ_AVHW01000088.1 GCF_000449425.2 Clostridioides difficile CD160
TTTTTGAGGTTGTCGTTCACATAAGTTCGCTACTACCTATGCAGTTCTCTTATGAACTTCTTACATTTCATGAAGCACAGACTATATCTTATCCTTCGCTTATCCGTTAAGGTCTACCCACTTCCACTACCAATAGCTTGTAATGTACTTCCCTCAAGAGGAATAGTCGTTGAAGTTTCTCCTATTCGGAGCTTACCTGCTGATTGCCCATTTTAAAGTACTTAGGATTTAACCTTATACCATCTAACCAATTTTTTCTACTTTCGTAACTTTCACACTTAGGTTTATTTCATCCTTATGTTTTAGTTTGGTTAGCTTTAGGGGTTTCCAGCAATTCAAGTAGTATTGGATAAGTTCTATCCTATCTCTACATATAAGTTTCCCTATATGCTGACTACTTTAGCTACTAACTCACGACTAAAGTCACAAGTGTACGTAGCTATTTTTTAATCAATAACAGTAATTAAATTTTCCTTATACAAAAATGCAGGTACATTTGTTAATGTTACATTCACAACCTTACCATCTTTTACTTCTGACTTTGTACGGATTAGACCAGCAGGTGCATCTAATACGACCTCTGTATATGGTTCTTTTGCTTCTACAAGTCTAGCTTCTATAATTGCAGTAACAGTTCCAATAGTTCCATGCCCACACATATTCAAATATCCACCAGTATCCATGTAGATAACTCCATAATCTGCTTCTGAATTAATTGGCTCAGTAACAATAGAACCAAACATATCATGATGCCCACGAGGCTCAAACATTAACGCCTTACGATACTGGTCACAATTCTCTTCCAAATATTTTTTCTTTTCAATCATTGTATCTCCTGGTAATTCTGGAAATCCAGATAGCACAACACGTGTAAATTCTCCAACTGTATGTGTATCAACAGCAGTAAAACATTTCTCGTAAATACTAAGATTTACATTTGGTTTTAGTTCCATTTTGGAAACCCCCTCAATATTATGTAATATAGTTATGTAACTTTATTTTATAACTTTATTTTTAAATTGTCAACTCAGATAACTGGAAAAGATTAAGAAAATATGATATCGTATATTTAAACAAAAGTAACGACCAATGAAATGTAACAAGAAAGGAAATATAGTCTTATGGGAAATAGAGAGAAACATGTAAAAAATGCATCCATGCCTTCAGACTTAAAATATTTAAATCGGAAACGAATACTTGACATCATCAGAAATTCAACAGAGGTATCAGTCAATGATATCAGTGAAGCAACCAAAATTAGCCGTCCTACAGTAAAAAAAGCTATGCAGAGTTTTGAAGAAATAGGACTTTTGGTTTCAGTAGGTAAAGGAAATTCTACAAATATTGGTGGAAAACGCCCAGAATTATATTCGTTTTCTTGTAATAAAAGAATACTGTGTATATCACTTGAAGAGAATTATATTCATTTTGCAATTTTGACCATGAAAAATGAATGTATCTTAGAAATAGAAATTCCTGCCACTTACAAAAATACATTGGATACATTTCAAAAAGAACTTGCAGGTCACATTGAAGAGATTCTAGCAAATGCAGAAGTCTCTCATGAGGAGTTATATGGTATAAGTCTTGCAATTGCTGGATTTGTAGACCAAAAATGTGGTATTGTCAGATTTTTTATGATGGCTCCACATTGGGGCAGAAATATTAATATAAAAGAATGGCTTGAAAAATTGTATCCAAAACAGGAAATTATAGTAGAAAATCTAGTTAGAATGGCTGGAAATGCACTTCTTCTTGAAGAAGAATTTCGCAATAAAAGAACAGTTGTCATGTATGCAGAAGCAGGAATTTCTTCATGCTATATTGATAAAGTTGTGCTTACTGGTAGAAATGCTCTTATTGGAGAAATTGGACACATGACTGTTGATTACAGTGACGAAGAGATTTGCTCCTGTGGAAGTAAAGGATGCTTTGAACGTATGGTTAGTGCTGAAAGGATTCGCTATAGGCTAAAGAAAAATTCATTAAAACTTTTGGAATCATCTATAAACCAGTGGATAGAATCTAAAAATTTACTTCAACATGTGTTTGAAGAAGCAGACAATGGAGACGAGCTAGCAAAGATAGAGGTTGGCTATTTAGCAGAAATGTTCTCACTAATGTTAAAAAATGTAGCAATCAATTTTGACCCAGAGGTTGTAGTCTTACTTGGGCAGTATGCTTATGCAGGAGAATATTTTAAGCTTAAATTAAAAGAAGAACGAAAAAAAGCTCGATTCTTCCCAGAGGAAACTGCGTCTATAATATACTATGATACAAGACCATTAAGAGAACTCCAAAAAGCTGGAGGATATCAGGTCTTAACGCAAAATTTTTTTGATAATCCCGTACTTTACGAAGGTAGCGTTAAGGGAAATGAAGAATAATCAAAAACCTATGCTTTTATAGAGCCATCCGAATTGGATGGCTCAAAAGTTTAACTCTAAATTTAATTATCTTTTGTCAAATGTCTCATCTATTTTACATCTCACCATGTTAACAAATTCAGAAATATTATATCCTTTCAGTTTGCATCCACATTTAGGACAATAATCCAATTTCCTAGATACCAAAGCCCTACAACTAGGTTCTGGGCATCTCATTTTCAGACTTTCCTCTGCTACTTTAAATCCACATCGTGGGCATATACTACCTGGACGTGATGATACTTCCTTTCCACATTTAGGACACTTTGTCAACTTTATCCCCTCCAGTAAACTCAATTTAATTGCTAGTTGAAATTTCTCTCTACAATAATATATGCAATATAATTAAATACGTTTCATTTACAACTATATAAGTTATCTTTTTATAATAAAATAAAAATCCCCTATATTCAACTTACAAATAATTTATTTGATACATTGAATGTATAGGGGATATTAATTTAATTATATAATTTTACAGTATATGACTATCTAGGATTTTTTATAGATGCCTGAGCTGCTGCAAGTCTAGCAATTGGCACTCTAAATGGTGAACAAGATACATAGTTAAGTCCTACACTGTAACAGAACTCTACTGAAGATGGTTCTCCACCATGCTCTCCACATATTCCTAGTTTTAATTCTGGTTTAACTTCTCTACCTAATTTAGCTCCCATTTTAACTAATTTACCAACACCATTTTGGTCTAGTACTTGGAATGGGTCTTTTTCTAATATTTCTTCATCTACATATTGACCTAAGAATTTGCCAGCATCATCTCTTGAATATCCAAATGCCATCTGAGTTAAGTCATTAGTACCAAAGCTAAAGAAGTCTGCCTCTTGTGCTATTTCATCAGCAGTTAAGCAAGCTCTAGGTATTTCTATCATAGTACCTACAGTATAAGGAACTTCTACACCTTCTTCTTTTATTATAGCATCAACAGTATCCACTATCATTTTTCTTATTATCTTTAATTCATTTACTTCTCCAATTAATGGAACCATTATTTCTGGAGAAACTTTAACACCTGCTCTTATTGCTTCTATAGCACCTTGTATTATAGCTTTAGATTGCATTACACATATTTCAGGATAAGTTATTGCAAGTCTACAACCTCTGTGTCCAAGCATTGGGTTAAATTCGTCTAAATCAACTATTCTCTTCTTAATATCACTTACTTTTATTCCCATAGATTTTGCAAGTTCTTCTATAGTCTCATCATCATGAGGTAAGAATTCATGTAATGGTGGGTCTAGTAATCTTATATTAACTGGTTTTCCATCCATAACTTTGAATAACTCTACAAAATCTTCTCTTTGCATTGGTAATATTTTTTCTAGTGCTTTTTCTCTTTGCTCTACTGTATTAGATAATATCATTTCTCTAACTGCTGGTAATCTATCTTCATCAAAGAACATATGCTCAGTTCTACATAGACCTATACCTTCAGCCCCAAACTCTATAGCTGCACGAGCATCTCTAGGATTATCTGCATTAGTTCTAACCATCATACACTTGTGTTTATCTACCCAGTTCATTAATTTCTCAAAGTTTCCAGTTAAAGCTACTTCTGTTTTCTTAACATCTCCTAAATAAACATTTCCTGTAGAACCATCTATAGAAATATATTCTCCTTCTTTTATAACTACATCATCAAGTGCTCTTATTTCTTTGTTAAACTCATCAACTTTTATTTCTCCACATCCAGCAACACAACATTTACCCATACCTCTAGCAACAACTGCTGCATGTGATGTCATTCCACCTCTAGCTGTAAGGATTCCTTCAGCTTTAACCATACCTTCTATATCTTCTGGAGATGTCTCTAGTCTAACTAAAACTACTTTTTCTCCTTTTTCATTTGCTTTTACTACATCATCAGCATTGAAATAAACTTTACCACTTGCTGCACCTGGTGATGCTGGTAAACCTTTTGCTATAACTTTAGCTTCCTTTAATGCCTTATCTTCAAATTTTGGATGTAATAATTGGTCTAATTGATTAGGTTCGATTCTCATTATAGCTTCTTTTTCGTCTATTATTCCATCTTCAACTAAATCAACTGCTACGGCTATTGCTGCTGCTGCTGTTCTCTTACCATTTCTAGTTTGTAATATATATAATCTTTCATTTTCTATAGTAAACTCTATATCTTGCATATCTTTATAGTGACCTTCAAGTATATGAGTAATTTTTACGAATTCATCAAATACAGCTGGCATTACATCAGCAAGAGTTGATATATTTTGAGGAGTTCTTATACCTGCAACAACGTCTTCACCTTGTGCATTCATTAAGAATTCACCAAATAATTTATTTTCTCCTGTAGCTGGGTTTCTAGTAAATGCAACACCTGTACCACTAGTTTCTCCCATATTACCAAATACCATTGATTGGATGTTTACTGCTGTACCTAAGTTATGAGCTATATCATTCAATTTACGGTATACGATTGCACGAGGGTTATTCCATGATCTAAATACAGCCTCTATAGCAAGCATTAATTGCTCTTTTGGGTCTTGTGGGAAATCACTTTTAATTTCTTTTTTGTATATTGCTTTAAACTCTTTTACTATTTCTTTTAAATCATCAGTTGTAAGCTCTGTATCAACTGTATATCCTTTTGATTCTTTTACTCTATCTAATACATTCTCAAATTTATATTTTGGAACTTCCATAGCAACATCAGAAAACATTTGTATGAATCTTCTGTAACTATCATATGCAAATCTTTCATTTTGTGTAGCTTCTGCTAGACCAACAACACTATTGTCATTAAGACCTAAGTTAAGAATTGTATCCATCATTCCTGGCATAGAGAATACTGCACCAGAACGAACTGATACTAATAATGGATTCTTATTGCATCCTAATGTTTTATTTAAGTCTTTTTCTAAAGTAGCCAAATGCTCTTCTATTTCTTTTATTATATCTTCTCTTATACTTTCATTGTTAACATAATAATCATTACAGGCTTCTGTTGTTATAGTAAACCCAGGAGGGACAGGTAAGCCTATCTTAGTCATTTCTGCTAAATTGGCACCTTTACCTCCTAGTAAAGATTTCATGTCTTTGCTTCCTTCACCAAAACTATAAACATACTTAGTTTCCATTGTTAAATCCCCCATTAATCTTTTTATTTTAATTTATATCATTTTTATTAATAGACATTATTAAATTTCTATTTCTTTGTATATCTTTAGACCGTTTTCTTTCATTATGTCTAAGATTATACCTGCTGTTTCTTCTATTGCTTTATTTGAAACATTTATTACTGGGCATCCAATTTTTTTCATTATTTCTTCTGAATAATCTAATTCCTGAAGTATTCTTTCTAGATTAGCATAGTTGGCTTTACTAGATAGACCTAAAGCTTTTAATCTTTGAGTTCTTATTTCATTAAGCTTTTCAGGTGAATTAGTAAGACCTATTATCTTCTTAGTATTTATCTCAAATACCTCTTTAGGAATTGGTATTTCTGGAACTAATGGAACATTAGCTACTTTTATATTTTTATTAGCCAAATACATACTCAAAGGAGTTTTAGATGTTCTTGAGATTCCCACTAAAATTATATCTGCTTGAAGAACACCTCTAGGGTCTTTTCCATCATCATATTTTACTGCAAACTCTATAGCTTCAACTCTCTTAAAATAAGATTCGTCTAATTTTCTAATTATACCAGCTTCTCTTTTAGGTTTTCTTCCTGTTCTCTTGCTTATTTCTCTTAGTATATCTGTCATCAGGTCTATACAGCTAAGACCTTCTCTCTCACAATATCTTTCAACAATACTGCATAACTCTTCATCGACTAATGTATATACAATCAAAGCGTTTTCAGCTTTTGCATTCTCCAAAGTTTCAAGTAGTACTCCTTTATTAATCATGTATGGAAATCTTTTTATTTCATAAGTTTCATTTACATAAAACTGAGACATACATGCTTTTGCAACTTGTTGTGCAGTCTCCCCAACTGAATCTGATACTGCATATATAATTAGGTTTTTCACCAGCATACCTCCTTAATTGTCAACTATTTCTAAGAATAGCTTAGTTATGTTGGTTTTTGATATTCTCCCAACAACTCTCATATGATTTTTGTCTTCTCCCTTATATTCAACAATTGGAATCGAATCTACTTCATGTTCTATTATTTTTCTTGAAGCTAATAAAACACTTGCTCCTTTAGTTAAGGTAACTACATTTGGAGTTCTTGTCATTATCATACCTATTGGCATCTTATTTATATCAGAACCTCCTATTGTTGCTTTTAACAAGTCTTTTCTGGAAACAACTCCACATAACTCTTCATTCTCATCTATAATAACTATACTGCCTACATCAGATAAAAACATAGTGACTATTACATCATATATACTTTCGTCTTTCTTAGCTAGTACAGGCATGCTCATTATATCTTCTACTGATTTCTCTTTTATACTTTTACCAATTAAATTAATTTCACTGACTCCTGAATAAAAATATCCAACTTTTGGTCTTGCGTCTAGTATTCCTGTCATTGTCAATATAGCTAAATCAGATCTAAGCGTAGCACGAGTCACATTCAAGCTGGAGGCAATATTTTCACTCGTTATTGGTTCATTTTCCTTAACTATATCTATAATTTTTAGTTGTCTTTCATTAAGCTGAATAATAATCACCTTCTTTCATTGTGCTATACTTTTTATCTTTTCGCATCTTATATAGTATATTATATAACTATATATACCATTCTGTAAACAGATTTTTTATTGAATACGATATATTTTTTTACTAAGTTCTCTCGCTTAAAGATATTTATTATATATTAATGGGGGATATTTCTTTAATTAATAGAACTATATTAGTGTTACAGTTAATATTATAATACATAATGGGTCATTTTAATTCATTTTATATTAAAATTTTTAATTATATTATTTTAAATATGAATATAAAGTTGCAGAATTAATTTAAATTAAATACACTATTAAAATTTTTAATTATAAATGACCTATAATATACCTCTATACAAAATATCTTAACAAAAATATATAATTTTAAAAGGGCTGATTTAAAAATAACCATCAACCCTTTTAAGCACTATCTATATTATATTATCATCAAATCTTACCCAAATATTTTTTCTTGTAATTGTCTTAAATGATATAAAGTAGTATCTTTTTCTATCTCCACCATATCATAAGTTATAACTTCACCTTTTTTAATATCTTTAACTACTTTAGTCTTTTTGCTAACTAATCCAATAGGAACAGCATTCATAGCTTTTGCAACATCGTATTTTTCTATAGTACCATAACATGTATATGCACCATATCCATCCATATACTCACCTTTTTTCAAGTCTTTCTTAGCTATAGTCATAACTTCTGCAACTAGTCCATTTTTAGGTACTATTGTAGCCTTATGCTCTAAAACTGCCATAGCTGCTGATAAAGGAGTCTCTAAGCTACATAAATGATATGGTCTATATAATATGTAATTAGGTCCATCACCCATGCTTAAATACTTTAATTCATCATTAACAGCTTTTAATTTATGAGCAACTACAACGAAAACTCCAGGTGCTATACCATTTACAAAATCAACTACACCATAATTATCTAATACTCCACCTTCGCTCTTTAATGCATATTTTTTAGGTACTTCGTTTACTGTAGCCTCAATACCATGACCACCTCTTACATCAGGCACAAATCCAGTTGCATTACACATTAGGGCCATTTCTACCATTGTCTTAGTTCCTTCTTTAAAAGAAGCTATCATATGAGGTGAAGCTCCTTTTCTTTCTGCTTCCTCTCTAACAGTATCAGGATTACAATCTAAATCTAATTTATTATTTTTACCTTTTCCTATCACTCTAACTTCAAATCCCATTGCATCTGCAAAATCAAACAATCCCATTACTGCTCCTGGCTCATCCCCTGCAGAACCTGTAAATATTACTCCAGCATCATCTGCTAATTTTTTAAGTATTGGTCCAACAACACAATCAGTTTCAGCATTCAACATTACTATGTGTTTTTTATTTAAGATAGCATTTAATGCTATTTCTGCTCCAATTGCAATACCTCCAGTTGCATCTATAACTACATCTATTGACTTAGTCTTACAAGCTACAAGAAAATCATTACAAGTTAATACTTTTCCTTCTTGTAATTTTAATTCTGCATCATTTTCATTCGTTACATTATCTATAACTTCTTCATCTATGCCTGCATCAGTAAATGCTTTATGAGCTAATTCTAAATTTATATCTACAACAATAGAAGCCTCAATACCTTTCATATTTGCCATTTGGCTTACCATTCCATTACCCATATGACCAGCACCTATAAGAGCTACTTTTATTTTTTTACCTTCTTCTTCCAATTTTGCAAGTTTTCTGTTTAAATCTAACATATCAATTCCTCCTGTTATAATAATTTTATTTTTCAAATTAAGAAATAGTTATTAAATCTCCAATAGTTATATTTGGATTTCCTATTTCTACATGTATTTCTCCTGGTAAGTTTACTTCACATTCTCCATCAAATTTGATTGTACAGTGACCAATTTCTCTAAGAGTCTTTTGAGCAATATCACCAACTGAAACTATACAATAATCTCTATTTCCTATTGTAAGTGTATCTCCTATTTCAACATTACTTTTTAATGTCGATATTGAATGAATTACAGATATATCCTTTAAGTCCTCATCATTGATGGTTTCATCATATATGATAAGACAATTGCTTTCATCCATTAATTCTTTAACTAAACTGCCTATTCCACTTATCTTAACTTCATATTTCATGACATTCCTCCTGATAATTTATATTTATATTAAGTTAATTAAAAGAAACATTTATTTTTTCTTTTATAAATTTTATGGCTTGTACAATACTTTCTTCATCTTTAAATTTTTGCTCTGCACTATATATATCTAGACCTTCTATTTCTTCAATCTCTTTAAACTTAGCCATCACTGTACGCCCTTTTAGAATTTCTCCAAACTTTATAAATCCATCTGAATCTGAAGATATAATTGCTATACTTCCTTTAGAAAAATAACTTTTCTTTTTTCCTGTAGATACTATATCACCCTTTTTTTTAGCTCTATTTAAAGTTTTAAAATATAATTTATTCTGTTTCATTATAAATATAGTATTTAGAACATAAACAACAAATAAAATTACAAGTAGTTTCATATTTATACACCTTCCACAAACACATTATTTTTTTATTCTATACTATAGCTACATAAGATTCTTAAGTAACACTTTTTTAAACTCTAAAAAACTTCTACATTTACTTATCTTATTTGTTAATTTTACATCTTGTCCTATCTTTAAAACTTCTTCATAAATTTTTACTAATAAATCTGAATCCATTTGGTTCTCACATGGAAACATTGTCATGAGTATTATTTTTATACTTCTATTTGCATATTCTATTGCTTCTTCTAAAATTCCAATTGCCATTAAGAATTTATCTGATTTTTCATTTACAGAATGTGGGAATAATAGACCTTTATCAAAAACTGTAGGAGACTTTTCTTCTCTATTAATTATGTTTTTTCTAAACTTATCATCAATACATCCCAAATCCATAAGCTTATCCATCATTTTTTCTAAAGACCCAAGTATAGTCTTTTCATTCAATATCATAAATTTATCTTCATCCAACAAATTATTTATTAATAAATTTGTAGAATTAGTAGTATCAATATTTCCTTCTCTTAAACACAACACTGTCTTTAACTGTTCTCTTAGCTTATTTTCATCAAATATTGTATTTATTTTTAATACTATGGTTCCTATATTTGATGTGTCTAAATCAATAGTTGTAAAAACTATATCGTATTCATTTAAGTTAATATTTCTCAAATTAAAACTTGAAAGAGTATCAATCTGAGGATTGTTACCTATTAATTTTTCAACTCTTATTTTTAGTAATTTCGCAGTTCCTAGACCTGTACCACATATAATTGCTATTTTCTTTATTGAATAGAATCTACTGCTATTTCTTTCTAAGTATCCACTGAAATGAATTGCTATGTATCCAATCTCATCTTCTGAGACTTCTAAATTATACTTCTTCTCTATTACTCTCCCTGCTATTTGCGCTAATTTAAAAGGAAGTATATAGTTCTGTTTAATCTCTTCTAGTAGGACATTTTTTAACTTTATATTAAATAATAGCCTATTTAGAGTAAAACTAAGATGGTATCCTAGCCCTATTCTTAATTCATCCTCATTTATCAAAATACCCATATCAATATATATCTGCTTAAATATATTTTCCATCAACTCATCAATATTTTTATTAATTCTACTACTATTTAAAGCACATTCTGATGCTGGTGCATTTCCACTTACTAATGGTATAGTCAAATAAATAATTTCCTCATCATTCAAAATACATTCAAATCTTTTTGATAATATATGCTTTATTTCCCTAGCAATAAGGTATTCATCATATGATTTAAGCAAATCAAACTTTACATTATACTCTTTCACTTTCTTCTTTTCTTTTGCTCTATAAATTAAAACTACTATATAGTTAAGAACCTCTCTTAGCATCTCATCTGTAACATAAAAATTGTTATTTTTGAATAAAAACAATAATTCTTCTTCCAAATTTGAGAGTTCTTCTTTTTTAATGTCTTTAAAATATTTCGAATTATTTAAATCTTTTCTTGAGTTCTTATACAACTGATTTAATATAAGCAATCTAATATCAAGTTCATTTCCATGTAATTTCATCCCTGTATTCTGTTTTTTTATTAAGTTTAAATTATACGAAGCTAGAACTTTTTCTACATACTGGAAATCATTTACTAGAGTAGTTCTTCCTACACACATCTCATCTGCTAAACTATCAAGTGTAATAAATCCATCTAGTTCTATCAAATAATTTAGTATAAATTCTACTCTATCTTCCTTTGAGTTTAATGAGAATACATTTTTTCTATTCATATCAATAATCTTATTAAGTACTTTCTCATCTTTTATTTCCAGTTTATATCCTTGACCTTTTATGTATTTGATTACTGCTATATCACTACCTAAATCTTTATTCAATTGTTTTATATAAGTTCTTACACTTCTAGTTGTAACATTCAGTTCATTTGCTATTGAATTGATGCTTACAAACTCTTTTTTACTACATATAATCAATATTTTAAATATCTTGCGGTCAATAGAAGGAATTTTCTCAGTTACATTCATTTTGTATCTCCTCCTTGATTTCATTCTAGTACAAACTTGAAACCAAATTAATACATAAAATTTCACTTTAATAGAGGAAAATTTAGTATTAATCTAAATCGGTAATTACAGTTAATTAATAGTATAAAAGCTAGTCTCTCATTAACAAAACTCTTGACTAGCTTAAATTTATATTCTAAATTTTATTAATCAAATTTAAACCTAATATTGACATTAAACATTATCTTAAAGCAAATACTGCAATACCATATGCAATAATAACAGATATTGGTCCAGTTATTAAACGAGAATAAAATAGAGCTGGAACACCATATTCCACGGTTTCTGGTTCTGCTTCTCCCAAACTTAGTCCTACTGGGACAAAATCACATCCAGCTTGTCCATTTATTGCAAATAAAGCAGGAAGTGCTAAATATGCTGGTATTGCACCAAGACCAATTTGTGTACCTACAAGAGTTCCTACTACTTGGGCTATAACTGCACCAGGTCCTAATATTGGTGATAAAAATGGAAGTGTACAAATTATTGATATAATCAATAATCCACCAATATTACCAGCAAGTGGAGATATTACTTTTGCAATCCAATCTCCCAACCCAGATGCTAAAATAATTCCCATAAGCATACTTACAAATGCCATAAATGGTATTACATTATTCATTACCATTTGGATAGTATCTCGTCCTGCATCATAAAATTTTGATACTACTTGTCCTGCTCCTTGCCCAATAGAAAGTATTATATTCTTTTTAGCATATTCGCCCTGTGCTTTTGATTTTACTTCATCATAATTGTCAGGCTTTCTAATAGAACTCTTATTTTCACTTTTATTCTCTTGAGATTTTTGTGGCATTTCTTCTCCATCTAAAACACTTATACAATTAGGGCTAACATCTGATACATAATATTCCTCTGTTATAAATTTTGCTAAAGGACCTGTTTTTCCAACTGGATTTACATTAATTGTTGGAATTTTTTTCTTTGGATAAACTCCACATCTAGCAGTTCCACCACAATCAATAATAACTACTGCTACTTCTTCATCAGAAACACCAGTTTTAAATCCATCTACAATCTCACAACCCAGTAGTTCTTTTATTTTTAATGTTACTTCATGAATACCACCAGCAGTCATTGATAATATCTTATTTCTATTTCCTTCTTTTTTTATATATAAAGGACCTCCCCAACCAGAAGTTCCTTTTTCTATTTTTAGTATCTTATTTTCATCCATATTAACTACCTCCTAAGCTTTATTTGCCACTTTATTTTTTCTTGTTAAAAAAGCATACATTTTTTCTGTTATTATACCTCTTATAAAAATTACGATTAAACCAACTATAAAATACCATAATGCTAATGTAGTAGTCTCTTTACCTAAAGTAGTCAACCCTGCTGATATTCCTAACCATACAAAAAGTTCTCCTGCATTTGCATGTGGAAAAAGTCCTGTAATTGGATGTACAAATGAAACTGCTGCATCATAAAATCCTGCTTTATGTTCTTCTTTTAAAAATCTACCAAATGTATAACACATAGGATTTCCCAAGAAAAAGACTGATACTAATGGAAGTAGAATATATCTTGTAAAAGAATTCCTTCCAAGTTTAGAAGCCCAATTATTAACTCTTTCCTCACCAATGATTTTAATCAAAGAGTTAATGGCTACCATTAATACAATTAGTGTTGGAAGAGTTCCTGAAACAAGACCTATAAACTGTTCTCCTCCCTTCTGAAACAAACCAATAAACCATTCTGCACCTTTACTTAGACCTGTAATAACGTTTTCCATAAAATTATAACCTCCCTATAATATCTTTAAATTTTTAATTTTATTACTCACTCTTAATTTTACAAATTACTTCTTTTTTCTGTACTATATGATATTATTATAAATGTTTTTTATATTAATATCATTTTAATATAATATTTTTGATAAATAAATACATCTTTTTTCAACTTTATGAAGGAAAAAATTGTACTAATTAGAATTTTCAGAAATATACGAATCTTATTTCGACTATATTTTAAATTTTGCTTAAAAATTTAAGACCTTATTTTTATTTATTTTAATTAATATTATCTAAGTCTTATAAAAATAAAAAAAATAGATGCCTTATTATGAGCATCTATTCTTTAATAAAATTCTTTTTTAATTTTATCATAGATTATTTTATAGGTATATAAATATCAATTTGCGAATCTACATTATTAGGACCTAAAAATCTTTCATCATATACTTCAAAATCATCTCTTATATCAAGTTTTTCTTTTGAACTTAAAAACCAAGTACCCCATATATATTCATAAGTTTTGTCTAAACTTTCTAAGCTACCAATATGAGTAAATACAGCATACTTTCCTCCTTTAATAGTTTTTGAGACAAAGGAGTCTGGAATATACTCATAACTACTAACTTCAAACCCTATTGTTTCATTAAACTCCATTTTTTCACTAACTAGATGTATTTTAGATGTTGCTTCACAAATTCCAAAAGCTCTCTTTGATTGTAGAGTATTTGGAACAATATGATGCACTTTTCTGAACTTTTCCCATAAGTGAGGTAATGAATTATCTTCTAATATCACATTATCTCTTATGCCAATTATCTTTATTTCATCTATTTCTTTTATCGTTGGCTTAATTGTTATATTTCCAACAAGATGTCTCATAAAATCTAATTCTAATTTTTTCTTTTTTCCAACAAATACATCTATTCTGTTTTTTCTATATTCAATAGGGCTAACTTTATATATAGATTTAAATGCCCTACTAAATGCTTCTGAAGATTCAAAACCACACTCAATAGCTATATCTATCACCTTTTTATCACTATATAAAAGTTCTTTTGTGCTATTGACCAATCTTCTTTTTTTTATATAACTTCCTACACTCTCACCAAACATAGACTTGAATAGGCGTGTCAAATGATAATATGAATATCCAGATTCTTTTGCCACATCATTTACAGTTATATTTTCTTTTAAATTATTCTCAATATATATTACAGCTTTTTCAAAATATTTTAAGTAATCCAATATGACACCTACCTCAATTAAATGTTCTTATAAATTTTAAGTATACATATCTAAATTAATACTATTTTCTTAATATACTAAAGTATAATAAATAATTCAATACATTGCTATATACTTTTTATTATTTTACAATTTTTAAATTGTTTATAGAGTTAAATAAAAAAGAACTAAACATTTGACTATCCTTAAAACAAAGTATCTATAGAAAAGCATAGTGCTCATTCATATAAAATGCCTTTTTCTCTTATGAAAATATTATTGTTCAAATCGTATTCTATGCAAACGATAGACTTCATTTAAATTGGAAATATCAAGAATAAGGCTATCTCCCAAATCCATATTAGAAACTTTCTCCATATCTTCATTAGAAAGGTAAAAGTCATCAATCTGATAATTTTCCTGTATTCTTTCCAAATGAACAGACTTTGGAATTGCTATTATACTACTTTGATTAAGCCATTTTAAAATAACTTGAGCAGGTGTTTTCCTATAAGAGGCTCCAACCTCTGCCAACAAACTATTTTGAAAAATATTTTTTTGTCCTTCTGCAAATGGTGCCCATGCCATAGGTTTAATATCATATTTCTCCATAATATTACGTAATTTTTTCTGCTGACAGAATGGATGAAGTTCAATCTGATTGACTGATGGGGTAATATCATGGCTTAAAATCAAATCCACCAAACGATCAGGTAGAAAATTGCACACACCAATTGATTTGATTTTTCCCATACGGTAAAGTTCCTCCATTGCCTTCCAGCTTCCATGATAATCCCCATATGGCATATGAATAAGATATAAGTCTATATAGTCCATTTGTAAATTAGATAGTGTCTTTTCAAAAGATATTTTGGTTGTTTCGTAACCAGCATCCTGAATCCATACCTTCGAACAAATAAACACCTCTTCTCTTGAAATACCACTTTCACGAATTGCATCACCCACTGCTTTCTCATTTCCATAACAAGCAGCTGTATCAATTAGACGATACCCTGTACGCAACGCATTTAAAACACTTTCTTTACACTCTTCATAATCAGTTACCTGAAATACACCAAAACCTAACAATGGCATTTCCAAATTATTATTCAATCTAATTCTTTCCATAGAGTACCTCCTATTTTTAATTTTAAGCTAAATATATTGTTGTATAAATATTAGAGATTTTAATTATATCTACTAGGATATATAATCTATTCTTTATGAATCCTATATTACATATAAAACTTATCTATAATCATAAGTTTTATTATCAAACCTCATCATATTCTAATTTATTCTTGTACTGTAATCTTGATTGTTTTAGAAAGTGTATCAATATAATCTTCACCTGATATAGCAACCCCTAATTCATAAAGATTACTGCCACTTCCAGAATAGTCATAAAACATTACAACATCATCCCATGGAGAATAATAAGCTAATGTCCCTTTATCAGCATTTGCCATAGGTGTATCTGTAGTATTTAACTTTTTAGGTGGATAAAATACTTTCTCATTAGTACTAAAATTTTCTACTTCCATTGTCAAGGGAAGTTGTGCATATAAATCCTTTGCTGCCTGTGAATCATTCAATTCATATACAATCGTATTTCCATTTCCTGATACCTGAATTTTCATTTTATTATCCTTATTAATATCCTCAATATTTGTCATTTCTTCTGATTGTTTTGTATCTACGTTTTCTTTATGTAGCTTAGCTTGTGCTTCTTTTTCTGTATTTGTAATTTTGATATAATTATAACCTGATACAATAAAACATAATATACAAACACATAAAATCAGCTTCTTCATATTATTTACCCTCTCTTTCAGTGTATCAAATGTGCTTTTTATTCAATCAACTCAAAAAAACCAGATGGTGCTTTTTCAATATTTATATTTATTATCTGTGTTGTAGCTTTAATTTCGTCCTTTAAATAGTAGGCATTCCATATATTACTTTCTAATCCACCCCATAGTATATTAAACTTTCCTGTATTTAAGTCCATAACTATACTTTTTAAAGTTCCAAAAAAATCATTATAGTAATTACAAGATAAACCATATGGATATTTTGAAGATAAGAAATCCATTAAATCCTTCTCACTAATTTTCTTAGAATTATCTACATATTCTTTAATTAAATTATATCTATAAATCGAATTATTCATTGACTCTGGTTCTAATTTATGAAGTTTATCAATATGGATATGGTTTGTAGAGTGGAGAAAATATTCTCTCTCATTTTTCAATTCATTTATTCTCTTTACCTCTTTTTTCCCATCTAGAGTTTCTACAAGTGCCATATTTCCAGACTTATCTGCAAGTAATAAATTAATATTATATGCAATAGGCATATCTTCTATATAATCTAATGCCTCCTCTACATCTTTGCAATTTTCTAATAAATATCTAATAACAGCCCAAAACTGTAAACCTACAATTTTAGGTTTTCTCATACCTTCTTGGCTTCCTACAGGGTAACCACAAGATGTTTGACTCACACCCAAGCCACATTCATTCATACCTTCGGTTCTTCCAAATTGCATGACTGTAGTTCCAATGTGTGCATATTTCCCAACCACTTTAGTTTTACATAAAGCAAAATCTTCCATATGGTGCGAGAAGTCAAAATTACGAGCAAAGAGAACATGCCCATTTTCAGTTAGCTCTGGTGTTAAAGCAACTTGACTGCAACCTGGTCTAAGATAGGTCATAGTATAGTATAAAAGTTGACTACTATCTACTTTAATAGCATCAGCAAAACCTTGTAATTCTTCATTAAGCCCTGGGCAATATTTATCAAATAACTCCACCATATGATTTTCTTCTTCTTTAGTTACAACATTAGATTTATTAGTCTGTTCACATATCAATTCTGGTATATTTACAATTGATTTTCCTAACTCATACCCTATTTCATAGTTTGTACCACATAATTCGAAAGTTCTTACTTTTAAAGTTTCCATATTATTTCCTCCTATATATATCTTGTACTTGATTTTATCATTAGGGCTATAACCTTTCATGATATTTTTTGCTATAATAAATTCACAGTTCTAAAAAGTCTAACAAGTACTAGATTTATATAGGATTATTTAAATATCTATTATATAAATTAAATGTTAAAACTTAAAAGCTTACTTTTGCTCATACATATTTATTCCCTTAAGCCATGAAATAATTTTTTCTTCTGCACCATTTCCTCCATTTCCATAAATATCAAATATATCTAAAACTTTTGAATTAGGACATAATTTTTTTATATCTTTATCAGCATGACCTTTTCCACCACCTCCATGAGTAATAAAAGGTATAATATTTTTTCCACTTAAATTATTCTGGTTAAGTAAAGTTGCTATAGGTGGTGCAATTGTACTCCACCAATTTGGTGTCCCTAAAAAAATAGTATCATAAGCATTTAAATCATATGATATTTTTTTAATACTAGGCATAATACCTTTTTGTATTTCTTGTTGGGCTTGTTTTACTAGCGCGTTATAATCCTTTGTGTATGGTGTTTCTGTAAATATCTCTTGTATATCAGCAAATGTGTATTTTTGAATAATCTCTGCAATTCTTTTAGTGTTTGATGAAATTGAAAAGTATATTACAATATTTTTTTTACTCATATCTATTCCCCCTCATTCTTTTTAAGTGTCATACATTTAGCGACTGTATTTCCTGTTTTTAAATATGTATATCCAGGCATTTCAAATAAAATTGGTTTTAATTTATCATAATCTATTTTACTTTCTTCATTTAAAATTTCTTCAGCTGCATATGTATGACTTATTTTTAAGATAAAATTTTCAAATCCATTTGTTTCATAAATATCATCTACATAACATTCCATGTTTAATTTTGATTCTTTTATTAGTGGTGCACCTTCGTTACCTATTTCGTATTCAAATACTTTTGATTTATCAATTTTACTTCCACTTACACAACCAACATAATCTGCTTTTGACAACATATATTCATCTACAATATTTACAGAAAGTACTTTGCTTTCTTTAACTCCTTTATTCGTATAATGTGATTTTGCTAAACTTATCATAATATGGTCATGTCCAATAATACCTAAATGTCCTACTAACATCCAGTTAGGTCTTTCATTAATTACTACTCCAACTACTACTAATGGTGTAGGATATAGTCCTATTACAGAACCTAAATCTTTTTTCATATATAATTACCTCTTTTCTTTTATTTTTTATATTGTACTCCCTTAACCCAACTTAAGGTCAAGTACTATTTTTTATATTAATGCTTTTCTTTCCACTCCTTAACCATTTTTTGTGTTACAGGGTCACACAGATTATAGTAATTTTCAATTTTATACTCAACAACATCTAAACATTCTTGAAGTTTACTAATCTGTGTAGTCAAATCTTCCTTTACTTCCACCAATATTTCTCTACGGACTTCCTTTGTATCATCATCAGAACATGCAAGTCGTACATATTCAATAATAGCTTCTAAAGAAGCACCTGCTTTTTTAAACTTCATCACAAACTCAATCCAATGAATAGCACGTTCATCATAATCACGAATTCCAGATTTATTTTTAGGAATAGGTGGAATCAAACCAATCCTTTCATAATAACGCAAATTATCGACTGATATTCCAGTACGTTTTGAAGCTTCTTTAATTGTCATAAGCATCACACTCCTTATAATTATCTTTTTTTTAATATACAACCTTAAGTTAACTTCAAGTCAAGTCTTTTTAAGAATTTTTTTTATAAATTAAAAAAGTAAATCAAAAAGGTGAACTATACAAAGTTCACCTTTTGTTTTAGAGACTATACTTAAATGTAATTTATTATATTATAAATTTTATAATTTAATTATGTTTAATCCCAATATATTTTATTTTAAAATTATATAAATATATTTTTTAACACTTTAAAAAGGACCTAAATTAATCTGTACTGCAATCATCAAAAATATAAACCCTAATGCTAATTCCATAAGTATTATCTTTGATGCAAATTTAAACCATCTTGTATAAGGTACATGAGCAATAGATATACCAGCCATAAGAACTCCAAGTGTTGGAACTATCCCATTTGCAAATCCATCCCCCATTTGATAAGCTAATACTGCAACCTGTCTAGGTATGCCTATAACATCTGCAAGTGGAGCCATAAGAGGCATTGTCACCATAGCTTGGCCAGTGCCTGAAGGTATAAAGAAATTAATTACAGACTGCATAATCATCATTACTCCACCACTAAAAATTCTAGGAACATAATTTAATACCAGCGACAATCCATGAACTATCGAATCTAAAATTACTCCTTGTTCTAATATAACTACTATACTAGATGCAAACCCTATCAAAATAGCTGGATAAACCATATCTTGCATACCTTTCACAAATCCAGAAGCAATTTTATTTGGACTCATACCATATACCACTCCACATAAAATTCCTAAAGCAAAGAAATAAGCTGATAAATCTGACATGCCCAAAGAAAATTTTACAATCAATATCATCAAAGCAAGTATACCGCCAAAGAATGTAACTAATACTCTAATATTTCCAGCAGACAATTTTTCTTTGACAGATGACTCATCTAGTTTCCAATTACTATAATCAATATCTGATACTAAACTTTTACTCGGGTCTCTTTTTATTTTTTTACAATAAAAAATTATATATGTTGAAAGTAAAATCATAGTACAAATCCAAAATATCCATCTAAACCACATTCCTGAAAAAAGTGGCAGTCCAGAAATACCTTGTGCCAATCCCACAGTAAAAGGATTAATAGTAGCTGAACCATAACCTGATGCAAGTCCTAGAAGTAAAATACCTGCAGCAACTAAAGCATCATATCCTAAAGCGATACATAAAGTCATTAATATAGGCAAGAATGCAATACATTCTTCATACATACCTACAACTCCACCAGCTAACCCAAAAGTCAATACTAAGCATGTAATTATAATCTCACCTTTTTTGCTTCCCTGACTTTTAGAAATAACTCTTCCAATCAAAGCATCTAGTGAGCCAGTAGAATTCACTATACCAAATGCACCACCAATGATAAGTACAAAGAAAACTGTAACAGAATTTTTTCCAAGCCCACTTGGTATAGCTCTAAATACATCCATTATACTAACTGGATGTTGTTCTCCATATTTAAAACTTCCTGCTTGCACAAGCATATTTCCAGTAGTTAAATCTTCAACTCTATTATATGTTCCAGAAGGAACAATATAGGTCATTACGGCTGCAAATATTATAAGACCTATCATCAAAACATATGCATCTGGGAATGTTAATTTTCTCTTTTTGCCTTCAGTTTTATTAGTCATAGTAAAGTCCCCTCTATTTAAAATCTACTCCTCTTTCATTTTTTCAATTAACTCTGGATTTTCAAATAATCTAAATCCTGTTAAGGCCAATATCTTTATACCATCAATCACTCTATTTTTTGCATATGGATTCATAGAAGCTTTCAAAAATTCTTTTGTATGTAGCTCTTCGCAATTTTCAGAGAATTTCATTAAAGGGTGTATACATGGTATCATTTGACTTAGATTTCCCATATCTGTCGAACCTAATAATACCTGGTCATCGTCATCATATATACCAAATTCCTCCATAATATTTGTAAAGATACCTGTTAAAACCTTGTTTGCATTTAAGCCTTGGCAAGTTGGCTCAAAATGGTAAAACTCAAGTTCACAACCAGTAGCTATTGCAGCTCCTCTAGCACAATTTTTTACTTTTTCAACTACCTCATCAAAGTAGTCTTGCTCTTTTGCTCGTATTTCTAGTCTTACTTTCCCCATGTCAGGTATTACATTTGCAGCAGTTCCTGCTTCTAGTATGATACCATGTATTCTAGTTCCATCTACCAATTGTTGTCTCAATGCATTCACATTATTATATAATAATACTACTGCATCCAAAGCATTTATTCCATTATATGGCTTAGCTCCTGCATGAGATGCTTTTCCAGTAAATATGAAATCTAATCCCCCTATTGCGATAATTTCTGGTGTTACACAAGTTTTTGAATTTGGATGTATCATCATTGCTGCATCATATCCATCAAATACTCCATGTTCTATTAAATAAGGTTTTCCATCTCCAGTTTCTTCAGCTGGTGTCCCAATTATACTTACCTCTCCTTTGTAAGTATCTAGTATACTTGCAAGAGCTATTCCAGCTCCAACTCCCATGGAAGCTATCAAATGATGGCCACATGCATGACCATTACCTGGAAGAGCATCGTATTCTGCTATAAAGGCTATTCTAGGACCATCGCCATTTTTCTTGGTTGCTTTAAAAGCTGTTGCCATACCTGCCAAATTTTCTTCAACCTCAAAACCTTCTTCTCTTAAAAATTCAGCTATTTTTTTAGCAGACTTATATTCTTGTAAAGCAATTTCTGGCTCATCATATAGAGATTGACATAAACCTAAAATCTTTTCTTTCTTTAAATCCGCCACTTGTATTATTTTTTCTTTCATATCAATCTTACCTCCCACTAGATTTATTTGTTAGTTATTGTATTCTATTATAAACTTTAATTCACTATATTGAACCTATAATCTAATCACTTACAGTGACACTACGATTAGATTTATCATAAAATATAGTCATAGCATCACTGTAAAATATAGTAACTCAATGAATATTCAACTTTCTAGTATACATAACATTGAATTCATATTTGAGTTTATTATAAAAACTAAAATAAAATATATATAAAGCTCTATAAATTATCTTTAATTTAACCCATTCTTATTCTCTTTTATGCACTTATTTTCCCAAAATTCAGCATTTTTTATATCCAATTCTATAGGATTAAAAGTTCTATCGTTCCTTTTTATTCCCATCTTTTTCTGCCTTTGATAATCATAATATGCTTTTATAGCTGGTTTTTTTAATGTAAATATACCAACTAAGTTTATATATGTTAATACACCTATACATATATCACCAAGTGCCCAACTTGTAAGTGGTTCTATAAAACAACACATTGCTGCACATACTATAAGCATAAATCTACAGACATTAATTATGTACTTTTCGTGCTTTTCTGCTTTGATTCTAGTTACTAAATAAGATACATTGGTCTCCATCATGTATGAGAATGCTAATAATGTTGTAAATGTAAATAGTAGTAAAACTATTGCTATAAAAATATCACCTAATTGAGGATGTAATGTATTTATTGCACTCTGTACATATTGTGGTCCTGGTTCTACACCTGGTAAAGTTGTATAAACATCTGTAACATTATACATGCCTGTTATTATAATCATAATACCTGTGGCCATACATATTAATAATGTGTCTACATAAACAGAAAAAGCTTGTACTAGTCCTTGCTTGGCTGGGTGACTTACTTCTGCTGCTGCTGCACCATAAGTTCCAGAACCTTCTCCTGCTTCATTTGAGTATATACCTCGTTTTACTCCCCAAGATATTGCTGAACCTAACATTCCTCCAAAAACCGAACCAAATCCAAATGCAGATTTAAACATTGTTATAATAGCTCCTGGAACCAAATTTATATTTGCTATGATTATTACTAATGTCATAATAAGGTATGCTCCACCCATTATAGGTACTACTTTCTCAGCAAATAAACCAATTCTTTTAATTCCTCCGAAAATTATTATCCCTAGTGCAATAGAAGATGTAACTGCTATTGTCATTTTTGAAAATCCAAATGCTTGATTCATTGCTAGATATAAAGTATTTGATTGTGTACCAGGCATAAAAAATGTATAGCTTGCTATTGCGACTACTGAAAATAAAATTGAACATTTTTTCCAACCAAGACCTTTTTCAAAGTAATATGGAGGGCCTCCTCTGTACTGTCCATCATGCTCATCTTTATATATCTGAGCTAAAGTGGATTCTACAAATGCAGTTGCCGATCCTAATGTAGCCATTATACACATCCATACTAATGCTCCCGGTCCTCCCATTGCTATCGCCACAGCTACACCAGCTATATTTCCAGTTCCTATTCTTCCAGCCATAGATGTAGCAAAACCCTGAAACGAGGATATTCCAACATGAGAGCTATCTCCTTCAAGTAAAAGAGTAAACATTTCTTTTACATCTTTTATTTGAAAAAATCTTAGTCTCAGTGAAAAATATAATCCTATACACAAACACATTGCAACTAATACAGGTGACCAAACAATTCCATTAATGGTGTTAACTAAATCGGTCACTTAACTCACCACCATTCATTTTATATTTATAGACAATAATTTAAACAGCTATGTTTCAATATTTTATATAATCTTTAACTCATATATATCTAAAAAATCTATCTTCTATTTATATTATTTTTAATCCACAAACTATAAATATTTATTTTTAAAATTAAGAATATTAATTGATATATAAACATAAATTTATAAACTTTTTAACGATATGTATTTGACAAATAATCAAACAATATAAATTGGAATACATGTAATGAAAAGCCTGAAACTGTTATTATATAAATAGTACAATATACAATTATTAATATATAATTGAATAGCATATAGTTAGATTTTAAATTTTCGTATTTATTATGAGGTATAAAATTGAGTACAATTACCACCTATTTTTTAAATTTTTTTAAGATTTAAATTAAATAGGTTTATGTAAATATGTAAATAGATGATAATTGCCACTCAATTCCAAACCTTTAGGGGTAACTTTATACTAAAACCTAGAAACTTGATAACATTTTGATATTTTACACTTTAAACTTTAAGTATTGCTATAAAAATTAATATTTTGGTATTCTTACAATGCTTATGCTTCTAACTTACTTTCTCTTCTCTTCTTAACTTTTAATATATATAAACAAGATAGTATACCAATTACTAGAATTGCTATCTGGAATATAAATGTATATGTGTAACCTTTATTACCATAAGTATCTATCCAGTGTCCTATCAATGCAAATTGGAATACATCTGGTGAAAATCCTAAAGCTGCAGCTATACCTATAGTAGTTGCTGAATATTTAACTGGAACTTTTACTTCATCTTGAACTGCATAGTATATACCTTTTCCCATGTAGCCTAATATACCTACTACAAATGTTAAAGCTATAAATATAGTCATTGGAGTAGATGCAGGTAATACTAGGAATAAAACTATTACTGCTATACCAAATACATATATTGGTAAAAGTACTTTTGTAGGTGATTTCACTTTGTCTGCACAATATCCTCCAAATGGCGCTCCAAATAATTTTAGACCATGTTGTCTTATTATTGCTAATGCCCCAGACAATGCTACAGAGCCTCCAAGTACTGATGTTATATATGGTGTAAAATAAGACATTGTAACTGTGAATGAATATACACAGAATATACTTATTCCTACTAGCCAAGTATTTGGTGATTTTAGTACTGTCATAAAATCACCAGCAGACATTTTTTCACTTACTTCTTCTTTATCTTCTCTAATATCTACATCTTTAATTACATACCATAATACTGGACACATTGCTATTGATAATATTCCTAAAGATATCATTACCCATCTCATACCTAATACAGGAGTTGAAAAGCATGTATAAATATATAAGAATATTGCTCCCATTACTACTCCAGAAACTCCAACCATAGCTTCATTGAATCCATAAACTTTACCTTGATTATCTTTTCCTATAACTCTAAGTATCTTTACCATAGAGGATAGTTCATAACTAATGATGTTATTGCACAACCTACCCAAGTTGCAACTGCAAACGGATAGTTCATATTAAATGCAAATGCAAATGATACTAATCCATTAAGAAATATAGAACCTAAAATTATCTTTCTATAATCAAATCTATCTGCTAACCAACCCCCTATAGGAGCTCCAAATATATTCCCTAATCCATAAATCGTAAGTAGAAAACCTAGTTGAGTATTTGTACACTCTAATGCTTTTAAGATTGGATCATATAATGTATATTGGATAAATGGTATAATATAAACTAATTCCCAAGATATTGCTATAATAACAAGTTGAAACATTAACTTTCCAAACTTTATACCGTTCCCTTTTTCTCCCATATTTAAGCCCTCACTTTTTATATTTATTCACAAGCATAATTGAGTTCTTTTTTTATAACTTCTGCAAGTATTTGAATTCCATTAACTATTTGTTCTTCTGACATTGTTGTATAGTTAAGTCTCATAGTGTTTTTTGGTCCATTATTTGCAAAGAATGATTCTCCAGAAACATAAGCAACTCCAGCATCAATAGCTTTGTCTAGTAAATCATCTACATTTATACTTTCAGGAAGCTCAACCCATATGAACATTCCTCCATCTGGTTCTGTATATTTAGCTTCTTCTGGAAAGTGTTTTTTCATAGCATCTAACATCAACAAGCATCTTTTTTTATACTCAGCTCTTATTTTTTCTATATGTTTATTTAAATTATATTTCTTTAAGAATTCTATTACTTGTACTTGAGAAAATTGATTTGACTGTAAATCTATACCTTGTTTTAAAAGTTCTGCCTTATCTATGATATCTACATTACCACACATCCAAGCAACTCTAAATCCTGGACATAATACTTTTGAAAATGAACCTAGATACAATACTTTATCTTTAGTATCAAGAGATTTAAGTGTAGGTAGAGGCTCTGGTGTAAATCTTATTTCTCCGTAAGGATTATCTTCTATAACTATGACATCATATTTATTCACGACTTCCATAAAATCTTTTCTTCTTTGTAGAGACCATGTCTTTCCTGTAGGATTTTGAAATGTTGGTATTACATAGATTACCTTTATGTTAGAATTTTCAGATAATAATTTATCCAAATCATCCGTTACCATTCCTTCATCATCAGTATCTACTCCTAAAAAATCACATTCATAAGGTCTAAATGCATTTATTGCACCTAAGTAACTTGGATTTTCTGTAACTACTATGTCTCCTTTTTCTAATAGAATCATAGCACTAAGAGATATACCTTGTTGTGAACCAGTAGTTATTATTATATTTTCTGCTTTTGTATCAATATTTTCCTCTTCTTTCATTCTTTTTACTAATAGTTCTAATAACTCATCTTCACCTTTAGTAGGTCCATATGCTAAAGCAAACTTGCCTCTTTCATTAAGTACTTTTTGAGTTATTTCACTTATCTCTTCTATTGGAAATAAATTTGGGTCAGGAAGTCCTGCAGCAAAAGATATAACAGTACCACCACTTGCTACCTTCTGAGCTATTTTCTTTTGAGAAGCTCTTATAGCTGAAGCTTTTACCATATCCATTCTTTTTGCATATTTCATAATAATTTATCCTCCTTAAATAATAATTTCTTATTGTGATGCTAAGCATGCTAATGCTATTGAATTTATTTTAATTTCAGCTGTATCAGAACGTGAACCTAAAATTATTGGATTTGTTGCTCCTAAAACTATACCTGCCCACTTAGCTTGATTAAATCTAAGCCATGATTTTCCTAATATATTTCCCGCTTCTATATTTGGAAATACTAACAAATCAACATCACCAGCTATATTACTTTTAATGCCCTTATGTTCTGCTGCATGTGCATCAAATGCCACATCAAATGCTATTGGACCCTCAGCTACACAATTTGGTATTTCTCCTGATTTCTCCATTTCTACAAGTAAGTTAGCATCTACAGTAGATTGTATTTTAGGGTCTACCATTTCATTTGCAGTAAGTATGGCAGTTTTAGGATTTTCCATGCCTATACTCTTCATAGTAAGAAGTGCATTTATCATTATATCTTTTTTTTGATTTAAATTTGGTGATACATTTATACCACTATCAGTACAATAAAGAAGTTTGTGGTATTGAGGTAATTCATATACTGCAAGTAGACTCAATAATCTCCCTGTTCTAAGACCAGTTTCTTTATTTAATATAGCTCTCATATAGACACTCGTATTTACTAATCCCTTCATAAGAACTTTAGCTTCCTTATTTTTAACTATCTCTACAGCTTTTTTAACTGATTCATCAGGATTTTGACATCCTATTATTTCGTGACCTTTTAATCCAATTTCTTTTGATATACTTTCTATTTTTTCTTTGTCTCCTACAAGAATAGGCTTTATAATGTTTAAATCTGTTGCTGATTTCACAGCCTTTAATACTTCTTTATCTTCTGCAACAGCAACACTTACAATAACAGGTTCAAGCTTTTTAGCCTCTTCTAATAAATTATTAAAATCTTTTAACATACTCTTTCTCCTAAATATTAATAAGTTTTTGCTATTTCTTCTCCCTTAAGTACTCTAAGTGCTCCAAGAGCAAGTGCTTCCATCTCCATTTCTCCTGCAACTATCTCTACTGGTGCCAAATATGAAACTCTTTCTATGACTCCTCTAATTACCATTTCCGAATGTGATATCCCCCCAGTTAAGATAACTCTATCTACATTCCCTGAAAGTGAAGCTCCATACATAGAGATTTCTTTTGCTACTTGATAAATAAATGCATCCATTATAAGTTTTGCTTTTTTATCACCATCTTTAATTCTATTTTCAATTTCTATCATATCTTTTGTACCTAAATAGTCGTACATTCCTCCAATTGAACTTACTTTTGCTACCATTTCATCATGAGTATATTTTCCAGAGTAACATAACTCTACAAGAGGATATGCAAGTAATCCACCACTTCTTTCTGGAGAAAATGGTCCATCAGACCTTCCACCACTTCCATCAATCATCTTTCCTTGTTTATGTGCTACAATTGATATTCCTGAACCTAGATGAGCTACAATAAAGTTATAATCCTCATATTTCCCACCTAGTTTTTGTGCAATTTTTCTTGAAACAGCTTTATGATTTAATGCATGTAACCAACTAGCTTTTTCTATATCTGAAATTCCTGTAACCCTTGATACATCATCAAACTCATCTACAGAAACTGGGTCTACTACAAATGATTGTACTCCTATTTCATCTGCTATAGTCTTAGCCAATAATGCACCTAGGTTCGATGCATGTTCTCCATTTATCTCACTTCTCATGTCATCAATCATTTCTTCACTCACAGTATAAGTGCCGCCTTTTATAGCTTTCATAAGTCCACCACGACCAACTACCGCATCAAAGGAATTTATGCTATGATTCTCACTATTTAAAATATCCACTATTAATTTTTTTCTATAGTCATATTCATCAAATACTTTAGAAAATTTTTTTAAATCTTCTCTTGTATGAGTTATATTTTTTTTCAAAACTTCATTTTCATCTTGAAAAATAGAAATCTTTGTAGATGTACCACCAGGATTTATTACTAGAATTTTCAATTTAACACCCCCTAGTTTCACTATGTAGAACATCGTTCTGTTATTTTAAGTTTTAAAAAATCTTTGTACCGCTACTCAGAACGACGTTCTATATTTTATTAATTAAATACTAACATATAAAAATAAGTATTTCAATAATTATTTTAAATATTTAAAATATTCACTTATAATCGTACCCAGCTTCAAATGCTTCTATATTTTTGGCATTAAACTTGCCTTTTCCTTGATTTTCAAAGTATTCACACATTCCACTTTCAAATTCTTCCTTTGTAAATAAGTCTAAATTCTTTACCATAACTCCTAGCATACAAATGTTAGCAGCTTTTTCATTACCTAAATTTTGTGCAATTTCAGTAACAGGTACTTTTATAACGTTAATATCTTCTCTATATTTTCTATCCTTACTTACTAATGATTCATTGACAAACATATAACCATTTGCTTTCATTAAACTTTCATATTTATCCACTGATACACTATTCATTCCCAATAATATATCTGGATTTTTTACACAAGGATTTGCAATTTTTTCATCGCTTACAACAACATTACAATTTGCACTTCCTCCCCTCATCTCATTTCCGTAAGATGGGAACCATGTAATTTTCTTATCTGCTTTATATGCAACATACATTATAATTTTTCCTGCTGTAAGAACTCCCTGTCCTCCAAAACCAGCACATATGATTTCATTTAACATATCATTTCCTCCCTAATCAATAAATTCTCCAAGTGGATACTTTGGAACAAGTTCATTTTCGATTCTCTTCATTGCATCTACTGGCTTTAATCCCCAGTTTGTTGGACATGGTACAAGTACTTCTATTAAGCAAAAACCTTTCTTTTCTTTTTGTTTTTCTAGTGCTTTTTTGATGTATCTTTTTGTTGTATTTATTTCTTTAGGGTTAGTTATTGTTCCTCTTGCTAGATACGCTATATCCAAATTACCCATAACTTTTACAACATCAAATGTTGAACCATGATCTGCGTAATTTCTACCATTTGGAGTAGAAGCTGTATATTGACCTTCTATAGTAGTTGGAGCCATTTGACCTCCAGTCATTGCAAACATATTATTGTTCATAACAAGAAATATTACATTATCATTTCTAGTAGCAGCTGACATAGTTTCCCCAAGCCCTATCGCATAAGCTCCACCATCTCCAGCTATTGTAAATATATATTTATCTGGTCTAACTCTTTTCATAGCTGCCATTGCTGCACCCATTTTACCATGTGGTGGAACGACAACATCTACATTCATACTAAATTGAAACATATGATTACAACCTATATCTGAGCATATAATTGTATCTTGACATATATCCATTTCTGTTAATACTTCTCCAATGATTCTATCGACTATAGAATGTCCACAGCCTCCACAGAACATATTTTCACACATCATTATTGCTGGTGCTTTTTTAGCCATAATTAAAATACCTCCTCTTGCTTAGCTTTTCCATCTATAATCTCTTGAGCAAAATCTATTAATTGATTTACTTCTGCCATATATTGAGCTGTTGCTACTGAATATACTGGGAATCTATTATCACACGCTATAATTACATCTTCCTTCATTTGTGCCATCATGTTCATTTCAACTGTTACAAGACCTTTTAATGAATCATTCAATTTTTTAAATGCTTTTCTTGGATAAGGCCACAATGTTTTTGGTCTTATTAATCCTAATTTTATTCCTTTTGCTCTAGCATCTCTAACTGCACCTTCTGCTATTCTTGATGAAATCCCATATGCTACAAATACTACATCAGCATCTTCTATCTCTATTTCTTCCCATCTTTGCTCATTTTCTTGAACTTTTCTCATTTTTTCTATATAGCCTTTTTGCCATGTATCTTGGTCTTCAAAATATGTTATATCAGTTATAACTTTATTTTTTTCTCCTACAGGTGTTCCTTTCGCTGCCCATGGAGCTTTATCCTTATCGTACTCTTTCATTGGTGGAGCTAGACAAGGTTCTACCATTTGACCTATTGTAGCATCAGAAAGTATAAGCACTGGATGCATATATTTCTCAGCTAATTCAAAAGACTCATATGCCATATCCATATTTTCTTGAACACTATTAGGTGCCAATACAATCAAATGATAATCTCCATTTCCTCCACCTTTTACAGCTTGCCAATAGTTGTCTTGACCTGCTCCTATAAATCCATCACCTATACCATATCTTTGTACACATGCTACAACTGCTGGCAAACCAGCTGATACCCAGTATGCAATACCTTCTTGTTTTAATGAAAATCCTGGTCCAGATGAAGAAGTCATAGCTCTTGCTCCAAGTGCACTTGCTCCCATAACCATATTTACACTGGCTATTTCTGATTCCCCTTGGATAAACACTCCTCCTACTTCTTTTTGTCTCCATGCCATCATCTCTAATATTTCTGATTGTGGTGTTATTGGATAACCTGCATAAAATCTACAGCCACCACGTATAGCACCTTCTGCTAAAGCTTCATTTCCTTTAATTAATAAACTCTGCATACTTTTTTCTCCCCTCCAATAAAAATAGTTTATAATATCTCAAATACTAAATCAGGACACATTGTGTAACAAGCGCCACATTGAATACATTTTTCTTCATCAACTTTGATAGTTACAAAGCCTTTTTTATTTGTGTAATCAGAAAGACTTATTGCATCTTTTTTACAAGCTTCAATACAAAGATAACACCCCTTACATCTTTCAACACTCAACTTGACTTTTTCCATTTCTCAAATCTCCCCTTTATGTAATATTTTTTTCCTTAATTTTAAATATATAATATTTATATTTTTTATAGACATTATATATGTTCTGGTGTTGTTCTGTAGTTTAGAACATCGTTCTATTTTTTTGTATTGCTTAATTAAAAGATAACACATTCGCTTATATATTTCAACAACATTTTAAATTTTAAGAATATTTAATTTTTGATTAAATAAAAAGAGGCCATATTTAAACTGATATTCATAAATAACAATTTAAATATAGCCTCTTTTTGTTGTTCGGGTTAAAAAATTATCTAAAAAGCTCGGATATACTTTTTGCAGTTTCCATAACTCTCTTAATTTTATACTCAAAGTCCCCTTCTCTCATTCTTATAGTTGGACCTGATAAACTTATTGCCGCAATAGCTTTATTATCTTTATCTAAAATAGGTGCTCCAATACAAGTTAGTCCATGTTCCAATTCTTCATCATCTATGGCATATCCCTGTTCTTTTATTTTTGCTAAAAAAAGCATCATATCATCCCAATTATCAATTGTATGTTCTGTATACTTGTGTATTGGTGTCTTTCTATATTTTTCAAAATCTATAGAATCATTAAATGCCATAAGACATTTTCCAACTGCTGAACAATAACATTCGCTACTGGAGCCAACTGAAGGATTTACTGAGAGTAGTTGATTTGAACCATATTCTTTATGTATTATGATACTTCTTGGAGAATCTTGAGCTCTTTCTTCTAATATAGATACATTAACTACTTCGTTAAATTCTTGATTTAATTTTTTCGTATATGGTTTTACTATTTCAGTCAATGACATTTTTTCTCCCACAACCATACCTATTGCATATAAATTTATTCCTAGCCAATACTTGCCATTCTCTGTGTTTTGTATAACAAAACCTTTGTTTTCAAGAGTGACTAAGGTTCTATGCACAGTACTTTTATATACTCCCATAGCCTTACTTATTTCAGTTATTCCCATTTCTCTCTTTTCATGATATAACAGCAAAATTATGTCTAGGGCTCTATCTAATGCATTTATTATTTCTCCCATATACAAGTACTCCTCCTGCGAATATTAAGTGCTATTTCAACACTCTACTAAACATTATATATTAAAATTACAAAATTATCTATTTATCTTAATTATATTTTATAAAACAAAAATATTATACTTATTTTATAAAATAAAAACAAAATATTTACTATATCTTCCTTATTTTTTTCTCCTAGTGATATTGTTCTGTTATATTTTTATCTCATCTAGATAATAATAATATATATCTCTATTATACAATAGATTTAGTTTTATACAAGACTAATAATGAGGTGAGACAATGGATAATTTTAAGGAAAGATTGTTAAATGAACTACCCAACTTTAAAGAATATTCTTTAAAGTTCTTAGATGAAGAAATAAATAAAATACAATACAAAGGCTTCTCTGGTGGATATGGAGTTTATGCTCAAAGGGACAAAAAGTCTTTTATGATAAGGCTTAGAGTATCTGCTGGAGTTTTATCCAAATATCAACTTAATAAAATTTATGAAATGGCTATTAAGCATGACTTGAATAAAATACACTTAACAACTAGACAAGCTATACAACTACATGATTTGTCTATAGACTCTATTGTTGATGTTATGGAAGAAGGAATAAAAAACGACATATTTACTAGAGGTGGAGGTGGTAATTATCCTAGAAATGTCGGATTATCTCCACTATCGGGAGTTGACCCTGATGAAGCCTTTGATGTTACTCCATATGCAGTTGCTACTGATAAATATTTTATCAAAAATGCTACTACATATAATTTACCTAGAAAATTGAAGGTTTCTTATTCTAGTTGTTATACAGATACTGCTCATTGTAGCATACAAGATTTAGGATTTGTAGCTACTTTAAAAAATGGTAAACCATATTTTAGAGTTTTCTTAGGTGGAGGTTTAGGTAAACAACCTAAGGTTGCTTTAGAGCTTGATGAACTTATAAAACCTACAGATGCACTATACTGTGTCGAAGGTATGATTAAGTTTTTTATGGCTTATGGTAATTATGAAAATAAAAATAAAGCTAGGGTTAGATATATGGTTGAAACACTTGGTGAGGAGTTATTTTTAGAAAAATTTAAAGAATATTATAAAGCAGAAAAAGAAAAAGGTAATCTTGAACTCAATGTTGAACAAATAGATTACTCAAAGCTTGGTATTAAAATAGATATACAGGATTCTAGATTGATACCTCAAAAACAGGATGGTTTATACACTGTATATATACATCCTGTTGGAGGTATCTTGTCGACAGAAGATTTAAACATTTTACTTCAAGAATTAGATAATATTGAATCCCCTATGATTAGATTGGGAATGACAGAGGGATTATACATCTTAAATTTAAATGGAAATGAAGCAAAACGAATATTGGAAATAAGTAAGACTATTAGTTGTAATTCTCAACTAGAACAAAGTATCTCCTGTATAGGTGTTCCAATATGTCAAATGGGTATACAAAACAGTCAGAAAATGTTACATGAAATCATAGATTACTTTAGATTACAAAATAATGAAGAAGTTTTAAATAAAGCTCCTAAATTATATATATCAGGATGTTTAAATTCATGTGGTGTTCATCAAGTTGGTAGTATCGGTTTATGTGGTAAAAAGAAGAGTGTTGATGGAGTATCTACAGATGCATTTGAATTATTTGTTGGAGGAAGTTTTGAGATAGGCAAAACTAGATTAGGAAAATCTATAGGAGATTTTAAAGCTAGTGATATTCCCGAAATGCTTTATAAAATATCTGAAATTTCATCAGGAAATTTTTATGAATGGATAAATTCTAATAGTGATATTTTAAACAAAATAACTGATAAGTATAAGATATAATTTATTATGTTTACTTATAAAAAATGAGATAGCTTATAGCTATCTCATTTTTTGTAAGTAATTTAAGTTTTCTTATTTATAAACTATTTTAGATAAATCACAAATCTCTAACATAGTATCATATATTTGTTTAAGTAAACCAAGTCTATTATTCTTAATAGCTTCATCATTATCCATAACCATAACTGAATCAAATAAGTTGTCAACTACTGGTCTTAAAGATGCAAATTCATCCAAAGCAACACCATATTTCTTATCTTTCAATAGTTCCTCAACTTTTACCTTTACTTGTTTAAACTCATTGTAAAGTTTGATTTCAGCATCTTCTTTTAATAATGATTCGTCAACTTTATCACACTCTGCTTTTTGAGCTAAAGTAGAAACTCTATTAAAAGCAGTAAGCATCTCTACTAATTCATCTTTTTCTAGCCAATTATTAAGTTCTAAAGCTCTCATGTGCATATCAGAAACATCATTTATATCAGAACTTAAAACAGCATCAACAACATCGTATCTTATTCCTAAGTCTTTAAACAGATTTTTCACTCTCTCATTGAAGAAATTCATTATTTGTTCAACAACCTCTTCTTTGTTAAAATCTAATTCAGAATAATTATCTAAAGCATGTTCAATAAGCACTTTTATATCTACAGCAACTTTTCTATCCATTAGTATACTAAGTATACCTAAAGCTTGTCTTCTTAAAGCATATGGGTCTTGAGAACCTGTTGGTTGTATTCCTATAGCAAAGAAACCTGCTATTGAATCCAACTTATCAGCTATTGATAATGCAACCCCAGCATTAGTTTTAGGAAGTATATCTCCTGCAAATCTTGGAAGATAATGTTCAAAAATAGCTTCGCTTACAACATCATTTTCTCCTCCAACCTTTGCATATTCTTTTCCCATAAAACCTTGTAATTCGTCAAATTCTCCTACCATTCCAGTAACTAAATCTGCCTTACATAACTTAGCAGCTCTTATAGCGTCTGTCTTTTCATCTACTAAACCTAAACTATCAAGTATATCAGCACTTAATTTTTCAAGTCTTAAAGTTTTATCATAAATAGTTCCTAGTTTTACTTGGAATACAACAGTTTTTAATTTTTCTATGTAGCTTTCTAAGTTTCTCTTAGTATCTTCTCTATAGAAAAATAAAGCATCTGCAAGTCTTGCTTCTAAAACCTTTTCGTTTCCAGCTTTAACATTATCTATTCTGTAAGAATCACCATTTCTAACAGCTATAAAGTTAGGTAACAGTTTGCCATCTTTAAGCACTGGAAAATATCTTTGATGTTGTTTCATAGGAGTTATAACAACTTCTTTTGGTAATTTTATATAATCTGTATCAAACTCTCCATAAAAAGCAGTTGGATACTCAACTAAGTAAGTTACTTCTTCAAGTAAATCTTCATCAAATTCAACTTCTCCACCTAAAGAATTTGCAACTTCTATACATTGTTTTCTTATAATTTCTTTTCTCTTACTTTGGTCTAAAACTATATAATTTTTTTCTAATTTTTCAAGATAGTCTTCTATAGAATTTACTTCTATTGTACTTTCTCCTAAGAATCTATGACCTTTTGTTATATTAGAAGATATTATTCCTTCTAAGTCAAACTCTAATACCTTGTCATTCAACAATGTAACTATCCATCTTATAGGTCTTGCAAATTTAAGGTTTTTACCTCCCCAACGCATAGCTTTTGGGAATACTACAGATTTTATAGTCTCTGGTAATATATCTTTTAATACTTCTGAAGTCTCTTTTCCATCTTGTTTTATAGTTGCAAATATATATTCATCTTTACCAACTTGTTTAAAGTATATATCAGACTCACTTAATCCTTTGCTTTTTATAAATCCTAATGCTGGCTTTGTTAAATTATTTTCCGCATCAACAGCAATTTTTTTAGCAGGACCTTTTATTTCTTCTTCTAAGTCACTCTGTTTATCACTCAATCCTTCAACTACCAAAGTCAGTCTTCTTGGTGTACCATATGCACTTATTTTGTCAAAAGATATTCTATTTTCATCAAATAATTTGTTAAGATTGTTTTTTAATTGTTCTAGTGTACTGCCTACAAATCTAGATGGCATTTCTTCAACACCGATTTCAAATAAAAGATAATTTTTCATTATTTGTCACCGTCCTTTAAAAGAGGGAATCCCATTTCTTCTCTTTGTTTTACAAAAGTTTCTGCAACAGTCTTTGCCATATTTCTAACTCTACCTATAAATGATGCTCTTTGACTAACACCTATTGCGCCTCTTGCATCCAATGTATTAAATGCATGAGAGCATTTTAATACATAATCATATGAAGGTATTACAAGTCCTTTTTCCATAAGTCTTAATGCTTCTTTTTCATATATATCAAACAGATTAAACAACATATCTGCATCACATAATTCAAACGCATACATTGAGTTTTCATACTCAGCTTTATTAAATACTTCACCATAAGTTATTTTATCATTCCATTTTAAATCATAAACACTATCAACTTCTTGAATGTACATAGCTAATCTTTCTAATCCATATGTAATTTCTCCTGTCTCAAGCTCACATTCAATATTACCTACTTGTTGGAAATACGTAAATTGAGTTATTTCCATACCATCTAGCCAAACTTCCCATCCAAGTCCCCATGCACCAACTGTAGCAGCTTCCCAGTTGTCTTCAACAAATCTTATATCATGCTCACTTGGGTCAATTCCAATTTCCTTTAAACTTTCCAAATATAACTCTTGTATATTATCTGGAGATGGCTTTAATATAACTTGGAACTGATGATGTTGATATAGTCTGTTTGGGTTTTCACCATATCTTCCATCTGCTGGTCTTCTTGAAGGTTCTACATAACATACTTGCCAAGGCTCAGGTCCTAGTGATCTTAAAAAAGTATTTGGATTCATAGTTCCCGCACCTTTTTCAATATCATAAGGTTGCATCATGATACAACCTTGCTTTGACCAGTATTTTTGCAACGCTAGTATCATCTCTTGAAAATTCATAAAAATCCCTCCTATAACAATAAAGCCTCTCGTCTACACGAAAGGCTATTTTAATAGTTCTTCTACAACTTTTAGAATATCAAATTCTATAAAATTTGTCAATGTTGGTGATAATTCTTATAATTATCTTCTCTTCATTTTTTAAAAGTCACTTTATATCTATTTATTTTCGTCTTCGTCTTCTTTATTCTTTTCAAATTCTTCTTTCATAAGGTCAGCAGTTACATCTTTATCATCTTCTTTTTTGTCAACTACTACATCCTTAACATCTTTAGCAGCATTAGTTATCATATTCTTCAAAACATGAAGTTTCTCTTCATTCAACTCACCTAAATCTACAATTTCTCCATCTTCTTCATTTTGAACTTTTATACGATATTTACTTATAACAGCAGCTGATAAGCCTACTAAAGTAGCTAATGGAACAAAAGCTAATCCAACAACCCCAACTGTTAAAGGAATGTTCATCATAGTTTTTCCATCTTTCTCAACTATCACTCTTACTACACTACTTTTTCTAAGAAGTTCTTTTAGTTGAAGTTTTATATTTTCTCCATCCTTACCAAACACTTCTTCCATAGTTTCTTTAGCAGATTTTGCTTTACAATTACAAGTATTTTTTTTATTTTCTAAATATATTACTGCCTCAATTACATCTCCATTACATACTACTAATGCTTCTTTTGCTTCTGCATAAGTTGCTCCTGGAACTCTTTCAAAGACTGAATCAACCATTTCAATAGTTATATTACTACTCATCATTATCCACTCCCTTATTATTTTTTACACTTTGTAATACGTGTAATGATTTAAAATTAATATTATCAACATAAACTTTCAAATACTTGTCTAGAATATTCTCAAGCTCATGTGTTATATATTTTGATACTTTAGCTTTACTACATGTTAAAATATCATTCTTTAATACATATTCCATAAGACTTACAGTTGTTAAGTCTAATTTTATATTATTATCAAAAAGTTTACTACACTTACTACATAGTATACCACCTTCATAGATATTAAACACAGAATTTTGTAAAATTTTACATTCACAATTAATGCATTTATTTACTATAGGTTTAAATCCTATATAGTCCAAAAACTTCAACTCGAATGCTGCTGTTATAAACCTATTATCTGTATTCTCCTGTGTATACAAATACAGTGTCTGCGCAAGTAATATAAATAGCCTATTATTAGTCTGATTTTCAAGTATAGAATTCTCAACTAATTTTGTAATATATGTAGCATAAGAAAATGCTTCTATATCATAGGATATATTATAAAAACTTTTTATTATTTCACTTTGAGTAACCTTGTACATATTACCTTGTTTTTTTAAGGTAAAATTGCTATAAGAAAATAACTGTGATGATGAAAGTAAAGAGCTCTTATTTTTTTTGGCTCCTTTTGCTATTGCAGATACTTTTCCAAGCTTTCTAGTAAATAATGTAAGTATTACGTCACTTTCCTTGTACCTTATAGCTTTAAGTACTATCCCCTGGGTGTTCAGGATTATCATCGTCTTCTTTTTTCTCCCTTACTTCTTCAATTTCTTCATGTATGTTTTTGCAATCACAGAAATATAGATATGCATCTATACTACCTGTTTTTTTAAAAACTTCCCAACTGATATTGTTCATTTTTAAAAAACCCCCTTCTTACATTTATACTTATATTTTTAGTAAGAAGAGGATAAATCATACATAAAGTTATTAAACAATTTTTGACAATAATGCCGTTGTTATTATAAAGTAAACTGCTATTCCAGTTATATCAAGAGCTGTAGATATAATTGGTGATGAAACTGTAGATGGGTCTGCATCCATTTTTTTTAATAGAACGGGCATAAATGCACCTATTGTTGCGCCCAAAACCATATTTATAAATAATGATATTGAAACAATTAGTACAATGTCTAATTTTCTCATAACAAAGTAAATTACAATACCAGTTATTATACTACACAAAAGACCTGTAATAATTCCTACAATACCTTCTCTTACCACATTACTAAAATTCAAATCTTTATTGGATAATGTTATTACTGTAACAGATGATGATTGAGTTCCGATATTTCCACCCATACCTATTACTACAGGTATAAAAAACACTAGTGGAGCATATACAGGATTCATTATATAATCTAAGTTAGAAAGTATTAAGGAAGCCAACAATCCTCCTATTAGTGTAATAATTAACCAAGGTAATCTTCCTCTAAGTGCCGATATTGTCTGCTCTTTCAATGTAGGATTTTCTTTTTCAGCAACTTCTCTTTCATGTTCTGAACTTCCTGCAAATTTGTACATATCTTCTGTTGCTTCTTCTTCCATTACATCAATTATATCATCTACTGTTATTATTCCTTTTAATTTTTCTTGTCTATCTACTACTGGAATGGCTATTAAATTGTATTTAGATACTAATCGTACTGCTTCTTCTCTATCTTCATCTACATAAACAGAGATTATATTTTCACTCATTAAATCTTCTACTATGTTTGCATCTCTTGCGATTATTAGTTCTCTTAATGATAATACTCCAACTAGTTTTTCTTCATCATCAACTACATATATATAATAAATAGTCTCAGCTTCTTCAGCTTCTTCTCTCATATGGTCTATTGCTTCAAGAGCTGTCATATCTTTATTTATAGATATATATCCAGTAGTCATTGTTCCACCAGCAGAATCTTCATCGTAGAATAATAGCTCTTTTACATACTCAGCATTTTCTTGATTCAAAAGATTTATTATATGTTCTCTCTCTTTTTCTTCAAGCTCACTTAATTTATCTGCCATATCTCCAAGAGACATAAGTTCAAGTATATTTTTTGAGTGTTCTACGTCAAGCTTAGATAAAATACTAACAAAAAACTCTACACTACCTTCTTCTAATATAGAAGATGCCATATCTAAAGGAAGAACTTCAAATAATTGAATTTTCATGTCTTCCTCTAAATTTTCCATTATATCGAATATATCAATTATATGATATTCCTCTATTAATTCTCTTAACTCCAATACTTTATTATTAGCAATTAATGATTTTACTTCATATAATAAATCTTGGGAAGCATCCAGTTTCCTATCCATATAACCCACCTTTATTTATCATTATATCCAAAATTATTTATATAATTTTGTAAATTTCTCCAATTTTCTTTAACCTTAACCCATAATTGAAGATTTATTTGTGAACCTAAAAGTAACTCTATATCTTGTCTTGCTGATTTTCCTATTCCTTTTAGTTTCCTACCATTCTTTCCTATTATTATTCCTTTATGAGAATCTCTTTCACAATATATCACAGCAGATACATCTACTATTTCTTTATCATTTCTTGCTTTCATTTTTTCAATTTCAACAGCTACACCATGAGGTATTTCATCATTAAGATAGTGAAGAACTTTTTCTCTTATAAGTTCTGCTATTAATACTCTCTCTGGCTGGTCTGTAATCATATAATCTGGAAAATACTTTGGACCTTCTTCTAAATACTTTTGTATAACTTTTATTAGAGTATCCGTGTTTTTTCCTTTTAATGCTGATATTGGTACTATTTCTTTAAAAATGCCCTCATTGTCATACATTTTGATTATATCAAATAACTCGTCTTTTTGCTCTAATTGGTCTATTTTGTTTACAACTAGAATTATTGGTGTTTTAATACTTCTCAAGTCCTCTATTATCTTTCTATCTCCAGGACCTATTTTTTTAGAATCATCGACTACAAATAATATTAAATCTACATTTTTAAAGGCATCTGTTGCTGCCTTCACCATAAATTCACCTAACTTATTTTTTGGTTTGTGAATACCTGGTGTATCCAAAAATACTATCTGCATTTCTTCATCTGTATATACTGCTTGTATTGTATTTCTTGTAGTTTGAGGCTTATCACTCATTATAGCTATTTTTTCTCCAACTACATTATTCATTAAAGTAGATTTCCCTACATTAGGTCTCCCTACTATACTGACAAAACCTGATTTGAACATTAACTGTCTCCTAACTTTATTTATCTTCTTGTTTTAATTATTTTATATTTTTTAAATCTATTTTAAATCATTTCCAGAGAAATAGTTTGGCAACAAATCCTTTATATCGTGCTCAAAAACCTCTCCTTTAGTATATCCTGTTATTATTTTTATATCAGAACCAAACTCTATAATTACCTGCCTGCATATTCCACAAGGATATGTTTGCTCATTATTTTCTGAATTATCACTTGCTATAGCTATTTTACAGATATCTCTGTCACCTTCTGATATTGCTTTAAAAATAGCTGTTCTTTCTGCGCAATTTGTTCCACCTAATGATGCACATTCAATATTACACCCAGTATAAACTTTACCACTCTTAGTTAAAAGAGCCGCACCCACTCTAAAACCAGAGTAAGGAGCATAAGAATGTTGTCTGGCATTTTCTGCCAACTTTAACAATTCTATGTTATCCACAACATTTCCTCCTGTATACAATAATTAAAAGTTATTTTTATTTAATACTCTACATTATATCATAAAAATTTAATTAGCACAGATTTGTTTTATTTTAAATATTTTATGTACATTCATTTTAATTGTAGAACATTCCAAGCTGAAACACTAATATGGCTATTAATACACCTAACAAAGCCCCAGCTATGGTTTCCCAAAATGTATGTATTTTTCCTTCAATCCTACTTTGGGCAACTAATACAGCCATTATATATGCAAGAGTAGACGCAACAACTCTTTCAGTCATAAGTGTAATTGCAGTTGCTATAGCAAATGCTAATGCAGCATGACCACTTGGCATACCACCTTTTAGAGGGGTTCCTGTGGAGGTCAATGCTTTTACAACCACAACAGCTATAAGAACCAATAATATACATATCAAGGTTATATGTAATTCTGATTCTCTTATCTTATAAATTAATATCCCAGATATATCTGTCAATTTATCATAAAATAATATATATCCAACCACTACTGAATTTAGTGCTGCTACTAGAACACCACCTGCTGCAACATCTTTTGCTATCTTAGCAAGTACATGGTATTCATCAGTTACCAAATCAACAGCCTTTTCTATAGCTGTATTAAACATCTCAGCAACTACAACTAAACATATGGACATTAATAACATTATCATCTCTAATTTTGAGAAGTTGAAAAACAAACTTATTATAAGTACAGCAACTGAACCTAAGTAGTGTATTTTCATATTTCTTTCAAATTTAAATGTATACAATATCCCTTCTATAGCTGCATTAAAAGCTTTAATTATACCTTGACGAGTTTTTCCTGGTTTCATAAAAACTACTCCCTTGTTATGTTTAACTTATTTAATATGTGTTCTTCTTTTTCTCTCATTTCTTTTGTATTTTCATCTGTATCATGGTCATAACCTAAAAGATGAAACATACTATGACATATTAAAAAACATACTTCTCTTTCAAAACTATGGTTATACTCTATACTCTGTTCTAAAGCTCTTTCAAGAGACACTACTATATCTCCTAGAGATTCTTCTTCTAACTCAACATCCTCAAAATCATCACTTAAAAGAGGAAATGATAAAACATCAGTCGCTCTATCAACGCCTCTATATTCTCTATTTAACTCATGAATCTCTTTATTATCTACAAAAGAAAGACTCACCTCATAATTATCATCATATCCTTCATAATCCAAACATTCTATGATTATATCCTTTATCTTTTCAATTAACTCTTCATTTACTTCTAATTTATCTTGTCTATCATCTAATATCAAATCCATTAATTACACCTACTTTTTATTCATTAATAATGCTATACATCTATATTACTACACTTTTACTTTCTTTTGAAAGTCTTTTCCTGTATTTTCATTTTTTTGCGTTCTTCTTTTTTAAATTCTTCTCTTTTATCATGTTTCTCATAAGCTCTTATTATTCTCTGTACCAACTCATGTCTTACAACATCTCTATCTGTTAGCATTATAGACCCAATCCCTGGAACTCCTTTAAGAATTTCTGTAGCTTGTATTAGACCACTTTTCTTATTTTGTGGTAAATCTGTTTGTGTTATATCACCTGTAACTACAGCTTTAGAACCAAATCCTAATCTAGTTAAAAACATTTTCATTTGCTCAGAAGTAGTATTTTGAGCTTCATCTAATATTATAAAAGAATTGTCAAGAGTTCTACCTCTCATAAAAGCAAGTGGTGCAACCTCAATAGTACCTCTTTCCAAATATTTATTAAATTTATCAGCACCTAACATTTCAAACAGTGCATCATATAATGGTCTTAAATATGGGTCAACTTTATCCTTTAAATCTCCTGGTAAAAATCCTAGACTTTCCCCAGCTTCCACAGCTGGTCTTGTAAGTATAATTCTACTAACTTCATCTCTTTTAAAAGCTTTTACTGCCATAGCAACAGCAAGATAAGTCTTTCCTGTTCCAGCAGGTCCAACACCAAAAGTTATATCATTATTTTCTATAAGCTTTATATATTCTTTTTGACCTAATGTCTTAGGTTGAACAGCTTTCCCTCTCTGTGTTACAACAATTGTTCCCTCAAGTTCTTTTATTTTTTGTTCACTACCTTCAAGTAAAAGAGATAATGAATAAGAAATACTCTGTTTATCTAAATGTTTACCATTTGATACAGTTTGATGCAATTCATTCATAAGTTTTAATGCAGAATCTACATTTTTTTCTTCTCCAATTAAAATTATATTACCTTCTCTAAGTATCACATCTATATTTAAAGTTTTCTCTATTAATTTTACATTTTCATCAAAATTTCCAAATAATTCTCTTTCAAAACTTCCATCTGCTATTGTAAATTTTTTTTGTATTATCAATTGAATTGTTCCTCCTCAAGTTTTAAGTTTAATTTTGTTAGTTATTATTATTATTTTGGCTGTTGTTACTATTTTGATTACTATTATTTTCATTAGAATTATTTTTATTATTATCTTTAGTATCCTCATCAAAGTCATTTCTTATATCATTTAATGGTCTTTTTTCTGGATTAGAAGGAACTTCCTCTTCTCCTTCTTTTGGTTTACTTTCTTCCTTTATAAATCTTTCTGCTTCTGATTTACTAAGAGGATAAATTTTAGCAATATTTTCACTAGTTTGAACTGTTATTAAATATTCTAACATATTTTTATTAACCTTAAAGTTATGTTTTACATCTATTATTCTAGCCGAAGCGGGGATTATGTATTCTAACTCTTTTAAAGCTTTTTCAGATAATTCTTTTTTCAACTCTTCTTTATTTCTTTTTACCTCAACTTTTTTTGTTTCATAAAAGGTACTCGTCTTTATCTTTATTGGAAAAGTATAATCTCCTATAGATAATTTTTTTTCTTTATTTTCAACAACATAATTTTTATATTTTATATTTTTCCTAATTGTAAATTCTTTATCATAAAAGCTTATTGTGTATATGTTTTTCTTTTCTCCTGTCTTTTTATTTACAGTATCTACGTAACTTGCCTTTTTAGAAGATTCATAAAAAGTACTTGCCCATACTTCTGGTATTGATTTTGTATTAGCTCCATTTAGAAGCACATCTCCCTTTTGTACTATATCTCCAGATTTAATAACGGATTTACCACTTCTAGGGATTACCTTTTCTATTATACCATTTTTTAAAGCAATTACATTACAATAATTTGATTGGTCTGTAGATTTTAGGGATTCTGCTTTTTTTGTAACAGTAACAAATATATTTGTTCCTTTTACATTAATAGATAAATATGCCACATCATTAAATTTCGACATCATGTGGTCTCTGACTTCTTTTCTATCAATACTCTTCTTGTAAACTCCTGGTCTTACTCCAACCTTGTAAAGCTCACTTCTGAGAGCTTCTTTTTTTATACCTTCAGGAGATTGTATATATACATCTGTCACAAACTGCGATGTCGACATCAATAAAAATAAAGAGAGAATAGCACAAATCCACATACCTTTGTGCTTATAAATTCTTTTAATAATAAAAGGAACTCCTGTTTTTTGTTTTACCTTTATCTCAAACTTACTCCCTCTATAAATATTCTTAAATTCTTTTATATCTTGTCTATCTATATGAAACTCAATTTTAGTATTTTTTATTCTAGTTACATTGTAAACACTTATCCCATTTCTTATAAGATGATTTAAAAATTGTTCAAGTCCTACTCCTTCCACAACTATAACATAGTATCCCCTTATAAAGCTTATCAAGTGTATCTCCTCCTAATCAACATACTCCATATTGTAGATAATTCCTTTTATACCTATCTCACTATCAGTAATATACTTAAGTGAAAGTTTATCCCCAGATATTTTAATCGTTTTAACTTTAGTCTTTATTCTTATTAAATCAACTTCATACTCAAGTATTGATAGATAATTTTCTATACTAATAAACGTATTACCTGTAACAGTAACAACTGGTTGATTTACCTGTAAATCAGTGGATATTTCTAACATAAGCATTACCCCCTTAATTAATTTTATGCTTGAAATAGGTATTTATGCACTTTATTGATGTTATAACAGATTAGTTATAAAATTTTTATACAATAAATACCCTAATAATTAATATATTATTTAAACAATAAAAAGGTAATCATATTGATAAAAAATCAACATGATTACCTTTTTATTTTTTCTTATATAAAGTCTACAATGTATACAATTTTTTTATTAATCTTGTTCTATTAAACCATATCCACCAGCTTTACGCTTATACACTATGTTTATTTCAAAATTATCTTGATTTCTAAACATATAGAAATTATGTCCTACCAACTCCATTTGAAGTATTGCCTCTTCTGAACTCATAGGTTTTACATTAAATTTCTTTCTTCTTTCTATAACTATATTTTCATCTTCTTCATCATCATAATCATAATCATTAAATTCACTGCTGTTATCTATAAAGTCAATATTTTCAAATCTTATGCTTTTATTATTTTGACTTTTGTCTTTAACTTTAGTTTTATACTTGACAACTTGTCTACTTAATTTGTCACAAACAATGTCAATTGCTGCATATAAATCATCTTCTACATCTTCTGCTCTTATTATTTGCCCACTAATAGGAATTATTGTGACCTCAACTTTTTGTCTATCCTTTTTCGCACTTACTGTTACTTTCACTTCTGATTCAGGATCAAGGTATTTTTCTAACCTACTTAATTTTCCATCTACGTATCCTTTTATTCCGTCAGTTAATTTCATTTGTCTCCCAGATACTATTATTTGCATAAAAACCTCTCCCTTCGAGCCTTTCCAATTCTAATACTTTAATATGTTAATCTTTAAATACAATTTTGATAAATTTATTATATTTAAATTAATATTATTGTATATGAAAATGATTCTTTTTAATAGTCTATTCATTTTTTATTTGATATGATATTATTAAAAGTACAGGGTAATTTACAGAATCTTTACATTCTATTTATTAATAAACCATATAAAATAATTCAAAAATCCAGCGTAGACAAGCCACATCAAATAAACCAAATTTATGTATCCAGCTCTCTTATCTATTTTAGAAAACTTTGAAATCATTATTATAGAAACCAAAATCATTATTATTATGTCTACTAAAGCTGTAAATCGAAGTCCAAAGCCAAAAAATAATATAGACCAAACAAAATTTAATGCAAGTTGTAACCCATAATAAAAGATTGCATCTCTTACTTTAGGTAAGTTATAACCCTTTCTTAATATTAAGTATGAAGATATCCCCATCAATATGTACAATACAGTCCAAACTATTGGAAAGATAAATGCTGGTGGCGCAAAGCTCGGCTTTGTAAGTTGTAAATAGTAGGTTGAAATATCTGTCCCACTAATAATCATTGTTAAAACACTACTTAAATAACCTATTATTAATGGTATAAATATGTTTATCAAAAAATTTCTAATTTCCTTTACTGATATAATCAAATTCTTCCCCTTCTTTCAAAATTTTCTTTGATTATAGATATGCTCAAATATGACTTGTTATTCTCAAAAAATATAAAAAGCCTAGAGATTTCTCTCTAGGCTATATCAATCTATTGTAAGTTTTGTTTTACCAACTTATTTATAAGTTTTCCGTCAGCTCTTCCTTTAACCTTTGGTTGGATAAGTGACATTATTTTTCCCATATCCTTCATAGATGTTGCTCCTACTTCAGATATAGTAGATTTTACAATTTCTTCTAACTCTTCTTCGCTTAATTGTTGAGGTAGGTACTCTTTTAAAACTTCAATTTCAGCTTCTGTTTCTTTTATTAAGTCTTCTCTTCCAGCTTTTTCAAATTCAACTAATGCATCTCTACGTTGCTTTAATTGCTTTGCTATTACATCGATAATTCCATCTTCATCAAGCTCGACTCTATTATCAACCTCATACTGCTTTATGGAAGCTCTTATTAAAGTTACTACAGATTTTCTCACTGTATCTTTGTTTTTCATAGAAGATTTCAAATCCTCTTGTAACTTTTGCTTAAGGGACATCCCCTTCACCTCTTTATTCTTATTTACTACTATTTCTTAGCGTTTTTTCTTCTTGCTGCTTCAGCTTTTTTCTTACGCTTAACGCTTGGCTTATCATAGTGCTCTCTTTTTCTCACTTCTGACATGATGCCAGACATTGCACATTGACGCTTGAATCTTCTTAAAGCGCTGTCTAATGTTTCATTCTCTCTAACTCTTACTTCTGACATTTCTTTTTCCCTCCCTCCAATAGCGCAATTATGCTGGGACTGTAACTATGTTCTTTTTTGCATAATATGCATTACAACCTAACACTTTGTTTATTATAAACTAAATTTTTACTTTTATCAAGTATTTTTATCAAGAAGGAACTCAATTTTTCAATAATTTAGTTTAGTTTTGTCCCGCTTCGTAATTAGGAAGCTTTTTACCAGCTAAAATATGATAGTGCAAATGTTTAACTTCTTGCCCTCCATCACTTCCACAATTATTTATGATTCTGAATCCAGTTTGGTCAAAACCTTTCTCCTTAGCTATTTTATTAATAACAACATGAATATGTGACACAATGTCCATCTCTTTATCAGGAATATCAATTACACTATCGTAATGTTTTTTAGGTACTACCAATATATGGTATGGAGCAACTGGGTTTAAGTCGTTAAACGCTAAGACTTTATCATCTTCATAAACTTTAGTTGAAGGTATTTCTCCGTTCGCTATTTTACAAAAAATACAATCCATTTTTTCCACCTCCTATCTTATAAATATTATAATTTCTACATGTTATATCAAAATTCCTTCTACATATTCATCTTTTACATCATTTATTTTCACTTTTAATATCTGACCTTGTATATTTTTGTCACTTTCAACAACAACTCTTATATAATTTGACGTTAGTCCCTCAAATTTATTTCCTTCTATATTTTGTTCAAATAAAACATCTAACTCACTTCCAATAAATTTATTTGCAAATTTATTAAAATTTACTTTGCTTAAATTTAAAAGTTGTTCACTTCTAAAATGTTTCATTTGAGGGTCAACCTGATTTTCCATAGTCGCAGCTGGAGTTCCTTTTCTTGGTGAGTATTTAAAAATATGCATTTGTGAAAGCTCTATTTCTTTTAAAAACTCATATGTTTCTTTAAACTCATCATTTGTCTCTCCTGGAAATCCTACTATCACATCCGTAGTTATTGCGACATTTGGCATTTTACTTCTCAATCTGTCTACAATAGTTTTGTACTCTGAAGTTGTATATCTTCTATTCATTCTTTTTAAAGTTTCATCACATCCACTTTGAAGTGATAAATGGTAATGAGGACAAACTTTATCCATCTTTAAAACTTCATTCACAAATTCATCTGTAAATAAGATTGGTTCAACAGAACTAAGTCTAATTCTCTCTATTTTATCTATTTCATTTATTTGTTTTATTACATCAAGAAGTTTAATATCCTTATCTTTTAAATCTTTTCCATAAGAGGCAACATGTATTCCTGTTAATACGACCTCTTTATAGCCATTATTAGCCAATTTTTTTACTTCATCGACTATACTATCAATATCCCTACTTCTAACGCGTCCTCGTGCATAAGGAATTATACAGTAGGTACAAAATCTATCACACCCATCTTGTATTTTCATAAATGCTCTAGTCTTTCCATTAGTTTGACTGATTTCTATTTCTTCAAATGCTTTAACTTTCATTATGTCATCAACTGTGCTAACTTTCTTACTTGCATCTATCTTTTTAATTTCTTCAACAATCTTTCTTCTGTCATTTGTACCCATAACTAAATTTACTTCTTCTATATCCAAAATTTCCTCTGGAGATACCTGAGAATAGCATCCCACCACGGCTATTATTGCATCTGGATTTTTCTTTTTAACTCGTCTTATATATTGACGAGATTTTCTATCACTCATATGAGTAACTGTACATGTGTTTATAACATAAACGTCGGCATATTCTTCACTATTGACTTGTTCATAATCATCTTTTTCAAATAGCTCTAGCATAGCCTCAGTTTCATATTGATTGACTTTACACCCAAGTGTATAAAAAGCTACTTTTTTCAATTTATTTTTCTCCTCCTAAATCACTTAGCTCATACAAAGCTATTGTTGATGCTACAACAGAAGCTGTCTCAGTTCTCAATATTCTAGGTCCTAATGATACAACACTACAATTATCTTGTTGTACTTGTTCTATTTCTTCTTCAGAAAATCCACCTTCAGGACCTACAAAAATTCCAATACTATCTATATTAGAATCACATTTTTTAAGTGCATGCTTTATTGAAACTGTTCTTTCATTTTCATAAGGGCAAATATTTATATTATTTTTCTTCATATCTTCTAAAGCTTCTCTAAAACTTAAAACACCTCTTAGTTTTGGTATTTTACCTCTTTTACTTTGCTTTGCTGCTTCATAAATTATTCTTTCCCAACGTTCAAATTTTTTGTCTTCTTTTTTGTCATCAACTTTAGCAACACTTCTCTTCGTTTGAACTAATATTATTTCTTCTACTCCTACTTCAGTTAATTTTTGAAGTATCATCTCCATTTTTGGAGCTTTGGGAAGCCCCTGATATAACCTTATTTTAAGTGCTGATTCTCTATTTATATCAACTTTTTCTAAAATATTTAAATTAACCACACTTTTATCTATATTCGTTATCTCACAAATATACTCATTATTATCTTTGTCACATACCTCAAGCTTCTCACCTAACTTACATCTTAAGACTTTTGAAATATGTTTTACATCTTCACCTTCTATAGTGCAAGTTTTATCTTGTAGATTTATATTATTTTTTTCAACAAAAAATCTGTCCATTATACTCCACCATACCTTCTATTTTTTAAGCTTAGAAACTATTGCTGACCATTCACCTAGTTTTTGAACTTCAACTATTTCAAATCCATTTTCAATTAAACTTTCTTTAACTTCTTCAACTTTATCCAGAATTATACCTGAAGATATGAATATAGCATCTTCTTTCATAAAGTTTTGTACATCTTTTGCAAGTATCTTTATTATGTCGGCTATTATATTTGCAACTATTACATCAGCTTTATCTTTTATTACATCAGTTAAATTGCCATGCATTACAGATACATTTTCTTCAACTTTATTTTCAATTACATTTTCTTTTGCAACTTTTACTGCCACTTCGTCTAAATCTACAGCTATAACTTCTTTTGCCCCTAATTTGGCTGCTGCTATTGCAAGGATTCCACTACCACAACCAATATCAAATACTTTAGAATCTTTATTTACATATTTTTCTAATTCTCTGATACACATACTAGTAGTCTCATGTGTCCCTGTACCAAATGCCATACCAGGGTCAAGCTCTATTATTAAATCCCCTTCTTGCATAGTATAATCTTCCCATGTAGGTTTTACTACTACTCTTTGCCCTACTTTTGTTGGTTTGTAATATGCCTTCCATGCATTTGCCCAATCAGCTTCATTTACTTGGTCTAATGATACACTTCCTTCACCTATATCTATACCAAAATCTTTTAAGCCTAAAACTTTTTGCTTTATTATTTCGACAAATTCCATCACATTTTTTTCTTCCGAAACGTAAGTTTTTATAAGTACGTTGTCTTCTTCATTCTTTTTAAATACTTCTTCTTCAACATAATCCCAATCTAGTTCATTTTTCTTTTGAAATAAAAAGTCTTTTGGGTCTTCTATTACAGCCCCACCAGCTCCTTGTTCATATAGTATGTTTGTTATAGGCTCAACTGCTTCTGTTGTTGTTTTTATAGTTACTTCTATCCAATTATTCATAAGTTTACCTCTCTTCTATATAGTAATATTCCTGTTTTTCCATAACTTTTATTATATCATAAATATTGTGCTTTTTTGTTTTATAAATTTTTATTAATAATATCTTAATGACGTAGACTTTTCAATTTTTACTAAATTAAGCCTAGAAGTAGTAGCCTAGAAGGCATAAATTATTAAATTCTACTAAAATAATAATAGGTATCTCTTTTTAATATCTTTTGCAGATTACATAATAATCCACATTATATGTAAAAATAATAGTAACTACATTATTAAACAAAAAAGTTTAGCTATTTTACACATTTAATAGAATAAAAAAATTTGATATTATATAATTAAAATTTAAATATTAAGGAGAACACCATGTCAGAAGTAATCTTAAAAAATATATCAAAACTTTACTCTAATGGATTTAATGCAGTAAAAAATATAAATATAGATATCAATGATAAAGAATTTATCGTTTTAGTAGGTCCATCTGGTTGTGGTAAATCAACTACACTTAGAATGATTGCTGGTCTTGAAGAAATATCTGAAGGAGAACTATACATTGGAGATAAACTAGTCAATGATATAGAACCAAAAGATAGAGATATAGCTATGGTTTTTCAAAACTATGCTCTATATCCACATTTATCAGTTTATGAAAATATGGCATTTGCACTTAAACTTAGAAAATTATCCAAAGATGAGATAGATAAAAAAGTTAAAGAAGCTGCTAAAATATTAGATTTAACACCCCTTTTAAATAAAAAACCTAAAACATTGTCTGGTGGACAAAGACAAAGAGTTGCTCTAGGACGTGCAATAGTTAGAAATCCTAAAGTATTCTTAATGGATGAACCTCTATCCAACTTAGATGCAAAACTTAGAACTGCCATGAGAACAGAAATAACTAAGCTTCACCAACAGCTTGGAACTACATTTATCTATGTGACACATGACCAAGTTGAAGCTATGACTATGGCTGATAGAATCGTAGTAATGAAAGATGGAGTGGTTCAACAGATTGCAACCCCACAAGATGTATATGACTATCCAACTAATATCTTTGTTGCAGGATTCATTGGAGCACCACAGATGAATTTTATTGATGTAACATTAATAGAAGATAACAATGAAATATATGCAAAAAATGAAAATATTAAACTTAAATTAGATAAAGAAAAACACTACGATTTAATAAAAGATAATTATATTAATAATGAAGTTGTTATAGGCATCAGACCAGAAGATATTCATGTAGAAGATGCTTTTATTAAAGCCAATCCAGACACTTGTTTTAAATCAAAGATTGAAATAAAAGAACTCATGGGAGCAGAAACTTATGCTCATTTAAAACTGGGTGAAAATACGATAACAATTAGATTTGATAGTAAAAACAGAATTAATGTTGGTGATGACTTAACACTTTCAGTTGATAACAGTAGAATACACATATTTGACAAAGAAACTACTTTGGCTATAAGATAAGTATATAATCTTATTTTTAAGGAGACTTTATGGAAGATTTAAAAAGTTTTTTAGAAAGACAACTTAATAAAAAAATAAATATCTATCCGTATGAAAATCAAAGTTTGAACTCTAATAGCAATTTACTTACTTTCAATAATACTATTTATGTTGTTGATTTTCTAGATGAAAATAATTTTGATAATCTAAAAGGTAACTTTTATTTAATTTATCAAGCCCATATAGATTTTGAATATCTAAAAAATATTTTTTACAACTTATATGATGATATAAATATAATACAACACAATGATTTCTTTGTTGTAAATTCTAAATACGACTTAGATATTAATGTAACTACACAAAATATAATTGAAACTGAAACTTATCAAAGTACCTATATTTTTTATCTTGGTGAGTTAGATAATAAATCTGACTTTAATTTTAGAGTTCAATTATGTTCTGATTTACTGCCTTCTATTGTAAAAGATAATGCTGAAAATAAATTTTTAAATTTATTTGACCTTATTAGATATAAAACTTTTGATTTGATTAACAAGGACAATATACTTAATAAATTAATAGACTTTAATAAGATTAAATCTATTGATGAAGAACTTCTATATACAGGAATAAAGTTTATAAATAATGACTTAAATATTTCTAAGACATCTACTAGTATGTTTTTACATAGAAATACGCTAGTCTATAGGTTGGAAAAGATTAATGATATACTTGGATTTGATTTAAAGAACTTTGAAAATGCAATGATTTTTTATCTGAGTGTCAAATCTTATTTTCTATATAAAAAAATTTAAGTACTAAATTAAGCAGAACTTTGAAATATTAGTTCAAAGTTCTGCTTAATTTTAATTCATAATATTGTATACCTATTAAGTATTCTTCATTTCAAGGCTTGAAGTTTATAAATATCAATCACTCATGTTTTACAAACAATATTTTCAAATATATTAAATGTTAAACCTATTAAAGGCATAAATTTACTATTTTACTGTTCTTAATTCTTTCTTTAAAACAAAATTCAATAAAAAACTTATTGTACCTAAAACCACCATAACATAACCTAATATTTGAAACTGTGCTGATGTTATGCTTGCTTCAAATACCATTCCAAGTAAGACCGTTGCTAAAATGGAACCTAAATAACGACTAGTTTGAAATAGACCTGAAGCTGTTCCTATACTGTCAGAAGGGCTTTCTTTAAACATAGACGACTGTAATGCCACATTTCCAACTCCATAACTAATACCTGCTAATGATAAAATAATACCCTTTCCAACTACTGGTATATGAACAAAAATTATCGCAAGAAGTACTGCACTAATCAGCATAAAAATTGATGACATCATCAGAGGCAATCTAGTACCAGATTTGTCTATCCATCTCCCAGTTAATGGAGATATAAATATACCTATACCAGACATAAATAACATAAATAACCCAGTCGATTTTGCACTATAATGTAGTGCATCTTGAAAGTAACTAGGAAGACCAAAAAACAAAATATAATTAAAGAAATTTAATATAATAAACTGTAAGTAAACCTTTGACAGTTTAGGATTATTTACAAATAACTTAATATCTATAAATGGTAATTTTGTTCTAAGCTCATGCCAAATAAAAATACACATCAATATTACACCCAATACAAGTTGTTCTAAATTAAGAGACTCTTTCATAGATAACAAGAATATTAATAAAAAAATCATTGCAATTGAAAATAAAAGTATACCAATAATATCTAATCTCGATAAAACATTTTTTAAAGTCTCTTTTATACAGTTTTTCCCTTTTGTTTCTTTTGGAAATAAAAAATATCCTAAACATATAGAAACTATAACAATAGGTATGTTTACAAGAAATATAGCATGCCATCCACCTAAATCCAACAATAATCCCCCAAGTGTTGGCCCCAATCCTGCTGTAGTTGAAGCAAAGATGGTTAAAACAGCCAATGCAGAAGATTGTCTTTCCTTTATATTATTTTGTATAAGAGCAACACCAGATGGATATAGAGTACTTGTTCCAATAGCCTGAATTACTCTTATAAAAATCAATATAAAAAATGATTGAACAAATGGTACTATAGATGCCGACAAAATCACAAGTATCAAACCACTCAAAAACAAGACTTTCCTACCTATTAAATCTCCTATCTTCCCTGAAACTGGTTGTGCAATGGCACTAGCTAAATAAAATGCTGAAACAATCCAAGACGCCATTGTAAAGCTAATATGAAAATCATTTTGTATACTATGTAAAGCAAGTGAAATCATAGAGGAATTGAGAGGATTAAGCATAGTTCCTGAACCTATAGCTATCAAAAAAAGTGTTCTTCTAGCATTTATTTTACTCATATATCATGCCTCCAATAAGCAACTCCTTTACCTTATAAAAAAGCTGCTCCTATAATTCCTGCGTCTGAACCTAAAGTTGCACATGTAATTGTAGCTATCTCTTCTTTTTTGCACAATACAAATTTTCTTACCAAATCTTCTATTCCATCAAGTATTATATCACTAGCTTTAGAAATACCTCCACCAATAGATATAATTTCTGGGTCTAAAGAATTTATTGTATTTGCAAAAGTTTTAGCTAAATATTCTTTAAATCTATTTATTACTTCAATTGCAACTTCATCATTTTCTCTATATGAATCAAACACCATCTTTGCATTTATATTTTCTAAATTTCCTTCTGCTAAATCTAAAATCATACTTTCTCGTCCCTCTTGTATCAACTTTTGAGAATACTTTATAATTGCAGTCGCTGAACAAAAAGTTTCTACACAACCATTATTTCCACAATTACAATCAAAATAGTTTTCTCCTATAATTTGATGACCTATTTCTGAACCTAATCCATGTGCTCCAGAAAAAACTTTTTGATTAATTATTATTCCTCCACCTACACCAGTTCCTAAAGTATATAGAACACCAACATTAGCACCCTTCATACTTCCAAATTTTGCTTCTCCAAGCGCTGCTACTGTTGCATCATTTTCTCCATTAATTTCAACATTTGGAAAGATTCTTTTTAGTTCCTTATTAAAATCTTTTCTCTCCCATTTTAAATTTACACAGGTTACTAAATCATCTTTATTTATAAATCCAGGTACACCAAACCCAATAGATTTTATATTGTTAATAGTAAGTTTATTATCTTCTAACAACTTATCAATCATTACTTTTATGTCATTAAGTACTCCTTCAAAGCCTTTTTCAATCACGGTCTTACATTCCGACCTAAAAAGTATTTTACCATTATCATCAACTACCCCTGCTTGTATACCTGTTCCACCTATATCTACACCTATATAATACATCTTTCTTCACCTTTCTCTTTTGAATCATTTAATTTTACTCTATATTTTATTATATATATAGTATATTAAAATGTGACACTATGCAAATTTTTCATAACAGTTTATACACAAAGTAAAAACATCTTCCCACAGTATATCTTTACTGCGAGAAGATGTCTATTTTATTAATTATTTTAATTTGTTAAGCGTTCAAAACAAACTATATTTAAAACAAGTATTTTAAATCTTTATCTCTACTTATTTTTTATCTACAATATTATTTATAACTAAAAATCAAACAAATCTTAAGTATATCTTTTAGTAGGTATAAATTAACTTTCTGCAAAAGCCACTTCTATCTTCATCCAATCTATACTAAAAACCTTAATACACATTACATGTATATTTCTTTACACATACATATATCTAGCTACATATTTCTTTACATACATATCTAGTACAGCAACTAATAATACATACATATTTCTTTACACATGTACATAAAATCAATTTATAATTATTTTTCCTTAACTTAATTATAATTAGATAAATCTTTTGTAAAAATTTTAATTTACACTATACAAAAGATTTAAAAATTAGATACCTTGTCTATATAACATTACTATTTTACTATCAAAGGTTTAAGTCTAGGTAATTACAATAATTATCCCAGCTTATGAGTTTTTCCAGTACTTAATACAGCACTAAAAGTATCTAATTTTATCTTATAGATTATAATTGAGTTTTCTTCATCATTTGGCAGTGCCACATCCGTTCCCACTGGAATCACCCCTTTCTATTGTTTGATTATATTATAGCATATTATATATTGTGAGACAAGTATTTTTCAGAAAATTTTCTATATTCAGTTTTAATTTTTTTACATGAAAATAGCCAATATAAAAATCATAATATCCGTTGAAAATCTCTCAAATAACTAAGATTTCAAAAATATGATTATATATTGGCTACTTTAATTACTTTTTCTTAAACATATCTTCTATCTTCTGTCCAAATGTTTTTTTCTTTTCGTGGACGTTCGACCCACACTCCTTCGCAAATTCTCTTAATAGATCTTTTTGCTTGTCGTTTAATTTTTTAGGGATTTCAACTACAACTTTAACATACTGGTCTCCTCTTGAATTACCCCTAATTCTAGGAATTCCTTTTTCTTTAAGTCTAAATACAGTTCCAGTTTGTGTTCCTTCTGGTACACTGTATTTAACTTTTCCATCCAAAGTAGGTACTTCTATCTCATCACCTAAAGTTGCTTGAACAAATGTAATTGGCATCTCAAAGTAAATATCATTTCCATCTCTAGTAAATAGTGGATGTGACTTAACATTAACTACAATATATAAGTCTCCTCTTGGAGCACCTTTTTCTCCTACTTCACCTTGACCAGAAAGTTTTATCATTTGACCATCATCTATACCTGCAGGTATATCTACTTCTATAGTCTTAACTTTTCTTGTATTTCCAGTTCCGTGACATTTACTACATGGAGACTCAATAACTTCCCCAGTTCCATTACAAGCACTACATGGTCTTGAACTTGCTATATTACCAAATGGAGTTCTTTGAACAGTTCTAACTTGACCAGTTCCATTACAAGTTGAACAAGTTTTCTTTGATGTACCTGGTTTTGCTCCAGTTCCATCACACTCTTCACACTCTTCACTTCTGTTTACCTTTATAGACATCTTTTTACCAAATGCAGCTTCTTCAAAAGATATACTAACACTTTGTCTTATATCCGCACCACGTTGAGGACCTCTTCTTCTCTGTCTTCCACCTCCGAAGCCTCCTCCAAACATGTCACCAAATATATCTCCAAACATATCTTCAAAACCACCAAAGCCTTGACCGTTAAATCCTCCTTGACCACCAAAGCCTCCTTGGCCATTTAGTCCATCATGCCCAAACTGGTCATAAGTTTTTCTCTTTGTATCATCTGATAGTACTTCATAAGCTTCATTTATCTCTTTAAATTTTTCTTCTGCTTCTTTATCTCCAGGATTTCTATCTGGATGGTACTTCATTGCTAATTTTCTGTAAGCTTTTTTTATTTCCTGAGCTTCTGCACCTTTACTGATGCCTAAGACTTCATAATAATCCCTTTTTGTACTCAAAAATTGACACCACCTTCATTTTACAAAACGATAGCTTGTAGAATAATAAACTACAAGCTATCATTAATTCTTATATTCTACTTTAAGTTATATAATCTATGATATATTATATTCTTTATGATGTATATTGTCCATATATCTTTAATATCTATATGATTTTCATAAATCATATATTATCTAGCTATAATTTAGCGTTACATATTATATATCTTATTTGTCTTCATCTACTTCTTTAAAGTCAGCATCTACTACATTGTCATCTTTAGGTCCATTGTCTTGAGCTTGTTCTGCACCTTGTGCTGCTTGTTGTTCTTGCGCTGCTTGTTGGTACATTTCTTGAGATACTTTTTGGAACTTAGTCATTACTTCGTCTGTAGCTTTCTTAAGTTCTTCTGCTGTAGCATCTTGTTTGTCTTTTACAGTTTTTAAGTTTTCTATAGCTTTTTCTATATCCTCTTTATCACTTGAACTTATTTTATCTCCAAGTTCATTTAAAGTCTTTTCAGTTTGATATATAGTAGATTCAGCTTGGTTAAATGCTTCTATTTTTTCTTTCTTTTGTTTGTCAGCTTCTGCATTCATTTCAGCTTCTTTTACTTTTTGCTCTATCTCAGCTTCTGATAAATTAGTGTTTGATGTTATAGTTATTTTTTGTTCTTTTCCTGTACCTAAGTCTTTAGCTGAAACATTAACTATACCATTTGCATCTATATCAAATGTAACTTCTATTTGAGGTATTCCTCTTTGTGCTGGTGGTATATCTGTTAATTGGAATCTTCCTAAAGTTGTATTGTCATAAGCCATACTTCTTTCACCTTGAAGAACATGTATATCAACAGCTGTTTGATTATCAGCAGCAGTTGAGAATACTTGAGATTTCTTAGTTGGTATTGTAGTATTTCTTTCTATTATCTTAGTCATTACATTACCCATTGTTTCTATACCAAGAGATAATGGAGTAACGTCTAGTAATAATAAATCTTTAACGTCTCCTGCTAAAACTCCTGCTTGTATAGAAGCTCCTGCTGCAACACACTCATCTGGATTTATACCTTTGTGAGGCTCTTTTCCTATAAATTTCTTAACAGCTTCTTGTACTGCTGGTATTCTTGTAGAACCACCTACTAATAATACATCATCTATATCACCTGTAGAAAGTCCTGCATCTTGTAAAGCTCTCTTAGTTGGTTCCATAGTTTTTTCAACTAAACCTCTAGTTAATTCTTCAAATTTAGCTCTTGATAAGTCTATATTTAAGTGTTTTGGTCCTTCTGCTGTAGCAGTTATGAAAGGTAAGTTTATGTTTGAATTCATTGTTGATGATAATTCTTTCTTAGCCTTTTCTGCTGCTTCTTTTAATCTTTGAAGAGCCATATTGTCATTTCTTAAGTCTACACCTTCAGCTTTTTTGAATTCATCTGCTAAATAGTCTATTACTATTTGGTCAAAATCATCTCCACCTAATCTATTGTTACCAGCTGTAGCTAAAACTTCGAAAGTTCCATCTCCTATTTCAAGTATAGATACGTCAAAAGTTCCTCCACCTAAGTCAAATACTAAGATTTTCTTTTCTTGGTCTAATTTATCCATACCGTAAGCAAGTGCTGCTGCTGTTGGTTCATTTATTATTCTCTTAACATCAAGCCCTGCTATTCTACCAGCATCTTTAGTAGCTTGTCTTTGAGCATCTGTAAAATAAGCTGGAACTGTTATAACTGCCTCTGTTACTGTTTGTCCTAAGTAACTTTCTGCATCTGATTTTAATTTTTGTAATATTATTGCTGATATTTCTTGTGGAGTATATGATTTTCCATCTATATTTACTTTGTAATCAGTTCCCATATGAGTTTTTATAGAAGTTATTGTTTTATCTGCATTTGTAACTGCTTGTCTTTTTGCAGGCTCTCCAACTATTCTTTCACCATCTTTTGTAAATGCTACTACTGATGGAGTAGTTCTCATACCTTCGCTATTTGCTATTATTTGTGCTTCTCCACCTTCTAATACTGCAACACATGAATTTGTTGTTCCTAAATCTATTCCTATTATTTTTCCCATGACTAAAATCCTCCTCGAGTAATTATATAATTAAGTTTTACTTATTTGAATATTTTATATTAGGTTAAATAATTTAACCTTTAATTTATATTTAGCAAGAAACTTTAACCATTGAAGGTCTTATAACTTTAGTTCCTAGCTTATATCCTTTTTGAAGCACCATTACTATTTGATTTGCTTCAACTCCATCTACACTTTCTTGCATAACTGCTAAGTGTAAATTAGGGTCAAATTCCTTAGATTCTGCTTCTATTTCTTCTACTCCAAATTTTACTAGAGTGTCTATTAACTGTTTATGTACAAGGCTTATACCCTTATACATAGTATCTTCCTTATCTTCACATGCATCTAAGGCTCTTTCCATACTATCTATAACTGGTATTAACTCAGTTATTATCTTTTCATTTGCAAACACACCTATTGTCTCTTTTTCTTGTTGAGTTCTTCTTCTATAGTTTGCATATTCGGCTTGAAGTCTTTGATATTTATCATTTGATTCATCTAATTCGTCTTGCAATTTTTTTTCTGCTAATTTAGAATTTATATCTGTTACATTTTCATCATCAACTTCTTTTTCATCACTTGTTTCACTTGATTCCTCACATTCTTCATTAACAATTTCCTCTTCTAACTCTACTTGAGTTTCAGATTCTTGGTTAATAGAAGTATCATTTTCTTCTTTTACTTCCTGTTGCTCATTTTTTTTATCCAAGACTTTACACCTCTCAATTTAAAATTTCTTTACTTTCTATTAATTAATAAACTCATATAATTTATTATAGAGTAAATCCTAGCATAATCCATTCTTGTAGGGCCTATAAAACTTATTCGCCCAACCAAGTCTCTATCTACATTATAAGTTGCTGTAACTATACTACAATCCTGTGCCAATTCACAATCATTATCACTACCAATTATTATATTTAGATTGTCCTTTTGTATTCCCTTTGATTTAATTATGTCAGCTATTGTTTCCTTTTTTTCCAACATATTTAAAAATGACTTTGCTTTTAATACATCATTAAATTCTGGATAGCTAAATATATTAGTAGCTCCATTTAATGATAGAGAAAAATCTTCTTCTTTCATATTTGAATTCAAAGCATTTAAAAGCTCATCTATAAGTCCAGAATACTCACTTATTTCGTATTTAATAAAAGCAATTAGATTATCATCCAAATCTGTTATACTTTTACCTAAGAGCTTCCTTGTAAGATTATCAGAAATCAAGTTTAACTTAGATTGATCTAAATATACATTAGTTGTAAGGTTAGCTTTTTTTAAATCTCCTTTATCTGTTACAACTATAAGTAAAATATTATTGTCATTCATAGCAACTAATTGTATGTGCTTTATAACACTTTGATTTATTAAACTCTTAGTAACTGCTACAGTCGTATAGTTTGTTAGTTGAGATAATAGCTTGGAAGTTTCATGAATCAATTCTTTTATATGATTTATATTATGATTCATACATTGCTCAATAAGAATCTTATCATTATCATCCAATTCGCTTTTACTCATAAGAGAGTTTACATATAACTTATAGCCTTTTTCAGACGGAACTCTACCCGCAGAAGTATGAGGCTGAATCAAGTACCCTAATTCTTCAAGGTCAGCCATCTCATTTCTTATGGTAGCAGCACTAACACCTAAATCATGTCTTTTAGATATTGTTCTAGAACCTATAGCTTCAGCTGTTTCTATATAATCTTTAACTATAGCTTTGAGGATATTTAATTTTCTTTCATTTAATTCCATCTCAGTATGCCTCCTAGCTGTTAGCACTCACCAAGTTTGAGTGCTAAAAAGATTATATATATTATATACCATTATAAATTTATTTTGTCAATACTTTAAAAATTATTCCATAAATTCTATAAATATACTATTAGATATTTCCCTTCCCTTTTGAGTTAATTGTATACCTTCAAAGCTCTGATTTATAAGCTTTCTATCTGATAGCATTTCTATTTGCTTACTATATTTTTCTTTAAAATCTAGTCCAAATTTTTTTTTGAAATCTTCAAATTTTATACCTTTGTTCATTCGAAGTCCCATAAATATTTTCTCTTCTATCATATCTTTTTCAGAGAGAATCTCATTTTCTTGTATTGGTTTTTCTCTTTTTGCTAAACTTAAATGATAGTCATCTAAAGATTCCAAATTATTATATCTATTCTTATTAATATAGCCAGAGGCTCCTGCTCCAAGACCTATATAATGTTCACATTCCCAATATAAAATATTATGCTCACAATTATAACCTTCTTTTGAGTAATTTGATATTTCATATTGATTATATCCTTTTGATTTTAGATAGTTTATTGTATACTCATACATTTCTATGTCCACATTTTCATCTATAAGTTCAAACTTATTGCTCTCATACATATTATATAGCTCAGTACCCTCTTCTAATATAAGGGAATAGGCTGATATATGTGTTGGATTTAAGTCTGTAACTTTTTGAAGTGTTTCCTTCCAGTCATATAGAGTTTGATTTGGAAGACTGTACATTAAATCTATATTAATATTTTTGAAACCTACACTTAATGCATCTTTATAGTTTTTCTCAAATTCTTCATAAGTATGTATCCTTCCTATAAAGTTCAAATGCTCTTCTTGAACAGCTTGCAAGCCAATACTAAGTCTATTTATACCAATGTCTTTCATAGCTTTTAATTTTTCTAATGTCAATGTACCAGGATTACACTCTATAGTTACTTCTGCATCACCATCTACATTAAACATTTCTCTTATGCTTGTAAATACTTCTCTTATTTCATCAGATGTCAGTATACTAGGTGTACCTCCCCCTACAAATATACTAGTTATTGTATCATTTCCATTTAGACAGTAATCTTCTTTATCTTTATTATCTTTGTATAATTTATTACTGTATAACTCCATTTCAATTTTTAAATCTTCTATATATCTTCGTTTTGAATCTATGTCCATTTTGTAAGAATTAAAGTCGCAATACTTACATTTCTTCACACAAAATGGAATATGTATATAAAGTCCTAACATTTTTTATTCCTCATTTCTTAAATTATCTTAAAACATCAGTTACTAAATTATAAATCAAACAGGATATCACATCAAGTAACATATAAAACACTTATATTATGTAATATTATAAAAAATTTGGATAAAAGTAAAAATTAACTTTTATCCAAATTCATCTAACTTAAACTAAGTACTTATCTTTTCTTCATATAATAATACACTGGTAGACCTAATAGTGTTATAAATATTCCACCTAAAGATATTACGGTTGAAGTCAATAGTTGATTTATTATTACAAACAGACCTCCCAGTATAGCTATGATTGGTATTATTGGATATAAAGGAACTCTATATGGTCTGTGTAAATCAGGTTTTTCTCTTCTAAGTCTCATGACTCCTATGAAAGTCAGTACATAAAATACCCATATCGAAAATATGGTTAAATCTGTAAGAAGATTAAATTGACCAGATAATGCATATACACAGGCTAATACAGTTATAAGTAATATTGAATTTACAGGAGAACCTCCAGAATTTACTTTTAAAAGAGCTTTAGAGGCTGGTAAAGTTCCCATTTCAGCTAGTGTATATGGTATTCTTGAACCTGTCAATAAATATCCATTCAACGTACCAAATACTGATACTAATATACCCACAGTTATTACTTTTCCACCTAAATTTCCAAATAATCTTGTTGCGACTAATGTAGCTGGTGAGGTAACTGTTGCTAATTCACTTGCTGGCACTACCCAAAGATAAGCTATATTTATTATAATATAAACTGCCATAACTAATGATAAACCACCAACTATTGCTCTTGGCAAATCTTTATCAGGAGACTTCATTTCTCCTGATATAGCTCCAACATTTATCCATCCATCATATGCAAATAAAGTTGCTATTAATACTTGTCCAAGTGCATTTGATACACTGACACCATCGCCTACAAATGGACTTAACACTTCACTACTTTGACCTTTACTAAATCCAAAAACTATTATTAAAATTAAAGGTATCATTTTTCCAACAGTTGCTACTGTCTGAACTTTTCCCCCTAGGGATGAGCCTATTATGTTTAGTAATGCTAGAAATAATATAACTCCAATTGCTATAGGAAGTACATTAGACATGTTATTTGGGCTCATGCCCAAAAGCTCAGATGCTTGTTGAGCAAATATTACTCCTAGTGCTGCTGATGTACCTGGGAAAAATAATACAGTTTGCATCCATCCAGTTAAAAAACCTAACTTTTCTCCATATATCTCTTCGATATAAATCATCATACCACCAGTTTTTGGTATAGCAGCTGAGATTTCTGTAGCTGTAAGACCTGCAGTTATTGTTATAAATCCACCTAAAAGCCATGCTATAATACCTAGACCTGGAGCTCCATTAGTTGTAGTGTATATTGCTTGTGGCTTAAAAAAAACTCCCGAACCTATAACCATACCTACAACAGTAGAAAGAGCTGCTGAAAGACCAATGGTCTTTTGTAGTTGAGTACGCATACTGTCCCTCCTCACTGTTTTATAGTGCATAAAATATTAATTTTATAAATTATGGTTTTAGTATTCCCAAAGTTTTTTTTTATATTAATCTGCTAATTTTAGATTAAGTTTCTATACGTTTAAAAATTGTACAACCTCAATCTTTAAAACATTCTCTAAAAATTATTTATTTTTTCTAAATAAGTACTGTATTTTCAGCTTTTTAAATTAATTAAACTAAAATTTTTATACTCTATTCTAAAATGTATATATATTTAATACTTTTTCTTTCAGTATTTCTTTTTCATTTAGTTCTGGATTATTTATAACAATTTCAAGCATCTTATTTAATATGTGTCCCATATCTTTACCTGGTTTTACACCTATAGATATCAAATCTTTTCCATTAATAGCTAAATCCTTAATATTAAAACATTCATTTTGATTTATTATGTGTTTAAATTCCTTTTCACACTCGATAAGATTTAATATCTTACTTTTTGCATATTTTGGATTTTTAGCAAGCGTATCTGCCCAATTAACCTTTATTAAATCTTCAAATAGTTCAACATCTTCAAGTTTATTTAATAATTTTTTAATTATTTTCCTTTTTGGCTCTATCCTATAATCATGATACTGTATTAATGTCAAAACTTTATTAATAGTATAATTATCGTACTTGAGTCTCTTTAAAATTCGCTTTGCAATCTTTACAGATTCTCTACTATGAGTATAAAAGTGGTCAATTCCGTTTTTATCAGTCGTTTTAGTTACCTTTTTTCCCAAATCATGAAACAACATTGTAAGCTTTAAATATAATTCATCTTCAATCACTTCTGTAGCCATTAAAGTATGTTTTTGTACATCATAAATATGATACGGATTATGTTGAGTAACTTCTTCTAATTCGCATATTTCAGGAATTATAAATTTCAACAAACCTGTTGAATTTAATAATTCTAATTTAGATGAATCAGATACTAGCATTTTGTTGAATTCTGTTTGGATTCTTTCTATAGAAATATTTTTTATCAAGTCTGCTTTTTTGTGGATACTTTGCTTAGTTCCTTCAGCTATTTTAAAACTGAGTTGTGCCGAAAATCTAACTGCTCTAAGCATTCTAAGTGCATCTTCTTCAAATCTATCTACTGGATTTCCAACACAACGTATATACTTATTTTGTATATCTTCATACCCATTAAATGGGTCAACCAATCCAGTCTTTGCATTGTATGCAATTGCATTGATAGTAAAATCTCTTCTTGATAGGTCCTTAACTATGTTATTTGTAAATTCTATTGAATCTGGATGTCTACCATCACTATAATTTCCATCTATTCTATAAGTTGTTACTTCAAATGGTTCATTACAAAGCATAACTGTTACAGTACCATGTTGTATGCCAGTTGGAATTGTTTTTTCAAATAGCTCTACTACTACTTCTGGTCTCGCACTAGTTGTTATATCCCAGTCATTTGGAATTCTTTCTAACAAACAATCTCTAACACATCCTCCAACTACATATGCTTCATGACCATGTTTTTCTAATTCTTTAATTATATAATCTACTTTTTTAGGAATTTCTATATTAATCATAAATATCACCTTTTTATTTTTCTTTAATATACTCTTGTTTATATTTTCTATTAGTTTACTTAAAATATACCACAAAAAAGCTAGATTAATTTAGAAATAATTCTAAAATCACTCTAGCTTTTAAATATCTTTATCTAAATTTATAAAAATTTATTCATCTAATTTAAGTACAGACATAAATGCTTTTTGAGGAACTTCAACAGAACCAATTTGTCTCATACGCTTCTTACCTTCTTTTTGCTTTTCAAGAAGTTTCTTCTTACGAGATATATCCCCACCATAACATTTAGCAAGTACATCTTTTCTTAACGCACTTATCGTCTCCCTTGCAATAACCTTATTACCAACAGCAGCTTGTATAGGTATAGCAAATTGATGTCTTGGGATTTCCCCTTTTAGTTTTTCACACATTGCCTTGCCTCTATGGAAAGCACGAGTTTCATGAACAATAAAACTAAGTGCATCTACTTGCTCTTTATTAATTAATATATCAAGTTTTACAAGTGTAGATGGCACATAACCTTTAACCTCATAATCAAGAGAGCCATATCCTCTAGTTCTTGATTTCAAAGCATCAAAGAAGTCGTAAACAACCTCATTAAGAGGAAGGTCATAGTGAAGCATTACTCTTCTATCATCTATATATTCCATATTTAACATGTTTCCACGTCTTTCTTGACAAAGTTCCATGACTACACCTACATAGTCTTTAGGAACTATTATATCTCCTTTTACTATAGGTTCTTCTATCATCTTTATCTCAGATGGCTCTGGTAAGTTTGCAGGATTTTGTATCATTACAACTTCTCCATCAATTTTTGTAACTCTGTATATAACAGATGGTGCTGTCGTAATTATATCAAGATTAAATTCTCTCTCAAGTCTTTCTTGCATTATCTCCATATGTAAAAGACCTAAGAAACCACATCTAAAACCAAATCCTAGTGCTGCTGAAGTCTCAGCTTCATACTCAAGTGCAGCATCATTTACTTGAAGTTTTTCAAGAGCATCTCTTACATTTTCATACTTTTCTCCTTCTCCTGGATATATACCACAGTATACCATTGGAGTAGCTTTTTTATATCCTGGTAAAGGTTCATCTGTAGGATTATTTGAATCTGTTATTGTATCTCCAACACGGCAACTTCTTATATCTTTTATGCTTGCTGCAATATAACCAACATCACCTGCTGATAATTCACTAAGCTCAGTTTGACCTGGAGCCATTACACCAACTTCAGTTACTTCAAACTTTTTGTTAGTGTTCATCATTTTTATTGTCATGCCTTTTTTAACAGTTCCTTCAAATACTCTAACATAAGCTACAACACCTTTATAAGCATCATAGTAAGAATCGAATATTAACGCCTTTAATGGTGCTTCATTATCTCCTTTAGGTGGAGGAACATTTTTTACAATATCTTCTAATACATCTTCTATGTTTAAGCCAGTCTTTGCAGAAATAAGAGGTGCCTCACTTGAATCAAGCCCTATTAAATCTTCTATTTCATGCTTTACTTCCTCTGGTCTTGCACTTGGTAAATCTATTTTATTTATTATTGGTAATATTTCTAAATCTTGGTCTATAGCAAGATAAACATTGGCTAAGGTTTGCGCCTCAACACCTTGAGCTGCATCAACTACCAGTAATGCACCTTCACATGCAGCCAAACTTCTTGATACCTCATAGTTAAAGTCTACATGTCCAGGTGTATCTATAAGATTTAAATAATATTCATTTCCATCCTTCGCTTTATACATTAATCTTATGTTTTGAAGCTTTATAGTAATTCCTCTTTCTCTTTCAAGGTCCATATTGTCAAGCAATTGACTTTTCATGTCCCTTTCACTAACAAGCCCCGTTTGTTGTATTAATCTATCAGCTAAGGTAGACTTTCCATGGTCTATATGTGCAATTATACTAAAATTTCTAGTTCTACTTTGTTTATTGTCCACCTTAAAATTCCCTCCTCTTAATTATTCTTATAGTTATTATTTTACATTATATAAAAACTCTTTATATAATTGTAAAACTTTTGAATATAAACTAATTGGCACTAAACAAAATTATCCACATTATATGTGGATTATCAAGTCTAACACTAAATATTATATAATATCATAAACTTAAAGTAAATCCTATAAGACACAGTTAATGCATTTTTATTTTATATCCTAAGAATATATAACTAAAATAAGGTTTATTTTAATCAATAAACCTTATTCACTTATTACTACTTATTAAATTTTTTGATGATTCCATTTATATCAAAGTTCCATATATCAAAATCAAAGTTTGTTATATCAAAATTAATACTTGGAAAATCATATTGTTTCATTCCTAACATACTTTTTGCATTACTATCTACTATAAAGACACAAACTGATGTACCTATTATCATAGTAATCAAAAACACGATTCTCATAATATACTTGTATTTTCTTAGTTTACTTTTACTTTCTATATTTTTTTCTAATCGGCTCATTTAACATGCTCCTAATTGTATCTAACAATCTAATTTTTTTGTTTAAAATATTCATCCAAAATCTCAGCTAGATACTTTGTAGTAGCTTTAGATTCTTCTATACTTGTTGCATTATTTCCTATTTCTACTAGCATATGATTCTTAACTGCAAATTGATTAAATCTAGCATAGTCTTTTTCTACTATTGGAGACACCAAACCAGGATATTTCTTTTCAGCAAAAGCAGTTATATCATCTGCTAAAGCTCTGAGTTGTGCTCTATTTGTATTTTTACCTCCTACAACAAAGAAAAACTTTGCTACTCTCTCTCCATTTATCATAGTTGTATATTTTAAATGGTCTTTTTCTTTAGTGGCTGGATTAGTTAAATCCCTAGCATCTCTATGTAAGTCTATTGCTATGTCCACTGAATTATATTTAGGGAGTATACTTTTTATTGTTTTTAAGCTACTTGCATAAGAATTATTATAAGATGGATAGTCATGGTACTTAGTTGTATGAACTACACCCCATCCTTTACTATCTAAGGCACTAGTCAATGCACTTCCTACTTCCATTACCGAATTTTTCTTATCTCTTGAATGATAATTTCCAGCAGGTGAATTTGAATAAGTTTCACATCCATGAGTATGATATATTAAAATTCTTGGATTTTCTTTAGTTACTCTTAAATCATCCTTGTATTCTGAGCTAGATGTAGTATTAGTTTCAGTCGTGTCAGAATTCTTTGACTCAATGTCTGGAACATTTTCTTTACCAACATAAAGTTTTATATATTCTTTTTCACTTTCTTTTTTGCTATCAACTTTACTTGCATCTTCAGATTTTTCTTTTTCATTTTTGCTTTCTTTATTTTCTTCTTTATTTTTATTATTCTTTTTATCTTCTGTATTATTTCCTTCGACTTTAGCTTCTGGATAAGATGAGTTTACTAAAAACTTTAAAAAATCATCTTGATTCAAAGCCAATGATTTTCCTGGTAAAATGCATGCTAATATAAAAGTCAAGGTTACTACTTTAATGCATTTTTTAAACATAATTGTTCCTCCTTATTTTATACCAATCTACCTGGATGCAAAGACCTATTTAAACCTTCGCTTATTATTATAGATAGATTTTCGATTGTATCATCTATATCCTTTGGTGTTACTATTAAATTTTTGTCATATGGGTCTAATGAATCTTTTATTAGATGATATTTTTCTTCTTCTTTAAGCTTTTTCAACATTTCATAAAAGCTTTCTGTTTCTTCTGATTGAGCTATTAAATTGTCTATTGCCATATCTAAAACATCTATCGTAAGAGTGGCTGCATCAACCACAGTTGGTACACCTATTGCAATAACTTCTACTCCTAATGTTTCCTTAGTTAGAGATTTTCTCGTATTACCAACACCTCCACCAGGTGATATTCCTGCTGTTGATATCTGTATAGTAGAGTTTACTCTTTCCATTTTTCTTGAAGCCAGTGCATCTATTGCTACTACTCTATCTGGCTTAACTTTCTCAACCAATGACTTTACTATTTCACTAGTCTCTATTCCAGTAACACCCATAACTCCTGGGCTTAAAGCTGATACCTCAGTGAAATCATCATCATAGTCTTTATTATAATTTTTAAAAAGATGTCTAGTCACAAGTGTTTTTGATACACTCTTTGGTCCTAATGCATCAGAAGTAATATTTCTATTTCCAAGACCAATTACCAGTGTTTTTTTGTTTTTGTCTTGTCCAAATATATCTACCAATTCCTCTTTCAAATAACTTATCATTTCTTCTCTTGATTCATCATCATCAAACTTCATAAGATTACTTTCCAGAGTTATATACTTTCCTATATCCTTATTCATTATTTCTGCGCCTTGTCCGTCTACTACTTCAACTTTTGTTACAATACAATTTTCTAATTCTTTAGTTTCTATTTTTACACCAGGAATACTACTTCCTTCTTGAGACTTTTCACACATTTCACTAGCTTCTAAAGCTAAATCTGTTCTTACGCTAATCATATAAACCTCCAGTATAAATTAAATGCTAATTATAATTGTTAACAAAATTTAGTATTTTATAACAAAAAACTATAAATTTATTTAAAACAAGTAAAATTAAGGCTTTCAATGTAAGAAAATTGAGTTTGGTCAGTAATTTGTCAGTAAACTTTCTTATCTATCATTTATTTACAAATGTAAAAAGGTAGCAACTATTTATATAGGCGCTACCTTTTAATCTATTTATCATTTTTCTATTAAGTTTTCATTTATTATATATTTGCTCTAAAATAATTTTTTCATATCATACCTCATTTATTTGCTACATTTTTAAAAAACAAGCACTGATTACCCTATAACCACCTTACTACTTTATTCCTGTTGAAAAAATGGTTCAACAATTTCCAGCCATTCATTTGGAAGATAAAGAGATAAATATCCATGATTATAACCCTTAGCTTCATAAATTTGGCAAGTACTAACAAAAGACTTAAACATTTTTGCAGAGTTTTTAACACACTTCATTTCTTTTTCTCCATACCAATACATTACTTCTGCTTTGGTTGTTTTTATACTCTTTTTAAGCGTATATTTCATCATATAAGTACGATATATATTGTAAAATGTTTCTTTTCTGACATGTGGCATATCTTGCATATAATATTTTTTAATTTTATCTGGATACTGCATATTTTTAGGTAACAATTTTGGCATCATAGCAATTTGAAAACGACAAGCCTTCTCACTGAATAAAAATCCTCCAAAAAATCGAATACCAGCAATACAAAATCGTGCCATAGTAGGTCTTGGGTAGCAGATACTCCCATCAATAATTGCTTTTTTAGTAATATCAGGTTTTCGAGATAAAAGCTCCATTACAATTTGGCCACCCAGTGATACCCCACACAAAGCAAAAAGATGTCCATCACACTTTTCATCTATATATGACATCAATTTATCCGCTGTATCCTCTGTAGATGTGTATATCGTTTCATATTCTTCTCCATGACCATCCAATGTAGGAAGTATAACATAATAGTTGTTAGACAAAACTTCTGCTTGTCGCAAATAGTTCCACCATGCATTTCCCCCTCCATGAATCAACATAATGTGTGGTTTGTTTTTATTTCCAAATTCATGAAATTTCATATATAACCTCTTTCTATAAAAATAAGATATATGTTATTTTTTATTACCATTATCAACTGGTGGAGAAGATATGATTGAAAGTTTTCTAAGTTTTAGATTTGATTTAGGCTTTTGTTCTATATATGGCTTCAATAAATCAGCCATATTTTTAAGAAGACTTTCATATTCATTATCACTCATATATAGTAATGCTGAAGAGAAAAATACATTATCTTTTTTATGGTCTTGGTCTTTTCTACTAAAATATTCATTCATTTCCTGCATCAATCCTACATGAAAAGCTGTAGAAAGTGCAACAAATGTTTCCCCTTCCATAGATGATGTATATTCTTTTAGTGCATAAACTTTTTCAATAGTGCCACGTACACGGTTTTCTTTTACCACTTCAATCATATTGTTCTCTTCTAAAATTTTTACATGATGATAAACTGTTGCACGAGGAATATCATTTAGATATTTTACAATATCAGATGTTCGAACACTGCCATGAAGTCGGATATACTGTAAAATACGAAGTCTAGCAGGATTTAAAACCAATTTTACTATGTCCATCTTATCATCCCTTTCTTTAGTCTATAAAAATATTATAGTCTAATTTTTTAGACTATTCAAGTATATGATATAAATAGTAATTACAACTTAATCAAATAAATTTTTTAAATCTTTTTCATAATTTTCATATGATAGTCTTTCTATCCATTCCACTGCTATTTTTAATTCAATACTTCATCTTTAATAATAATAATTTTTGGATATTTAATCAATAAAAGAAAGGCTCTTTAAAGAGCCTTTCTTTTATTGATTAAATCCTAATATAGATAATGCTTTAGCATCATAGTACTTAGGCATTTTTTTTGTTGCACTTTCGAGTTTAGAAGAATTGAATTCTAATCTAATTCCAAGATCTTTATATGCTCCAACTTCAGTCCCATCAAATTCATACCATTTACCATCAATTTGTACATAGTTCCATGAGTGTCTTAAATTAAAATCTTCCTGATATAGTGAATTCATTCCCATTAGTCTTGTCAATATATGAAAGCTTTTTGCATAACCCTCACAGACACTTTTCTTTTCAATAAGATTATTATATACATTATAATTTCCTAGAACATAGTCTGCCTCTGTAACTAATTTTCCAGCTCTAGTAGCCTTTTCAAGGTCAGAAGCATTCTTCCAATCAAAACTATTTAGAAAGTTTCTGATTACTGAGATTTCCTTTTGAACATCGTTGTAAGAAATACGTTCTCTAATTGCTATTGTATTTATAGGATCACGGTCTCCAAAGTACAGGCTATGATATTTTTCACCTGCTAATGCAGCAGCATACGAACCCAATGCTTCCATTCCTTGATTTATATAATAATATTTTCCATCTGCTCGAAGTTCAATTCCATTTTCATTTCCTCCATAATTAATATCCCACCCCTCCTTATTAGTTGTGTTAAGACCAAGCTGTACTAACATTCCTTTGAGAGAATACTTCTCATCTGTATTCTTTTTAACTACACCTGTATTAGCATCACCTACATTATTAGTTACATTTAGACATTCTTTTATTATAGAATCATAAACAGTTCCTATTGCTGTTATTTTAGTCGCACCTTTAAGTATACTTTTGTTACTTCCATGCTCAACCAATACAACTGGTTTGCTTTTAGCTAGAGTTGAACCAATTAATGGATAAACTAATTCACTACCACTAGCTATGTAAAACTCTTTAGTATTACCATAAAACTGTTGGATTATCTTCTTATTAGTCTCATATCTATCACTTCCACCCAGTCTAGTTGCACCTAGTTTTTCTACAAGTTGATTACTCATAGTATTTGTCGAACCAAATGCAAATATTTTATTTCCTTCAATTTTGAATTCAGGCATATCTGAGCCATTAGTAAGTAATACAGGTATCGCATTTTTAAATGCAACTGAGGCTGCACTTATAGCATCAGCTTCTCCTTTAAACCCATTTGCTACTAACACATCACCTGAACTACCTTTTAATTCTAAAACCTTTTCACTCACCTTATAACTTGTACTAAGTCTATCTTTTCCTTCAATTCTTTCAATATCAATATTTTTTTCTTTTAGAACGCTTTCTACCTTACTGCCTATAGAATTATTTCCTCCTATTATATACACTTTTTTAACATTATTAAGTCTTTTTAATGTTGAGTCTAGTATCGTATTTTTCTTCGTCAATAATATTGGTGCATTTTCAACTCCAGCCAATCCACTTGC
>NZ_AVHW01000089.1 GCF_000449425.2 Clostridioides difficile CD160
TACTGTTGGATTATCTTCTTATTAGTCTCATATCTATCACTTCCACCTAGTCTAGTTGCCCCTAGTTTTTCTACAAGTTGATTACTCATAGTATTTGTCGAACCAAATGCAAATATTTTATTTCCTTTAATTTTGAATTCAGGCATATCTGAGCCATTAGTAAGTAATACAGGTATCGCATTTTTAAATGCAACTGAGGCTGCACTTATAGCATCAGCTTCTCCTTTAAACCCATTTGCTACTAACACATCACCTGAACTACCTTTTAATTCTAAAACCTTTTCACTCACCTTATAACTTGTACTAAGTCTATCTTTTCCTTCAATTCTTTCAGTATCAATATTTTTCCCCTTTAGATAACGCTCTACTATACTATCTATAGAATTATTTCCTCCTATTATATACACTTTTTTAACATTATTAAGTCTTTTTAATGTTGAGTCTGGTATCGTATTTTTCTTTGTCAATAATATTGGTGCATTTTCAACTCCAGCCAATCCACTTGCTGATAGACCATCTGCTAAACTATTATCCACATTGATAAGTATGGCTTTAGTATAATTTTGTTTATCTGCAACAATAGCTGAAGTTTCATACTTGTCTTTACCCTTTATGCTATCAATCGAACTTAGTGCATTTGATGTTATTGGAAAAATAGAAATTGCTATCGCCAGTGAAATCCCCATAGTTAATAATTTTTTGCATATTTTCATAGTATAAATCCCTCCTAAATATTATAGTTCTACTTAAATGATAGACTATAAAATGAAAAAAGTCATCTTAATCAATGGAAAATTTATCATAATTAACCATATAAATTTATATTTTTATAAATTTTTTTTACTAAACGCATAAAAATGAGTAATTTCTTGTATTATCTTATAATAATTGGAAATACTATCAAAATGTATGTTAATAGTTTGTATTATCTCAAAATATTTGTTCCAAAAATGAAATATTAATTTATATATATTAAAATATTCAAAACACAAAATATACCAACCCAAAACAAGATATTGCAAATTATTTATACAAAATCCATAATCTAAAAAATCAAAATAAAAAACATTATTAAAATATATAAATAATAATCCTTGATTTTTAGATTTATTTCTGTTAAAATCTAATATGTTGACGATGAATATGATAAAAAAATACAGGGAGGTGAACACGGTGGCAAATATAAAATCAGCTAAGAAAAGAATAGGTGTTATCGAAAAGAAAACTGCTTTAAATAGAGTTAGAAAATCTCAAATAAAAACTGCAATAAGAAGATTCGAAGATGCTGTTGCAGCTGGAAACAGAGAGGATGCTGTTGCTAAGTTCCAATACGCTCAAAAAAGAATATACCAAGTAGCTTCTAAAGGAACTATACATAAGAATGCTGCAGCTAGAAAAGTAGCTAAATTAGCTCAAAAATTAAACGGTATGAACGCTTAATTACCAGTTTATATTTCTTATATATAATAACCCCTATGCAGGGGTTTTTTATTTTGGAAATTTATACAATAAAAAATAAATAGTTAGATATTCTATAGTATATAAAGTAGACTAAATTTAGTCTACTTTGTTTTAAACTACAACAATCCTGCTATTTATTTTTTATCTATTATTAATTTATATAATTTGTCTTTTACAATACTTACTAACCAACATTTCTATCGCTAAGGTATCTCTTATAAGACCAGTCTTTATTTTATAATCACTTTCTAATATATAATTTAAGATTTCTACAATTATGTCATCAGAAAAATTTTTAGTTTGCTTTAATGCTTTTCCTACAACAAATTGATGCATTTTTAATTTATCAGCTATAAGTTTAGTTGAATATCCATCAAGTTGTAACTGTCTTACCTGCATTACTATTTTAAATTGTCTTGCTATCATAGAAAATATCCCTAAAACAGACTCACCTTCTTGTATCATATCATTCAATATTTTCATTGCATTAGAAGCATTTTGTTCTCCAATATAATCGATTAATTTAAATATATCATTCTCAACTTTTTTTTGAGATAATTTATCAATTACTTCATTAGTTACATTATTACCCTTACCAACAAACGAACTTATCTTATTTATCTCGTTTTCCAAATCAGATAAAGTCTTTTCACTACTCTTATCTCTATATCCTTCTTGTTCAATAAAATACATTATTTGAGAATTTTCTATTATAACTTCATTTAGAGTAAAAGATTTTTTTATCCACTTAAATAAGTCCATATCAGAAAGCTTATCACAATCAAAGACAATTCCATTATTTCCGATTTTCTTAACTAGAGATTTTCTTTTATCAACATCTCCATACACAACAAAAACTATAGTGGTAGTATCTGGAGTATTATCTAGATGCTCTATTAAGTATTTCTCATCACTATCAGTAAAGTTCTTTTTCTTTCCTTTTAATAGTTCAAAATCTTTTATTATTACTATCTTTCTATCATCCATAAATGGAAGTGTTTCTATAGAGCTTATAAGCTGATTTAAGACGATTTCCTTTCCATCTATTATATCTAAATTAAAATCAAGCATTCCCTCGTTTAGACTATCTTTAAATGCTTTTATTGCATTCTCAATTAAATAATACTCTCTTCCATAAAAAAGATACATCTTTTCAAAATTGTTCTCTTTTACATTCCTTATAATATCCTTGTAATCCATTTTCTTGCTCCTTTATCTCTTTTCCTTCTATGTAAAATATGTAAAAAAACACTCCTATGTAATAAATCACTACAATATAAAATTTAGGATTTTCTATATTAATATATGCAAAATTTAAATTGCTGAGTTTATCTAGTAAAAAAAATATGCTTTCTATCAATGAACTATTAAAAAAGGATATAATTTTAGCTATTACTACACTTACTTTAAATACTATTAAACTTGCAATACTCAAATACATTATTACACCTACAAATGGTACTATAATCAAATTTCCTATAACTGAAAGCAGTGGTATTCCTTTAAATGTGTAATAAATTATAGGTAGAGTTAATATATTTGATGATATTGTCAATGATACCATACTTAATTTTACAATACTATTTATTTTATTGTAGAATATCAATATAGAAAGTGTAGCTAAAAAAGACAATTGAAAACTTACATTATATATAACATAGGGGTTATTCATAATTAAAACTATCCCTATTAGAGACAATGTTGATATACCATCCTTTTTTCTATCAATAAATATTGATAGATAGAAAACTATAACAAATGTTATAGACCTAATTATGGATGGAGACGCACCTACCATTATACAATATAAAGTTATAAAAATCGACAATATTAATAATTTATACAATTTATTTATACCTCTTAATAAAAAAGATATAATTACACATAGTATACCTGTATGAAGACCAGATATAGATACTACATGACTAGTTCCTGTCCTAGTGAACAATTCTTTTTGTTCATCAGTAAGGTTTTCAACCTCAGCTAACAATATAGAATTTATAAAATCTGAGTTTTTCTTATATAAATATCTGTAAGTCTTACTTATATAAAACTTTATTTTTCCAACTAAAGAATATATTTTATTTTTACCAACAACTTTATAATTATTTATATATATTATACCTCTATATCCAGTACTTTTTATGTACCTTCCATAATCAAAATCATCATACTCCATTTTATCTAAGCTCTTAAATTTTCCTGTAATATTAACTTCTTGTCCAATTTTCAAATTTTTATTTCTTGAATAATCATTTATTAAAAAAACACCTACCTTATACTGATTGTATCTTTTCTTTTCAACTTTCCCTTTAACAACACCTTGTATAGTTATTATCTTATCATTGAATTTTTCATCTTTTTTCTTATTACTTGTGGTTATAAATGATATAACAATCACAAATATCAATACAATTAATAAAGGTCTTCTTATTTTAATTATAATCACTCCTATATAAAAACATATTATTTAGATTATTTTCAAATAGTAAATTTTTAAACAAGATAAATTATTATAAACAAAAGAATACGCCAAAAGATTTTAAAAATCTTTTGGCGTATTCTTTTTATATATATTCGTTTATATAGTTATTTCTTTTAGAAAAAATACACTTAAGTATTTCTATTGTTTCTTTTGAAACCCCTTCTAGATTATTTAAGAAAAGAGCTTCTTCTACATCTATATATGAAAATGATAACTGTGTTAAGGTATTTATATCTAATTTAATATCAAAACCTTCTTGAGGCTTTTCTATACCTTTTTTATCTAATTTTTCTACAGCTATCTTACGATTCTGTATAGAAACTTTAAATAGACCATTATTTTCATCTATAAACTTGTCTTCTATTAATAAGTTAACTGAACTATTAATATCCTCATCTACATATATATCTTCTATAAATTTCTTTACATTTATAACTCTTCCCATCATAAAAGGTTTTATTTTTATCTCACAATCTTTAGGGTTGTCTAATATAAGTCTTATTTTATCTATTATAGGAGCAGATATAGTAGCTATCTTACATTGAGTATTGTGATTATATATAAATTTAAGAATTGATTTAAGAGCATCTATATTTTTATAAAATAACTCTCTAACAAACATTTTGTCTCCTTGAAGAAAATAAACTATATATCCATCTTTTCCATTACCTTCATGAATGTATAAAAGCCCATCTTCACTTTGAATTTCTTTAAATAAGTTTTCATAATAATGTTCATCTTTTAACACATTACCATTAACCTCATTTAAAAAAGCTCTATCTATTTGTATCAAATCATCAATTTGTGATATATTAGCTTTTATCATCTTTCCACTTGACTTAAAATTTTTTAAATCATCTGTATTAAGAGTATATTCAATCTGGTCATAGCAATGTTCATATCCGAATCTTCTATAAAGTCTATAGTCGATTGGCATCAATATAGAAACTAATTGACCTTTTTTATACAATTCGTTTAAAGTAAATTTAATAACTTTACTCATATATCCAGTTCCTCTGCCTTCAGGAAGTGTGGAAACCCCTACTACATACGATGTATTGTATACCTTATTGTTTAGTATTAACTTATACTGATTTAGCTGAAGAGAGGAAACAATTTTTCCTTCATCTAAAGCTATTACAGTATTTTCATATTTATACTTATCATTGAAATAGTACTTCATAAAATTTTCACTATCATTAAAACAATAACTCCAAATTTCTTTTATACTTTCTATTTCTTCTTCTTTAGCATACCTAATCTCCATATAGTATATTAAGCCTCCCTAACACTGTACTTTTCAACAAATCTACAAGGATGGTAAGAAAGTTTAGCTTTTCTCAAACCTTCAATACCTAAATCTTCTTCTCTATTTACAAATTCAACATCTTTAAATTCATTTACCAAAAACTGTTGGTTTATAAATGGATATAGACCTCTTATATCAGGATTAGCTTTTTCTATATGAATAAGTGCCATATTTTTGTTTAAAAGCTCTCCTATACTGAATGCTTCTAATTTTCCATCCACATAAACACCAAACACTTTTACTCTATCTTTTAGTACATCATAATGGTTAAATATCTTTTTGATACCTACCAATTCATCATCCATACTTTCATCAAATTCATCATTTTCTTCCTTATTACTTTCCCATTCTTTCATTAATACTAAACATTCATTGAAGTTTTCTTTATCTAATAATTTGACTTCATATCTACCTGCGTATTCTTTTAAGAAATAATTTATATGGTTTCTCTTCTTTTGATTCTTTTTACCAGCTAAAGTTCTTAAACTTTCTGCATCATAAATATAGTCAAATAAATCTCTTTCTTCTATATACTCAAATCTATTTGGATATTTTTCTTTTAAAAATTCTACTACTTCAGTAGTAATACCTCTTAGGTATATTTTTTTATTATTTTTAGAAAAATATTCAAGCACAAAATCTACAACTTCTGGAAGCTTTTCTCTTTTAGCAAGTGGTAATATTGAGAAACTATCTCCCTCATATTCACCAACTAAAACAGCAAAATCTTCTCCTATATAATATCCTGTCTTATAAACATGTTGCCACATATATAAAGTACTAAAACAGTACTCACAAGCTTCATAATCTACTAAATCAAAATATGGGTCTAATTCCTTTTTTGAATTTAGTTCAATATCTTTGAAAAACATAAAATCCTCCTACCTTTTTTTATTGCTTAATTTTTTAAAATTTTATATCTATAAAAACTCCAATTTTGTTTTGGTATTAATTTCATTTATATTGTTTAAAATATAAAATATAATAAGTCATATATATCTTATATTACCCATCATAAAATTATATAAACATGTAATGACTGGAGTGATTTTTTATTGAGAAATAAAATTTTTTTATTAATACTTATTATAATATCACTTTTAAGCGGTTGTGACAAAAAATCTCTACTATCTATACATATGATAGATGTTGGACAAGGTGATAGTATTTTAGTACAAACACCTACAAATAAAAATATATTAATTGATGGAGGTGATGAGGATAGTGGAAATATAGTTACTAGTTATTTGAAACAGAGAAAAATAAAAACTATTGATGTGATAATAGCTACACATCCAGATTCTGACCATATAGGAAGTCTTGATAATGTTGTAAAAAAATTTAATGTAAGCTCCATATATATGCCTGAACAATCAACAAATAGTGAAGCTTATCAAAATCTAATAAATTCTTGTAATGACAAAAACCTCTCTATTCAGTATCTCTATAAAGACGATATTTTAAATATCGATAACAATATAAATATATATGTATTAAGTCCATCATATATACAAGAAGAATCAAATTTAAATTCAATAGTTTTCAAACTAACTTTTAATAATAACTCTTTTTTATTTATGGGTGATGCTGAGGAATCAATTGAAAAAGAAATCTTACATTCTTTTGAATTGAACAATATTAATTTTGTAAAAATAGGGCATCATGGAAGTAATTCATCATCATCTTTAGAATTTATAAAAAGAATTAATCCAGATATAGCTGCAATATCATGTGGATATAAAAATCAATATGGTCATCCCCACAGAGAAGTTCTCAACAATTTGAAACAAAACCATGTATCAATTTATAGAACAGATAAAATAGGTGATATTGTCTTTTATAGTGATGGAGAAATGATATTTACAAAATATAAATATGAAATAGATACATAATATAGAAAATAAAACTATAACTACATAATATAATTAGGCTAAAAGTATCAATATAAAATAGTTTCACATTGATGCTTTTAGCCTTCAAAATACGTATTTAAACTTTATAAATTAAAATATTTAGACTTATTGTTCTAATAATTCATTAACTATTACAGATGCAATTATTAGTCCTCCTACAGATGGAACAAATGATACACTACCAGGTGTTACTTTTCTCCCATTCATTACTTTCTTTTTAAGTTCTATTGGTTGTTCAGTTGAGTATACTACTTTTAATTTTTTAATCCCTCTATCTCTAAGCTCTTTCCTCATAACTTTAGCTAAAGGGCAAGTACTTGTTTTGTGTATATCAGTAACAACTATTTTAGTTGGGTCTAATTTATTTCCCATCCCCATAGAACTTATTATTTTTAAGCCTTTTTTTTCACAGGTTTCAATTAGATGTATTTTAGAACTTACCATATCTATTGCATCCACAACATAATCATATCTTTCAGTCAATATTTCATCACTAGTGTCTTTATTATAAAGACTTCTTATTTTTTTTATATTGATATTAGGATTTATATCCAAGATTCTCTCTTCCATTACATCAACTTTATACTTTCCTACAGTTGAATGTAAGGCTGGTATTTGTCTATTTATATTTGTTATATCCACATCATCAAAATCCACAATAGTAAGATTACCAACTCCAGCTCTCGCTAGAGCTTCAACAGTAAAACTACCAACTCCTCCTACTCCAAATACTATTACATTTGAATTATTAAGTTTTTCTATTCCATCATCTCCAACTAGAAAACTAGTTCTCGTTGTAAAGTTATTTTCCATCTTTTCACTCTCCTAGATTTTTATCTAAACAATAATAGTATTATAAAATTTACATTATATAATACCAAAATAGTATATATCATTAAAAGTAAATTATCTAAATTTAAAAAGGTATCTTTTAATATTAAAAGATACCTTTTATATACTGGCGGGAATGCGTGGGAATCGAACCCACCTAAGAGGCTCTTAACCCCTCATACTAGTTTTGAAGACTAGAGGGCACACCGGCACCCATCCACTCCCATAATGAAATGCGTCTCAACGAAATCTATAATATCATATATTTTGACTCTTTGCAACAATTTTTATAGATTTATCTGATAGTAAATTATAATTTAAATAGCTTTTATCTATACATGGTTAAAATTTACTTTTTTATTATATGCTTAAAATTAAAAACTGGAAATTATATTTTATGTATATACAAAGAGTTCCCTCTCTATATTAATCAAAATATAATTTCCAGTACAAATATAGATTATATAATTATTTTAATATACGTATATCTATAGTTTTTCTTCCCCAGTTATAAACTGTTTTTGAGTCATTCATAAATATATCAATTTTATTTCCTTTTATTGCTCCACCACAGTCTTCTGCAGTAAATACCATATCAAATTGAGGTATATAAACCTTAGTTCCATATGGTATAACCTTAGGGTCTACAGCTATTGTTCCCCACTTAGGCTTTGTTCCTGTAGCAGTTATACTATGACCACTATATGCAGTTGCTACTACTCTCATATTTTTACCATTGTTACTACTACTATTACTAGATGATGATGAAGCCATTCTTCTTGAGTTTTCTCCCCTTGACGAAGCTACTTGCATCTCTACTTTTGTTCCTTTGCTTACAACCTTGTTCACAGGCTCAGCTTTAACAACCTTTTTCACAAATTCCTTTTCTACTTTCTTTCCATTGTGATAAGTTTCTTTATATATTAATTCACTTTTTCCAGATTTTCCTTCTTCTTTAACTTCAGAGTCTCCCTTTGATAAAGAACCATCTTCAACAACTGTAACTTCAAATGGAATATCTTTAGTTTCTACAACTGTTTTTTCCTTTACATCAATTACTTCTATTTTATCTCCATTAGATAATTTTGAGTTTTCATCTAAAGTAACTATATCATTTGCATCATAACTAATGTTTTGAGATTCTAGAAGGTCTCCTACATTAGAACTAAATGTTGATATAGTTCTTTCTTCTCCCTTTACTACTAATGTTACTTGTTTATTAAGTGCAGAGTACCCCGATAATATCCCAACTGATAAAACAACCGCCATCACCGAGACTTTAGCATTACTCAATTTTTTAAAATTCATATAAACTTTCCTCCCTCAAATTTTTTACACTATATATTTTGCTTCGTAAAATTCTGCTTTGTAAATTTCTTTTTTTGTTTGTGTTTTTTGTGTAACTAAATTGTAACTATTTTTTCAAGAGTTGTCAACTTGACAAAAAAATAGAAATATGCATATATAGTATTTTCAACTATTCACACATATTTCTATTAGTTACAACAATGTCATTGTTTATTGTTGTTTTGTTATCATTTTGTTACCTTTTAATCTTATATATTTTCTATTTGCCAATTAATAGGTTCTTTTCCTAATTTTTCTAGAATTTCATTTATCTTAGAGAAGTGTTTACATCCAAAAAAACCTTTACTTGCTGATAATGGGCTTGGATGAGGTGCTTCTAAAATATAATGCTTACTTGTATCAATCAACTCTACTTTTTTACGTGCATTACTTCCCCATAATACGAAAATAACTGGGTCTTCACGTTCACTTAAAATAGAGATTACTCTATCCGTGAAAATTTCCCACCCTTTATTTTTATGAGAATTAGCTTCATGTGCTCTAACAGTAAGAGCAGTATTTAAAAGTAACACTCCTTGGTCTGCCCAAGGCATCAAATATCCATTGTTAGGTATAAAACATCCTAAATCTTCTTTTAATTCTTTATACATATTTAATAAAGATGGTGGAGTTTTCACTTGTGGTTGAACTGAAAAAGCTAAACCATGAGCTTGATTATCTCCATGATAGGGGTCTTGTCCAAGTATCAAAACTTTTGTATCTTTATATGAAGTATGTTTCAAAGCTTCATATATATTATGCATATTGGGGAATATTTGACGTGTCTTATATTCTTCTATAAGAAATTTTCTTAAATTTAAATAGTAATCTTTTTCAAATTCTTCTTTCAATAATTCATTCCAATCATTTTCTAAGTTAACCATAATTATCACCAATTCCTTTCAATTATTTTATTATTTTATTTAGAAATTATATCTTCTTGATTATCGTCCTTTTCATTTGTATTTATTTTTATACTAACTCTATTAGGTATACAAACTATACTTTGACTTGGTTTATTTATAAAACCAGTATGTACACAAACCTTATCAGGACATGAGGCATCTACTATTTCTACCCCTTTATCATGAATCTTGACTATATTATACCCCCCTCTATTCTCTATTTTAAATTCTTCTCTGGCATCTATTGGAACAGTCTTATACAATTTATTATCTACATAAATCTCAATACTTCCAGCATTTTTAGAATTTATAACATTTATTATCCCATAACATGCTGTAATAACAACTAAAATGCCTAAAATAAGAAGAATGTCTTTTTTCTTCATTTTTTGTCCTCCTATGAAATTATGTTATAATAAAATAATAACACAATTTCATAGGAGGAATATACCATGAATAAGAAAAAAATCACATTTATTTTTGTGATATTGATTTTAGCATTAATTTTATTTTCATTTTTTAGGAGTTCAAGCCAGAATACTAAATATAGTAAAACTAGCTATTACCTTGGTACAGTAAATGAAGTTACTGTATTTAATATAAAAGAATCCAAAAGTGATAAAATCTTAAATGAATGTGATTCAATTTTAAGATATATTGACAATAAAATGAGTACTCATATACCAGGAAGTGATGTTTCTAAGATAAATGATAATGCTGGAAAGAGTTTTGTCAAAGTTTCAGATGATACGTTTTTCGTTGTAAAAGAGGCAATCCAATATTCTAAATTATCAAGTGGGTATTTTGATATAACAGTTGGTCCAATATCAAACTTGTGGGCAATTGGAACAGATAAAGCCAAAGTACCAAGTGATTCTGAGATAAAAGAGCTTTTGCCTCTAATTGATTATAAGAATATTATATTGGATGAAAAAAATAAATCTATAAAATTGACCAAAGAAAATATGAAAATTGATTTAGGTGCAATAGCTAAAGGATATGCTGCTGATAAAATTGTGGCCTATCTAAAATCAGAAGGTATACAAAAAGGTTTAGTAAATTTAGGAGGTAATATATTTACCTTAGAAAATGGTAAAAATGATAAACCTTTTAAAATAGGTATTCAAGACCCAACTAGTAAAAATGGAGAATCTATAGGAAATATAGAAACCACAAATAAATCTGTTGTTACATCTGGAATTTATGAAAGATTTATAGAAAAGGATGGCAAAATATATCACCACATGCTAAATCCGTTTACAGGGTATCCTTTTGAAAATGGCTTAAGTAGTGTAACAATAATATCTGATAAATCTATTAATTGTGATGCTTTATCTACTTCTACCTTTGGACTTGGACTTGAAAAGGGTATGGATTTAATTAATAGTATTGATAATGTAGATGCTATATTTATAACTAAAGATAAAAAAGTATACTTAACTAGTGGTATAAAAGATAATTTTAAACTTACTGACAAAGCCTTTTCTATTAAAAAACTAAATAAATAGTAAAATTCGATAAACTATGTTATAAGAAATAAATCATACTGACAACAATAAAATTTAAGAATTTGACAGCAATAAAAAAGCACCTTATTATATTCAAGGTGCTTTTCATAACATTCTATTAGTTTTTACAAATAATTTATATTTTACTCTATAAAGCTTTCTTTATCATATTTTCAAATACATAATCACTCAAATAATATTATACTTATTGAAACAAAACTTATTTCCTTATTTTTTAAAATTATTTTATAAAGACTTTAAAAATAACTCCATTCTATTTAAAGCTTCAATTACATTTTCTTTTTGAGTTCCTAAGTTTATTCTAACATAATTCTCACCATCTTTTACAAAATGGCTCCCATCCTCCAACAATACTCCTGTATCAACAGCCAACTTATCTGTAAATTCACTTGCACTTATACCTAATCCACTTATATCCATCCAAGCTAAATAAGATGATTCCATCTTCATCAATTTAATATTATTATGTTTATCTACCCAAGTTTCTAAAAGTTCATAATTTGATTTTATATATTCATTTACACCATTTAACCACTCACGACATTCATTATAAGCAGTTATCAACCCTATAATTCCAAACACATTTGGAGAAGTTATAGAGTTTTGTTTTAGTTTATCTCTGAATCTCTCTCTTATATCCTTGTTTATAACGATTGAGTAAGAAGTCTTTAACCCTCCAAGATTGAACCCTTTATTTGGTGATGTCAATAGAATAACATTTTCTAAAAGCTCTTTTTCAAGTTTAAGTATTGAGTTAAACTCACCATAATGAATATGTTCTGCATGTACTTCATCTGCAATCAAAATAACATTATTTTCTTTACATATAGTTGCTACTTTTGTCATTTCTTCAATTGACCATATTCTTCCAGATGGATTATGTGGTGTACAAAACATCATTAATTTAGGTTTATTTTCTTTAATTTGAGCTTCTAATTTATCAAAGTTTATATAATATCTATCATCTATAATATCTAATGTATTACAAACTATATTTACACCTTGTTTTTTAGCTGATGATTCAAAAGGGTCATAAACTGGTGTATTTAATATTATACTATCCCCCTTTTGACAAAAAGCTTGTACTACATAGTGAAGTGTTGATACAGTTCCATAAGTCAATGTAATCCATTCCCTTTCTACATTTACTTTATGCATATCATTTTGCCATCTGATAACTGAATCATAAAATTCATCATAGCAGTATGTATATCCAAATACACCTCTTTTTACAGCTTCAATAAATTTGTTTTCTATTTCTGTTGGTATTTTAAAGTCCATATCAGCAATCCACATTGGTACAAAATCTTCTCTAACATCTCCAAACTTATCTCTTATAATATTTAAATCCCATTTTCTACACTTTTCACTTACTCTATCTGGTCTATCATCAAAATTATACATTTAAATTTACCTCTTCTTTTCTAATTATCTTACTTATTATAAAATATTTATCTAATTCATTTTTAATTTACAACAATTAAATCTTTAGTAGATGTAGTCAATCTCACACAACCATCTTGCGTTATAAGTACATCATCTTCTATTCTTACTCCTCCAAGATTTGGTACATATATACCTGGCTCTATAGTTACAATCATACCTTCTTTTAATACTTCATTTGATTCAGGAGATAATGCAGGATATTCATGAACCATGATACCTACACCATGACCTAAATTATGACCAAAATTATCAGCATATCCATATGAGCTAATTATATCTCTTGCAATTTTATCTATATCGCCAGTAGTCATGCCTGGTTTTAAAACCTTTATACACTCTTCATTGGCTTCTTCTACTATATTATATATTTCTTCTAACTTTTTGTTTATAGTACCCATACAAATAGTTCTAGTAATATCTGAACAATAATTATTGTATTTAGCACCAAAATCAAAAGTCACAAAATCACCATACTCTATAATTTTTTCACTGGCTTTTCCATGAGGTAATGCTCCTCTCAATCCAGATGCCACTATCGTATCAAAAGACTCTTTTTGACCACCCAACTCTTTTATAAATCTAACAATTTCATTTTCAACTTGCTTTTCAGTCATACCAACTTTTATAAAGTCAATTATATGATAAAATGTAGCATCCACTATTTCACAAGCTTTTTTTATATATTTTATTTCATCTTCATCTTTTTCTTTTCTTAAAGTAGATAAATCAACCGATTTTAAAGTTACACTCAACCTTTGACTCATATTCTTGTATAAATCAAAAGATACTTCGCTACCTTCAAATCCAAGTTCTTTTATATTTTCATTTTTACAAATATCATTGACTATATCAAAATATGTTCTGTTTTTATCCATTAAAATAACATCAAATGAATTCGATTTTCTTTTAATTTCTTCAAAGTATCTAAAGTCTACTATTATATATTGTTTCCTTTTAGTTATAAAAACATATCCTGATGAACTAAATAGATTTCCAATATAAAATTTGTTGGTAGAACTATTAATAATAATCCCATCTAAATCATATTCTTCTAGATACTTTCTTATTTTTTCTATTTTACTCATATTTTTTATCCACCACCTTTAATTAATCATATAGGTAAGGCTGGTAATATTAATTAAAACAATATTACCAGCCAAAGTTATCATAAATAAACTTAAATGTTAGTCTATATAATCCACAACAAGTTTACCCTCTTTTATTAATTTATTTCTATAGAATATATTTCCTACAGCTATGAATATAGCACCAACTGCTATACCTATTATATACCCAAATAAATTGTCAACTAAAGGCCATGCCCATATCGCTGACTCTGGGAACCATTGGATTGCTCCTAGAACTATACCTGTAATAGCTCCTATTACACTTCCCACTATGTTTAAAGGTATAACAAAACCTGGTCTTTCAAGTGCAAATGGTATTGCTCCCTCAGATATACCCATAAATGATAGGAATATAGAAGTTTTTCCTGCTTGATAGAATTGTCTATCATATACTCTTCTTCCTACTAATCTTTTATCCAATAAAGTTGTTAATCCTAATCCAATTGGAGGAACAACTATAGCTATTGTTCTTGCTGTTATTGGCAGTACATTCTCTGTAGTTAAACCAAGTGCAACGAATCCTGCTGCTTTATTTATTGGTCCTCCTAAGTCAAACGCTGTAGCTGCTGCTAAAGCTGTTGCATATACATATTCTCCAGCTGCTCCTGCTGCTGTTAAGAAGTTTTTCATACTTTCATTAATTAACCCACCAAATGGAGTTATTATAAATATCATTAATATCATACACGTTAATGATGCTATTAGTGGTATTAAAAATGTTGTCTTAAAAGCTAACCAGTTATGAGAAACCTTTATAGATTTATTTAACCATTTTACAAAATATCCTATTATAAATGCTATTAATATTGCACCTAAAAATCCTGATGCAACTGGAACAACTTCAGTCCACTGTCCATCCACAAATTGTGGAACACCTACAGGTTTATTAGCTATATATCCACCTATAAAACCTGCAATTAAAGCTGTTTTTCCACCTATAGAGTTTGCACAAAATGCTGCAAATAGTGGTATTGCAAATCCAAATAAAGTAAATCCGAAATTTGACATTAATTGTGCCATATTTAAAAGAGTAAGTTTAAATCCTGTAAAATCACCTGAGTTCATAGCATCAACTATACCTACAGATGGGTCAAGCCCTAATATAGCATATGGTATTAATTGAGATAAAGCTCCTATAAGTCCACCCATTACTAATACTGGTATCATATATGATATACCTGTCATTATATGTTTACTTATTTCTTTCCATTTTCCATTTCCCTTTGATTGAGTTGGATTAGATGGAGTAGGCTTTCCTACATTATTTCCTCCTGTTGTAGAAGCACCTGAACTGTTTATAACTTTTTTCTTAATTGCCATTCTATTTCCTCCACAAAAATTTATTATATTCCTAAATCTTCTTCTATTTCTTTTATAACGCCTTCTGAATTTTTTATAGCTTCTTGTAACTCAACTTCATAAACTTCACAACCATCAAATCTTTCCATACCTTCTGGTGTTATTGCTACTGCATGTATTATCATAGTTGCCCCTAATATATCATCTCTTGTTAACTCATTTTGTACACCATCTGCACCTTGAGTTTCAACTTTAGCTTCATAACCTAGTGCCTTTGCAGCTTGCTCTATTGCCTCTGCTGCCATGAAAGTGTGAGCTAGTCCCATTGGACAAGCACATAATGCTACCAATTTTTTATTCATTTTAAATTCCTCCTATTTTTTAATTAATTATTTGTTTTATTTTAGCCTTAGCGTTTAATTATAAACCTAAAGCTTCATTTATTAAGTTAGATATTTCTTCAACATTATTGCTCTTTAAAAGAGAATCTTTAAAGTCTTTATTTATCAATTTTCTTGAAAGAGATGATAATAATTTAAGATGAATATTTTCTTTACTTTTTCCTGGCATAAGTAAGCTTATTGCCAATTTAACCTTATCTTCACCTTCATTCCAAACAACATCATCAGTAAATTTCAATACTACTACTGCTGGATTTTCAATCGCATCATTTTTAGTATGAGGTATTGCGATAGATTCACCTAAATTTGTAGTAAATTGTTCTTCTCTAGCCATTAAACCTTCATATACTAAATTTTCGTCTTCTGTTAAGTTTAATTCTTTAGCTTTTTTTGCTATAAATTTTAAAACCTCAACCTTAGACTTAGTATCAACATTTAAAAATACATATTCTGTGTTAAATATGTTTGTTTCCATTATTAATTTCCTCCTTAATTACCTATCAGTGCCATTAGTTTATCAAAGTCACATATTTTAATAATTCCTCTTACTCCACCTTCATCTTTTATAAAGTTATAAAGGTATTTAAATATTGAAAAATTATGTTTTTCTTTAGTATTAAAAAATACCATAAATACTAGCTGAACCTCTTGTTTATCCCAAACTATTGGATTTTCAAGTATCCCAACTCCTATTATAGATTTTTTATCTCCCTTCACTATTGTGTGAGGTATTGCTACTAGATTTCCTATTTCAGTTGATGAAATATTTTCTCTATCTATTATGCTTTCTATTGAACTTTCTTCTATAAAATCTCTTTCTTTCAGTTTGTTTGAAAGAGAAAGTATAACCTCTTCTTTAGTACTAGCCTTTATACTGAAAAAAGCTTTTTCATCAAACATATTACTTATTATCTTTCTTCTTTCTTCTTTTTCGTAAAATGCTTTGTTTACGTTTTCTATCAAGCTATCATCAAATATATTTTCGATATATAAGACAGGTTTTTCATATCCTTTTAATTCAACAGTAGATACTATTAAATCAACATCTTGACTTATAGCCATATCAAGATATCTAACCGGATAAACACCTACAACATTTAAATCACTTATATTCTGCTTTAATTTTTCAGAAATAAGTTGCCCTGTACCTATCCCATAATGGCAAACTATGCAGATTTTCTTACTCGTATTTTTTTTCATTCTTTCATTTGAAGCCGCAAAGTGAATAGCTATATACCCAAGTTCATCTTCATCAAGTTTTAAATTAAACTCAGTTTCTAGTTTATTTGATAAAAACACAGCTAGATTAAAAGCAATTGGAAACTTCTCTTTTATTTGATGAAGTAAAGGGTTATTGGATTTTATATTAGCTTTCGCTCTATTTAAAAATCTCTTTATATGGTCAGATATTGCAACCATAAACTCCTCATCCTTTGTATAATCACTTCCTGAAATAAGTAATATATCTTGAAGTGCACTACTTATAACACTATTTATTCGCTCCTCAATTTCACTTGTGTTTTTTCTTCCTTGTGTTCCTTTATACGCTATTACACCAGAGTAATTTGAAATGTAAATTACTTCATCTTCAATAAGTTTAAACCCAATCTTATCAGAGATTTCTTTCATTAAGCTTTCTATAAAAGAGTAATTATGAAATCTATAACTTGTATCTATTAGATTTATGTTGTTACTATGTCCTCTCTTACACCTAAATACAGAAACAATTATTTTTGAAAGCAAAAGATTAAAATCTTTATCTGAAATTATTGTATCTTTCTTTCTTAAATGTTTTTCTAAAATATTTTCTATACAGTGTATATCGTTTTCACTGATGTCATCCAAAAACACTTTGATTTTACTTTTTTCATCCAACTTTATTGCATAGTCAGTAATCAATTGTCTTATATTAATTTCTTCACCATGTATATAGCTTCCATAGTAAGGTTTAGATTTTATAACTAAGTCATACTTTTCAAGTTTTCTTTTAAGCTTACTAGACAATTTGTTTATAGCGGCTATACTCAGATTTAATTCTTCTGCCATTGCTTCTATGCTCATATAATTCCTATTAATAAGCATACATATTATGTTTGACATTCTTGATTCTTCAGAGTCATCTAAAAAACCATCAATATATTTATTTGCTTCTTTAATAGCTCTTGCTATATTACTTTTAGAGCCACTTAGCTTATATCCTATACCTCTAGAAGAAGCTATTACCAAATCATACTTGCTTAAAATACTATTTAAATCTGCTATATATCTTTTAATAGTTTTTGTAGACACATCCAATTTGATAGCTAGTTCATTTGATGTCATATATCCGTCTTTATTGCTTAAACTTTTTACTATTACTGCATGTTTCTTAGTTATCATTGTATCACCTTCTCTTTGATTTCAATTATATATCAAGTAAAATTTTAATTGTATATATAATATGTCTATATAAGGGACATTTTGTATTTATATATTGTTACATAATGCAACTATTGCCTCTGCATATATAGCTATTGCAGTTATAAATCTATCTAAGCTAGCAAATTCATTTGCACTATGGACATTTCCAAAACTACCATCAGGAAATTCACAACCAAATATTACTGAATTATTCATTTCAGAAGCATAACTTCCTGCACTAGTTACTCTAACATCATTTTTTAAATCTCCAGAATACTTTATATATATCTCATGCAAACTTTTTACAAGTTTTGAATTTCTATCTATATAATTGGCTTGCTTTAAATTTTCCCCAATAATCTCGAATTTATTAATATTATTCTTCTTCATATACAAATTAAATTTTTTTATTATATCTTCAAGCGTTAATACTTCTGGATATCTAACGCTTAGAACTAATTCTAGCCTTCCATCTATTATGTTTATTATTGTTGGAACAATTGATAAAATCCCACATTTGCCTTCAATGTCTAAACCAAATAATTTTCCATCTATATTATCTTGATTTATTAACTCATCCAAACCTTTTGTCCAATCTTCATCAATATTTTCTGATAAAAGTTTAATTGTGGCTAGTATTGGATTGATTGCTTTTTCTGGTTTAGATGAATGTCCACCTTTGCCATGTATAATATAATCTCCATTATTATAACTTATTGAAGTATTATTAAAATCCCAACATATATTATCTTTACCCAATTTGTTTGTATTTTTTATATATACTTTATCTGGTATTGTGTTAAACTCTATTCCACCACTTATGTATAAAGACTTATCCTCTATCTCTGAAATTAACTTTATTATTGCCCCACCTTTTTCTCCGTTTAGTACAGGAAACTTGGCATCTGGAGTAAATCCACATACACCATAGGGTTCTTTGCTATAATAATGCTTTATACATCTAAATCCACTTTCCTCATTTCCTCCAGCAATTAATCTAACCTTTCGTTTTAAATCAATATTTAAATCTTTTATCATTTTTAGTGCTAAAAAATTCGCTATCATAGGACCTTTATTGTCAGATACTCCTCTAGCAACCAATTTATCTCCTATAATATTTAGTTTAAATGGTTCACTATCCCATCCTTCCCCTGGATTTACAACATCACAGTGCCCAAATATATCTACAAACTCTTTCCCATCTCCATATTCAATTTGAACAGCATGATTATCTATATTTTTGACCTTGAAATTGTTTTCTCTACCTAGGTTTTCAAACCAATTTAACGCATCATAGACTCCTTTTCCAAAAGGCATATCTTTAGATACAGTTTTGTTATCATAAAATGATGGTATGCTAACCCATTCTTCCAACAGTTTTAAAAATTCCATTTCATACTTTTTACTTTCTTCTTTAAATAATTCCATAATTATCACTCCAATTTAGAACTTTATATTATATATCATAGTTTATCTTATTTGATAACTCCTTATACTTTATGTCATTTCAAGGGACAAAACTTTTTTACTATTGATTTTATAATCTATTTATATATAATTATTTGTAGGATAAATTTAATATCATAGGAGGAACAAGATTATGGAACCATTATTTTTAAAACCTATTTTTATGGATAGAATATGGGGTGGTACTGCACTTAAAGATAAATTTAATTATGAAATAAATTCGCCAACAACTGGTGAATGTTGGGCTATAAGTTCTCATAAAAATGGAGATTGCTTAATAGAAAATGGAGCATATAAAGGTAAAAGTCTATCTGAATTGTGGGACAAAAATAGAGAATTATTTGGAAATACACCTGGAGATAAATTTCCTTTGCTTACAAAAATATTAGATGCAAATGATAATTTATCAGTTCAAGTTCATCCAAATGATGAATATGCAAAGAAAAACGAAAATGGAGAGTTGGGTAAGACAGAATGTTGGTATGTAATAGATTGTTCTGATGATGCAGAAATTATCATAGGTCATAATGCAAAATCTCATAAAGAGTTTGTAGATATGATAAATAACAATGAATGGGACAAACTGCTTAGAAAGGTTAATATAAAAAAAGGAGACTTTTTCTACGTTCCTAGTGGTACTATACATGCCATATGTAGAGGAACATTAATTTTAGAAACTCAACAAAATTCAGACACTACTTATAGAGTTTATGATTATGATAGAACTGACAATTCAGGCAACAAACGTGAACTTCATGTTCAAAAATCCATAGATGTTACGAATGTTCCTCATATAAATCTTGATACTGATTATAAAACTGTATCAACATCAGACTTTAAATGCACAACATTTGTATCAAATGAATTTTTTAGTGTTTATAAATTAGATATCTTTGGAAAATGTAATTTTACACATAATACACCTTTTTCCTTATATAGTGTGTTGGAGGGAAATGGAAAACTAATACACAATTCTGTAGAATATAATTTAAAAAAGGGTATGCATTTCATATTACCAAATAACTTTGGAGATTTTAGCTTTGAAGGTAATTTGGAGATTATATGCTCCCATATCTAGATATAAAATATAACTAAAAATAGGCTATCATAATAACTTACTTTATGATAGCCTATTCTCTATAAAATACTTACTAAAACACATAGTATTTTGATTTAGGATTTGTCTATAAGAGTCTTTAATAATATATATCAGAAAATTCTATTTTTATTTTTTCTTGAATATTATATATTCTCTTATCTTCTGTATAATGTTCACTATTAAAACTCTTCATTGGAAGTGAAATTAAGAACTCTGTCCCTTTGTTCACTTCACTTATTACTTCTATATCTCCACCATGAAGACTTACTAGGTTCTTAACTATAGCAAGGCCTATTCCACTTCCTTCAGTATTTCTAGATAATGTCTTATCAACTTGTGAAAATTCTTCAAAAATCAATTCTAGTTTATCTTGAGGTATTCCAACTCCAGTATCTTTTACACTTATCATTACTTTATCTATTTTATAATAAATATTTACGTATATCCATCCTCCATTGTCAGTAAACTTAATACAATTTGACAATAGATTCAATATGATTCTCTCAATTTCAACCTTGTCTATATAGACATTAATTTCTTCAAGCTCTGTATCAAATAGAATTTTTATATCTTTCCTACTTGTATACTCTTCTATATTCATAAATAAATCTTCTATTACAGATACAATATTGTATTTTGCAAGTTTTAGTGTATAGAATCCAGACTCCATCTTTGTTAAATCTATAATATTATTTATTAGTCTTTGAAGTCTATAAGAGCTTTGTCTCACTAAATCTACATGAGACTTAATATTATTGTTGTAGTCTTTTATCTTTTCACTTCTATAGAAAGAGTCTACTAATTGATTTGAACTTGATATAACATTTAGTGGAGTTTTTAACTCATGAGACATATTTGCGAAAAACTCAGTTTTTATTTTATCTGTTTTAAATCTTTCAAGCAGTTCTTTTTCTGCTTGTTCAGAATATTTTTTATGTGCTAAGTCTTTTATAATAAGCATTATGTATCTAGTATTATATATAGCAAAAGGTAATGCACTTAATTCTACTTCTACTATATCATCATAACTATTTATCAACTCATACTCTAGTAAAAATACACTTCTATTTTCATTTAAAACCTTAGCCATATTATCAGTAAATTTCATTTTTTCTTCAGTATTTGCATTCATTAATAACTTAATGTTAGAGTCTTTTATATCATCTATATTTGTAAAAGATAGCATATCTAAAAATGACTTATTTGCATAATTTATACTTAAATTATCTTTTAGTAGACATATCCCATCAGGTAATATATCTATAAATCTTGAATAAGATGATTGACTTTCTTCAAGTTTTATTTGAGATATTTTTCGAGAAGTTGTATCACGTATTACAATAATGGTTTTATCTGTTCCAGCATTAGTATACTGTGAAAAACTCATTTCAACATACTTTACTTCCCCATTTATTAAGTATCTTTTTTCTATGCTCTCTTCACTTTTGCATATTGAAGAGAAATCAATACTTTCTAAGTTACTTTTAAAAATTTCCCTACATGCATTATTCACATATATTTTATTGCTACCTTCAAGTACTACTATCCCGTCACCAACACTTTCTAAAAAATCTCTGCTTCTCTTATTTGCTTCAATAAGCTTATGTTCATATTCCTTTTTCTTAGTCTTATCTTTTAATACACATAATACACCTTCTATTTGAGAAGCAATAATTAAAGGAGCAAATATGGCTTGATAAACCTTGTTATCGCTTGTATTAATAAACTTTTCCACGTTCTTTTCATTATCAAATACAGAATGAATACTTTCTATTAAATCGTGGAAATTTTTTATTTTATCACCTAATTTATCCTGTTCTTTATAATCTCCAAAAATATTTCTAAAACTCTTGTTTGCATATGTAATTTCTCCATCTTTACTAAACACAACTATACTATTTACTGCAACATCTAAAGTAGATTGTAGTCTAGATTCTCTTCTTATAAGTATTTCTTTAAGTTCTTCTATCTTTTCTGTTTCATAGATTAATTTTTTGTTCTTTTCTTTTAGGCTTTCTGTTTTTATTGTTAATTCTTCATTTGTGTCATGTAATTCTAATGCTGTTTTCTTAATATTCTTAGACACTATGTAATTATATAAATAATATAAGGCTACATTTATTATTATCTGCGATAATATCCCCTCTACATGTCTATTAGCAATCATTATATGCAATAAATTTGGAACCCTTGATAAAATTATTATTATTATTATTCTATTAAAAAATTTTTTTTCATTATATTCCCATTTACTTTCATTTGAACTTGAATTTAATTCAATTCCACTTACAATGGAAGTAATTATCATAAACACAGATGTTACAATGCCTAAAGAATAATGTAATCTATCTTTTCCTAGAGATTCAACTATTCCAGATATTATGAATAAAGATGCTACTGTTAAAGCCACACTTGTTATGAATAAAATTACACTTGAATTAATTTGTTTATTATCCTTAACAAATTTAAAACTTAAGTATACACCAAGTATAGGAAATAAATCGGTTATTGCTGATATTGTAATATTAGTACCAATTATAGACTCTGTTCTAATTCCTAAGCAATTAAATAAATATATACATTCTAATGCTCCAGTAGCGGTAAAAATTAATCCTAAAAATGTAGAAAATGAATCTACTTTAAATTTTGTAGTATTAAATATAACCATTCCTGTGGCTATTAAAAATATGGCATATATTGCATGTAACAAAGTTTCATATTTATCTGTATCTTTTATAATAAAGAATAAAAGTACTGAGCCCATTATTATAAATAAAAGGCTCATATTTTCTCTTTCTTTTATATCTGGATTTACATCAGGTATTATATTCTTCAATACTTTACACTTCCTCTTAATTAATATTTTATACTAATTAATTTATACGATACTCGACATTATAATTCCTTCTTTATACCTCAAAGCAAAAACAGACATTTTCCGCTAAAACAAAATTCTTTTGTTTTCTACCCTCTTAGTTATCTTGTTTCTATCGAAGTTTTCCAGTATAATCATACAATTTTTTCTACTAGAATCAATCAAATCCCTGTATTCTCCTAGTGTTATTTCTTTATTTTCTTTTATATAATTTATCAAAGTATTTTTTGCATTTTCATAAATGTCTTTGTCCATTACATACAAATCATCTAATTTCTCTACCTTATTACCTATCATTGACTCTAATACTTCAGCATAGTTATTATTTCCTTCAGAAACTTCATCTATTGTCAATATAGAAGAAACTCCACATGATTTTAATCTTTTTTCTATCTTCTTTGCTATTTCTTTTTGCTTGTCATTTAAAACAACCTCAAAATCAAATAGAGAGACTATATTATTTTCTATTTTTATGATATTTTCTGTAGATAATTTTTCTAATAAAATATCCATTTCTCTAGTCTTGAAATTACTTTCTATTTTAGACCTTACTTCTTCCTTTAACATTCCTTTTCTCAGTCTATATTTTTTGTGATACTCATTTAGAAGATTTACTGTATTTTCTTTTAATTTATTATATTGATTTATATGCATATACATATTACCTATAATAAATACTTTACTTTCTGATATAAGCGTTTCAAGAGCTTTTTTTACATGTTCTTCATGAGCACCACTATAACTCATTATTTCTTTTATATTTGGATAGTTTTTTAGATTCCTCTTTAGGTACTCTTCTATTATGTCTTTAAGTTCGCCTTTTTCTTTTATTTTTAATGCTTCTATAACCTTTTCATCAAATCTCTTATGTTTTTTAGGAGATGGGTCGATTATTACACCTCCACCAATAGTTTCCATTGGAGAATAGCGTCTAACTACGAAGGTATCACCTTTTTTGGATACTATACTTTCTTCAAGTCTTAACTGAACATATCCACTCTCTCCACTTTCAATTAATTCTTTATCTAGTGGAACTGCTCTACAAAGTATTTCTCTAGTACCATGATACAATCTTAATCTATCCCAATGTTTTAACCCTTTGTCCAAATGGTTTACCAATGATAATTTCACATCTAACATCATTGATTCTTCTAATGAATTTGGTGCAGCCAAAACATCTCCTCTTTTTATATCTTCCACTTTTACATTTGATATATTGATTGCTGTTCTTTGCCCTGCATAAGCTGTATCTTTATTTTCTCCATGAACCTGTATACTTCTTATCTTTGTTTTTAACACTTGTGGATATATAATCAAATCATCTTCTATACTTATCTTTCCTTCTATTAAAGTTCCTGTTATTACAGTACCAAATCCTTTTATTGAAAATACTCTGTCTATATTAAGTCTCGATGGAGAATTTTCGTTTTTATCTTCTATATCATCACTCATTTTATCTATTTTTTCAATAAGGGTATCTATACCTTTTTTAGATACAGAATCAACTTCAATTATTTCTGCGTTTTCAAGAAAAGTTCCTTTTATTTTTTCACAAATATCTTCTTTTACTAATTCTCTAAATTCTTCGTCTACAGTATCAGACTTAGTTAGAACCACTATTCCATTTTTTATATTTAAAAAGCTTAAAATATCTAAATGCTCAACTGTTTGTGGCATAACTCCTTCGTCTGCTGCTACAACAAGTAATACTATGTCAAGACCTGATGCTCCAGCTAGCATATTTTTTATAAACTTCTCATGTCCTGGTACATCTACAATACCTGCTCTTTTATTATTTGGTAAATCAAAATAAGTAAATCCTAGATTTATTGAAATACCTCTCTTTTTTTCTTCATCTAATGTATCAGTTTCTCTTCCTGTCAATGCTTTTATAAGAGTTGTTTTTCCATGGTCAATATGACCTGCCGTTCCAATTACTACATTTTTCATTTTTTGCCCCCTATCCAAACTTCAATACTTCTACTTCTCAAATTAAATTCAATATCAATATTATCTAAAATTTATTTAATTAAATGCTTTTCTTAATTCTTCAACAATCACATCAAACTCATCATCAAATATAGTTCTTACATCTAGTACATATTTATTATCATATACTCTAGCGATTATATGTGCTTCACTAAGTCTTAACTTCTTTTCTAAAGATGACACATTTATATGCTCAGGAGTTATTGTTACTACCTTTGTACTTATAGTTTCAAGAGGCATTGACCCTCCTCCTACTTGTGAAAATCCATCTTCTATATTTATACTAGCATTTAAATTTAAAGCAGTTATTTTTTCAAATAGCTTATCTGCTTTTACTTCTAATTCTTCCATCTTATATGTTAACATTTTTAAAGTAGGTATATTTTCTATTGCCTTTGTCTCATCTAAATACATTCTCAAGGTTGCTTCAAGAGCACATATTGTAAGTTTATCAACTCTAAGAGCTCTAGTAAGCTGATTTTTCTTCATTTTTTCTATATACTCTTTTTTACCAACTATAATACCTGCTTGTGGACCTCCAAGCATCTTATCACCACTAAAAGTTACTACATCTGCACCTTGTCGTATAGAATCTAATACAGTTGGTTCATAAGATAATCCATATTTTGATAAGTCTATAAATACTCCACTTCCTAGGTCTTCTATTACAGGCAGTTTATACTTTTTGCCTAAATTAACTAGTTCTTCTATAGAAACACTCTCTGTAAATCCCATAATTCTATAGTTACTTGTATGAACTTTCATTAATACGTTTGTATCCTCTGTAATAGCCTCTTTATAATCTTTTAAATGAGTTTTATTAGTTGAACCAATTTCAACAAGCTCTGCACCACTAAGAGCCATTATACTTGGAATTCTAAACGAACCACCTACCTCAACTAGCTCTCCACGAGATACAATTGCTTCTCCACCTTTAGCCATTGTGCTAAGTACAAGAAGTACTGCTGCGGCATTATTATTTACAACTAGTACATCTTCTGCACCAGTAAGTCTTTTTATTGTACTAGTTAAATGAGAATATCTTGAACCTCTTTCTCCATTATCCAAATCGTATTCTAAGTTTGAGTACCTTGAGGCAGCACACCATAATTCATCTTTTATATCTTCACTCAGTAAAGACCTACCTAAATTTGTATGAATAACTGTACCAGTTGCATTTATAACTTTTTTTAATGATAGTGAGTAATTTAATTTAACCCTGTCTATCGCAGATTCTATTATTTCATCAAATTCTATTGTTACAGAATTTGATGCATCTTCTTTTAATCTTAATATAAACTGTCTTTTAGAATCTATTATTTCTCTAACAGATTCTAAAACTAAGCTTCTAGGATATTCATTTATTATTTCTACAATTCTATTATCACTTAATACTTCATCCACTGAAGGCAACATTGCAAACAATTCTCTTTTGCTCAAAACAATCACTCTTTCTCTATAATATTTTATAAAACGGTAATATATTTTTCCCCTTTTGGAACTACAGACCCTATAATCTTTGCTTCTATTGCTCCATTTAATTTCATATCTCTCACAAGTTCTTCTGCAAGTTCTTCTTTTACAGAAATTAATAGCCCACCTGATGTTTGTGGGTCGTATAAAATATCTTGAACTGCTACTTCCACATCTCCTACAATTTCTACATCTTTAGATACATAATGCATGTTTTTGTACATACCCGCAGGTATAATTCCCATTTGTGCCATTTCTATTGCACTTTCAATGATTGGTACATTATTTGATTCAATTTCAATACTTACTTCAGAGGCTTTAGCCATTTCTAAAGTATGACCAAGTAAACCAAATCCAGTTATATCTGTAACTGAATTTACATCAAATTTATCAAAACTCATCGCTGCATATTTATTTAAATGTATCATTATTTCTATTACTTTATCTGCTATGTATTGTTCTACCATACCTTCTTTCATAGCAGTATTTAACACACCTACTCCAATTGGTTTTGTTATAATTAACTTATCACCAGGCTTTGCAGTGGCATTTGACAAAACTTTATTTGGATTTACAATCCCAGAAACCGAAAGACCATACTTAGGCTCCTTGTCATCTACAGTATGTCCTCCAACTAAAAGTGCTCCACTTTCTTTTACTTTATCAAATCCACCCTTTAATATTTCTGCAAGCACATTCATATCATGGCATGATGGAAAACAAACAATATTCATTGCAACCAAAGGTTTGCCTCCCATAGCATATACATCTGATAGAGAATTTGATGCAGCAATCTGTCCAAATACATATGGGTCGTCTACCATTGGTGTAAAGAAGTCTAATGTCTGAATAAGTGCCATATCATCATTTAATTTATAAACAGCAGCATCATCTGCTGTATCTAATCCTACTAATAGGTTTTCTATATTATCATTTTTAGGTAATTGAGATAAAACTGATGCCAGAACCTCTGGCCCTATTTTAGCGGCTCAACCACCTGCTGTTGTCATCTCTGTAAGTTTTTTTTGTTCTTTTTTCATAAAAGTGCCTCCTTTACTAAATTTCCACATATACACACATATACATACATATTTATAATACCATATCTATAAGTAAGTTTTGTATTATATTTTAGTCTACACAAATTAAATCTTTTATATTTTCATATTTTTTATCTCCAATACCATTTACATTTTTTATATCTTCGATTGAACTAAACTGTCCATTGTCTTCTCTATGCTGTAAAATTTTATTAGCTGTAGCTTCTCCAACTCCAGGTAGAGAGTCTAATTCTTCTATTGTAGCTACATTTATGTTTATCTTTGCTTCTTTAGATGTATTTTCATTATCTTTATTTTCAGATTCGCTTTTTTGATTTGATTTGTTAGAATCATTATTGCTTGTCACAGATATCGTCTCACCTATTTTAGGTATTATGTAATGTTGCTCATCTTCTAGCTTTATGGATAAATTAACTCCATTTAAATCAGCCTCACTCGTTGTTCCTCCCAGTAATTCTACAGCATCATAAAGTCTCTTGTCTGGTTCTATAGTTACAATTCCTGGTCTATTTACTGCCCCACTTATGTATATAGTAATTTTATTATTTTGAACACTTTTATCTATGTCTTTAACTACTTTATTGTGACTATTATCTTCATTTTTAATTGAGTCCTCTACATTACGATTTTTCTCATTAGGTGAATTTTTTTTACTTACAACATATACATCATCTTTAAAAATATTTGATTTATAAACGATTAGTGATGATAATATTAAAAAACAGAAAACAAAAAATGAAATAATTTTTACCTTTTTTTTCATATATTAACCACTCCTTTCTTTTAATTATTGACAAATATATGCTATACTAAAAGATGAATTTAAAATTTGGAGGTTCACAATGAAAAGAAATTTATCACTTTTATTAATCTGTTTATTGATATTCACTTCATTTTTAGGAAGTTCTAATATCTCTTTTGCAGATGATGAACCAGCTATAGTTGCTAAACATGCAGTTTTAATGGACTACGAAACTGGGAAAATATTATACAATAAAGATGGAGATTCCAAACTTTATCCAGCTTCAACAACTAAAGCATGGACAGCTTGCCTAGTTCTAAAAAAGGTTAAAGATTTAAATCAAGTAATAGAGATTAAAAATCTACCTCAAATAGATGGTTCTAGTATGTATCTAAAAGAAGGAGAATCTTTTACTGTAAAAGAGTTACTAAATGCTCTTTTAGTTCATTCCGCTAATGATGCCGCTTTTGTATTAGCCAGATATGTGGGTGGTGGAGATGTCCAAAAATTTGTTGACCTTATGAATTCTGAGGCAAAAAAAATTGGAGCTAATAATACTCACTTTAATAATCCTCATGGATTACCTGACCCTAATCATTACACTACAGCTCATGATATGGCTCTTATAGCCAGAGAAGCCATGCATAATGATATTTTTAGACAAATTGTAAAGACTAAGTCACTTAAATTTGAGGCTACAAAAGAATACCCTTATGAAAGATATTTTGTAAACACTAATAAGTTTTTGACATCACATGCTAAGATTACATATAAAGGTCAACCTATAGATATAAAATATGATATAGTTGATGGTATAAAAACTGGATTTACTGATGCTGCTGGTAAATGTCTTTTATCTAGTGCTGTAAAAGATGAAAGAAGAGTTATCTCTGCTGTCTTTAACTCAACTAATGCTGATTTATATTTAGACTCACGAATCTTAATTGATTATGGATTTGATAATTTTAAGTGTGCAACTATTGTTGACAAAAAAAAATATGCTGATACTAAAAAAGTATTATTTACAAAACAGCATGAATTAGTTTATGAACCAAAAAATAGTTATAAGATATTTTTAGGAAAAAATGAATCTCAAAGTAACTATGATGTTAAAACAGAACTAAACAAAATTGATTTACCTATAAAAAAGGGAGCTAAGGTCGGTACTTTGAATATATATAATGCTGGTAAGCTAGAAAACAGTATAGACCTAGTTGCAAAAAATAATCTTGATAGTAGTATTCCATTTATAACTAGTAATGATACTTTAATGACTTTAGTTAAGATTGTTGCAGGAATTTTAATACTTTTAATTTTATTTATAATAGCTTCAAGTATCAAGAAGAAAAATAATAGAAAAAAATCCAAAAGAAATAAGAAAAAATAGTAATTATAAGAAAAAAATCAAATCTATTTCTTCTTATAAAATAGGTACTGTTATAGTAATATGTATTTAATTTATTGAGACAAGCTCTCAAGATTATTAAATATAAATACTATGCCAGTACCTTTAATTTATATTTATGTATTTTTCTGTTTTTGTTTATCATTAAGTTTACATTTTGAACAATTTCCAAGACATTCATCGACCATATCTAGACATTCATTAAATGCTACCTTACTACTATTTTTATGTCTTACAATTAATATATCTTGTTTTTTAGCTTGAGACTCAACCGTTCTAGACATCTTATGTGAAACTGTTGATGTGAGTATAACAACTGCATCTGGTTTTCCTATAGAATTATTTAATTTAGAAGACATAGTGGTATATACCTTTGTCTTATAACCTTTTTTCTTGGCCATAACCATATAATCTTTTTCCATTCTTTCATGGCCACCAATCACTAATAAGTTCATTAGATTTCCTCCCATTTATTTGATATTGATTTTCATTATTATTTATATTATATATAATAGTATCTAGAAATAAATTTGTCAATACTTATTGATATTAATTATCATTTTAATAATAAAATTTTTTACTTATATTTATTTCCAATATTACTCTTTTTAAACTTACTACTTTTACATATAATAAATTTTTATACAAAAAAGCTGTAGATTTGAATGTATCACCCAAATTTACAGCTTTTTGAAATTTAATGTATTATTTTAAATTCTTTTTTATTCCTTTATTTAATATACTCTCATAGTCGATAAAATCATAAATATCTTCCTTAAATGCATCTGAAAACTTATGTAATTCTTCTAATGTTAAATCTTCTATTGCCTTTTTATTGTCTTCACAATATATAACGATACTTCCTACTATTCCATGAGCATCTCTAAAAGCAACATTATTTTTAACCAAGTAATCAGCAACTTCTGTTGCATTTAAAAATCCATTCTTTACTGCTTGTTTCATTTTATCTTCATTTACCTTTAATGTAGCTATCATTCTATCCATTATCTGTATGCACATTTCAATAGTATGTACACTATCGAAAAAGCCTTCCTTATCTTCTTGCATATCTTTATTATATGCTAATGGTATACCCTTCATTACTGTAAAAAGACCAAACAGATTTCCATATACTCTTCCAGTCTTTCCTCTTATAAGTTCTGCTCCATCAGGATTTTTCTTTTGAGGCATTATACTACTCCCTGTAGTATATAAATCATCTATCTCAACAAATCCAAATTCTTGAGAACTCCAAAGTATCAATTCTTCACTTAATCTACTTAAGTGCATCATAATAATCGAAAAATCACTCATTAACTCTAATAAATAATCTCTATCACTTACTCCATCCATAAAATTATCTACTACTTTTTTAAATCCTAATTGTTCACAAGTTATATTTCTATCTATATCGTGTGTAGTTCCTGCCAAAGCTCCACAACCTAAAGGTGATTCATCTAATATTTCTATAGCATTTTTTATTCTTTTCTCATCTCTATCAAACATACTATAATACGCCATCAAGTGATGTTTAAATGTTACTACTTGTGCTCTTTGAAGATGAGTATAACCTGGCATCATCACTGGATTTTTATCAGCAACATCTTTTATAGTTGCTTTAAACTCAGATATTAAATCCACCAAATCATTTGCCTTTTCTTTAGCATACAATCTCATGTCAACTGCAACTTGGTCATTTCTGCTACGTGCTGTATGAAGTTTCTTACCAACATCGCCAATTCTTTGAATTAAATTTATCTCAGTAAAGCTATGTATATCTTCATATTCTCCATCTAATGCTAACTTTCCATTTTCTACATCTTCAAGTATCCCTTTTAATCCTTCTGTTATCGTCTTTCCTTCTTCCTCTGTTAAAAGACCACATTTTACCTGCATATGGACATGTGCTATACTTCCTTCAATATCTTTTTTGTACAGTACACAGTCATAACCAAAAGATTTATTAAATTCTTCCATAAGTTGATTTTCGGCTTTTCTAAAGCGTCCACCCCATAATTTCATACCTTTCACCTCATATTTTAAATTTTTTTATTTTAATTATAATATTTACATCTAAGTTAAAATTAAAAAATCTCTTGGTCAAAAAGACCAAGAGACGAAATATTCCGTGTTACCACTCTAGTTGATAAACAAAGTTTACCCACTCTATTCTCTTAAGGCGAGATTACCCACTACCATACTAAATTTCAAGTAGTATTCTCCAAAGCTCTTTTCAATATAAAGTGTTATCATTAGGCTCACACCATTCCTAACTCGCTGAGATTTTCTTTATATCTACTCTCTTCTTCACTGAATCTAAGTTTTTTATGTTTTATCTATTTGTATTATAATTACTATCAATAAAATAGTCAACCTATTTTTTCCTGTATATACCTTTTTTAAGAGCTAAGTGATTTTTTTAACTCTAAGAATTTATAAATTGCTTTTGCAACTCCACTATCTTGATTGGTATCTGTAACATAATCAGCTTCTTGTTTAATTAATTCTTCTGCATTTCCCATAGCTATTCCAAGACCAGCAAATTTTATCATCTCTATATCATTATAATTATCTCCAAATGCAATTATATCTTCCCTATCTATATTCATCTTTTCAGCTAAAAACTTAACTGCATTGCCTTTATCAACACCTTCATTCATAACTTCAATATTGTTTGGCCATGAAGAAGTTATCTTTATACCTTGAACCTTTATCAATTCTTTTCTTATCTCATCTAAAATAGAAGGATTTTTTTCTTCTATGATTACAAATTTTAGTATATCATTTTTTAAAATTTCATCTCTTAAATCGTCTTTTACAATTACTTCTGTCTCATTACCTAAAAATATACTTAACTTGTCCTCACGTCCCTCTATTTTTCTTGAAAGCATAGAATCTATACTATTACACTGATAGTAAATATCGTATTTGTCCAATACATCTAAGATATTTAAACATGTTGCTGTGTCAATTTTATTTGAATATATTATATTTCCATTTTGCTCTCTTATCAATGAACCATTACAAGCTATTATTGGCATATCTTCTTTAAGAAAATCTACATTGCATTTAGCTGAATCGAAGGCTCTTCCTGTTGCTAAAGTTACATTAATACCGCACTCTATAACTTCTTGTAGTGCAGTTTTATTTTCATCTGTAACCTTATGATTATTTCCTAATAAAGTTCCATCCATATCTGTTACAATTAATTTATATCCCATAATCCAACTCCATAACTTTTTATTGTATACCTCTATTTCCTTAATATAATCTAAAGAATTACCCTTATTAGATTATATCATAACTTTATACTTAAACTATTTCAATTTACAAAATTAATAACATCCATTTAACTCATTTTAAGAGCAAAATAAATCGTTTCTTGTAGTATTTTTCTGAATATTTTTAATTTATAGTCTTATAATGCTAGAAATTTTACAATATATGATATATAATCATATTAAATAAAGTGAGCTATTATAATATTTATATTCATTTTTTACTATTATATATTTTCATAATATTTTAAATCTAGCGACTTTTATAACATTTACTATTGACTAAATAAGGAGTGATAAACTATGAAATTAAAAATTAACAAAGCTATTGAAATGCAGTTGAAAAAAAGTTATGCAATAGAATCTGGGCATTCAGAAAATGTATTTGAGATAGACTGTGGTGAAGGAATAAATACAGTATCTTACTCAGATAAAGCTGTAGAAGCTTTTAATGCTCTAGAATTTGATATGATAAGAGGATACCCTCATTCAATTGCCTTAAAGGACAATATAGTTGATTATTGGAAAGACTTCATAACATTAGACATTGATAGAATTTGTTTGGCAGATGGCTCTATACATGTTATTTACCTTTTAAATAGACTATTTGTTGAAAAAGGAGATAAGGTTTTAGGATATTCACCTCAATTCTCAGAATATGAGACAGACATAAAAATGCATGGGGCTATTTATGATTACGTTCTTTTAAAGAAAGAGGATAATTTCAAATTTAATGAAAAAGAATTTATTGAAAAAATAAATCCAGAATACAAAGTAATTTACATAGACAATCCAAACAATCCTACAGGACAAATTATACCTTTATCATCAATTGAAAACATAGTAAAAGAAGCATCTAAATATAATATCGCAGTTATGGTAGATGAAGCTTATGGTGAATACATGCCAAAAGAAAATTCAGCTGTAAAACTTCTAAATAATTACGATAATGTAATTGTCTTAAAAACATTTTCAAAAGGTTTTGGTCTAGCAGGACTAAGAGCAGGATATGCAGTTCTTCCAAAAGAACTTGTTGACCCTATTAAAAAGATTTCTACTCCTTACGAAGTATCTGAAATATCTCGTAGTATTGCAGCCAATTTATTAGATGATGTTCAATTTATAGAAGAATTAAAGGAAAAAACACAAGCTATAAAAAATCAGTTATTAATTCCATGGAAAAACCTTAATATAGCTGAAACTAATGATACTGTATCAATAATGACAGTTGAACATAAAAACAAAGATGTAGATTTACAACAAGAATTTGCAAAGTTAAAAATAAGAGTTATATCTGGTAGTGACTTCACTGGGCTTGATAAAAATTTTATAAGATTTAGAATGCCTGAAGAAAAAGAACTTCCTGAAGTTATAAAAGCATTCCAAATAATTGATAATATAGAGTAAATTATATAAGGGGCATATTGTTAAAACTAATATGCCCCTTTGATTTTTTAATTATTTTACTGTATTTCTATTAATTAACTTGTTAAGCTCCATTAATATTGATGAAAGTAATGCTAAACCTAAACAAATTCCTAATTGATATAGTCCAAATACTGTTGGTATAGAGAATATACCTCTTAACACTGGTATTAGTGTTAAAGAGTAAAGCCCAAAGCAAATTAAAACTGCTCCTATAACATATTTATTACTGAAAAAACCTAGCTTTATTACTGTTTGATTATTAGAACGTGCAGGTAATGTCTGCATTATTCTAGCTAATATCAATGTTGAGAATGCCATAGCTACTCCAAGTTCTGGAGACACTTGTAATCCTATATATTGTGCAATTATTGTAACTATACCTATTATACACCCTCTTATAGCTACTGCCTTCAATGTTCCTCCTGCTAGTATACTTTCATCTGGATGTCTAGGAGGTTTATTCATTATATTTTTTTCTGACTTTTCAAATCCCAATGCAATTGCTGGTAAAGAGTCATTTACTAAGTTTATAAATAAAAGTTGTAAAGCTGTAAATGGATTTGACCAACCTGCAAATACTGCAAACAATATAGCCACTATAGCTCCTAAGTTTCCTGCAAACAAATAAGTAATTGCTTTTATTATATTGCTGTATACTGTTCTACCAACTTCAACAGCATTTACTATACTTGCAAAGTTATCATCAACTAGTACCATGGCAGATGCATCTTTTGCCACATCAGTACCACTTCCCATACCTATTCCTATATCTGCTTGTTTCAATGCTGGTGCATCATTTACACCATCACCAGTCATAGCAGTTATATTATTTTTATGTTGCCATGCTTTTACTATACGAATTTTATTTTCTGGTGAAACTCTAGCATATACACTTATACTTTCTAGTTTTTTATATAATTCTTCTTCACTTAAAGCATCAAGTTCTTTTCCAGTAAGGGCTAAGTCTCCCTCTTCCATTATACCAATTTCTTTTGCAATTGCCGCTGCTGTTGTTTTATGGTCACCAGTTATCATAACAGTTTTTATACCAGCACTCTTTGCTTCTCTTACAGCATCCATTACTTCTTCTCTTGGTGGGTCTATCATTGCCATTATTCCAACTAAAGTCATATCATGTTCGTCGTCAATTGAAGGTGTAAAACCTTCTTCTGGAACATCTTTTATTGCAAATGCCAATACTCTAAGTGCCCTATTTGAAAATTCTTCATTTTTATGCTTATATTCTTCTATTATCTCATCTGTTATATCTACTTTTGAACCATTTTTTAAAGCGTATTTACATCTGCTAAATACAATATCTGGAGCTCCTTTTGTAAACATTATATAGTCTCCATATATGCTATTTACAGTAGACATAAGCTTTCTATCTGAGTCAAAGGGTATTTCATTGATTCTAATATATTTACTTCTTAATTTATCATAATCTAAATCATTTTTACTTGAATAATTTATTAATGCTACTTCTGTTGGGTCACCAACTTCTTTACCATCACTAGTTATATGAGAATCATTACATAACGTAGAAACCATAGTCAATAATTTAGCATGATAAGAATAGTTTACTTTTTCCTTATTTAACTCATCATTGTTAGTTCCATACATATAATAATCAACAACTGTCATTTTATTTTGTGTAAGAGTACCTGTTTTATCAGTACATATAACACTTGTTGAACCTAAAGTTTCTACTGCTGGTAATTTTCTTATTATAGCTTGTTTTTTCGCCATACTGTTTGTTCCAACAGCCAATACTATCGTTACTATTGATGACAAAGCTTCTGGTATAGCTGCCACTGCCACTGCTACAGAGAACATGAATGAATCGAGAATGATTTGTGTCATTTCTCCATTTCCAGCCATAAAGTAATTTCTTGCTACTTGAATTATAAATATTAAAAGAGCAAGTATTACAATACCTACACCAAGTTTTTTACTAAAATCCTCTATCTTTTGTTGTAATGGAGTAAGTTTATTTTCAGCACTTTCTAAAAGTCCTGCTATTTTACCCATCTCAGTATCCATACCTATTCCAGTTACTACAAAAGAACCTCTACCATAAACAACCACGGCACCACTAAATACCATATTCTTCTGGTCACCTAAACTTACATCTTCACTTATTTTTTCTGTATGCTTTAAAACTGGCTCTGATTCTCCAGTTAACATACCTTCTACAACCTTCAGAGATTGTGCTTCTATAAGTCTTCCATCTGCTGGTATGTAATCGCCAGCTTCTAAGAATACAATATCTCCAACTACTAAATTTTTTGCTGGAATTGTCATTTTTTTATTGTCTCTTATTACCTTTGCGTTTGGTGCAGATAAATTTTTCAAACTTTCTAATGAACTTTCTGCTTTCTTTGTTTGTACGACACCTAAAACAGAGTTTATAATAATAACTGCAAAAATTATTATAGACTCAACAGTTTCACCTAAAAATATTTGTACTAAAGCAGCTATTAATAGAATTATTACTAAAGGGTCTTTAAAACTCTCTAAGAAAAGCTTATACGTAGGAACTTTATCTGCTTCTTTTAATTCATTAGCTCCATTTTTTTCTAATAGCTCTTCTGCTCTTTCTTTACTCAAACCAGATAAGCTTGAGTCTAAATTTTTAATTACTTCTTGATAAGTACTTTTGTAAGACATTTGTTGCCCTCCTCTTTAATAAATTTATTTTATGTTTGGGGGCTCTTATGTATACTTGAAATTTAAATTTTTTTTAAATAAAAATTCCTTGAATAAAAAAAGACCCCAAAACAAACATACCTAATGCTTATTTTGAAGGTCTTGCTATCAAGGAATTCCTTGCTAATTAACCGAGTATTTCTACTGTCTTGACGATTAATTACCACTTTCGTGTAAGCTACTCCCCTTCGAGTAGTTATCTTAAATTGTATTTACATTATATCATCTTACATGATTGATAGTCCAGTTTATTTTTTTGTTTTAACCTAAATTTAACAATTTATAACTTAGTCTATATGTAAATATTCTTCTAAAGTCAAGTTATTCATTGCAAAGTTTTTGCTATGTTCAGTCCCAACATATCTATAATGCCAAGATTCATACATATATCCAGTTATATTCTCTTTACCTTTTGGATATCTAAGTATAAAACCATACTTATATGCATTTTCATACAACCACTTAGCTTCTTTTGTATTATTAAACTTCTGATTTGCCCAACTAGATTGGTCATTTCCTCCAATATCAAAAGCAAGTCCAGTTTGATGTTCACTTTCTCCAGGCTTAGCTGAAAATCTATTTGCCTCTTTCTCTCCATGTTCTTTTACATACGATTTAAATAATTTATCTTGATATTCATAACTTCTATATGTACTAAAAGCTTTTAAATTTAATCCTGACTTTTGAGCCTCTTTATTCATTTTATAAAAAGCATCTTTGGCTTCATTACTCTCTTGTGGAGAATAATCCTTCGGTAAGCTATATTTCTTATTTGCTACTATAATATTATTTATTGCTAATACATTTACGCCTCTCCTGTATTTACTTAATTCAGATATCATAATTTTCTTTCCTGCGCTAGAACTATCAATAAACATTCCTACAAAAACTATACATAGAGCAAAAATTATGGCTAGACAAGTTTTCTTTTTCATATACTACACCTCCATAATTAGTATTTGATACAGAAAAATTTCAAGACATTTTCTTTCTTAGTATAATCATACCACTAATTTATTGCAATATAGTTAAAGTATTCTTACGAAATTCTTAATTTCTTCTCTATATGACTAAAAACAACAACAAATTTCTCAAAATTCTCAGGTTAATGGTACATATATTGATTTTTTTTCCAAATAGTGTATAATATATCTATAGAAACTCATAAGTACTCTTTAGTACTTTATGTTTTTATATGAAAGGAGATAGTAAAGTGACGGATAAGCAAAGACTTATTATAACTATTGCACAAAGAATTTTTGACCAAAAAGGTTTTCAAAATACTTCGATACTGGATATTGTCAAAGAATGTAAAATGTCTAAAGCTACTTTTTATAAACATTTTGAAACTAAAGAAATTTTTATCTGTGAAATAATCAATTATTATGATGAAAAATTCTTAGAAATTATACATTCCATCAATGAAAACAATGATATTCCATCATCTGAGAAGTTAAGAAGAAAGATAATCGCTGTATGGGAAAATATTTTTTCTAGAACTACTATAAATACCTATATAAGAGAAAATTTTTCTGAAGCTCAACGTAATACTACAAGTAAATTACAAAAAAAATCTCGAGCTAACTTATTGAATGAATACAAACTCAGTTTATTCGATAACTATGGGGATAAAATAGAAAACAATATATTCGATTTAGTTTTCTTATTAGATGCACTAATTCATCAGTTTACGTATATTATTCACATACAAAAGAGAGAAGTGAATGTATACTTTATTGCTGAATTCACTATACAAATTTTAGATTTAGTAGTAGAAAATATTAATAATCTAAATCCTTTAATTGAAAAATCAATGTTTTTATATGAACAAGAAGATGAAGCCTACTTTTCCATTCATAATAAATCGCTATTTTTTAAAACGATACAAGATATAGAGGAACTAATAAAAACGGATACTTCACTCCTTGAAAACCCCAAGTTACTAGAAGCAACACAAAAATTATATATCGAGGAAAAAAATCAACAATATGATTCTTTAATTATGGATGCAATGATTACATATTTAGAAAAAGAAGACATTTTGAGACCAAAGGTACTTTTATTGAACAGTATTAAAAATCAATTAAAAAAGGAGACGTTATAAATCATGGAAACCCAAAGTAATAACAAAAAAGGAAATTTAATAATAGCAATCGTAATGACTGGTGCTTTTATAAGCTCTCTTAGCCAAACATTATTATCAACTGCATTACCTAATATAATGTCAGATTTTAAAATTACTGCTGATGTTGGTCAGTGGTTAACAACTATTTATCTACTTATTGCAGGTATTATTGTACCCACAACAGCTTACTTAATAAATAGGTTTAGTACTAGAAAATTGTTTATTACATCAATGACTATATTTTCTCTAGGATGTGTCATTGCACTTTTTTCTAATAATTTTTCAACTATGTTAGTTGCTCGTGTATTACAAGCAGTAGGTTCTGGTTCTTTAATGCCACTATTACAAGTTATTATACTTTATTTATGTCCTGTAGAAAAACGTGGTGCAGCTATGGGTTTAGTCGGTATTACAGTAGGATTTGCTCCAGCTATAGGACCAACTTTATCTGGATGGTTGGTAGATTCATTTGGTTGGCATAGTTTATTTTTACTTCTCTCACCCATTGCTATATTAGACGTTATACTTTCATTTATTCTATTAAAAAATGTTGGAGAAGCTCAAAAACTAAAATTAGATATACCTTCAATAATACTATCTTCTCTAGGGTTTGGTGGTTTGTTGATTGGATTTACTAATCAAGGTAATTATGGATGGACTAATATTGCCACATATTTACCAATAATTATAGGATTTATATCATTAATCTTATTTACATTACGCCAATTAAAATCTAAAGAACCATTTTTGGAATTGAGAGTTTTTAAAAACAAACCATTTTTAATTTCTACAATATTGATTATGATTGTATACGCTTCAATGATGTCTGCTACATTAATGATTCCTCTATATATCCAATCTGTAAGAGGTTTTTCTGCATTAGTTTCAGGTTCTTTAATGATGCCAGGTGCTATACTGATGGTTGTATTAAATCCAGTTGCAGGTCGTCATTTAGATAAATACGGACCTCAAGCTTTATCAATATTGGGAACTGGCTGTTTATTTTTAGGAACTTTGTCTTTCGCTTTTTTAGGTAAAGATACATCTTTAATTCATGTATCATTGATGTATTGTATACGTATGATTGGTATTTCACTAGTTCTAATGCCATTAACTACATGGGGACTTAAATCCCTAGATAGAGAGCTTATTTCTCATGCTACAGCAATAAATAGTACTCTTAGACAAATATCTGGTGCTATAGGTTCTGCTGTACTTATTACTATAATGACATCTGCCACTAAAAAAGCACATATGAGTTCAGCTATTCTGTCTAACATACATGGAATGGATGTTGCATTTTCAACAGCTGCAACTCTTGCATTTATTGGTTTAGTTATTTCTATATGTTTTATAAAAGAACGTCAAATTATTAGAGGTTAACAAAAAGAAATTAATAAAAAAGGAGTTGTCATATGAACAATTTAAGTTTGCTCTATGACAACTCCTTTTTACCTATTTTAATCAGCACATTTTTAATTATGCTATATTTTCCTATATAGTCCCTATACATCAAACACTCAGTTATTTTTACCAAAATAATTGTTTCTAATCTTACATACATTTTTTGTCATTATTTTTCTAATAAGATGCACATATATGAAGTTTTTTAATTTTGATAGATGTTGTGAATGAGTAGAGAAAAATACATCTGGTGAAGAAAAAACACCATAATCATATGCTATAGCTTCTTTTTGAATAAAAGTATCTTTACCATCCCAATCAATAGATGTGTTTTTCAAATCATTTGTGGCTATTGCATACTTTTTGAATATTCCATTCTGATTAATAAATTTCTTCTGAATTGCTTCTAAATATTTTTTATCAGTTATTACTCCCTCTAAAGCAATCCATTTATCTTGATAAAATACCTCTACCCAAGTATGAAGAATATATTTTGGTGCTAATAGTGAAATCAATTTAGATGTAGCACCTCGTTGAAAGTCTTTTGTTACATTAAAAGCATGAAGCCTACAAGGTATATTCACTGAACGTAATAATGCCATTAAAAGAGTAGCTTTTGTATTACATTGTCCCATACCTTCATTTAGTACCTGTGTTGCCTTCAACATATCAGAAGCATTATAGCCAAATAAAATATCATTTTGGACAAACTCATAAATAGATTTTATTTTATGAAAATCATCTAAATCTAACCACTTCTTAAGTGATACCAAAACCTTAAGTTGTGGGTCATTATAGTTTAGCATCTTTGTTTCTTCTAAATATTCTTTATTCATAAAAAATCCCCTTTCTTAGTACAACTTCATTATATAACGAGAATATTTAATATACTTTCAAAAACTCGCTATCTTTTAAAGATAAAGAAACGGGCATTCCCATCATACGCTTAACTGTTCCTGCAAAGTGTGATGGAGTATCGAATCCAGCAATCATAGAAGCTTCAGTAACACTTTTTCCAGAAAGCAATTCTCTGAAAGCACACTCCATTTGATGAAGTAAAATATAGCTTTTTAAAGGTATCCCAATTTGCTCTTTAAAAAGGTGTGATAATCTACTTGCTGATAGTCCCACTTTATATGCAAAATTTGATATCGTATGATTATAACAATTACAAGTATGTAATAAATGAAGCAACTCGGTAATTCTATCATCATAGTATTTAATAGTTGCAGGGAAACTCAAATAGCTGTTAAGCATTTTCATGAACTTTAAATATTGTTCTTCACTGGATTGATATATCAAAAAAGTTCCTTGTTGACGTAATTCATCTAATCCATCTTTTTCACATATCCAATATCCAAAATCATTCATTTTTGAGGTAAGCTGTTCTGCAAATATAGATGTAGGTTCAATAAGAGCAGAATAATAAACTTTTTTTCTTGCTGAAAATGAGTGAGAGATATTTTTATCTACTACGATACAATTACATTTAACTAATTTTTCATTGACTATTATTTCAATGCTATCTTCTATTCCTATAAATAATTGTAACATCCAATGGCTATGTTTATCTGCCTCTAAATGATTTGTAATCATACTAATTCTATCTTCTTGCCAGAAAATTTTATTTATAATGTTCATTGTATCACTCCATTCTTCTAAAAATATCACTCTTTATTTTAATAGATTGTCCTATATTTGTGAATACATTTGATAAAAGACCTGCAAAAAGGCATGAATCCTTAGGATAAAAATACCCAAGAATTCATGCCTAATCTAATAGCTACATGTTCCAAATTATATATTCTTATAATACAGCTATTACTTCTATTTCAACTTTAACGTCTTTTGGTAATCTAGCAACTTCTACACAAGCTCTTGCTGGTTTATTTTCTCCAAAATATTCAGCATAAACTTCGTTTATAGCTCCAAATTCATTCATATCTTTTATAAATACTGTAGTTTTTACTACATTTGAAAAATCAGCTCCACTTTCAGCTAATATAGCTTTAAGATTTTTTAAAGATTGAGCAGTTTGAGCTTGTACATCTCCTTCAACTACTTCCATAGTCTCTGGTACAAGAGGAACTTGTCCAGATACAAATAATAAGTTTCCAGCTTTTATAGCTTGAGAGTATGGTCCTAAAGCTGCTGGTGCATCATTAGTATGTATTACTTCATGTTTCATTTTAAAATCCTCCTAATTCGTTAATCTAATACACATAAAATGTATCTTTATACACTATTATACTATTTTTCTTGTATATTATATACACTTTTTATTATAATTCTATAATTTTAAAACCTTTTTCTTCTATAGCTTTCTTTATTTTAGCTATATGGTCATAATCTATTGTCTCTAATATAAATTCCGCACTTTGTTTTCCTAGAGCTTCCCCTGCTGATAATTTACCTTGATTAGCACTTAAAATGTTTCCACCATTCTCACTTATTATTCTAGTTAATTCAGCAAAGTTTCCTGGCTTGTCTTCCATAATTGTACTAAATGAATATCTTCTTCCTTCTTTAGCTAAAGCAACACCTATTATTCTATATAATGTATTTATGTCTATATTACCACCAGATATTATACAAACTACATTTTCATCTTTTGCTGGTACATACTTACCACTTAATATAGCAGCTGTACATACAGCTCCGGCACCTTCTGAAACTATCTTTTGACTTTCCATCATAAATAATATTGATTCTGCAATTTCTGTTTCTTCAACCACAACTATTTCATCAACTAATTCATGTATTATTTCAAAAGTTAAATCTCCTGGAGTTTTAACAGCTATACCATCAGCTATTGTAGTATCATTAAATGCAGTTGTTACTTTTCCATTTTTAACCGATTCTTTCATTGAAGGTATATTTGCAGTTTGAACACCAACTATTTTAACATTAGGATTTAATGCTTTTGCTGCAACAGCAATACCAGAGATGATTCCTCCACCACCAACTGGGCATAATATAGTATCAACTTTATTGTCTAATTGTTCGAAAATTTCAAGAGATATAGTTCCTTGTCCTGCTATAACATATTTATCATTGAATGGATGTAAGAAAGTTGCTCCTGTTTCTTTTTGTATTTCAACAGCTTTTGCATATGCATCATCATAAACCGCACCATTTAAAACTACTTCTGCTCCATACCCTTTAGTTGCACTAACTTTTGCTAAAGGTGCAGTTGCTGGCATTACTATTGTAGATTTTATACCAGTCATTTTCGCCCCTAATGCAACACCTTGAGCATGATTTCCTGCACTTGAAGCTATAACTCCACTTGCTTTTTCTTCATCTGTTAAACTTGCTATTTTGTTACAAGCTCCTCTTAATTTAAAAGAACCTGTTTTTTGAAGGTTTTCACATTTATAGAACACCTTTGCACCTGTTTTTTCGCTAAGTTTAACGCTTTCAAGTAAATCAGTTTTTTTAACTATGTCTTTAATGGTCTCTCTAGCTTCTTTTACATCTGTTAAGGTAACATTTATCATTTTATTCCACTCCCGTAAATCCAATTTTTGTTTATTACTTTATATATAATTCTATATCTTTTTTTTTTAAAAATCAACATGTAAACGATTTTTATAATTTTTTAATTAATCACAAAAAAACTAAAAATACAACAATTGAATACAATAAACACATATCTTCAATTCGTTTAAATTACATTAAATGATAATTTAAAAATATATTTTACAATTTTATCAAAATAACAATGTATTCTTTATTATTTTTATTAAAATTTGTATTTTATATTATTTTATTTACTTATAGACTATTTTTTTAGCTTTTTTTAACCTTATTAAAGTCAACAAAATAATAATAAATATATATTACTAAACAACTTCAATGTAAAAGAAAGTTTTACTTTATTTTTATTCAAAATTAGAAAACTATACATTAATAATAAAATATAATAAAAAAACTAAAATGCCAATCAAATTGAAGTTTTATTTTATATAGTAATCATTTTTTATTAAAAGGTATTTTTTATTTTAATATACATTTAATAAGGTTAAATAGAATAATCATTTTAATTTTATACTTTACTTTTTCTATAAACCTATTATAATTAAAGTATAATCATTTTGGTAACTTGTTTATTTTATTATAAAAATGTGAAACTTATTACATAAGGAGGAATTTAACATGAAAAATAATACTTATAAAGAAATCAAAAACATATATGGAAAAATAAGCCCTTTTGAATTTAAGGACAAATTAATAGATATTGCAAAATACACTGCAAAGGAAAATAACAGGGAATTACTTGATGCAGGTCGTGGTAATCCAAACTGGACTTGCTCAACTGCCAGAGAAGCTTTTTTTACTTTTGGTCATTTTGCTATTACTGAAACTCGTTCTAATTGGGATTTAGGTCACTTGGCTGGAATGCCTCAAAAGAAAGGTATAAAAGAAAGATTTTTTAAATTTATAAATGAAAATATAGATATGCCTGGAGCATATTTAGCTAGAGATATTATAAACTTTGGTATAAATGAACTTGGATTTGATGGAGATGAATTTGTTCATGAATTAGCCGATGGAATCATTGGTGATAACTATCCACTTCCAGATAGAATGTTACCTCATATGGAAAAAATAGTGCATGATTACTTAGTTCAAGAAATGAAATACGATATATCAGGTAAATATGGTGATGTAGAGATTTTTGCTGTTGAAGGTGCTACAGCTGCCATGTGTTATATTTTTGATTCATTAATGGCTAATGAACTCCTAAAAAAAGGTGATACTATAGCTTTAATGACTCCAATATTTACACCTTATCTTGAAATACCTAATCTTCCTCGTTACGATTTTAAAGTTGTAAATATAAATGCTAATGAAGTTGATGAAAAAGGTGCTCATACATGGCAATACACAAAAAAAGAATTAGAAAAACTTCGTGACAAGTCTATTAAAGCTTTATTTGTTGTCAATCCAAATAATCCTGCATCTATAGCTATGGATGACACATCTTGTAATAACCTAATAGATGTGATTGAGAATTATAACAAAGATTTAATGATAATATCAGATGATGTGTATGGAACTTTTGTAGAAGACTTTTCATCATTAATGTCAAAACTTCCTTACAACACTGTTGGAGTTTATTCTTATTCAAAATATTTTGGAGTTACAGGATGGAGACTTGGTACATTTGCACTTCATAAGAAGAATGTTTTTGATAAGAAGATAAATGATTTAACTGGAGAACTAAAAAAATCAGTAGATAAGCGTTACAGTGATATGAGTCTTAATCCTTCTAGTCTTTCATTTATGGAAAGAGTTGTTGCTGATAGTAGACTTGTTGCTCTTAATCATACTGCGGGTCTTTCTACTCCTCAGCAAGTACAAATGGCATTTTTCTCTGCCTTTGCCTTAATTGACAAAGTTGATGCCTACAAAAAACTTAATATGAGTATTTGTCATAGACGTCAGAAGTTATTATTTGAAGCTTTAGAGCTTCCAATTAACGAAAGTAAAAATAATGCTGCATATTATACTCAGTTTGATATTGAAGAATGGGCTAAATTAAACTATGGAGAAGACTTATTTAAATTTATAAATAAAAATTCCACTCCAGTAGATGTTCTTTATAAATTAGCTAATGACTATTCTGTAGTCTTACTTAGTGGAAATGGATTCTATGGCCCTGAATGGTCAATTAGAATATCTCTAGCAAATTTATATGATGAAGCTTACACTAAGATAGGAAAAGCCATAAGAGAAATACTAAATAGCTACGTTACTGAATGGCAAAAAACTATTAAATAGTTCTATTACACTGAAATATCTAAATTATATGAATAAAAGAATTTATGTAGACCTTAGCTACTTTTTTTGATATAATCCTATCGGAATTATAAATTTTATTTATGAAAGGCAGAGAATAGTATGAGTATTAAGAAAAAAGTTGCCATAGTTTTTACTGGTGGAACTATATCTATGACAGTAGATGATAAAGTGGGAGCTGCTATACCAACCTTATCAGGGGAACAAATATTATCAATGGTTACCAACATTGATAAAGTTGCAGATGTTGAGGTCTTTAACTTTGATGAAATTCCAGGACCTCATATAACACCTTATAGAATGATGGAATTAAAAAATTATGTAAATGATTTATTAGCTAGAAAAGATATTACAGGAGTTGTAATAACACATGGTACAGATAGTTTAGAAGAAACAGCTTATTTTCTAGACCTTACAATTGATAATATCAAACCTGTAATAGTCACAGGTGCTATGAGAAGTAGCTCTGAGCTTGGATATGATGGTTCAAGTAATTTATCTGCATCAGTTTGTACTGCTGTATCTAAAGATGCTATGGGCAAAGGTGTTCTCGTAGTTTTAAACAATGAAGTATTATTGGCTTCTGAAGCTACTAAAACAAATACTCTTTCTTTAAATACATTTAAATCTTTAACTAGTGGCCCATTAGGAATAATTGACTGTAATGAACTTGTTCTTACAAGAGATATCGTAAATAGAACAATTATAGATACTGATAAAGTAGAATCTAAAGTTGCTTTATTTAAAGCATATGTAGGAGAAAATGCAGACTTTATAAGATTTGCTGTTGATAGTGGATATAAAGGTATAGTTATTGAGGCAATGGGTAGAGGTAATATTCCTCCTCAGATGCTTTCTGGCGTTGAATATGCTAGAGAAAAAGGGCTTCCTGTTGTTATAGTTTCTAGATGCCACTCAGGTAGAGTGTTTGATAGCTATGGTTATTATGGTTCTGGTAGAGATTTAAAAAATCTTGGATGTATATTTGGTGGAGACCTTCCAGGTCAAAAAGCTAGAATAAAACTTATCTTGGCACTTGGAAAAACTGATAATCTTGATGAAATCAAAGATTTCTTTGAAAAAGGAATCTACTGTTAATTATAATAAAGTTTAAAACAATAAACCCCTATTACAAATTTTTAATTAATTTGTAATAGGGGTCTTATTTTATCTTATAGTTTTGATTTATTTCACAACTACATTAACTAACTTCTTAGGTACAGCAACAACTTTAACTATAGTTTTGCCTCCAACTAATCCTTTTATTTTTTCATCTTCTAAAGCTACTTTTTCCATTTCTTCTTTAGATATATTTGAGTTAACAGTTAATTTTCCTCTAACTTTTCCATTAACTTGTACAACAACTTCTATTTCATCTTTTACTAAAGCTTTTTCATCATACTTAGGCCAATCTATATCAAATACGCTTCCATCTTTACCTATCATAGTCCATAATTCTTCACCTAAATGAGGTGCAAATGGTGAAATTATAGTTACTATAGTTTGTACACCTTCTTTTATAACTGCTTCATTTATATTATCTAACTCTTTGTATTTATACATATCATTTATTAATTCCATAAGAGCTGATATAGCAGTATTGAATCCAAATTTTTCACTTAAATCAGCTGTAACTTTTTTAAGTGTAGAATGTATAGTATATCTCATATCTTTATCTTGAGAATTTAATTCTCCAAACTCTACGTCCTTTTTAACTACATCTGCTAACTCATCAACCAATCTATAAACTCTATTTAAGAATCTAAAGCATCCATCAACACCTTGCTCTGACCAGTCTAAATCTCTTTCTGGTGGTGCTGCAAATAATACGAAAAGTCTTGCAGTATCTGCTCCATACTCATCAATTATATCCATAGGTGATACTGTATTACCTTTAGATTTACTCATTTTAGAACCATCCATAAGAACCATTCCTTGAGTAAGTAAGTTTTTAAATGGCTCATCAAAATCTACCATACCCATACTCTTAAATGCTTTTACAAACCATCTTGCATAAAGCAAGTGCATTATAGCATGTTCTACTCCGCCTATATATTGGTCTACTGGATGCCATCTATTAACTAACTCTTTACTAAATGGCTCATTTTCATTATTGCTATCCACATATCTCAAGAAATACCAAGAAGAATCTACAAATGTATCCATAGTGTCAACTTCTCTTCTAGCTGGTTTTCCGCAGTGAGGACAAGTTGTTGACATAAATTGCTTTGAAGTAGTAAGTGGAGATTCCCCTTTTCCAGTAAACTCAACGTCTGTTGGTAAAAGAACTGGTAAATCTTCTTTCTTAACTGGAACTATTCCACATTCATCACAGTAAACTACAGGTATAGGACAACCCCAATATCTTTGTCTTGAAACTAACCAGTCTCTTAATCTATAGTTAATAGTTCTCTTTCCTCTACCTTCTTTTTCTAATTTATCTATTATTCCTTCAAATCCTTCTGAAGCATCTAATCCATTAAACTCTTCTGAGTTTATCATTTTGTTATCTTCTGTTATTACATCTATTATATCTAAATTATATTTCTCAGCAAATTCTCTATCTCTTTCATCATGTGCAGGAACCGCCATTATAGCTCCAGTTCCATATTCAACTAGCACATAATTAGCTATCCATAGAGGAACCTTCTTACCATTTAAAGGATTTATAACGTATCTACCTATAAACATTCCTTCTTTTTCTACATCAGCCGCTGTTCTTTCTATTTCTGTCATAGTGTGCATTTTTTGAACAAAAGCTTCAACCTCTGCTTCATATTCAGTACCATCAACCAATTCTTTAACTAACTCATGTTCTGGAGCAAGTACCATATAAGTAACTCCATAAGTTGTATCTGGTCTAGTTGTAAATACTGTCATAGACTTATCAGTTCCATCTATATCAAAAACTAAGTCTGCTCCTGTACTCTTACCTATCCAATTTTTTTGCATTATTTTAACCTTTTCTGGCCATCCATCTAATGTATCTAAATCATTAAGTAATTCTTCTGCAAATTCAGTAGTCTTAAAATACCATTGCTCTAAATCTTTCTTTAATACTGTTGCTTTACATCTCTCACATGCTCCTTGAACAACTTGCTCATTTGCAAGAACAGTCTCACAAGAAGGACACCAGTTAACATAAGATTTTTTCTTATATGCAAGTCCATGTTCTAAAAATTTCAAAAATATCTCTTGAGTAAATCTATAGTATTCTGGAGTTGAAGTTGCTACTTCTTTATCCCAATCATAGCTAAGGCCTAATAAATTTAATTGTTCTTTCATTTCTTCTATATTTTCCATTGTCCATTTGTGTGGATGTATCCCATGCTTTATAGCAGCATTTTCAGCTGGTAAACCAAAAGAATCCCATCCCATTGGATGAAGTACATTATACCCTTCCATTTTTTTGAATCTTGCGACAACATCACCTATAGAATAGTTTCTAACATGACCCATGTGTATCTTTCCAGATGGATAAGGGAACATTTCTAATGTGTAATAATTAGGTTTTTCAGTTTGTGCTGTATCCATTTTGTATTGATTATTGTCTTTCCAAATTTTTTGCCATTTCGATTCTACTTCTTTAAAATTATATACGCTCATATTTTGCCTCCTATTTTAGTTGTGTTCAACTACCTTATTTAATATTATTTACTTATAATTTCCAAATAATTCCTTGAAAATAAAAAATCCTCGTCACTAAACTTACGTTTAGGGACGAGGATAAATCTTCGCGGTACCACCCTAATTAGCCTACATTATATAGACCCTCTTAGATAGCTTTTAATCCAGCTACGGAAAATAGATTTCAATCTAGTAAGTTCAAAGTTATATAATATTAGTTCTCACCTGCCACTAACTCTCTGAAAAAATATAGTCTTTTACTGCTCTAGTCTATTCAATTTAATATAATTTTTGAAATTTTCTAATTATAATAACATATATTATCATGTTTATGCTAATGTGTCAATATCTATATAAGGTGCATCTTTCCATAATTTTTCTAAATTATAAAATCCTCTGTTTTCCTCATTAAATACATGAACCATTACATCTCCATAATCAAGAAGTACCCAAGTTTGAGTGCTTTGTCCTTCTTTTCCTCTTGGTTCTAGTCCTAGTTTTGATAATTCATCTTCTACATTATCAGCAATAGCTTTTACCTGTCTCTGAGAAGATGCTGTAGTGATAATAAAGTAATCACACAAACTAGAAACCTTTCCTATATTTATTATAACTGTATCTTGACCCAGTTTATCTTCTATGGCATCATATGCTATTTTTGTCATTTGTTCCACTGTCATATAAAATTCCTCACTTTCCTAATTAAAGTACACTTAGTTATTGTAACATATTAATACGATTTTGTAACATAGTCAACTTTAAATTTATTAATATATTTACCTTTATGCAGGTTTTTTATAATAACTTTTCTTTAATTAGATAGTTTCTTGCCATAACTGTTCTTGGATGTATCTCTTCTTCTTTATTGATAACAAACATTAAAGTATTATTAAAAGAAGTCAAAAGTGCTTCATCAAGCTTTCCCCCATATGCTAAGTCTCTTAATGTATCTACAACTGGGAATTTTCTTCCTTCTTCAATTAAATCTGCTATGTAAATTATTTTTTCTAAAAGAGACATATCTTCTCTTCCTGTTGTATGATATTTGATTGCATTTATAACATCTTCATCTTCTATTCCAAACTCATACTTACATATGTATGACCCAATTACACTATGAGATAGAGAGCGATTTCCATCCTCTATTGGGTCTAAGTATATTTCATACTTATTTACATAATCTTCTATTTCTTTATCGCTTAAATACTTTGCACAATCATGAATCATTCCTGCTAAACAAGCTTTTTCTTTGTCACACCCATAAATCTCACATAATTTTTCAGCACATTTTGCAACATTTTTTGAGTGGCTAAGCCTCCCCACTGGTAGCATTTGATTTAGTCTCTGGTTAATATTCTCTAAGTTCATTTAATCATCTCCATATTGATATAGTTTATTTTCATATAAATAATTTTCTACATTTTCGGGTACTAAGTAACGTATTGACTTGCCTTCATTTAGCTGTTCCCTTATATATGTGGACGATATATCCAGTGATGGAACATAAACTGTTATAATGTCAGCATCATACTTTTTAGTTAACTTTTCTATAGTCTCTTGTGACCTTAACAAACTAATTCCTGGTCTTGTCGCAGCTATAAAGGTAGCTAACTCAAAGTTTTTCTTTACATCTTTCCACTCTTCAACACTACAAATAGCATCTGCCCCTGTTATAAAATAAATATCTGCATCTTTGTATTTTTTCTTCAAGTATTTTAATGTGTCTATTGTATAAGTCCTTTTTTTTCTTTCGATTTCTACTTTTGAAACTAAAAAATCTTCGTTGCTTTCAGTTGCTAGAAGTGTCATATTATATCTATCATACTTGTCTGTAGTGATACATAGTTTATGTGGTGGATTTCCTGATGGTATAAAGATAATTTTGTCAATGTCATACTTGTCTCTAATAAACTCTGCTGTTGCTAAATGAGCATAGTGTATAGGGTCAAAAGTACCTCCCAATATACCTATTTTGATTTTGCCTTTATGGCGATTAAATTTCTCTAGTTTTTCAGTATTTTTCAATTCCGCCTTCTTAACTAGATTTTCGCTTTTCATATTTTGTCTCCTTTTAATGTTATAATACTATTGTACCATTATTTTTTATTTCTTAAAGCTTATAATTTATTTTTTTTGGTATATAATTATATTTATATGCTAAAAAATGCTTTAAAAAATAATTATTTAACATGTTTTTACTTTACTTTTTAATAAAAATAACTTTTTACTATTTTGTCTTAATTTTGATAAAATATAACATATAAATGTAAGTTTTTTATTAAATTTTATTAGTTGCTTTTGTTAATATAATTACATACAAAAAGGGAGGATTTATGGGCACAATTACTAAGATAGAACAACAAAAAAGAAATGATGATAGAGTTAATATTTATGTAGATGATAAATTTTTTATTGCTATATTTAAAGAACTTGTTTATACATTCAATTTAAAAAAGGGTAATGAAATAAATGAAGAGGAATTAAAACCTCTTTTAGACGATGAAATGTATATAAAAGCTAAAAATAAAGCACTAAATATTTTATCTCATGCTGACCAGTCTGAAAAAAAAATAAAAGAAAAGTTATCAGCAGAATTTGATGAAAACATAATTGATAGAGTTATAGATTTTCTTAAAAATTATAATCTCGTAAATGATAGTGTATTAGCTCAAAAAATAGTTAATACAAATGTTAATTTAAATAGATGTGGTAAAAATAGAATTAAGCAAAATCTATATAATAAAGGTATCAATAGAAGTACAATTGATGAAGCTGTGTCTGAATTGGATAAGGATACTGAATTTGAAAATGCTATGTATCTAGCAAAAAAAAGGTTTGAAAGGGTAAAGAAAGAAGATAAAAAGAAAATATATCAAAAAATTTCTCAACATCTTTCCTATAAAGGCTTTGATTATGATATTATTAAAAGAGTTTTAAACAAACTTTTAAATTTCGATGAATATGATATATAAGTGTAAATACTAAGGAGGTAAATTATGAAATTAATCATTGGTGGTTTAAGCTTTTTATTAGGATTATATAATATATATCAATTATATAGAGAAGATAGTATGAGATAAATATTATTTTTTAGATGTAATATTTATTATGGAGGAGAAATAAAATGAAAAGTCAAAAAAGATTTAAAATTTTAGACATTGATGTATACCTGCAACCATTTGAGTCTGATATAAAAAAGCGAATGAAACACTATGAAGATGTGAAATCAAAAATATTAACTAACTATAAAGATTTTAATTCTTTTGCAAATGCTCACCTTTACTATGGCTTTCATCAAACAAATGATGGATGGTTTTACAGAGAATGGGCTCCAAATGCAGACAGTTTATCATTAATTGGTGACTTTAATAATTGGAATAGAAAATCTCATCTTCTCAAAAAAGTTGGTTCTGGTAATTGGGAGATATTTATTCCTGGTAAAGATAGCTTACCTCACAAATCAGAGGTAAAAGTACAAGTAACTGCAAATGGAAAAACATTTGACCGTATACCACTATATATAAAAAGAGTAATTCAAAAGGATTTTGGTGGATTTAATGGACAAATATGGCAACCAAAAACTCCGTTTGTCTGGACTGATAATGAATTTGACTTAAAAAGCATAACTTCTCCACTAATCTATGAATGTCATATAGGCATGGCTACTGAAAACGAATCTATCGGAACGTATAGCGAATTTACTGAAAATATACTTCCTAAAATAAAAAAATCTGGATACAATACTATTCAGCTTATGGCTATTATGGAACATCCATACTATGCATCTTTTGGGTATCAAGTTTCAAACTTTTATGCAATCTCATCTAGGTTTGGTACTCCTGAAGACTTAAAAAATCTCATAAATACTGCTCATTCTATGGGAATTGCTGTTTTATTAGATTTAGTTCATTCTCATGCTGTAAAGAATACTTTGGAGGGAATAAATGAGTTTGATGGAAGTGAACATCAATTCTTCCACTCAGGTTCAAAAGGAAATCATCCTGCTTGGGGTACAAAGCTATTTAACTATGGTAAACCCGAAGTAATCCATTTTTTACTTTCAAACATAAAATTTTGGTTAAATGAGTACCATTTTGATGGCTTTAGGTTTGATGGTGTAACCTCAATGTTATATCATAACCATGGTCTTGGAGTTTCATTTGATAGTTATAAAAAATATTTTAGCATGAATACAGATATTGAAGCCATAACATATCTCCAATTTGCAAACGAATTAATAAAAGAGATTAAACCTAATTCAATAAGTATCGCAGAAGATATGAGCGGAATGCCTGGTATGTGTATACCTATAGAAGATGGTGGAATAGGATTTGACTACAGACTTGCAATGGGAGTACCAGATTTTTGGATAAAAACTATTTCTAACTTATCTGATGAAAACTGGGATTTAGGTAAAATGTGGTATGAGCTTACAACTAGACGTCCTGGTGAAAAAAATATAGGTTATTGTGAATCTCATGACCAAGCGTTAGTTGGTGACAAAACAATTATTTTTTGGTTGGCTGACAAGGAAATGTACTGGAATATGGAAATAGACTCAAATAACCATGTTATCAATAGAGCCATATCTCTAATTAAGCTAATTAAATTAATAACTTTTTCTTTAGCTGGTGAAGGTTACCTAAATTTTATGGGAAATGAATTTGGACATCCTGAATGGATTGATTTTCCACGAGAAGGAAATAATTGGAGTTATAAGTATGCTAGAAGACAATGGAACCTTTCAGAAAATGATACTTTAAAATATAAACAATTATTAAACTTTGATAATGCTATGCTTGAACTTACAAAATACGGTGATGTTTTTATCCAAAATAGCTATGAACTTATACATATGGATAATGATAAAAAACTTTTAGTGTACAGTAAGGGCAAATATTTATTTATATTTAATTTCCATCCTAATCTAATACAGTCAGTCGATATTTCAAAATTTCAAAATACAAACTATAAAACAATACTAAGTACTGATATGATAGAGTTTGGAGGAAATACAAAAAAAGAAAATTTACTAGACTATAATGTATACTTTAGTTCAGCCCCACCATCTTCAAAACTACCTGTTGCATCTCGTACAGCAATAGTTTTTTTAGATGATAATGTTTAAATATTAAAATATATATTAAAAGCCAAATAACAATTTTAATACAAAATGTTATTTGGCTAATTTATTTTCTTGTGGTTTAATTACTTTTTAGATTTAATACTATAATTTCCAACTTTTAAGTTGTGGCATTATGTTCATTTTAACAGTTTGACTTTTTAAGGCTTTTCTAAATTTCTCAGTTGAAGAATCCTTAAACATCTTGCTAGAAGAATTCTTAAGGTCTTCCATAGAGTCCCAATGTTGTATCATAATCCATTTTTGGCTTTTTTCATCATACAAAAGCTCTGTATCAATAAAACCAGGTTGTATAGAATGAAATTTCATTTCTAAATCATTTACAATCTCTATAAACTCGTCTTTTGACAAGTTTTCTTCCACACTAAATTCCACTATCTCTGTAATAATTTTCATATACAAAACCTCCAATTTATTTTTCTTATATCATATCAAAAACTAAATTAGAGGTATTGTAAAAAATCGACAGTGTAATTACAAGTAACTATACCTTATATTTTCTTTAATAGTCTTATTCTCACTAATAAATTTAATTGGTGATGTCCCTGAGAATTCTTTAAATTCTTTTATAAAGTGTGCTTGGTCATAGTACTCATTTTCATAAATAAAATCAAAAAGTTCATTATTTTTATAGGTATGAATGAGCTGATTACTTGCCATTTTAAATCTGCATATTCTCTTTAGAATCTTAGGTGTATACCCAGTATACTTTAAACAGCTTCTTTCCAAGGTTTTAATATTTATATTCATATTATCACAAAATGATTTTACATTATTAGAACTATTGCCATATATAAATGAATCCAAAAGCTTTACAGATTTATTTTCAATTAACCCTTCTTCTAATATGGATAATAATACTTCTTCTAAATGTAAGACTGCTTTTTCTATTGATAATATTTTATTTAATGACTCTTCCAATTTTTTTGCAAAGACCTCTGATACTTGTTCTAAATCGACAATTTGACTATTAAACTCTGAAATTGGTATCTTTAAAAATGGATAAAGACCAAATGGATAAAAAGAAATCCCCATAACACGTATATTTCCATGTTGAATAATAAATCCATGTTTATCTCTTATTCCATTAAAATGTATATTACTAGTTGTATAGTTTTGGTTTTCAATTTTATATTCTATAATATCAGAAAGATTAAGAATAATATCTATACTATCTGTGGGTAGTAACTTATTGTTTAACAATATATTTTCATCTGTCTTAAGATACCAAATAAACTTTACCCACGGCTTTAAACGAGCATTTCTAACTGAATATCTTGTAACTGATAACATATTGAGTTAGCCCCTATCCTAAAATATTTTTATTATGTACTTCACCTTAATATTATACAATATAATTTATGCTATCATAAATTTTAATCTACTTTACTATCATTTCATACATTTTTTCAATATTTTAGAAATAGGAAGTGCTATTATAAGACCTATTAATACTTGCATTAAATTACCTGGTATTGAAGTAAGAGGTACTACAAAATTGCCATAAAGTATAACCTCTGTTACATAATATCCAAATAACATCCAAATTGATGAGACAGCTACACCTATTACATTAATTAAAAAATTATTTCCATTCTTGCCATTTGCCCATACAATCTTTCCAAGTAAATAACCCATAATACCTCTAACTATAAAAGTAAATGGAGCCCATAGAGTCCATCCAGATATTAAATCAAAAAGCGACATACCAATAGCACCCGATAAGGCACCTTTCTTACTTCCAAATACTATCGCTGATATGAATAACATCGCTGTTCCTAAATGAACAAGTCCACCATTTATAGATATTGGCAACCTTATATTTATAAATTTAGTTGCAATAAATACTAAAGCTATTAATAGTGAAGTTTCCACCATGTCTTTCGTCGTAAATTTTTGTTTAGCTGTAATTTCCATGCTTCATCCCCCTTGTCTATCTATTAAAAATAATACTTATTAAATAAATCTAACAAACTTTCATTTCCTTTAAATCCTAATGCACTTAGGCTCTTATCCAAAACATTTAGTATGTGCTCTATTTTATTTAGATTAGCATTTTCCCCCATGTGACCTATTCTTAAAATAGTGTCCATGTATTGATTTAATGATGTTGCAACAAGTGTATTATAATTTTTAAGCATGTAATTGGTAAGTTTTAAAGCTCCTATACTTTCAGGAATTTTTATAGCTGTGACTGTATTAGAATATCCTTCTTCTAAAAATAATTCTAGACCATATTCCTCAATAGATTTTCTGACACTATAAGCTATTTTTTCATGTCTATCTAATACTTTTTCTATTCCCTCTTCTAATATATTATCAAGAGCTTTATCAAGACCTATTATGTCGCTTATTGGCATTGTATAAGGAAAATATTTTTTTTCATAATAACCTTCCCATATATTTAAATTACAATAAAAACCTATTACATCTGTTTTTCTATTCTTTATGCAATTTTTCGCATCTTTACTTATCCCAACTATAGTAAGACCTGCTGGTGCAGAGATAGCTTTTTGCGAACCACCTAATATTATGTCTATTTTAGATTCATCTACATTTAATCTCTCTCCAACCATACCTGCTACAGAATCAACTACAGTTAATATCCCATATTCCTTAAGTAATGGGCATATTTTACTTACATCGTTTAATACACCAGTTGGAGTATCACAGTGTACAACTGTTGCATACTTAAAGTTACTATCTTTATCTAAAAATGCCTTTAATTCATCAACATCTATACTTTTTGTATATTTGCTTGAAAAAAGCACATACTCTCCACCATACATTGTTACAAAATCCTTAAAACCTTCTCCATATATACCATTATCAATTACAAGGACTCTATCTCCCTTTTCTGTAAGTGATGCACAAGCTGCTTCAAGCCCTAATATACCTTCACCACTCAATATGTAAACATCATTTTTTGTACCAACTATATTACCAAACTTTTCACACGTTTTTTTATAAAATTCAACAAAATCAACATCTATATCTGGGTTTGTTGTCTTCTCTGCTCTTGCTAACCTTACATTTTCCCTAGTTTCTGTTGGTCCTGGTGCATAATTAATTTTATTGTTCATATATATTCAGCTCCTTTTTATTTTATATACGCTTATTATACAAAATTTTCATTTTATATGGTACAATTTTATATTTTTTTGAAATTGTACCGATACATTTGCTGATATGAATAATATCCATTTATTAGACATAGCTATTGATTGCACAAAAAATACAGAGCAAACATTATTTTAATTGTCTGCTCTGTATCTATATAATTTAATCTATTTGATTATTTTTTTGTGTGCTTATTTTTATTACTAAAAAACTATCCATTAAATATCCATACTTTATTCACTATATCTTACTCTATCAATAAGTGATTCTTTATTGAAACTTTTTCCTATTAAATAAGTTGTTATAAATTGAGCTATAATAATACATACAGCCATCAATAGGATTGGTACTATTGGTAAAGCATATGTTGCATAAGATAAGCCAGTCTTTTTTAGGAATATAACAGCAATATATCCTAATATTCCTCCAGATAAAATACTTCCTATCATCATTCTAGAAGTATAATATATAGCCTCTGAGTTAAGCATTTTTACTAATTGTTTATTAGTAAGACCAATGGCTTGAAGCATACCAAGTTCTTTCTTTCTAGTAACTATACTAGTTATCATTGTATTTACAAGATTCATAAATCCGATAACACCTATTATACCTGTTAAAGTGTATCCCATTATTTTTATAAATGAAATCACAGCTTTATTTGACTCTATTCTGCTATCTAAAAAATCAGTTTCTAGAAATCCATTAGATTTAGCTATTTTCTTTATGCTATCTTTTATTTCTTGATACTTTCCTTCTTCCGTATATATTCCTAAACTACTTGTTGAATCATTTTTCAAAGTTCTATCTATAAAATCTTTTCCTATACCAAAGCTCGGAGACCCCATAGCTATTGCTTGAACCTTAAATTCTTTTTTTATTACTTTATCTCCATCATATAGAGTTAATTTTATTTTATCTCCTGCCTTTACTCCCATTTCTTTTGCTGTATCAACATGAGTAATTATTATTTCATCTCCTGTTTGCAGTTTTTCAAAATTTATTTTCCCATCTACTAAATTATTATTTAATGATTTCACATCATTTTCATCTACACTTTGTAAAAGGTCATGTTTAAATTCAACATCATAATCATCCATTCCAACCTTTATACTACTTGCAGACTCTATTTTTTTAATTCCTTCTATATTTTTTATTTGATTTAAAAAGTCTTTACTTAAAGGATTATTCATTTGCAAAATATTCAAATTATTTTTAGGATTTTTATCACTATCCATTTCATAACCAGAAAGCCTAACTTCTATATCATAAGGAAAATTTGCTCTTGCCATCTTCTCAGCATCAAAACTTTCTAAGGCAGTTGATACTGTTATAAATATAGTTCCACTCAATATAAGAGATACCAATGTCATGTAAGTACGCTTTTTATTTCTTTCTAAATTAGCTTGTGATAATCTATTTAAATTTATATTTTTATGACCTTTTCTCTTATTTTTATTACTTATTTTATTTCCAGTATACCTTACTGCATCAACTATAGATACTTTTGATGCTACTTTCATTGGCTTTAAAAGTGATAACACAACAGACATAAAGCTTATTACTACAACCAATAATATAACTGGTAATTGTGATGATTTTACATTCATATCCATAACTAATTTTATTATAATATTTGCAAGCACATAACCTAAAATTGTTCCTATTGGTATTGCAATCCCTGCTAAGATAAAACCTTCCTTAAATACTATATTTTTTACTTGTTTTTTAGTTGCACCAATTGCTCTAAGCTTTCCAAATTCTTGAACTTTTGTAACTATTGAAATATAGAATATATTGTATATTACTAAAATACTAGACAATACGATTACTAACCCTACAAAAACTCCACCCATAATTATTTCCATATCAGGTTTTAAAGCATTTATATAGTTTTCATTTACAACTACATTAATCGTATCCAACCCTATATCATTAGCAATCTTATTTAATCTTGATTTAGCTTGTTCTATCGATAAATTACTTTTATCGTTTAATTTTACATATATATTAAAATCTTCTTGTGACATATCTCTAGTATTTTTCATATATGTTTCTGATATAATAGCAGAATAATATTTACCTGCTTCAGATATTTCACTAGTTTTTAAAATTCCAGTTATAATGAACTCTTTTTCAATTCTATTGTCACTTTTATAGTCATTATAAGCTATTTTTATCTTTTCACCTAAATTTTTATTACTATAACCAAGTGCTTTTAAAGCCCCTCTATCCAACACAATTTCATTCTCTTTTGTTGGTAACTCACCTTTGACAAACTCAAAGTTATTTAATCTTAAAGTATCTTCATTCATGTATGCTAGAGAAATATTTGAATCATCTTCTAGCTTCTCAAAACCTACTCCATTCATTTCACCAGTTAATTCTACATCTGCATGATTACTCAATATATTAGCTTGTTTTTCGTCTACATTGGCTAATACACCATGATAATTACCTGAATACTTTATAGTATTTTCTTTTTGATATGTACCTGCATCAATAATATAAATTCCAATAGATGAAAGCATTAAAGTTGAAAGTATTATAGTGATTATTATTAAAATACTTTTTGATTTATTTTGCTTTAGATTACTTTTTGCTATTTTAGTAGTATTAATCATTTTTACCACCAACCTTTGATACCCTACCATCTTCTATAAATATAACTCTATCAGCCATTTGAGCTATACTATCATCATGAGTTATCATAACTAAAGTTTGACTGTATTTCTTAGACATAGACTTTAGAATACTCATAACTTCATCAGATGTTTTAGAATCTAGGTTTCCAGTTGGTTCATCTGCAAGTATTATAGCAGGTCTTGTAGCTAAAGCTCTTGCTATTGCTACCCTTTGTTGTTGACCACCTGATAATGTATTTGGTAAAACATCGTGTTTATTTTCAAGTCCCAATGATTTTAGAAGTTCTTTTATAAAATGTTCATCCACTTCTCTACCATCTAGACCGATTGGTAATACTACATTTTCCCACACATTAAGAGATGGGATTAGGTTATAGCTTTGAAATATAAATCCTATCTTTCTTCTTCTAAATACAGCAAGTTCTTCTTCTTTTAATGTAAATATATTTTTATTATCTATATATACATTCCCAGATGTAGGTATATCAAGTCCTCCAATCATATGTAAAAGAGTACTTTTTCCAGAACCTGATTTTCCTATTATTGCAACAAATTCACCTTCATTTATTTCTAAGTTAACATTATCCAAAGCTCTTACTAAGCTTTCTCCTGCTCCATAATGTTTTGATAAGTTTTCAGTGTATAGTATTTTCATAAAATTTCCCTCTCATTCTAAGTTATATTACCCCATTTTTTATTACTCTTTATTTTTTGGAGCTGTTTATACTTATATAATAAATGTAGAGGCTTACATTTTCCTTTCATTTAATATTACATAGTTGTAAGAAACAAAGAAAACTTACTTCCTACTCCTACTTTAGAAGAAACCATAATATTTCCACCCTGTTCTTCTAATATTTTTCTACTTAGATACAATCCTACTCCACTACCTTCTATAGATTCGATTTCCTCAGAGATACCTCTATAAAAACGTTTAAATATATTATTAAATTCACTCTTTTTAATCCCACTACCATTATCCTCTATTATAATTTTAAAATAATTGGCAGTTTCCTCTACAGATATATTTATTTCCCCATTCATTTGTGTGTATTTTACAGCATTATCTAATACATTAAAAATACTCTCTTCAGTCCATTTTTTATCATGAGGTATAATTCTACCATTGAATTCATTTAAATTTAATGTTATATTTTTACTCTTAGCTTTTGGAAGCACACTTTTTACAGCATTTAAAATAGTATTTTTTATATCATTATCTTCTTTTTTTATGTTTATCATGCTAATCTCTAGCCTTGATATGTTAACTAAAGAATTTATTAAGCTTTCTAATTTACTTATAGAATTTTTGTTAGTTACTAAAAACTCTTGAGCTTCGTCTTCCTCTAAGTCTTCTTCTATAAGCAATGTATTATATAATTTTAATGATGCTAAAGGAGTTTTTAGTTGATGGGAAATATCTGTTACTAATGACTTTACACTTTCTTTTTCTTTCTCTAATTTAATAAACTTTATCTTTAAACTTCTATTCAACTCATATAGACAGTTATTTATCTTGCTAAATGTACCTTCTTTAAAATACTCATTGTATTCTACTAGATAACCAGTATCTTCTAACTCAGTAGAATCCTTCAAGTAATTTTCTTGTGACATCTTATCTACTATAAAATAAATTTTACTCAATCTTTTATTTATGTATCTTATAAAATAATATATTATACCTGTAACAACTATAAACATTACTACAAAAACAGAAACTGATTCTTTAAAAAAGGTTTTTAAATATAGTCCAAAATTTTTATCATTTGACATTTTATTTTCTAATCCATATCCAAATTTTTTAAATGCTTTTTCTCCAATAGCCACCTTACTATAATCAGAATTGTAAATAGATTTTACTATATCTATCTCATCATTTGGATATTTCTCAATCAATATCCCAACAATACTTTGAGTATTTCTTATTTGATATTCATATAATTTATGTAATCTATTATATTCAAAGAGTATAAATACAAGCGTTACTATTAGTACAGATAAGATAGAGCACACAATAACTCTTCTCATTATATAATCATCTTTCATACTCAAGCTATCTTTGACATTCATACTTTTTAACATTTTTTTATACTCCTTTCCCCCCACATGTATCCAACACCCCTTACTGTCTTTATATACTTAGGCTCAGATGGATTTTTTTCTACTTTTTGTCTAAGTCTTCTTATATTTACTGCAATCGTATTATCATCTACAAAATTTCCACTATTGTCCCATAAAGATTCTAACAGTTGTTCTTTAGTTAATGTCTGCATTGAATTTTCCATCAAATATCTTAAGAGTTTAGTTTCCGTTTTGCTTAAAATTATCTCTTCTTCTTTATCATCTGTTTTTATAATCAACTTATTTTCTATATAATAAAAAAATAAATCATCACAAACCAATAAAGTATAATTTTTTACTGTATTTACCCTTTTCATAAATGCATTCACTTTTGATATTAATACCATTAAACTAAATGGCTTTGTAATATAATCATCTGCACCTAAGTCATATCCTGTAACAATATCCACTTCTTCATCAAGGGCTGTCAACATTATTATGTATACATCACTTTTATTTCTAATCTCCTCACAAAAATCAAAACCACTCCCATCAGGAAGACCTATATCGGAAATAATTAAATTTATCTCCTCTTTTACGAAAATATTTTTTGCTTCCTCTATGCTAAATGCATTAAAAACATTGTATCCTTCTTTTTTTAGTTTAAAACTAATTCCCCTATTTAAAGATTTATCATCCTCTAAAAGTAATATATTATTCATCCTTCTATCCTCCATTATCATACATACTAGCTAAATTATATCATACTAGTAAAAGCATTTTATTTATCAACTTATAAATATTTCATAAGTTATTAATTGGATTTCACTTAATTATAAATATACTTAAACACAAAAAAAACAAAGGGCATTAGTATTTATATAACTAATTACCTTTGCTCTTTTATTAGTATCTAAGATTAAATTTTTATTTGCTAACTCTTACTTATTAATTTTTATTTTGACTTTTTGCTTTTTAAATCTTTTTGATTAAAATTTAATAAGTATAGTAATGTACCAGATGCTATAAATACAATCATACTATTTGAAAAACCTAAGTCTCCTGTTTTAGGAGATTTTTCTTTAGCTTCTCTTTTATATACTCCTGTATTAGAACTCTCTATAGGTTTTCTTTTATCTATTTTTTTACTTTTCTCACTATCAGAATTTTTTATATCATTATTAGGTATACTACCTTCATTATCACTAATATTTTCTTTATTTTCCCCTACTATCAATTCACTCTCTTGACTCTTACTTGCTATCTCTTTTTTAGACTTGATACTAATTCTTCCATCTACACTTTGTGATATTTCTTTTTTGTACTCTATATATTCAATTACTATACTCTCTAAATTTCCAAAATCATTTAATACTGGCTCTTTTGAAAAGCAACTAAAATCATCCCCACCTGATGCTATATAGTCATTAGTTGCAACTATATACTTTTTATTCAAATCTAATGGCTTTCCATCTTTTAAAATACCAGTTATTTTTTCTCCTTCTTTTTGCTTTGGGTCAAAATAATATGAGATTCCTCCTACTTGTAAAAAGGCTGAATTCTTTTCTGGATAGAGTTTTACTCCTTGCTCTAATACATCTTTAATTTGTGCTCCTGTAAGTTCTTTGGTAACTATTGTATTGTTAAAAGGAAATACATCTACAATATCTCTTCTTGTTATGTTCCCTTTTTCTATTGTATCTCTGATATTTCCTCCATTAAATAGAGTAATATCAGCCTTAGTCTTATCAAGTAAAATATCACTTATTAAATTACCTAAATTAGTTTCTTTTGTCCTTACATTTTCATATGAGCCATCTAGAGTGTTTTTTGTTACACCTATAACTTTATCTAATATTTTTTCTTGATGTTCTTTTATTTCATCAATCTTTTTACTTATACTATCATCCAATTCATATTTTAATGCTTCTTCCTTATCTATCAATCTAGCTGATTTATTTTCTATTTTTATATTTTCTATATCACTAGTATTAAGTGTTAGTTTTACTTCGCCAATATTTTCTAGATATTGTCCTGTACTTACAATCAATGTGTCACCAACTTGCTTGCCATTTTCAAATTTAGTATGACTATGCCCATCAATAATTAAATCGATACCTTGTACTTCATTGGCTATATCTATGCTATTTGGCTTACTCAAACTATTAGTACCAATATGGCATATTGCAACTATTACATCTGCACCTTTTCTTTTCAACTCACTTACTTGCTCTGTTGCATATTCTATAGGATTTGCAAATTCTAATCCTTCCACATTTTTAAATCCTGTTTTGCTCTTTGTTTCTTGAGTTGTAAGTCCAAAAAATCCTATTTTTATACCATCTATTTCTTTTATATCGTTACTCTCAAAGACTTTTTCACCATTTTTGAGGATATTTGATGATAAAAATTTTAAAGTGTTATCTCCTGAACTAGCAATTTGTGATAATTCAAACAATCTATCTTTTCCATAGTTAAAGTCATGATTTCCAGGAGTAATGTAGTCATAACCAGCACACTTAATCAATTCAATCGCATTTTTACCCTTGTCCATATTTACTATTGGAAGTCCATGTAAACAATCTCCTGCATCTACTAAAATTGAGTTTGGAGTTTCTTTTTTCAATGTAGCTAGGTTACCTATTTGTATTTGTTCATTACCTTCAGAATATCTTCCATGTATGTCATTAGTGTGAAAAATAGTTATTTCTTCAGATTGCTCTAGCCCACAAGAAATAAAACTCTGACTTGTTGTAATTAGAATTATAATTACCAAAATTAAATATCTTCTAATTTTCAATATAAATTATCCTCCTCAAATTAGTTTTAGCTTTAGTATAAAATTTATATTTTATATAAAACTTTTTAGGTAAATATTAAGCATACATAAGATTAATTAGTATAATTTTTAATATTTATCTATCAATTTAATTTTGTCCATATCCAATTAGTTTTAATCTAATTACATTTCTTCATATCTATATTTTTCTTTTATTTTATATAAAATTATTTTAGAATCTTTTTAATTGGTCTCTTTTAAAGGTCCATTGGGGTATTGTTAAATCGCCTTCAAAATCTAAACTATACCAAGGGCTTAAGTTTGCATTTTTACGGTTAATAAGAAGTTGAGTTTGTTGTGCAGGCATGTAGCTTTGAGCTATCATAAATACCTTTTCTCCAGTCTTTTCATTTTCTGCCATATCCATGATTATACTTGCATGTCCTGGACTTCCACCAACTATAAACACATCTCCTATTTGCATATCTTCAATTTTTACAGGCTTCAATTCTTTTTCAAGAGATAAAGTTCCTGAATAAGCAAATACTATATCCATAAACTTCCTAAAGCTCTCATATGATGTTGAATATTCAGTCGATTTATACCAACTTGAACCACTATCTTTTACTGAAATTCTATATCCTTCTGCCCATTTTGAATACTTAGCCTTAAAACCATCGACAAAGTCAAAACTTATTTCATCATATCTCTTATTCTGATACAAGTATTCAGCTCTCATAAGCATAATTGCATCTGCACATTGATGTAAATCTCTATTACCAATATCAACATCGAATACACTATCATAAATGCCTTTTGATTCCTTAGTTTTACCATTATAATACTTGACCTTCTCACCATAATTTTTCAACTTAGTATTTCTAAGGAATGATTCGAAACTACCTTTTTCTACATCCACTCTTTTAAAACCTTTTGGTGGCTCATACCTATCTTTCAATATATTTGCATCTTTATGTACTATTATTGCTTGTTCATCTTCTTTAGAGCTTTGAGTTTTCTTAGAACCTTCAATAGTTTTTTTACTTTCTCCATTACTACATCCAACCAAAGTTAATGTAATTAATGACAAAATAGTTATTTTCTTTAATATTTTCATTAATTTATCCTCCTTTAAATGTTTCTAAAAATAAAATTCAATTTCTTCTCATAAAATTTTTATATATTGCAATACAAAAAAACTATTTGACAATATTTCTTGACTCAAATACACATCTATTGCTATATTTAATGTTAAAATAATTATAATAGGATATTATAATAAAAACAAACAACAGATTTGTGTTAATTTTAGAAAGGGGAAAAAATGATAGATTTAACTTTACTTGGATGTGGTGGAAATGTCCCTATGCCAAACAGATTTCTATCTTCTGTATTCATAAATTATAAAGGTAGAAAAATACTAATTGATTGTGGTGAGGGCACTCAGGTATCCATGAAGCTAAAAAAATGTGGCTTTAAAGATATAGACTTGATTTGTATAACCCATTTACATGGTGACCATATCTTTGGACTTTTAGGACTTCTATCAACTATTGGAAATAGCGGTCGTACAAGTGATTTAACTATAATTGGCCCAGTTGGAATAGTTGATTGTATTCGTTCTATGAGAAATTTAGTAGAATATATACCATATACTTTAAAAATTATAGAGAATCCTCAAGGCAGTTTTTCTTTAGATAATGAATTTTTAAGAAATGTAGAAATTTCAACAATTGATTTAGAACACTCCATAGAGTGTTTAGGATACAGTTTTAATTTTAGAAGAAATCCTAAATTTGATATAGATAAGGCAACTAGAAATGAAGTTCCTAAAATGTTATGGAAAAAGCTACAAGAAGGTCAAAGTGTAGTTTTAGATTCAAAAAAATACACTCCAGATATGGTCTTGGGAGAATCAAGAAAGGGAGTTAAAATAAGTCTTACAACTGATACAAGACCTATAGAATCAATACCAGACTTTATAAAAGATAGTGATTTATTCATATGTGAAGCTATGTATGGCGATGATTTAGACATATCAAAAGCTGTTAGAAACAAACATATGACTTTTAGAGAAGCTGCAAATCTTGCAAAATTAGGAAATGTTAAGCAACTTTTACTAACACATTTTAGTCCATCATTAGATATGCCTAGTATGTACTTAGAAAATGCTACTAACGTTTTTCAAAATACTCTTCTCGGAGAAGATAGACTAAGTTTGCATTTAAATTTTGATGAATAATTCTGTTTATCTTTATTGACAAAAAATTAGGAATGAATTTTACCTTTATGAAATATTGCAGAGTAAATTCATTCCTTTAAGTACTTGTTAGTCACAAATTAAATAATATTATTTAGATACATTTCCAGCCACATTTAAAACATCCCATGTTCTTGCAAATGGTGGAGCATAACACAAATCTAACATTCCAAGCTGATTTGTAGTCATTTTCCCAAAAATAGCAGCAGCCAATACATTTGTTCTTTGGACAGCATCCTTAAACCCAGCCACTTGTCCTCCTAAAATAGCTTTTGTATCTGCATCATAAACAAGCTTTACATATATTTTATTTCTTCCTGGATAATAGTGTGTTTGATTATAATCAGAAATAAATTTAGATTTAATATTTATACCTAAATCTTTAGCTTGTCTTTCTGTAATTCCAGTTGAAGCAGCTTCCATATCCATAATTTTTATACAACTTGAAGATAGTGAACCTTGATAAGAAACTTCTCTCCCTCCTAGGTTTTCTCCTACTATCCTACCTAATTTATTAGCTCCAGTTGCTAAAGGTACATATACATTTTCATTACTTACTATATTCTTTATGGTTGCACAGTCACCAGCAGAGTATATATCTTTTACAGAAGTTCTTCCGTACTCATCAACTACTATAGCTCCATTTTTTAGCATTTCTATATTAGTGTTTGACAAAAACTCTGTATTAGGTCTTACACCAGTAGCAATTATTACTACATCCGTATCTATTTCCCCTTTATTTGTTATAACTTTTTCTACTTTATCTTCTCCATACAGTTCTACAACCATTTCATCCAAGTGCAATTTAACATCATGTCGTCTTATTTCTTCCTCTAACACATCTGTAATTTCCTTATCAAATACTTGAGGTAATATTCTATCTTCCAATTGAATTACATGTACATCTTTGCCTAACTTCTTACATGCCTCAACTGCTTCTAATCCTATAAATCCAGCACCTATTATTGTAACTCTTTTATTTTCTTTATCACTTAAAATCTTTTTTAAATACTCTCCATCGTATAAACTTTTTAACATAGAAACATTCTTCAATTCTACATTTTTTATAGGAGGCATAATACTTCTTGCCCCAGTTGCTATCATCAATTTATCATAGTAATCTTCATGTATTTCACCTGTTTTTACGTTTTTTACTTTTATTTTCTTAGATTCACTATCAACCTCAACAACTTCTCTAAATATATTTAAATCAATCCCAGACTCTCTAAGTTTTTCAGGTGTTCTTGCTAATAAGTCATTAGCATCATCAAAATATCCACCAACAAAATACGGCAATCCACAAGCACCAAAAGATACTATCTCTGTTTTTTCGTAAACAACAACCTCATATTCAGGTTTTATTCTTTTTAATTTAGCTGCAGCACTCATCCCAGCTGCAACACCACCAATTATTATTACTCTCATTTTACCTCTCCTTCGATGTCTAATTAATTTCTTTACTTATTTTGAGCTTTTCATTTGATATATATTCTATGTACACATCTTTATAATAAATCAAAGTTATTTTTTTCACATTATTTTGTTTGAAATCAAATTTTATAAAAGCTATTTTATCTTTTCTTACCCCAATTCAAATTCTTTAAACACATATTATACCCTATTTTTCTGTATTTAATCACATTTCTGTAAATTAAATTAATTTATTCTATTTTAGTAAATTATGATATAATATTGACATTTTTTTAATATATTGATATTATTTAGACTTAGAAAAATTTATTTTTAGATAAAGGAGAAAAAATATTGGAAAGTTCATTCTTATCACAATTTCTTATGATTACAAATTTTAAAACGATTTTTTTTATAATCTTGCTTCTAGGTACATTCTTTATTGTTAGACAATTTGAAAAGAAAAAAATCAAATTTTCATTGAGAACAATATATGCTACAATACTCGGACTTATATTAGGAATTATAATTCAAGCTTTTGCTGGTTTTCCTAATGATACAACTCAAGTCACTTGGCTACAGGAAGTAAGTAAATGGTATAGTCTATTTGGTTCTGGATTCATGGACTTATTAAAAATGTTAGTAGTACCTTTAGTTTTCTTATCAATTATAAAGGTAATTATTAATATGAAAGATAATAATCTTGGAACACTTACATTTAGGTCTTTAGGTATGCTTCTTACTACTACTGCTATAGCTGCTATTGTTGGAATTGTAGTTGCAAATATAATGAAGTTAGGTGTAGGAGTTAATCTCCCTGCTTTAGGAGGAAATCAAGAGCTTAAAGAAATAAATTCTCTTGTAGATACTTTAAGAGGGTTACTACCATCAAATCCTGTAATGGCTATGGCAAATGGAAATATTGTAGCTACAATAATATTTGCTACATTTATAGCTACATCAATAAAGAGATTAAGTAAAAAACATTTTGAAACAATAAAACCATTTATAGATTTTATAGAAGCATCTTACAAGATAATTGTAAGTGTATCTATGACTGTTATTAAATTTATGCCTTATGCTGTGGTTGCTCTACTTGCAAATACAATAACTTCACAAGGTATTAGCTCAATAGTATCTGTTTTACATTTTATATTGGCACTTTATATATCAGTTGCAATATTATTTGTTATACATTTGATTTTTATAACTCTAAATGGACTAAATCCCATTACTTATATAAAAAATTCAACTGAAGCCCTACTTCTAGCATTTACTTCGCGTTCTAGCTTAGGAACATTGCCTGTAACAATAGAAAGCCTAGTACAAAATCATGGAGTTGATGAGGGTGTATCAAGCTTTACAGCAAGTTTAGGTGCAAATATGGGTATGAATGGTTGTGCAGGTATATATCCCGCTTTAATGGCTGTTACACTTGCTAATATGGCTGGTGTAAACATGGATATAAGCTTTTATGTTATGTTGTTAATAGTTATAACAATTAGTTCTTTTGGAATAGCAGGGCTTCCAGGAACTGCTACAATGGCAGTTTCAGTTGTTATATCTGGAGTTGGTCTTGGTTCTTATTTCCCATTAGTTGGTGGTATACTTGCAATAGACCCTATATTAGATATGGGACGTACAATGATAAATGTTAATGGTGCTATGGTATCATCAATTACTGTAGGAAAATCACTCGGAAAAGTCGATAAAGAAGTATTTAGTAAGAAAAATATTTCTTAAAATGAGTATGGAAATAGATGAGGCTGTCTCAAAATAGAGACAAGCCTCTTTTTCATTGTTGAAATAATAAAAATATATTTGATTTCATACAAAAAAGAATGCCTCATGAACTAAAAAGTTCATTTTGAGACACTCCCATTTATTTTTTATTTTATTAGAAAATTTATTTAAAAATTTACTCACAAAATGGAAAGAATTCTTTTGTAAGATTTTGAGGATATACAGATATAAAAACAAAGTCATAGTCTTGAGACTTTGCATATTCCAATATATCTCCATCATAATATCTAGGGTCTATCATATCTATAGTTGAACAAACAGAGGAAAAGAAGGCTGCTGTCGGTACAATTAAAGAGTCTTTAACAAATAGCACTTTTAATCCTTCTGGATTTTCTATATTTTTTATCTTAACTAACGGTCTATTTCCCAATAAATATGTAAAATACTTATCTGATTGACCATCCATTAAATTAAGGTCTGCATTAAAAGGATATGATAATATCAAACTCTCTTCAAATCTGCCTTTTAATTCAAATTTTTGCGATTTAGAATCTGTATAATAAGTATAATTGGTCTTAAATTTAGGATAAATCAATGTAAAATCATCTATCCCACCATATAAAATACCTGTCTTTCTTCCCATAGAACCAAGAAATGATTTAGGGTATACAATTGAATTATAATTTTCCTTATCTCTATAATAATTATTTCCGTCTAAATTCATATTATATTTTTTATTAAGTTGCTCAACTAGTTCTCCAAATGCCCAAAAAGAAGTTTCTACTTTCCAGTGATGGTCTGTTTTAAAAAATAAATCATCTTTTGGAATACCGCTTTTTAAAATATTTTCCCTAAAATCAATATAGTCCACATTGTACTTTTTGAGTTGGCTTAAAAAATTATCTGCGGTCTCATTGCTGTAAGAATAAGGTATCCCTTTTGGAAATTTTGTCACTCCTTTTACATACTTATCTGGAGTCATTAAATAAACTAATTTCGTGTCTTGTTTTTCCATTTCTTCAGAAAATTTTCTTACCCTATCTGCTAGTACACCAACTTGATTTGGAGCTTTAGCAAAATATGTATAATGCATTTTACCTGAAGTATCCTTTACAACACTAAACTTTGAAAACTCATTTTTACCCATTAACTTTTGTAAATATCCATAAGTTTCAATAAATGTATTTTTATATATTACTTTATCATTTACTGTATTATCAATAGATGATATTGTATCTTTTAAACTATTTCTCTTAGCAACTGAATTTTTTATTTCATGTATCATATCTTTTCCAGAATAACAAATATTAAAGATAGAGAAAGCGAATAAAACAATTAAGAACATAATTGCAGTTATTAATCTTACTTTAAAAAATCTATTCATACTTTTCCCCCCTTAACTAAAAATTAAAATAAATAAATGGATTATAGCTTCCAGTTACTAAATATGTCACAGAAATAAAGAACAATAGAATAGCTGATATTGGATAAAATACATTAAATAGCATACTGTATTTAGCTTGTTCAACAACAAACTTATTAATTTTCTTCGCAATAGGCACACTAAAAATAAACGCAAATATAAAGAAAATCCAGTATTCTTTTAAAAACATATATGTATAATCACTCCAAATAACCCCACTTCCTCCAAACATAGCTTTAAAATAGTTATATGCTTCTTTTAAATTGGGGGATCTAAATAATACCCACCCAAAATTAACTACTAATAAAGTATAAATATGTTTTATAAAATTATGATTTTCAATCTTTTCAAACATTATAAATCTCTCTATAATTAAGAAAACAAAATTTAAAATTCCCCAAATTACAAATGTCCATTCTGCTCCATGCCATATTCCAGTAAATAACCACACTATAAACATATTTCTAATCATAATATCTTTATTTGCTACTCTAGAACCACCAAGTGGAAAGTATATATAGCTCTTAAACCACATTCCTAAAGAAATATGCCATCTTCTCCAAAACTCAGTGATTGATTTTGATATATATGGATAATTAAAGTTTTCTTCAAATTTAAAACCAAACATAAGACCTAAACCTATAGCCATATCCGAGTAAGCAGAAAAATCAAAGAATATTTGCAAGGTATAAGCTATCGAACCAAGCCATGCAAGTGATGCAGCTATTTCTCCTTGACTATTCATGGTATAAATATAGTCCGCTACTATAGCCATGTTATTTGAAATTAATACCTTTTTGCCTAGACCTGTTATAAATCTACAAGTCCCAATAGAAAACTTATCCCAAGTCTCTTTTCTATTAAGAATTTGCTCTGCTACACTCTCATATCTAACTATAGGCCCTGCTATTAATTGAGGGAAAAAAGCTATATAAAGTCCCACATAAAAAGGATTTTTTTGAACTTCTCCATGCCTACGATAAACATCTATAACGTAAGACATTCCTTGAAATGTAAAAAATGAAATTCCTATAGGTAAAACAATACTAGGTATAGTCAATTCAGTACTAATAAGTTCGCTAATATTTCTTAGTGCAAAAGCTAGATATTTAAATATAAATAAAACACCTATATTATATACACACATTAAAACTAGAAAAATTTTCACTTTTATTTTACTTTCCCTGTATCTATCTACTAGTAAACCAAATATATAATTCATTATTATAGAAGCTATCATAATAACAACAAATTTTGGTTCTCCCCAAGCATAAAAAAATAAACTAACAACTAGTAATATCATATTTTGTATAGTTCGATTAAATCTAAACACATAATACAATACCAATGTTATCGGTAAAAAATAAAATAAAAAAATTAAGCTTGAAAATAACACAATCTAACCTCCTCTCTTTACTTAGTTTTTGAATGTTTTTTCCAATACAAATAAATCCCAAAGCATATTATTACTAAAGATATAAATAAAATTTGAATAAATATTATGCTATTATTCATAAAGTTTATTTTTTTCATATCTTGTACTGTTGGCGATTGTTTAGGTGATACTAATGTATATGGAACACCATCTTTATCTTTTTTATTAATACTCCAAGATTGAGTTAATGTTATTTTTTTGCCGACTTTAAATTTATCATTAACGTCAACTTGTAAAATAATTTGTCCAGGTTTGGCTTTATCACTTAACGTCAACTTACCTTTTTGAGATATATTTACACTATCTTGTTTTTCTATAAGAGAATACTTAATCTTTGAATTATTTTCAAGACCTAATACATTGTACTGACTTATACTTTGACCCAATACCGGTATTTGTACTTCTTCATCTCCAGTTATTCTAATATTATGCAAAGATTCTAATTTATCCTCGACTAACAAAGATAACTTTCTTATAGTAACAACATTATGTCCTTCATCAGATGGGATAAATGTAATTCCCCAATTAACAATATTTGAAAGCATACTCGAATCCAGTAATACATTACTTTTATCATTTATAAAACTATTAAAATTTACATAAATTTTACCTTCAAATTCTCCTGGCACTTCTATACATCCATCTTTTATTTTATCTGAATATATTATATTTTTATCTTCAAAAAATACTTCACTACCTTCTTTTAATCTAAACTCAAGCATATTTTTATTTTGTATGCTTAAATTTATTCTCTGAGAGCTTTCATTTTTATTTTGAATCTCAATATAAAAATTATGGTACATACCCCAATTTTCTTTTATATTTTGATAAATATATAAATAACGTTCCTTATCACTTTTGGAAGCATTTGTTTCTATTTTTATACCTGTATCTTCATGTGTAATCTTAGAACTTATATTATTCTCTATCTTCTTAAAAGATAAATCTAAGGTTTTGTCACTTGTTGCTGAACTTGTAAAAGTAGCGTTTATAAAGAAAATAAACACCAAAATAAGATATTTTACAGAACAAAAAAACACTTTTAAAGTCTTCATTTCATCTCTCCTAAATATATTCCATGGGTTCAAACTCATCTTTGCTTTCTTCTTTCTTTTTACTAGGTTCTGAAACAATAATTGTCTTATTTTGTAATATCCAATCCATCATTTCATTTCTTAAAAAGAAATTTTGCATTATACTGTCAATGTTATTCACTTTATATAAAATGCCTCTTTCATCAGTTTTCCCCTCACATAAATCACATTCTAATACAATATTTTCATTAATTTCCAAAGCTATTTCTTTAGGATAAATATTTTTATTTTCAAAATTTAATAATACATATTGATAATTAAAATTTACTATTCTTAATTTACCTATATCTTTTATATCTATATGAAAATTCATATTGATTCTTGGGCTTCTTCGTGATAGTGTTCTGTTTTTTTCAATACGTTTTTTTAGGTTAATTTGCAAATCATCAAAGAAACCTAGTTGATTCGATATTGTCATTGGTAAAGTAGGTATTCTATCATGAACAATACACATCCAGTTATCTACTTCATTGTCTTCAATATGTGTAATATAAGCTGCATATTTCCATTTTGAATTCACTTCTACAACATTAACAACCTTTGCTTTCATATTAGCTATATACATTTCGTTTCCCGATTTTTCTCTAAACTCTACCTCAAACTCTTCTTCTGGAGAAATATATTCTGGGTTTTCTAACAAAAACGCAAATCCATTTTCTGATATGTCAATTGTTTTTGAAGAAAGAGTATAAGAATTTTGCTTTAACTTAAAATTAATTTCAGCAATATAACGCTCAGATTTTCTTAATTGTTGTCTTCCTGATATAAATAATGTAGCCATAACAAGATTAAAAAGATTTCCAATTAACCAAAATAAAACAACTGAATATGTCATTGAACCCACTTTAAATATTGATGTAAACATTTTTAAAATTCCTATTATAGATAACACTATATAAATAAAATACGGTATTCCCTGTAAAAACTTATACATTCTATTATCTTCTAATTTATCCTTATTTGTCACCGAAAATTTATTTTTAGATATTGCAAAAGTTTCAAGTATTACCGATGGCATTAAAGACTGAAACATTATAGTTTCATATATATTAGTCCATCTAGTGTTCCTTATATTTTGAGAAAATATTTTAAGAGACAAGCTACTTAAAATATACATTGGTAACCAAAATATCAATACTTGAAGTAATGTACATTTTACTACAATCACATTAAACACAGAAAATAAAATAGGTGCCATTATATATACAAAGCGTTTTATACTTGCATACCAATAAGTAATTGAAGAAATATAACTTATTTTCTGCCAAAATCCTAAACCTCTTCTAAATAAAATATTTAATCGTCTACCAGTTTGTATGCACCCACGTGCCCATCTTTCACGTTGCTTAATAAGACTTTTTAAGTCAGTAGGAGATAAACCTGATGCATGTACTTCCGGAATAGCATAGCATCTGTATCCCTTACTTTGAATTAATATACCTGTTGCAAAATCTTCTGTAATAGAATAAGTATAAAATCCATCAACTTCCTCTAGAGCTTCTCTTGAAATAACTGTATTACTACCACCATAAATTACAGAATTTGTCCTATTTCTAGCTAATTGAATATCTCTATAAAAATAATCTTGCTCATTTGGAATTCTACCCTCAGAGTGCAAATTAAATTGGAACAAATCTGGATTATAAAAGCTTTGTGGAGTTTGTACAAAACCAACCTTTTCATATGTCTCTTTTTCTCCATCTTTTTTAGCCTGCTCATTTTTCAAAAAGTATGGTACTGTAGCAATCAAAAAATCATGCATTGGTATCATATCTGCGTCAAATGTAGCAATCAAAGGAGAGTTTGTATGTTGCATTGCATTATTTAAATTCCCAGCTTTAGCTCCTTCTCTTTCCGTTCTAGTTATATAATTCACACCCATTTTTTCTGCTAGAATACGCATTTCTTCACGATTACCATCATCACATATATATATATGTACCTTTTTCTTATCTGGATACTGCATATGAACACATCCATTTATGGTTTTTCTCACCAAATCAACAGATTCATTATATGTTGCAACAAATACATCCACATGAGGGTAAAGTTCTTCACTTATAATGGGCTTTTCAGGATACTCAATCTTTGACATACCATAATAATGCACAAACATTTCCATCATTCCTATTATCTCTACAAAGAGCAGTATTATGGCACATACTAAAGCAAACATACCTTCTTCTTTAGGAACTGTATAAAAAATTCTCCACAATATATATATTATATTGGTAATAATAGTTAAAGTTATAAGTATTTTTTTTGAATTTTTCTTCATAAAATCACCTCTTTTCTATTAACACATTTAATATATCTTTATTCCAAGTTCCATCATCCTGATTATATATTCCAAACCCAGAAGCAAGTTCCCAATAAGCCCATGAAAAATTTCGTTTTTCAGCTTCTTCTCTTACTGCTTTTATCCAAGCTTTTCTCGAAGCTTCTGGCGCCTCTTTTGTTATTCCAAATTCACCCAAAAAAACTTTTACTTTATTTTTATTTGCCCACTTCTCTACAGTGTCAAATCTTTTCTTTAGGTAGCTCATCTGTTCATTAGTTCCTTCCCAAGTAATATTACTCAAGTGTTCAAATCCCTCATGATAGACATTTCCTTGGAATGCAAAATCATTTGGTTCATAATAGTGAAAAGAAACTACTATATTAGAATCTTTAGGGATATTTAATTCTTTTAAATAATCAATTTGATAAAAATTGTATGGACCTACTATGATTGTTCTTTTAGGATTATTTTTTCTAATTATATTTATTGCTTCTTCAATGTATTCATTTAATAACTGTGAAGATAGATTCTCTTTAGGCTCATTTAACAGTTCAAATACCAATTTTTTATCATATTTTTGGTACCTATTCGCTATCTGTTGCCATATTTTTAAAAACTTCTCTTTATTGACTTCTGGCTCTTTCATAATTTCATCAAAATGATGTAAATCCAAAATAACTGTTAAATCTTTGTCCAATGCATAATTTATATGTCCATCAATTTTCTTGAAAAATTCTTCATCAATTTTAAAATCATTAGAACTTGATGTATAATCAGAAAACCTTACAGGTATACGTACTGTATCAAAACCAGCATTTTTTATATCATCAAAAAATTTATTTGACATTTTTACATCCCAGAGAAAATCTTTCGGTGATTCCAACGCATTACCTATATTTATTCCTCGTTGCATCATAACTGAATCACTATTTCCTTTTATTCCAAAATAAAATACCATAAAAACTATACTAAAAAAAAATATTATAACAATAGCTATTTTTTTTATTTTATTCCCCTCCTAACAATGTTATTTTACAGATAATATTATCAATACCCTATTATATCAATTTAAATTATATCATGTTATATCTAATTATTGTTATTTATAAGTTCTGTCTTGAATATAATTTGAAGATATTAAACACAACTTGAAAAACTAAAGAGGCTGTCTCAAGACAGAGATAGACCTATTTTTCATTGTTGAAATAATAAAAATATATTTGATTTCATACAAAAAAGAGTGCCTCATGAACTAAATAATTCATTTTGAGACACCCCCTTATATTTTTATAATCCTTCTAATAAATCCAGTACTTGTTTTTTAACTTTATTGTATCCACAATTATCAAGTGAATATCCAAGTTCTATATTTCCAAAGCCTTTAATCTCAGCATTTTCTTTTTTATTTAATAGTTCTTGCATAAGTTCAACTTCTATATACTCTCTGCCCTTTTCTTTTTCTAACATAGTAAATAACTCAAAATCTTGTATTCCAAATCTTAAATTCTCCATTCTAACACTTCTAACTGGCTTTAAATCTTTTCCAGGATAAACAAAGAACATATCTCCAGCCTTCCAAATAGGGAATTTGTAACTTGCATCTTTCCAAGGGTCTTCCGTCCATAAATTGTAGTCCCATCTCAAAAACCCATCAAGACCAAAATAATAAGTATACCATCCTATTATTCTATTTTCAACAAAAGGAGAACTTATAAAACTATTTGGCTTCTCTGGAAAACAGCATACAAACCAAGTCAATATTCCGCCCTTGTCATTAATCTTTTTCTTTAACTTATCTATATCCTTATAATTTTGAATAGTAAGCTTTAAGTTTATTGACATATCATCAACTTCGTCTTGACCTCTATCTAAAAAGTTTTGGTCATGTGTTGCTGACTTGTACTTAACTCCATGCTCTCCTATAGTGGAGTTTATAAACTCGATACACTCTTTCACTACTTCTGGATTATTTGGTTCATCAGCTATAAGTCTAACTCTATCCCATAATCCATTTTCTATTAAATGATTTAAAACTAATCCTATATATTCTTTTAAATCTTTTGTATTATTTATAAACTTAAATACTTTGTCATTTTCATCATAATATCTTACTCTTATAGGGTCTTTATATCCTTCTATAGGGTTTCCAAACTCACCAGCACACCAATTACCCAACAAGCCAAATAAATCTATCTCCTGAGCCATTTTATGCTTATTAGCTATATCTATATATCTGTCCATACTTTCAAAATTGCACTTAATCTTTCCATCTATACCTTTTGAAACTCTTACCATATTGTATTCATATAAGTTTGATGGATTTTTATAAACTTTGTAACAACTTTGTCCTGCCCATGGATAATCTGAAACTATAACCGTTGCAACTTTTTCTCCTAAAGAAGCTAATTCTTTTAAATAGTTATCAATTATTTCAAAATGTATATCAGACCATAGTTCAACCTTATACATTCTAGCTAAACAACTTGGATGTTGCCATAAATCCAAAAAGAACCTACTTTCATCCAAAGGCTTTAATACAACATTTTTTACTTCCACAGGAACATTAATTGTGCAAACTCTCTCTTCATCTTCATACCCAAAACTTTTGAATACATCAATACCTATATTAAAGCTATTTTCTATAAAGTCCTCAGGCACTTGACCTTCAACCCAAAACATTTGAGGTAAATGTTGTTCTACCAATACATCTTTATCTCTCAAAATAGCATCATTTACAAATGCTTTTGTATCGTCTTGAACATACCCCATTATATTGATACTAAAATCATTTTCTAATTCATTAGGTACATTTAATCCAAGTCTTACTCTATTTCCAAGACCTTTCCATGATATAGCACTACTTGCATCAATTGTACAATTAAATTCTTCTGTTGCTTTTAGCATAATTTGAAAAGCAAACTTCTCTCCCTTAGCTACTACAATGTTTAAGTCTTTATGTTCCCAAGTATCATCCTCTATAACTGAATATTTATTGTGTTTAAATGTACAATCCTTCAATACATATGAAATCTCCATATTTTAAACTCCTCCATATCTACATAATTCTGCCCTATATTTTTTAAATTAAAGTAACTAACCCTTTATTCCAGACAAAGATACCCCTTCCACAAATTTACTCTGTAAAATCAAATAGAAAATAAATGGTGGTAAAAATGTTATTGTTGCACCTGCCATCATTTGCCCATAGTTTGTTATCTGGAAAGTCTTAAGAGTAGACAATCCAACTGTCAATGTTCTCATTGTATCTTTAGTTGTCGCTATAAGAGGCCACATAAATTCATTCCATGCTCCCATAAAAGTAAATATTGCTAGTGTAATTAATGCTGGCTTGATTAGAGGCAACACTATTTGTATTAAAATCCTAAGGTCTGAACAACCATCTATTTTTGCTGACTCCAGTAGCTCTTTTGGAACTCCTAAAATAGCTTGTCTCATTATAAATACACCAAATGCAGTTGGTATTGGCATAATAAGTGCAAGGTAACTATTTATCCACCCTAAGTGTTTCATTATTATATAAAGTGGTATCATTGTAACTTGAGATGGTATAATTAAAGTCATTATCATAAATAAAAATAATTTATCACTACCTTTAAAATCCATCTTTGCAAAAGAATATCCTGCCAATGTGCTAAATACCAAATTTAATAATACACCTGAGAAGGATACTATAGCTGTATTTAAAAAGTATTGTGCAAATCCTTTTTTAGTAAATATATCTATATAGTTTTGAAGGGTTACTGTTGAAAAAGATATATCTAAATTATATGAATTATATGTTACCTTTAAGGATATTATCAACATGTATATAAAAGGTACTAAGCTTGCACATGCTATAAATAATAGCAAACCATCACTCAATAATCTTCTTGTCGTTTTCATCTTGTACCTACCTTTCTAAATATCTGAACTATCTCGTTTTACAAATTTATTCTGAAAAATAGAGACTACAGCTATCAACAAGAATAATACATTTGCTACAGTCATTGCATATCCAGAATTAAAATTTTTAAAGTTTAAATTAAAAGCATGCATAACTATACTCATAGTAGATATACCTGGTCCTCCACCAGTTACAGTATAGATTAAGTCAAATACCTGTAATGACCATATAGTACCTAAAAACACAACCATTATTGTTGTTGGTTTTAATAAAGGAACCGTTATTTTCATAAATTCTTGAAGTTTTGTGGCTCCATCGACCTTTGCCACTTCATAACAATGTTTTGGCAAATTCATTATCCCTGAAATATAAATTACCATAAAATAACCTATATTTTTCCACATAGATATAAACATAAGTGTAGGTAGTGCAGTCTTACTATCTCCTAAAAGTTTAGATGACTCTATTCCAAAAGCACCTAATACTTGATATACAATTGAACCTTCTCCATTTAGTAAAGCTCTCCATACCATACCTATCAAAACCATAGATGATAATACTGGTATAAATATCGCACCTTTAGCAAATGAAGCTATTTTACTATTTCCCTTTCCAGTAATCCAAACTGCCAAAACCAATGATAAAATAGTTTGGCAAGGTACTACAATAAGAGTAAATTTAATTGTATTTATAATAGATACTTTTAGTGTTTCATCTGTAAATAATTTTTTATAGTTTTCTAAACCTATAAAAGTAGCTGGACTAATAATGTTGTACTTTGTAAAACTAAAATATATTGACATTATTATTGGTATTACATAAAATGCTACTAGAATTATACCTAATGGCAATATATAAATATATGGTTTAATATTTAATCTTGTTTTTTTCTTTTTTGAATTTGCTTCAAAATCCCTAACTAAGTTTTCCATTTTATCCTCTCCAATATAAATATTAGCATTGTACTTATGATACAATGCTAATTTTATTCTGCAAGATACTATGAAACGTCTTACAGCCGTAAACTTTTATTGTGCTAATAAATCATTTGAATATTTTGCAGCATCATCTAATGCTTGTTTTGGCGTTTTATCTCCTGAAATCATTGTTTGAAGTTCTTTCCATAAATATTCATATATTTCAACTCCATGAGGTCCTACAACCAATGGTCTATATATATCCTTGTCATTTTCAACCATTTCTTTGAATCTTTCATCACCTTGATATGGTTCACCTTTTGTTATTGGTGCTCTTGGTATTGCTTTATGGAATTCTGTCATTGATTCAACACTTAACATGTGCTGTATTAGTTTATATGCAAGTTCTTTATTTTTTGCTGATGACATTAAAGATAGGTGGTCTACTGCTCCAAAAGTCGCAGCTTTCTTATCCTCTAACCCAGTTACAAATCCCCAATTTAAATCTGGGAATGATTTATCAAATACACTTGTTGCAGCAGAAGATAGCATTACTGTAAATGCTGCTTTTCCTGGTCCAAATACACTTTCTATTATTTCATTACTATCTTTAGATAAAGAATCTTCAGGCACATATGCTTGTAATTCTTTTAAGAAATTCGCTGCTTCTAAACCATTTTTATTATTAAACTTAACTGATTTTAAATCATCATTATATATATCTCCACCAGCTTGCCATAAATAAGGGTACCAGTTCCAATTTAAGTTACCGAAAGTTTTAGCTCCCCATCCTTGAGCCAATCCCCATTGGTCTATCTTTCCATCACCATCAGTATCTTGTGTTGCTTTTTTACAGATTCTTTTAAAATCTTCCCATGTTTTAGGAGGTTTTTCTCCTATTTTTTCTAAAATATCCTTGTTATAATACAGTACACCTGGATTTGCTGCTTGGAATGGCATTCCATACATTCCACCCATCATTTCAGATGTCTTTATATAAATAGATTGTTCCTTATCTTCTTTAGTTGCATAATTAGTCAAATCTTCTACTGCTCCACTTTGTATAAACTGTGGATACATTTCCGCATACATATATCCTACATCTGGACCTTCATCAGCACTTATAGCTGTTGCAAATTTTTCAGAATAATTCTCCCAAGGAATTATCTGCAAATCTACTTCACAGTTATTCTTTTCCTCAAATTTATCTAAAATAGGGTCCCAAACTTCCTTCATATTGTCTTCTACTGGTGGCATCCAAAGAACTAGCTTTTCTTTTTCTCCATCCTTTTTTGAATCTTTTCCATTTCCGCTTGAACACCCTGTTATAAGTGTTGTAGTCATAATTGCCACCATAGCTAGTGAACATAATTTTTTTAACATACCCACTTTTATTCCCTCCATCTTATTTTCTTTTTCATTATAATTCTACATATTTTTATTCCATTTAAAATATTATCAAAGCATGTATTCATTGTCTAATCAGTTTTTTCTATGCATTTTTTTTTATTATAGTTTTTTTCTATGACAACGTTTTCTAAAATTCCAAAAATAATATTTTACCATATCTAATCAGTCAGTAAATAAGGTTTTATCTTCATTTAATACCATTACTCAACAATAAAGGAAGTGTCTCAAAATGAATTTTTTAGTTCATGAAGCACTCTTTTTTGCATGAAATCAAATATCTTTTTATTATTTCAACAATAAAAAGAGGCTTATCTCTATTTTGAGACATCCTCTTTATTTTATACTACTTATTTATATTGTTATAATACTTTAGAATTTACTAAAACATATTCCTCACATTAATAGTCATAGTGAATTACACTTTTATACTCCTCAAAAATCTTCTTATTTAATTCATCTCCACCATCTATATTTGCACTATAAAAAATTGGTGGATTCTTTAATCCTCTATCAACTAACTCTTGAGTAATTTGAGCTATAATAGAATTCATTATAGTAGTTGCAATTACAGTAGAAGTTGGACTAACTCTTTGATTTAGACCATCTATTTCTACACAGGCATCTCCCTTTTTACCGTGATTATCTATCACCAAATCACATACTTCATAAAGATTTTTTCCTGAAGAATGCCTTGAAGATACGCTCTTTGAGTAACTTAAATTAGTTATACATATTACTATTGCATTCTTTTCTTTAGCCTCTATAGCAAATTCTATACTTACTGGATTTCTACCAGATACCGAGTGAACTATAACTACATCTCCTTCTTTAATTGGAGTCTTACCAGCTAAGGCTGAGCCATATCCTTCTAATCTTTCCATCTTACTAGTATGAGTTATAGGTGATGTATCTAGCATTAAGGATTTTGCAAATACCGGATTTATAAGAACACACCCGCCTGCTCTGTAGAACAATTCTTCTGTTAGTATTCCTGCATGTGAAGCACCAAAAGAAAATATTGCTTTTTTATTTTCTATTGCTTCAACAAGTATTTGTACTGCTTTTTCCATATTAGCTTTTTCTTCATTTTCAATTATATTGATTAATCTTTTTATCTCATTTATGTATTTAAATTCCATATCTATAATACTCCTCCAAGTAATGAACCTATAAACTTACTGATTATTCCAAATAGAGAAAGGTCGTTACCTCCAAATATTAGTATCCAGTTTTGAATAGTCCCTGAGTAAATTACAGCAGATATTCCTACTAAAGCTACCATAAATATTGCAGCTACAGCTGTACCTATTATAGCTCCACGTATACCACCTTGAGATTCTCCTATTACAGCTGCTGCTCCACATTCAAAGAATGAAGTTATAACAAGTGGTATAAGTAACATATTAAATACATTAAAGTAGTTACATATTAAAATCATAGCTGTAGATGTTAACATAGCAACTAAGAATCCTATTAATACAGCATTAGGCTTATAGTTAAATAATATTGGACAATCAAAAGCTGGTAGTGCATTTGGTACAACTTTTTCTGATATACCTTGGAATGCTGGCATTATTTGATTTATTAACATTCTTACACCATGAAGCATTATTATAAGACCTGCCCCAAAAGAAAGACCTTGTTTTATTGCATATGTTCCAATAAACTCATTAGTATCTTTAAACGCATCTGGTATTACTACTCCAACAACTATAAACATTAGAAATACTGCCATTCCTCCACTTATAGATATTTCTCTAAAGAATGATATACTTTGAGGTATGTTTATATCTTCTGTAGATTTTTCTTTATTTCCTACTAACTTTGCAATAAATCCAGATATAAGTGCTAAACAACCTGATGGATGACCTAGTGTAAACGATTCGTCTCCAATAACATCAAATACATACTTTCTTAATAACCATGGCATTATTGACCAATAAAGAGCTGATAATACTGCTGCAAAAGCGATTAATACTCCACCACTTAATCCTGCTTCAACTCCTGATGCTACAAATATAAATGGGAACCAGTAAAGCATGTGGCCTGTTAAAAAGATAGTCTTAATAGGTGTAAACCTCGCTATCATTAAGTGAAGAGCTAGACCTACAAACATGGCTAAACCTATAATACCTCCATAACTTGCAGTAAAAGTAACATCACTTAAACCTTTTGTTACTGCACCACCACTTATACTTTGGAAAGCTCCATTAATTGGTGCTATTGAGCTAACTAACATACCTGTTCCAGTCTCCATAATTATGATTCCGAAAGCTGCAAGTAATGACCCTTTTATAACATCCGATGCTTTCTTTTTCTGTAATATAAGACCAAATGCTGCTATCAATCCAATTAACATAGATGGATTACGTAAAATATTATTTGAAATAAAATCAAGCATTATATTTTTTTAGTGATAGGTCAACTATTTAAGTTTTCTAACACTAAATTCCTCCTCCCCTTATTACTACTTTTACTTTTAATAATCTTTTATTTTTTGTTACTTATTTTAAATTTACTTTTGAAGATTTACACTATTTCTTATCATTTAAGAAAGCTTGAACAACTTCTTTAACTTCTGATAAGTCCATATACTTCTTAACAGGATATACTGGTACATTGCAAGTTCCTTTTAATTCGTTTAATAGTTCTTGACTTGTAAATATACAGTCACAATCAGTTCCTCTAGCTGAGTTTATGTCTGTATTTTCTACTTCCCCCTCTATATCTAACTGTTTTAGAACCTTTTGTATTGTCATTTTTAATACCATTGATGAGCCTACACCAAATCCACATACTGCTAATATTTTCATTTTTCATTCCTCCTAATTTTGTCTATTTATAAGTTCTAGTATTGAACTTTTATCACTGTTAAGTATCAACTTTATATTTTCTTCTTCATACATCATCTCTGATAATGATGCCAATGCTCTAATGTGAGTAGTATTATCTATGGCAGCTAATACCATGAATATGTTTACTGGCTTTCCTAATAAGTCAACTTCCTCTTCCACTATAAGTAAAGACATGGCAAGCTTGTTTACCCCTTCTTTAGAACTTGCATGTGGTAGAGCAAATCTATCAGCTAAAACAATATAAGGTCCATATTTTTCAACTGATTTTATCATATTTTCTATATATAACTCTTCTATAGAGTTATCTTCCAATAAAGGCTTTGATGCTATTTTTATTGCCTCCTTCCAATCTTTAACGCTACTTATTATGTTGACTCTTTCTTCATTAATTAATTCCTTTAACATTGGTTGATATATCTCTCCTTCATCTATCTTGTGTATTATGTTTAATAAATCAGACTTTAGTGCTTCTTCATTATTAATAACTCCATTTTTTCTTATAGCCTGTATTATTAGTTCAAGATTGAAATATTTATCATTTTCTTTTACACTTGTTAGTTTGTTCATAAGTAATTGAATATCTGATGCTGTTAAAAGAGGATTTACAACTATTACATTACTTACATCTTGTATATCTATGGTCGTAATTATGTAATCGTAGTATACTTTTACTTCTTTTAATTGCTTAATGGACACTATTCCCACTATTTCTATAGTTGGTATATATTTGTATAACTGTATTTCCAAGCTTTTTGATACCATAAGACCATTAGGACAAACTAGCAAGACTTTATTTCTTCTTAGACCATTATCTCTAGAACCTCTTAAGTATCCACCAAAATAGGCTGCTATAAATCCTATTTCTTCTTCCCTTATCCCCTCAAATACAGGAAACTCTTCTTCATTCTCTATAATTGATTTTATAATTTTATAAAGTGACTCATGTTTATACTTAGTCTCATCTAGCATAGGATTGCTAATAGGAAACTTAAATCTTATTCTGTTGTAAGAAGAATGTAGGTGCCTTAAAATATTTTTTTTAAATTCATGCTTACTTTCTAATTTTATTGCTGTATTTACTTCAAACTTGTCTATAAGTTTATCTACATATTCTTCAACAATATCTTCCTTAACTTCACTATTTAAACTAGGAAGTGAACTTACATAAGTACACATATAGGCCTGTTCATTTTCATTTGCTTCTTCACATAAAAGGTCTTTACAATTATTAAAGTAAGCAATCTTTTTGGCTTCATTTAGATATTTATATGAGTATAATGTTTTCCCATCTCTTATTCTTTTATTTACAAATTCTGTAAACTTAGTTAGATTTAATAAGGAGTAATCTGTAAGGTTTATACATCCTTTTGTATCAAATCTAGTTACTTCCTTACTTATACAATTAATTTCTAGTACATTTTCTTGTGTAAGTAATAAAAATAGTTCTCTAATAATGTATTCATCACCTATAATTTTGTATTTTCCATTGTACTCTAATTTCAATCCCATTGTTTGAAGGTATTTTTTTACATCTGTTATTGTTTGCACTACTGTGTTTTTTGAAAGTAACATTTCATTTGTTAGTTTTTCTATTGATATTTTTTCACCAAGTAATATTTTGTTTAATATAAAAATTTTTCTATAGTCACTATCTAAAAATCTATCTTCTTCGGTTGAAATTATTTTTCTTGCATTAACTAAGTTACCTTCAAATGTAAATTTATGTTTTATATTTTTTATATTACCATTTTTTCCTAGTTGTTCATTTATAGCTAAGATATCATAATAAATAGTTCTCTTTGATACATTAAACTTTTCTTGTAATTCTTGTGATGTTACATTATTGTTTTTAATAATAAAACCTAATATTTTTTTAGCCCTCTCTTTCATACTACCTCCTTAATTTTATTATCTATATTTTCTATATATAATTCCATACCAAATAATTGCACATGATTTAATATTATTTTATACTTTTGCACATTTTAACTCTGTTCTAAAATAAATGCTAATAAAAAAGAGCTATCGCAAATCATTTAAAATCATTTGTACGACAGCCCCATTCTATTAACTTAAAATTTATTTTTTAGGTCTAAGTTCATTCTTATCTCTTTTTACTTCTTCTAATATTTCCTTCAAATTGTACTCAACACTAGAAAGCACATCTTCTGCATACTCAATTGACCCAATTCTTATCTCATTTGCTATTCTTTCAGCTCTATCAACTATCTCCTTAGCTCTTTGGTCTGCTTGAACAACAGGTTCACTTGATTCTACGTATGCTTTTACCACATCTTCAGAATTTTTCTTTAATTCTTCTATATTCTCATGATATTCTTGTTGTATTCTTTCAGCTTCTTTTTTTGCTTGTTCAACTATATTTGCAGCATCTTGCTTAGCTTGGCTTATTATTTTATTTCTTTCTTTATTAATCCATACTGCTTGTGTTACTTCCTCTGGTATCAAAGTTCTTATATCGTTAATTATAGCCAAAACTTCGTCTTTATCTACAGTACATTTATGTGAGAAAGGAATTGTAGAGGCACTTCTAAACATCTCCTCTAACTGTTCAAATAGTTCAATCATTTCTAAATCTATCTTCATATATCAATTACCCCCAGTAGTTTTTTTCTTTAATTCTTCCAAAACAATCTTTGGAACCAAATTTTTTATATCAGCATCAAAGAGCAAAACCTCTTTTATTAAAGATGAGCTTATAAATGAGTATTTTGTACAGCTTGGTAAAATTATAGTCTCTATATCTGGATTAAGTTCTCTATTCATATGAGCCATTTGAAGTTCATAATCAACATCAGCACCACTTCTTACACCTCTAACTAATGCTCCAATCCCATTTTCTTGACAGTAATTTATTAATAAACCATTAAAAGTTACAACTTTTATATTATTTAAATGGCTTGTACTTTTTTCTATAAGCTTTACTCTCTCATCAAAGCTAAATAGACCCTTTTTATTAGGATTATTTAATACTCCTATTTGTAATTCGTCAAATAACTTCGAAGCCCTGCAAATAATATCTAAATGTCCATTAGTAATTGGGTCAAAGCTTCCTGCAAATATAGCTTTTCTAGGTTTATTTTCCATATTATGCCTCCATCTTATAAAAAGTTAATGTAGTATTTCCATATTTCTTATCTCTAGTTTTTTCTAATTTACATATTTTATCTGGAAACAAATCATTAGTATCATGTTCTACAACTATTATTCCATCTTCATTCAACAAATTAGAATTATCAATTTTTTCAATAGCTTCTATAAACATATTTTTATAATACGGAGGGTCCATAAAAATTATGTCAAATTTACTATTTTGTAACTTAAGTTTATCTACAGCAGATTTAAAATCGAGGTTTAAAATAATACTTTCATTTTCAACTCTTGCCTTTTTTATATTAGACTTAACAATATCTATACTTTCCTTACTGATATCTACAAAAGTACATGCCTTGGCACCTCTAGATAAACACTCTATTCCTAAAGAACCAGTCCCAGCAAATAAATCTAGAACTTCACTTTCCATTACATATGAATTTATTATATTAAATAGAGATTCTTTTACTCTATCTGTAGTTGGCCTTACATCTTCATTTTTTGGAGTATTTAGTTTTAATCCTCTCGCTTTTCCTGAAATTACTCTCAATATGACAATCTCCCTTCAGCACATTATTACATTAATAATATTTTAACATAATTTAAAATTAATTTAATGAAATTTCTTTCACTATATCTTTGAATTTATCTATAATTTCTTTTTTAAGTGGCATGTTTTCTTTCAATTGTAGATTATTATCTTCACCTAATATATATCGAGCTTCTTGCTGTGCTAACTTTAATATTTTTATATGCTTAAACAGGTTTGCTACCTTAAGTTCTGGAAGCCCATGTTGCCTTGTCCCAAAAAATTCTCCAGGACCTCTTATTTCTAAATCTTTCTCTGAAATCTTAAAACCATCATTTGTCTCTTCCATTATAGCCATTCGCTGTCTGCATACATCTGTTTTAGAATCATAAATTAGTACACAATAAGATTTATGACTTCCTCTTCCAACTCGACCTCTGAGCTGATGTAATTGTGCAAGCCCAAATCTCTCTGCATTTTCTATTATCATTAATGTCGCATTTGGCACATTAACACCAACTTCTATAACTGTTGTTGAAACTAAAATATCTATTTCTTTATTTTTAAAACGACCCATTACTTCGTCTTTTTCACTCGACTTCATTTTACCATGAAGCAATCCAAGCCTTAAATCTTGGAAATATTCAGCTCTTAATTCCTCTACAAGTTCAACAGCTGATTTAGCTTCTATAGCTTCACTTTCTTCCACCAGAGGACATACAATATACACCTGTCTCCCTGATTCAACCTCTCTTCTTACAAGATTGTTGTACGCTCTATCCCTCTTACTCTTCTCAATGGCAAGTGTTTCTATTGGCTGTCTTCCTGGAGGAAGTTCATCTATAATAGAAATATCTAAATCTCCATAAAGTATAAGTGCTAAGGTTCTTGGTATTGGTGTTGCTGTCATTACTAATATATCGGGATTTGCACCTTTCATGGAAAGTTTACTTCTTTGCATAACCCCAAATCTATGTTGCTCATCCGTTATAACTAAACCAATATTATTAAATTCAACCTTGTCTTCTATTAGTGCATGTGTTCCTATCAATATATCAATTTCATTGTTTTTGATTTGTTCTAAAACTGTATCCTTTTGTTTTTTTGTAAGGCTACCTATCAATAAACCTACATTTATGCCAAAATCTTTCAGGGACTCCGTAAGGGAAATATAGTGTTGTCCTGCTAATATCTCTGTTGGTGCCATCAAAGCTCCTTGATATCCATTTAAAACGCAATTTGCAAGTGCTAAAAGTGCTACTACTGTCTTACCACTTCCTACGTCACCTTGAACTAGTCTATTCATTATTTTATCAGAATTCATATCTTGTATAATTTCATCCAATGCTCGATTTTGAGCTTTAGTCAATTTAAATGGTAACGCACTCGTTATATTTTTTAAATCTTTACTGATTTCAAATTTTATTCCATCTTCTTTATTTCTTCCACTTTTAAACACAAACAAGCCTAGCTGTAGTATGAGTAATTCTTCAAATACAATTCTATATAAAGCTATTTTTAACGATTCTTTATTGCTTGGTGAATGTATATTTCTAACCGCAAAATCTATATTGCATAGCCTATATTTTTCTATAATTCTCTTTGGCATATATTCTTGTATAATTAACTCTTTATCTTCAAGTACTGTTCTAATTATACTCATAATTTCTTTATTTGTAACACCATATGTAAGCTGGTACACAGGCATAAATCTACATGTATTCTTAGGCGAATTAGTAAGATATTCTAACTCACATGATGTAAGTTCTAAACTATTAAATTTCTTCTTAACCTTACCAAAAACTAATATCGAATCACCTGGGCGAAATGTATTTTTTATATAACTCTTATTAAAAAACACTAATTTAGCTGAACCAGTCTCATCCTTTACATCAATTTTTGTTAAAGTCATACCTTCTTTGGGACTAAACGTATTTATACTCGATATTACTGCTTTTATTGTAACTTTCTCATCATCCTCTAATTGTGCTATTTTCTTTAGATTATTTCTATCTTCAAATTGCCTTGGAAAATAATACAATAAGTCTTTTAAGGTAAATATTCCCAACTTATTTAGCTTATCTGCCTTTTTCGGTCCTATTCCTTTAACATATTGAACATCTTTATATAAATCCAACAAATATATCACCTACTACACAAAAATCCTGTACAACCAACTTTATAAAAGCTACTTGGTCATACAGGTTCTTATAATCATTATTCAACTGAAATTAAGTAATAATAAAGAGGTTGTCCTCCATAATATAATTCTACATCTACATCTTCAAACTTTTCTTCTAAAGAAGTACGTAGTTCATTTGCTTGAGATTCTGTAACATCTTCACCAAAGAATAATGTTATTATAGCAGTATCTTCATCAACCAACTTTTCAATAAGGTTTGATGTTACTTCATCTACATAATCTCCTGCTGATAATAAATTTCCTTCTGCAATTCCAATTATATTACCTTCTTTAACATCAATTTCATTCATTACTGTATCCCTAACAGCAAAAGTTACTTGACCTGATTTAACTGAATTTAAAGCATTCATCATAGCTTCTTTATTCTCATCTTCACTTAACTCTCCATTAAATGTTACTAATGCAGCAAATCCTTGAGGTGTGTTTTTTGTAGGTATAACTATTATGTTTTTCTCACTCAATTCTTTAGCTTGATTAGCAGCCATTATTATATTACTGTTATTTGGGAAAATAAATATATTTTTGGCATTTATATTCTTTATGGCATTCATAAAGTCTTCTGTGCTTGGATTCATCGTTTGACCACCTTCTATTATATGGTCAACTCCAAAGTCTTTAAATATATTTGCCAATCCTTCACCCATAGAAGTAGCTATAAATCCAAACTCTTTTTCTTCTTCTAAAGGCTCATCTTCTTTTTCTTTCTTCTCTTCTACATCTAATAATGTGTTTTCATGTTGTAACTTCATGTTTTCTATTTTTATAGTTAATAATTGACCATACTTTAGAGCTTCCTGAATCACATTTCCTGGGTCATTAGTGTGTACATGTACCTTTATGACTCCATCGTCTCCAACTACTGCTAAGCTATCACCATAAGCCATCATTATATCTCTTATTTTAGTGTCTTCTACCTTAGAACTTTCTAGTATAAATTCTGTACAGTAACAGTATTTTATATCCTCTGTACTAGTAGTACTCTTTGCAAAGTCCATACTCGCTGAAGTATTAACATCCAAGCTAGCATTTTTTATTTCTATATTATTTCCCTTTATAGAAGCTAACATTCCTTCGTATATAAGTACAAGACCTTTTCCACCAGAGTCAACTACACCAGCATCTCTTAGATTTTTTAGAAGGTCTGGAGTTCTTTCTAATGAAGCATTAGATTCCTTTACAAGCATACTTAAAAACTTTACTATATCTTTTTCTTTTTTGGCAGCTTTTATTGCAAATTCTCCACTTTCTCTAACTACAGTAAGTATAGTACCTTCAATTGGCTTTATGACAGCTTTATATGCTGTATCTGAGCCATTTTTGAAAGCTCTTGCTAAATCATCTGTTGATAATTTACTTTTTCCTTCTATAGATTTAGCTATACCTCTTATTATTTGTGAAAGTATAACTCCTGAGTTTCCTCTAGCTCCCATTAAAGAACCTTTAGATAATGCCTTTCCTATGTCCGATATGTTATCAGTTTCTACTTTTGCTAATTCTTTTAAGGCATAAGATATAGTTAATGACATATTAGTTCCTGTATCTCCATCTGGTACAGGGAATACATTTAACTTGTCAACCAAATCTTTATTGTTTTGGAGATTGTTTGCACCTGAAATAAACATCTCTCTTAACCTTTTACCATCTATATACTGAATCATTTGTTTCCTCCTATGAAATTACTTAACTCTTATTCCTTGTACATTAATATCAATTCTAGTGACTCTTACACCAGTCATTTTTTCAACTACGTATTTTACTCTATCTATTATATTATTGGCAACAGTAGATATATTTGTACCATATTGTATTATAACATAAAGTTCTATTGCTATGGCATCTTCTTCAACTTCTTCAACTCTAACACCTTTCGTAGCATTTTCGCCTTTCAATAACTCTACTATTCCTTTAGATTTATATGCTAAACCTACTAAACCATAACTTTCCATTGCAGCTCTATATATGACTTGAGCTATTACTTGATTATCTATTTCTATACTTCCATATTGATTCGTTACCTTTGCACTCATGGTTGACCCCCTTAAGCTTATTTTTATTAAAAATATTTCTTAATTTATTTTTTACTATTTTTACTTATTTATTATATAAAATTATAATCATATCATACTATAAATATGGTATAATTTAAACCTAGAAAATTTTTTGGATAAAATTTCTTCTATAGTATATATATTGAAAGAAAAATAATAATTATTTTCCAAATATATTTACTTTATATAGAATTATATATATAATTTTATATGATAATAAGAAATTCTTCAATATGTGTAAGGCAAATATATATTTCTATTGCAAATTTTTGTTATTTATGATAATATAAATATGTTTTTAGTCTTTAAATAGTTATCATTTTAAGGAGGTGTGCGTAGATGGCAAAAGTATGTAGCGTATGTGGTAAAGGTAAGGTTTCTGGAAACCAAGTATCACACTCAAATAAACATAATAAAAGAACATGGTCAGCTAACTTAAGAAGCGTAAGAGCGATTATAGATGGAGCTCCTAAGAGAGTAAAAGTTTGTACTAGATGTTTACGTTCTGGTAAAATTGAAAGAGCTTAGTAACCACGTTTAAAAGCCTACTTCCGTAAGTAGGCTTTTTAATTTAATCATTTTTACTCTTTCTCATGAATTTTAAGATTATATTTGAAATCCATTTTGGTAACTTTATTGTTACTACTTTCATCAATACTCACCCCACACTTTATAGTTAAAATTATTTTAACAAAAAAATAATAATGCTCCACATCCAATAAGTATTAATGCGGTAAGTGCTGACCAAATCCAGCCAGGAAGCAACATTGACAAAATTACAGCCATTCCTGTTGCCAGACATAGTATTCCTAGCAATACCTTAGACTTGTTATTTCTCATGGAACACCTCCACATAGAACTTGTATCTATAAATATTTTCATATTCAAGTTTATGCGATAGTTTTCCATTTTAGACCAACAAACATAATATGTAATTTTAATTTTTTATACTAGAATTATTACTCTCTTCTGATATAGATTCTATCATATCTAAAATACCTCTTTTTCTACTTAATCTTTCAGGTCCGCTATATAAAACCACTGGTATGACTTTAGGAAGTTTAAAATTTTTATCTTCTATTTCCTCAAGGCTCTTTTTCATGATAAAGCTTTTCCAAATTTGCTCTCTATATGATTTTAATCTTGGTACAATATCGGTATCCATTTCTGTTTGAAACTCCAATACTATATAATGTGATACCTTATGTTTTTTAGAAAAGACCTTATAAATTATATCAACTTCCTTTCCTTTATATTCACATATAAAAGATGTTTCTAACTCTATATTTTTAAGAGTTAATTCTTTTGCTATTGAGACACTTGTAAAATTTTGAATCAAACTTAAAAAACTTTCTTTATCTGAATACATTTTTCTATACTCTTCTCGTTTTTCGTTGCTTCTTTTTAAATTCATACAGTTCCTCCTATTTTACGGACTCTCTATATTTTAATAGAGAAAATCTATAAATTTTATTTTTTAATTTTCACTAGTGAGTATTGACACTTGTGTGTAAAATATCCAGTAAAGATATTTTTTTATATTTTTATTAAAAGATATAAATTTTTATATTTTAATATATTGACATTGACGTTACGTAAAAGTGTATATTTAATTTATAGGAGGTACTACTCATGGAATATACAGTTCAAAAATTAAGTAAAATAGCTGGTATAAGCACTAGAACACTTAGATACTATGATGAAATTGAGCTTCTTAAACCGCTTAAAATAAATTCCTCAGGCTATCGTATATACGGTCAAAATGAAGTTAATAAACTGCAACAGATACTTTTTTATAGAGAATTAGGGATTAGCTTAGAAAATATAAAAAGCATTGTAAATTCACCAACTTTTGATAGTCTAAGTGCGTTAAAAGAACATCATACTAAGTTACTAGCTAAAAGAAAACAAATTGATTTGCTAATAGAGAATGTAACCAAAACTATAGCCCTAAAGGAGGAAAAATGTACTATGACAGATATAGAAAAATTTGAGGGTTTTAAAGAAAAATTGATTGATGAAAATGAAAAAAATTACGGAACTGAAATTAGAGAAAAATATGGTAAAGATGCTGTAGATACATCAAATAAAAAGCTTAAAAATATGTCTAAAGAAGATTATGAAGATTGGCAAAATCTAAGTATTGAAATAATTAGCAAACTTAAAAAAGCTTTTAAAACTGGTGATGCTTCCAATGAACTTTCTCAAGAAGTTGCAAGATTACATCATAAATGGCTGAGTTACACTTGGAATACATATTCTAAGGAAGCCCATGCCTCTTTAGCACAGATGTATGTATGTGATGAACGTTTTACATCATACTATGATAAAGAACAGCCAGGGCTAGCAAAGTTTTTGAGAGATGCTATAGTAATATATGCAAAAAATAAATAACACAAAATAATAAGTCTCAAGTTTAAGTAAACTTGAGACTTATTATTTAATAACTGTACATCAATATACAACAATATGCAAATCCATTACTTACGTTTATTTATACTTAATTAATAAAAAATATTTTATTGAATTTTTATAAAGCTTATGTACTATAAAAGCCTATATTATAGATTTGATTATAGAAATAAAATTCTCAAAATCATTACAGTTAGATATATTATTTCTAATATCGCTATCATTAATTATCTTTAAAAATATGTCATAAATGGAGTTCATTTTTATATAATCATCTTTATTTATAGCTAACATTATAACTAACTTAACAGTAGAATCTTTATTCCAATAAATTGGTTCTTCTAGTATAGAAATACAAATCTTGGTTTTTATAGAACTTAATTCCATAGGATGAGGTATTGCTAAAAAGTCATCTATATTCGTAGAGGACAAGCTTTCTCTATAAAATACAGATTCTGTAAATGATGGAAATACAATTTCATTTTTAGTTAATTGATTACACATTAAATTTATAAGTTCATCCTTGTCCTTAACTTTAGGAGAAACAATAAATAAATTTTTATCAAAAAAATTCTCCAAAAGATTACTATAAGTATGAGAATCATTAGTTATTGATTTAGATATATTCTCAATATCTTTTTTTAGTAGTTTTAAATCTACTAATACAACAGGTATACTACTATGGCTTAAAGGAATAGTTGATATTATTATATCTACATTTGATAATTCACTCGCCAAAAATTGATTAAAAGATAAACACTTAAGTATATTTATTTTTTCATGGAAAACTTTATTTAGTTGAACCTCTAATAATCTACTTGAACCATATCCTGAACCACATACTAATACTACATTTTTACATTTAATATTATTTTGAAAAAATCTCTCAATTCCAGCACCTATGTGAAGGGATACATATCCTACTTCATCTTCTGTTAAAGAGTAAATACTCTTTTTAAAAACTTTTTCTATAGCATTTAAAGTTATTTCAAACGCCAAAGGATAATTGCTTTTTATTGTATTTATAAGAGGATTAACCTTATTTAAATTATATGATTTAGAATTTAAGATAGATTTAAAGTGGAGTACTAAATCATTAAATAATACATTATCATCTCTAAGATCAAAGGTGTATTGATTGTTGATTACATCTAAAAGTTCTTCAACATATTCTATAATCTTAGTGTCTACCCCCTTGGAAACGGTATCTACAGGATAACTTTTAGATATAAAATGATTGTATATATAAATCCTATCTGCCTTTAAAATAGTTATATTATATTTAGTCTCAATATAATCAAATATATTTTCGACAGCAATATTTAATTCAAAGTCTGTTAAAACAATGTCTAATATATTATCTAAACAGTAACCATCAAGTATTCTACTTATAGTAATAGCTAAATGAATAATAAAGTTTTTTAAGTTAAAATCTAGGAAATTGATATTAAATTTATTGATTTCACGTAATACTATTTTTTGTAGCTCTATTAAATCTACATTATTAAATAATTCTATTTCTCTATCTGTAATTCCAATTATATAATTCTCAAAATCTCGATTTATTATATTATTAGAAATACATCTTCGAATATCTATTTCTTTCCCTTCAACTTTCACTCCATAGTATGGTTTTGAAACTAGTATTAAATCATATTTTGACAAAATAGGCTTTATTCTTTTTATATCATTTAATATTGTGACCTTACTTACATACAAGCTATTAGCCAAATCTTCTAGTTTTATATATGTATTGTTATAAAGAATATATTTTAAAATATATTGATTTCTTTCCATAGGAGAGTCTGGTATTTCGCTAGAATCCATAATATCATCAGATATTACTGCTAAATATTGTTGGTATAACCCTAAATTCAGAATATCTATATAATATCCTTCCCCTTTTTTTATTTTAATGATAGCACCATTTTTCTCTAAAGTTTCATTTATAGAAGTAATATCAGTTCTTATAGTTCTTTCACTCACCTTTAAATGATTACTTAAAGCTTTACAAGTGATTTTATCATCACTTTCATTTAATAATTTAAACAAAGTGAGTAATCTCTTATGCATAAGTATTCCCCTCCCCTTATAGAATTTCTTCTAAAATTATACTATTTACATTCCTATTATACAATTAGTCTAATAAAATTGTATGATAATAATTAATTTCCAGTTTAAAGTGGAAATTAGTTATTATCATAATATAAATTTCCATGTCGAAGTGGAAATTAGTTATGTTTAATTTAATCAAGATAGCGTTTACAATAGAAATATAAGTTAAGACATTAAGAAATGGAGTGGGAAAATATATGGTAATACAAGAAAAAAATATATTTATAGATAAAGACTTAAAAAGTAAAGAAGAAGTATTAAACTTTATTGCAAAGAGTGCTTATAGTTTAGGTATTACATCTAATAAAGATGCTCTTTTGGAAGACCTTTTGAAGAGAGAAAATGAATTTCCAACAGGAATACGGGATGGATTTGCAATCCCCCACACAAAAAGTGCAAATGTAAAGGAAGCATCAATACTCTATATTAAAACAAATCAAGAATTAGAATGGAAAACCTTAGATGATAGTAAAGTTAGATATGTATTTAGCTTACTAGCTCCACAAGAAAACGAAGGAAATATACATTTGAAAACTTTATCAAAATTAGCTACATGTCTAATGGAAGATGATTTTACAAGTGAAGTTAAAAATTCTAGTGATGTAAATCATTTAGTAAAATATATAACTAATAAAATGAAGGAGGAATAATTATGAAAATAGTAGCAATAACATCATGTATAGCAGGGTTAGCACACACACCAATGGCAGCAAAGGCTTTAGAACAAGCTGCCTCAAAAATGGGTCATGAAATCAAAGTAGAACAACAAGGGGCTATGGGTCAAGTAAATGCTATAACAAAAGAAGAAGCCAAAAGTGCAGACTTCGTACTTATAGCATCTGACCAAACTATATCTGGAATGGAAAGGTTTGATGGTAAAAAAGTAATAAAAGTTAAAATAGGTGTTGCTTTAAAAAAACCAGAAGCTGTTTTAACAAAGTGTATAGAAGCTATCTCTTAATAAAAAAATCTCACCCTAATATAGAATGAGAAAAATAAAAAAATAAAAAATTGTCTAATGTAATTATAACATATTATCAAAAAATATAACAAACTTATATAGGAGGAATTAAAAATGAGTAAAAAAAATAAATCTCTTCTAAGTGAACTCAAAGGTCACTTAATGACAGGAATTTCATATATATTACCACTTATAATAGGCTCATCTTTAGTTGTGGCTATACCAAAGCTTACAGCTTTAGCAATGGGAATAACAAGTTTAGATGCTTATGCTGATGTATCAGGATTCTATCATACGCTTTATTTAATGGAACAAGTTGGTTGGACTGGCATAGGTCTACTAAATACTGTATTAGCAGGATTTATAGCATTTTCAATAGGTGAAAAACCAGCTATAGGAGCAGGTTTTATTGGTGGGCTTATAGCAAGTAATACCAATGCAGGATTCTTAGGAGCAGTAATAGCAGGTTTCTTCGCTGGTTATGTTTGTAAATTTTTAAAGGAAAAAATTAAAATATCTGGTTCCGCAGCAGGAATGATGCCACTTATCATAATGCCACTTATCACAGTTGGATTAACTGGCTTTTTAATGAGTGTTATCTTAGCAGGACCTTTAGGAAATATAAATACTTCATTAAATGCTTGGGTAGCTGAAATGTGTCAAAACGGAACAAATTCGGTAGTATTAGCTTTAATTTTAGGAGCAATGATAGGATTTGATTTGGGTGGACCAGTAAACAAAGCAGCTTGGATGGCAGGAAATGCGTTAATGTTAGAAGGTATCTATTTACCAGCAATATTAGTAAACTGTGCAATAGTTATACCTCCATTAGGATATGGTTTAGCTACATTTGTAAGAAAATCAAGATTCTCTAAGACATTAGCTGAAACAGGAAAAGGTAATATAGTTATGGGTATAATCGGAATAACAGAAGGTGCAATCCCCTTCACTTTAACAAATCCCTTAAAATTAGTTCCTGTTAATATGATAGGGTGTGCTTTAGGTGTAGGATTAGCAGCTTTATTAGGTGCACATGCTATAATGCCTCCAGTTGGTGGATTATATGGATTTATATCAGTAGGTTCTGGATGGGCTTACTTAGTTGGTGCAATATTTGGTGCTTTAGTAATAGCAGTATTATCAACAACTTTAGTGGATTTTAAAGAAGAAGAAACTGATGAAGATACAGAATTTGATGAAATAGAATTGGATATAATGTAAGTCAACAGCTTAATTTTAAGTAATCGAGAATTGAGATTAACCTCAATTCTCAATTAAATTTTGGGAGGGTTTTATGAAAAAGACAAAAGTACATGTAGTTCCACATAGTCACTGGGATAGAGAGTGGTATTTTACAACATCACGATCAAAAATATATCTAATGAAAGATTTTCAAGATATCTTAGATACATTAGAAAAACAAGAAGACTTTAAATATTTTATGATGGATGCACAAGCTTCTCTCTTGGATGACTATTTAAAGTGGAGACCTCAAGATGAAGATAGAATAAGAAACTTAGTTCAAAGAAAAAAGTTAATTATAGGACCTTGGTACACTCAAACAGACCAATTAGTCATATCAGGAGAATCCATAGTTAGAAACCTTTATTATGGAATAGAGAGATGTAATGAATTTGGTAAACCTATGAAAATTGGATATGTACCAGATTCTTTTGGTCAATCAGCCCAAATGCCACAGATATATAAAGGTTTTGGAATAGATAGTTCATTATTCTGGCGTGGAGTTTCTGATGATATGGTAAAAACAACAGAATTTATGTGGAAGGGTTCAGATGGTTCAAAAGTATTAGCAGTTCAGATACCATTTGGTTATTATTATGGTGGTAATATACCAGAAGATGATTCTGATTTAAAAGAATACTTAAAAGATACAATTGGAAAACTTAAGAATAAAGCATCTACTAACAATGTGTATTTCCCAAATGGATTTGACCAAGCACCAATAAGAAAAAATCTTCCTGAGATATTGAAAAAAGCTAATAAAATAGATGTAGAAAATGACTATGAAATAAGTAGTATAGAAAACTATATTACATCAGTGAGAAATGAGAGAAATGAATTTTCAGAACTTGAAGGAGAATTTGTAAATGCTAAACATATGAGAATACACAAATCAATATTCTCATCAAGGTCAGACCTTAAGATTATGAATAACAAATTAGAAAACTATATTACAAATGTACTTGAGCCATTATTAACATTAAGTTATTCACTTGGAAATGAATACCCTCACCTTGTTCTAAAGGATATATGGAAGCTTATGTTTGAAAATGCAGCTCATGATAGTATTGGTTCTTGCAATAGTGACACAACAAATGAAGATGTATACACAAGATACAAACAAGCTAGAGATTTAAGTATAAATTTATTAGATTTGCATATGAGGCTTATAAGCACTCAAATCAAAAATAATAATGAAGAAATAACATTAACAATATTCAACGGATTGCCAGAAGTTAGAAACGAAGTTGTTGAATTTGATGCTTATATTCCAGGTGAAAACTTTGTAATAAAGAATAAAAACGGAGAAATTCTTAATTATGTAGTAAAGGAAAAAGAAGATATTACAGATTATGTACTAACTCAAACAATAAGATTAAATCCAAGCAAAAAAATATACATACCAGAAACTGTATATAGAGCAAAAATTGCTCTTTCAGTAAAAGATATACCACCAATGGGATATACTCAGTTAGTATTTGAACTAGATACTAAAAATCACTTTGAAATAAAAATAAGTAATTCCAAAGAAATAGAAAATAAATACTACAAAATAACTGCCAATGAAAATGGTTCAGTAGAAATACTAGACAAAGAATCTAATAAAATTTACAAAAACCAAGCTGTAATTGAAGATAATGGAGATGATGGAGATTCATATAACTACTCTCCACCAAGAGAAGATATTTATATATCGTCTTTAGATTCTGTATCTTTAGTAGAAGTACTAAAGTCAGATGTTCAGGAAGAAATGATACTTAAATATTCATTAATGATACCAGCTTCACTAGAAGAAAGAGCTAAAGGTAAAGTTTCTGTAAAAATGCCTATAAAAATGAAAATTACATTAGAGCCTAAAGAACAAATAATTAAGTTTAATGTTAATATAAAAAATGACAGAGCATTATCTCATAGAGTAAGAGTTTTATTTAATACTGAAATAGCGTCTAAGTTTTCTATAGCAGATCAACAGTTTGGAATAATACAAAGACCAACAGTATTAGAAGAAGATATTGCATTATGGGAAAGAGATAATCAATCATGGCAAGAAAAACCCATAACTATTGAACCAATGCAAAGTTTTGTTACTCTAGAAAATGGGCAAAGAGGGGTAGCATTATTGACTGAGAGTGTAAGAGAATATCAAATAGTTGGTGTTAATCTAGATACAATAGCATTAACATTATTCAGGTCATTTGGATATATGGGAAGAGAAAACTTACTTTATAGACCAGGCAGAGCTTCTGGCGAAAAAATAATACCAACACCAGATGCGCAATTACTTAAAGAATTAAACTTTGACTTTGGGCTTTACATTTACAATAGTCAGTTTGATGAAGCAAATGTAGCTAATACTGCCAAGAGATTCTTAACACCTATACAAATATATGAGTATGCAGACTTCTTAAATGGTAGACTTATATTTGCATTTAGAGATGAAGAACAAATATATGAAAATGAATACAGTTTGATGAATGTAGATGGTTCAGATTTTACTGTAAGTGCAATAAAGAAAGAAGAAAATGGAGATGGAATTGTAATTAGAATCTTCAATGGTATGAAAAATAAAGATACTAAGGGAAGTTTTAATATTAATAGAAATATTACTAGTGTTTATAGTGCAATGCTGGATGAAAGCTATGATAACACTAATAAGTGTGAAGTAAATGTAAAAACTGTAGAAATAAATTCTTTAGCACATTGTAAAGTACAAACAATAGTAATTAAATAATATAAATGGCTTATATAAGATTTCATTCTTTATAAGCCTTTTTATAGATTATATAAAACACTAAAAGTTATCGATATAATCTATAATATATACAATAAAATCCGAGAATTTATATTATGAAAAATATGAATGTACACAAAATATAGGGGGAAAAATCATGAATTATTATATAGGTATTGATATAGGTGGAACCAACATAAGAGCTGCTATATTAAATGAAAACTATGGAATGGTAGATAAAATTAAGATACAAAATAATGTATCAGAAGGACCATACAAAAATATAGGTAACTTATGTAATTATATAAAAGAAAGATGGGGCAAATACAGCATAAAATCTATAGGTGTAGGGTGTCCAGGTCCACTAGATTTAAGACAAGGAAAGATTTTAAATCCACCTAATTTACTAGGTTGGGAAAATTTTGAGATAAAAAAATTTATAGAAACCGAGTTTGGTATTCCTGTAGCTGTTAACAATGATGCTAATGTAGCAGGATATGGTGAAGCTAAAGTAGGTTCTGGAAAAGATGCAGAAAGTGTGTATTATATGACTCTATCAACTGGTATTGGTGGTGGATACATATATAAAGGAGAAATTGTAAATGGATTTAATAATGTAGCAGCAGAGTTGTGTAATATGATTATTAATGAAGATACTTACTCTCATTCTGGATTAAACAAAGGAGCTTTGGAAGGTCAATGTAGTGGAGTTAATATATCTAGAATTGCTACTGAAAAATTAAACAAACACATCTCTACAAAGGAAGTTTTTGAACAAGCTCAATTAAAAAATCCATATTGCAAGGAAATTATAAATAACTGGGTAATAAATATCTCAAAGGCAATAGCCAATATCATAGTAATAGTAGACCCAGAGGTTATAGTACTTGGAGGTTCTATAATACTACATAATAGCACTTACCTAAAAGATATAGTGTACCAAGTTGAAAAAATGGTTTTTGAAACTGTTAATGTTAATATAAAGTTAGCAGAAATAGGAGATGATGCAGGATTAATAGGAAGTGCCATATTGGCAACTTCATTGATTCATTAATAAAGTATTTTTTATCTAGAGTAAAATTATAAAGATAAGAGTACAACAGGATATACATAATAATGTTTTATAAACTAAAAAAGGTGAATCCAGTATATCAGGATTCACCTTTTTATTTGTACAAATTAACATTATATTTCAAGACAACTTTTACAAAATTTTATTTTATAGACTCTATAGTTATAATCTGTGATAGAAGTCTAATCTATTTTTTATTAAAAGTAATTGTAACTTTAAATAAGTCTCCATCTACACTTATATTCATCTTACCACCCTGTAACTCTACAAAACTTTTTGCTATTGCTAGACCAAGTCCAGAGCCTTCTGTATTACGTGACTTATCCCCTCTTACAAATCTCTCCATTATATCATCTACACTAAAATCAATCTCAGTTGCAGACATATTCTTAAGCATAATAGTTACTTTATTATCTGTTTCTAAAATATCAATATACACTCTTGAACTTGGCATTGCATACTTACTTATATTTATTATAAGATTTTCAAATACTCTAAATGTACGCTGACTATCCAGTGGTAATATTATTTTTTCACTAGAAAAATTATTTTTTAATATTAGAGATGAATCTGCAATTTTGTCATCTAACTCTAAAAGTGTCTGTTTCATTAGAGATACAATATCTACATTTACTATATTCAAATGTACATCTCCACTATTTACCTTACTTACTTCAAACAAGTCTTCTATTAAGTGTTGTAATCTTTGTGATTTTCTATCCAATGTATCAATATACAATCTGCGATTTTCTTCTGTTATACTTTCATCTTTTAATAAATCTATATAAGTGATTATAGATGTTAAAGGTGTTTTTAAGTCATGTGATACATTTGATATAAGCTCTGTTTTCATCTTTTGACTCTTAACTTCTTCATCAACAGCTTTTTTAAATCCAGTTTGAATATTTCCTAGTTCATCTTTTATAGGATTAAAGAATCCTAAATCTTTTTCCATATTTACTTCTAAGTTTCCATCTGAAATTTTCTTAGTAACATCCAAAAGTTGATTATATTCACATACTGTCTTTTTAGAATAATCTGATAGTACTTTAAATAAAACTATTGAGTAAATTATTGCAAGTATTATCCCAAAGAACCACATACTACACATTATAACTATAATTACTAAGTTTACTCCCAGAATTATAGCTATAGTTTTATTTGGTTTTTCTTTTAAATTTATTGTTCTAATTTGATTAATAACCTTTTTCCATGCTTTTCTAAACCATACAAAAAACATTCCTGTTACAGTATTCTTTACAAAATACTCTCTTATTCCAACATTTAAAATATGTTTTAAAAGTGTTATAAATACAAATATTATTGAGAAGATTACAAACCAATAAGTTAGATTCATCAAGCTTACCAATATACTTGCCATTTTAGCACTTATATCATTATTTATTAGATACTCTACATAATTTCCATTCAAGGTATCACTTATTATACCAGTTGGATATAAGTCTACAATCCCCTGTACAATAGCAACGGCAATAAAAAGTATCTCCAATGGTATTCTTGATAATGTATCAAATCCTAGTAACTCCTTAGATTTTCTATATGGGAATGCTAAAGCCACAATCACGACTATAGCTAACATAATTTTTAAAATCATTCTAGAAATTTTATAATAAGAATTATTTTCTACATTGTTTATATATCCACTTATATTATCGCTGTTATAAATACTTCCATAACCATACCCTGCACTATCATCTTTGCTTATTACTTTAGGAATAGCATATACTAATGTTACATTTTTTATTGGTGTTAGTTTATATGAAATTGAATTTTCACCTAAATTTGTATTCATTAAATCTTCTCTTGCTTTAGATAATAGCATTTGATTAATAACTTTTTGATTTACTCCATAAGAATCGACAACATTTACTTTTCCATCTTTATCAAAATTCATTACAACATAAAATCTATAATTTTCTTTTATACCCTTAATCTTATTTTGTCTTTCTTCGTCACTCATTGTTGTATTTTTTGTTTGATTTTCATCAGAATTTTCTCCTGAACTATCATTCTTTGTTGTATCAAGAGCTCTTAATTCTTTATCTTCATTAAAAAGTTCGAAATTTTTTTCTTTATCAACTAAATAATATTTTAAATTTTTTCCTGAATCATTAATAAAAGACTCCCAACTTTCAAAGTTTTCATTAAAATCTGCATTAATACTATCATCTGTATAATAGCTTTCTGAACCCTCATATGAGTTTTTTTCTTTGCCCACATTTTTTATATAGTTCATAGTTTCTTCATTTATAAAAAGCTTTGATGGTTGTATCATTTTTCCTTCTTGATCTTCTTTCATATTGTGATATAAAACATAACTTCCTTTATATATATCATCTACAAAATTTTCTTGTTCAAATGGATTTTTAGCTCCACCTTTAGCACCTGCTTGTATAGTAGAATATTGACTAACCATTCCTAATGATGCTGATAACATAAGTATAAAAACTATAATAGTAACTATATATTTATCTTTAAATTTTTTCAATTTTGTATCCAACACCCCACACCACCTTCAAATATTTTGGATTTTTTGGGTCTATCTCTATTTTTTCTCTTATATTCCTAACATGTACCATAACTGTATCTGTATTTACAGCATTCTCATTCCAAACTCTTTCGTATATTTCATCAGCAGAAAAAACTCTTCCTGCATTTCTCATAAGTAAACTTAGTATTTTAAATTCTATAGGAGTTGTTTTTATATATTTTCCATCAATACTAACTTCTTTTGTATTTTCATTTAATTCTAATCCACCTATTGCAAATACGCTATCATTAGCTTCTACACTTTGCTCTTTATCTCCAACCATGTTTAGATACTTAGTATATCTTCTAAGTTGTGAATTAACCCTAGCCAATAACTCTAATGGCTTAAAAGGTTTTGTCACATAATCATCTGCTCCTATATTAAGCCCCATTATTTTATCAACTTCCTCTGATTTTGCAGATAACATTATTACTGGAAAATTATGACTTTCTCTAAGCTTCATTGTAAGTGTTATTCCATCCATCTTAGGCATCATTATATCAACTATTGCCAGATGTATTTCTTGATTTTCTATAACCTTAAGCCCTTCTAATCCATTGTATCCCTTAAAAACATTATACCCTTGATTTAATAGGTATATTTCTATAGCATCTGCTATTTCTTTTTCATCTTCTACCACCAAAATATTATATGAATTCATTTTAATCTCCTTTATATCAATTAATTTGTAAATTTTCTTTATATCTATGATTATACAATATGATAGAAGTTTTTCCATTTTTTTATATATTTATAGCTTTTTATTTTAGTTATTTGTACTTAAATTCCCATTTTGAAGACCTCCCTCTAGTACAAAGTTTAGTATTGTTTTATTTTGTTTATATACTTAATATTAAAGTTAAAAACTTAAGATATTATATATACTTTTCTAAAGATTTTCTAAAGATTTAAATATATTCAAAATTAATATGCACAAAAAAAGTAGCTCTTATTGTATCAATTAAATCAATGATTTGAAATATAATATTAATATCAATAAAATCTACTTTTTAATTTTTAACATATTTATTTTCACTTCAATTTGCTGCTTTTATAGAAATCATCATTTTTACTTTATAAATGTGCATATTTCTTCTACTGGCTTTTTAGATGGACTCTTTAGGTTATCTTCTGGTACTCCAAGAGCTAACATTGCTCCTAAAAAATACTCTCCCTTTTCAAATCCAGTTTCTGCTTCTAAAACATCTTCTATCTCATCTGCTGCATAGTTTTGACTTGTCAACCAACAAGAACCATATCCTAACTCAATTGCTGATAAGGTAAAGTTTTCAATTGCAGCACCTAAACTCTGCATACCTGGATTTCTTATAAATAACTTATCTATAGTCTCTTTAGGTGCATCTATAAGTTCTAATTCATAATATCCTGATGGATTATACACCTTTGTAAAAACTAATACTAAAACTGGGGCTTTTAAATAGAATAATGTAAAGTTTGGTACAAACTTTCTAAATCTATTAGCCTTTTCTGCTGATACTTTATCCATCTCTACAAGTATTTCTTGTTGTTTTTTAGTTATTACAGCTGCAATTTTTTCCATCAAATCACGTCGCTTTATAACTACAAAATGCCAATTTTGAATATTTTTTCCTGATGGAGCTGCTCCAGCTGCTTTTATCATTTTTAAAATATCCTCATCTGAAACATCTTGATTTTTAAACTTTCTTACACTTTGTCTTTTAAAAATAGTATCTTGTAATTCCATTTTTAAATCCCCCCATAACTTTTTTATTATTTTAATATAATCTCTAAACTCATCCTATTTTAATATATCATGTTCTAATAAATCTTTAAATGAGTCTATAGAATATTCATATCCATCTACATTCCCAAATCCATACTTTGCATATATAAAAGGTATACTTACAAACTTAGCACTATTTGCATCACCTTGCGTATCTCCAACATAAATTGGATTAATTAATTTATTTCTATCGATTATAAGTTTATTATTCTCACCTTTATGTAAGCCAGTATTTCCAGGACATTCAAAATCTATAAAATACTGTTCTAACTTATGTGCTTTTAAAAAAGATTCTATATATCCAGCTTGGCAATTGCTTACTATAAATAATTTATACTTTTTAGATAGCAATCTAAGAGTATCTTCTATACCATCAAATAATTTAGCTCCATTTTCAGATAAATAGTCACATTCTTTTAAGGAACATTCATTCAATAAATTCATTCTTTCTTCTTCACTTAAAGTTGGAAATAAACGATTTGCTATTTCATCAAAAGAAAGACCCATGACGCTTCTAAACAACTCTCTTGTGACATTTAAGTCTATATCTTTATGCTTATTTAAAACATCCTGCCATACCTTGCATACTTCTTCAGTTGAATCCCATAAAGTTCCATCTAAATCAAAAATAATACTATCTACCACAAAAAAATCCCCCTTATGTCCAAAATTTATCATATATTTATAATTATATACTAAAAAGCAGATACAATCATAAATATATTTTACTTGATTGTATCTGCTTTGTAATATAAAATCAATTGCCAAAATCGACTTTTATAAATTTCTAACTACAAGTACACACCCTTGCTCTACTTTAATACTACAAGAATTACTCAACATAACATTTGACATTCCAATAGGTACAGAGTATTTCATATAATAGTTATCTAGAGGGTATTCTAAACCAGTAAGTGTTACACCTTTAGCATCTCCTTTTAGAGCTATTACAGAAATAGTATCACCTGCATTTCCATGTAAAGTAATTTCCTCATTCATAACTATATACATCTCTTCTTTATCAGAGAATATTCTAGAATATATACCATCCTCTTTTAGATAGTATAATAGATTTATATTGGTAATAGTATGGTCAATCCTTCCACCTAAAGCTCCAAAAAAATCAATATGATTTGCTTTAAGAGTTTTGGCTAAAAAAAGACAAAGCTCTGTATCAGTCTCATCTTTCTTAGATGGAAATTTTTCAAATTTAACACCTTGATTTCTGTAGAAATCTACCTTTTCTTCGTCTACTGAATCTAAGTCGCCTAATATATAATCTGGCATGATTTCCATTTTGTAGGCATGATTTGCCCCTCCATCTGCACATATTATACAGTCATAACATTCTTTAATTATAATATTTCTTGTAATTTCGTAATCTTCAATTTCACCATTTAAAATAATACATATTTTCATCCTTAAATTTAAACCAATTCTTCAAGAGAAGCATTCTTTCTAAATAAATTAACTGTTTCTTGAATGTCATCACTTCCAAATATTGCAGAACCTGCTACTATTACATTAGCCCCTGCCTGTACAACTTCAGCCACATTTTTAGGGCTTATACCACCATCAACTTCTATATCAATGTTTAATCCTTGATTATCTATAAGGGCTTTTAACTCTTTAATTTTATCTAAAACACAAGGTATAAATGATTGACCTCCAAATCCAGGATTAACAGACATTAATAATACCATATCTAAATCAGGTAGCACATGCTTAATAGTATCTATTGGTGTAGCTGGATTAAGCACTACACCTGCTTTTATTCCATATGATTTTATATTTTGTATAGTTCTATGTAGATGCACACAAGCTTCCTGATGAACTGTTATTATGTCACATCCTGCTTTTACAAACTCTTCAATATACTGGTCTGGATTTTCTATCATAAGATGAGCATCAAATACCATATTTATATTTTCTTTTTTTAGGCTTTTAACTACAAGTGGACCTAATGTAATATTTGGTACAAAGTGTCCATCCATTACATCGATATGAAGATATTCACATCCTGCACTCTCTACCTTCTTTACATCCTCTAATAATTTTGCAAAATCTGCTGATAATATTGATGGTGCTAATTTAATCATGTTTCTAATACCTCCTACTGTTATTTTGTCTTATTTCATTTAGTAGCTGTATATAACTATCATATCTTTCTTTAGATATTTCTCCATTTGCAACAGCTTCTTTTATAGCACAATTGGGTTCATTTTCATGAATACATTTTGAACCAAACTTACAATCATTAAATTTATCAAATTCTATAAAATAATCTTTAAGTTCAACTTCTTCTATATCTTCAAGTGCAAGTGAACTAAATCCTGGTGTATCTGCAACCATTCCACCAAATTCCAACTTTAAAAGTTCTGCATGACGAGTAGTGTGCTTTCCTCTTTTTATTTTATCACTTACCACTCCTGTTTGCAGTTTAAAGTTTTCGTCTATTTCATTTAGCAAGCTTGATTTTCCAACTCCAGATGGCCCTGCAAATACTACAACATTTTCTTTTAACTCTTCTTTTACCTTCTCTATATTTAACTTAGTAATATTACTTACTGGGATGACCTTATATCCACTAAGTTCATATATATTTTTAACAGTTTCTAACGTATCATTATCATCTAAATCTGCTTTTGTAAGGATTATTACAGTTTCTAAATTTTCTTTTTCTGCCAAAACTATAAATCTATCTAAAAGAGACAAGTTTGGTTTAGGATTTTTTATTGCAAATACTATTAATGCCTTATCTATATTTGCTATAGGAGGTCTTATGAGTTCTGTATCTCTAATATCTATTTCTTCTAAGATACCTTTTTTTTCGTCTTCATCAACGACACTTATCTTCACTCTATCTCCAACTAAAGGTGTTATTTTTTTCTTTCTAAATATTCCTCTAGCTTTACATTCATAAAGACCATTGTTTGTATCCACATAATAAAATCCACTAATCCCCTTTATAATTTTTCCTTCTAGCATCAAATGCCTCCCTTTATAAAATTTATATAAACATATACTGTTTCTAAGCAGTATCTCGTGTTATTGTTTCCTATTTTTATATAATACCACATTTTTTTTAAATAACAAATCCTCCGTTTGGACTAATTACTTGACCAGTGATAAAATTTGATTTATCCGATGCTAAGAAAATAGCACAATTTGCTATATCTTCTGGGGTTCCAAGCCTCATTAGAGGAGTTTCTTCTACAAGAACATTTATATCTTCTTTATTATATTCAGATAACATGTCAGTATCAATAACACCTGGAGCTATACTATTTACTCTAATATTTGATGGTCCAACTTCTTTAGCTAATGCCTTTGTCATACCTATTATACCTGCTTTTGTTATAGAGTAATGTACTTCACAAGAAGCACCTGATATTCCCCAAATCGAAGATATATTAATTATATTCCCTTTTTTTTCTGATATCATGTATTTTAAAGCAACTTGTGAACAATAAAAACTTCCTTTTAAGTTAATATTCATCATACTATCCCAGTCTTCATCAGTTATATCTGTAAATAACTTGTCTTGACTTATACCAGCATTATTTACGAGTACGTCCACCCCCCCAAATTCTTTTATGCAATAATCTATCATATTCTCTACATCTACTCTATTTGAAATATCTGCTTTAAATAATTTTACAGAAAAATTTTTTTCACTTAATTTAGTATACAACTCTTTAGCTTCATTTTCTGACTTATTAAAGTTTATTAATACATTATATCCTTCTTTTGCAAAAGCTTCACACATAGCTTTGCCAATACCTCTAGAGCCTCCTGTAATTAAAACTGTTTTATTTTCCATAAACTCTTTTCTCCTTTATTATAACCAATTCCATATTTTATACAAAACAAACTGCCCCTTTAAAGAAAATATTTTCCATAAAAGGACAGCTCTTATTTTGCCAACATTTATTCTGTTTTACCAATATTTCCGCCAGTTCCAGATGGAGTTTCTCCATTTCCTCCTGAGCTTGAGCCTCCTGAGTTATCTCCACTATTTCCTGAGTTTGAGCCTCCTGAATTATCTCCACTATTTCCTGAATTTGAACCTCCTGAATTATCTCCATTATCTCCTGAGTTACTACCGTTGTTTCCTGAGTTTCCTCCACTATTTCCTGAGTTTGAACCTCCTGAATTACTACCGTTATTTCCTGAATTTCCTCCACTATTTCCTGAGTTTGAACCTCCTGAGTTACTGCCGTTATTTCCTGAGTTTGAACCAGGTGTTTTTGTATCATCATCATCAGGTGTTGTTGGTGTTTTGTCTGGTGTTGTTGGTGTCTGTGTATTTGATTTTTCTGAACCTTTACTCACATATAGGTTTATCTCATCGCCCTCTTGAACTCTTGATGAACTAGCTCCTGGACTTTGATTTAAAACTGTACCTTCTTTATATATTGAACTGTACTCATACTTAACTGTCCCCACTTTTAAGTTATTTTCCTCAATAAGTTGCTTTGCATTACTTAAAGTAAGTCCTACTACATTAGGAACAGAAGCCTGATTTGCACCTTTGCTTACAACAACATTTATAGTATCACCCTTCTTAACATTTGTGCTTCCTCCTTCAGGTGTCTGTGATATTATACAGTTTTCATCGACCTCACTACTATACTCTTCACTTTTTACACTTAAGGATAATCCTTCTTTTTCAACAGCACTTTGAGCTTCTTCCAAAGTCATATTTACAAGATTAGGAACACTCAGAGACTTACTGCCAAACCCTCCTGCAAATAAAAATTTATATGCTAGGAATACTTGAGCACATAATATTACTATTAAAACAGCTGCAATTACTTTTAATCTTTTTCTAGACTTTGGACTTTCCTGTTTTTTCTTCTTTTTCTTAGCCCTCTTACTTGTAGTATTCTTAGGTTTCTGATTCTTTTTAGCTCTCATTATCTCTTCCTCATCTTCATCTTCTTCATCATCGTCTTCATAAAAATCATCATAGTAATCATCATCTTCATCCAAATCAGCAACTTCAACAGGCTTAACTACTTTTTCGGGAGCTGGCTTTGCAAGTATTGGATTTACAACTTTATTAATTTCCTTTTCATCAATTTTCTTAGTTGCAAAATCATCATATTCTTTTATAAAATCTAAATCAATGTTTTTTTCTATATACTCGATATCTTCTATCAACTCTTCAGCAGTTTGGTATCTGTCTGCACTAGATTTTTCTGTAAGCTTTTTTATTGTAGTTCTTACACTTTGAGGAATTCTAACTTTTTCTTCTGATGTAAAATCTATATCATCATTAATGTGTTGAAGAGCTATAGAAATTGGACTATCTCCCCTAAATGGAACTTTTCCTATCAACATTTCATATAAAACTATCCCTAAAGAATACAGGTCAGCATTATTAGTTACAAATTTACCTTTGGCTTGTTCTGGTGAAAAATAATGTACTGAACCGATTATACTACCAATATTGGTCATTGTTGAGTTTGAGACAGCTTTAGCTATACCAAAATCAGCTACTTTTACTACTCTTCCTTCATTAGATATGAGGATATTATGAGGTTTTATATCTCTATGTATAATCCCTTTTTTATGTGCAGCACTAAGTGCCATAGCTATCTGTTTTGTTATATCTAATGCAGTATATTCATCTAATATACCTTCATCTTGTATAATCTCTTTTAGATTCTTACCATCTACAAACTCCATTACAATGTAGTGAACTTTTCCATCTTCACCAACATCATAAACATTTACTATATTTGGATGAGAAAGACTAGCTACTGCCTCTGCCTCTCTTTTAAATTTTGTTAAAAATTCATCGTCATCTACAAATTCAGGTCTAAGTACCTTAAGTGCAACAGTCCTGTTTAATAACCTGTCTTTAGCCTCATATACAAAGGCCATACCTCCATCACCAATCTTTCTGATGATTTCATATCGATTTCCTAAAATTGTATCTCCCACAATATCACCGTCCTAATTATACTTTTATCACTATAACCGAAACATTATCTTTACCAGAAACATCATTGGCCATACTTATCAATTCTTCACTTATATTACTAATTCTCTCATATTCATAATCTAATATTAAATCTCTTATATCTTCATCATCAATAAACCCAGTTAATCCATCTGTCGCAAGAAGTATTATATCACTTTTTTTAATTTCTTTCTTAAAAATATCTACAACAACCATATCATCTGTTCCAATTGCTCTAGTTATTCTATTCCTTTGTGGATGTCTTCTCGCCTCTTCTTCTGTAATAACATGAGCCATCATAAGTTCTTCAACCACGGAATGGTCTATAGTTATTTTATCAAATTTTTCATCTGTTAACAAATAACATCTGCTATCTCCAACATTTGCCACATATAAGACATTGTTATACACTATAGCTGTAACTAATGTAGTTCCCATTCCTTCAAACTCTATATCTTCCATAGATTTATTGTGCACAATTGAGTTTACATTATTATAAGCCTGTTTTAATATATCATCTATATAGTCTATTTTTACATTATCATGTTGTAATAAGTTTTCTTTTAGAAAATCAATTATATTTTCTACTGCTAATTTACTGGCGACCTCACCCTTTTTATGTCCGCCCATTCCATCAGCTATGGCAAATATTCCTATTGGACCATGTTCTGTATCTATAACTTCTCCCTCACAGTAGTCTTCATTGTTTTTTCTTATTTTACCTATATGGGAGGCACAACTATAAACCATACGACTTCCTCCTTACAAATTACTTGTATTTTCTTCTCAATTGCCCACAAGCTCCACTAATATCAGAACCCATAGACATTCTAACTGTAGCAGGTATATTATTTTTCTCCAAACTATCCCTAAATTTATAAATAAATGCTTTATCAGGCTTTTCATATTCTCTTTCTTCGACTTTGTTTATTGGAATTAAATTTACATGGCAGAGCATACCTTTTAGGAGCTTAGCTAATGCCTTTGCTTCTTGTTCTGAGTCATTTACTCCTTTTATAAGAGAATATTCAAATGTGACCCTTCTATTTGTCTTTTTTATATAGTATCTACATGCATCCAATATTTCTTTAATAGAGTAAGCATTTGCTACAGGCATAATTTTTCGTCTTTCTTCATCATATGGAGAATGAAGTGATAAAGCTAAATTTATGGCTATTTTTAAATCTGCCAATTCATACATTTTAGGTACTATTCCACAAGTTGAAAGAGTTATGTGTCTATACCCTATATTAAGACCATTTTTTTCATTAATTATTTTTAAAAATTGTTTTGTATTTTCAAAATTATCAAGTGGTTCACCACTTCCCATCAATACAAGATTTGATACTCTCTTTCCAGTATCTTCTTGAATTTTAATAACTTGGTCTAAAATCTCCCATGGTTCTAAGTTTCTAATCAATCCATCCATTGTAGATGCACAGAAATTACATCCCATTCTACAACCCACTTGATTGGAAATACAGACAGTAACCCTACTATCATAATCCATCATCACAGTTTCTATTATATTTCCATCATCTAATAAAAACAAATATTTTTTTGTACTATCTACCTTAGACTCTAACTTTAATTCTATATCTATATGTCCTATACATGAAACTTCTTCTAATTTATTTCTCAAACTTTTTGGTATATTATTCATATCATCAAAAGTTTTTGCACCCTTATATATCCAAGCAAATATTTGACTTCCTCTAAAGGGCTTTTCATCTATAGTCTTCATAAATTCTTTAAGTTCATCTTCAGTAAAATTTTTTAATACTACCTTTTTCTTTTCCATTATCTTCACTACCTTATTCTCTTTAATTTTGCTATGAAAAAACCATCTATACCATGAATATTAGGATATATCTTTAAATACCCTTTGTCTTGATTATCCAAGTCTACATTTACTGTATCAATTGGAGTCAATTCAAAATTATTATTTTCTTCAATAAAAGAAGTAACTATATTTATATTTTCCATATCTTGAATTGTACATGTACTATAGACTAAAGTTCCACCAATTTTAACATACTTTGACGCATTTTCTAAAATTTTCTTTTGTATAGAAGTAATATCTTTTAAGTCTTCTTCTTTCTTGTATTTAATTTCTGGCTTACGTCTTATTATACCAAGCCCAGAACAAGGAACATCTGCTAAAACATAATCAAATTCACTTATACTATTTTCATCAATTTCAGAAGCATCAAACTTTTCTACACAGACATTTTTAATGCCCAGTCTATTTACAGTAGCTTTTATAAGCTTTAATTTGTGCTCAAAAATATCTCTAGCTATTACTTTACCAGTATTATTCATCAAAGTAGCTAAATGAGTAGATTTTCCACCAGGAGCACTACATACATCCAAAATAGACGAATCTTCTTTTGGGTTAATTACTTTCCCTACTATCATAGAACTTATATCTTGAATTGTAAATAAACCAGCTTTAAATAATTCATTATTTTCTATATTCTTCATTTTTTCGACTTTAATAGCTTCTTCTACCATAGGAACTTTTAAACATACAATACCCATTGCATTTAATTTTTCAATAAGTTCCTCTCTACTTATTTTAAGTGTATTGGTTCTTATATAAATACTCGGCTTTTCATCGTTTGCCTCCAATAAATCTTCAGTAAATTCTTGTCCAAAATTATCTATCCAATTTTTTATAATCCAAGAATTATAAGAATACTTTATAGATAAGTATTTTACACTATCTTCCTCAGTTATGTCCATTATAGTATCTTTACTTCTTATTTCATTTCTAAGAATGGCATTTATAAAACCAGAAGACTTTTTATCATATTTTTTAGATAATTTTACAGTTTCATTGACTGCTGCATAATCTGATATACTATCCAAAAATAAAATTTGATATGTTCCCATTCTTAAAAAGATTTTAACATAAGTTGACATTTTTTTTACTTTTATTTTTGAAAGTTTATTGATTATGTAATCTAAATAATACTTATTTTCTATTACACCATAGATTAATTCTGTTGCAAGTCCTCTATCCATATCACTTATTTCTAAGTTTTTAAAATGTTTATTTATTGCAATATTTGAGTAGTTATTATTTTTCTCTATATCACATAATACTTTAAATCCAATTTCTCTTGCATCCATATAAATTTCTCCCTTTTATTAAACATAAAAAAGGGTTGTTTCTAAACAACCCACTTTACTTTTAGTCATCTCTTCTTTGAGCTATTAGTAACAATCTAAGTAATTGAAGTATTGAAACCAATGCTGCTGCAACATATGTTAAAGCTGCTGCTGAAAGCACTTTTCTACTTTGTCTTGACTCACTCTCATCTATAATACCTAAATTTCCAAGTTGAACAATTGCTCTACTTGAAGCATTAAATTCTACAGGTAATGTTATTATCTGAAATAATACTGAAGCTGAAAACAATAGTATACCAATTTTTAAAAATGGACCAGCCATAATAAATCCTATAAATATTAAAAACCAAGATATACTTGATGCAAAATTTACTACTGGCACTAAGCTACTTCTTATTTGAAGAGGAGCATAACCTTTAGCATGTTGCATTGCATGACCACACTCATGTGCAGCTACTGCAACAGAAGTTATGGAAGTTCCATAATATACATCTTCTGATAATCTTACGACCTTTCTTCTTGGGTCATAGTGGTCACTTAAGTGTCCTCTAACCATTTCTATACTTACATCATACAGACCATTTGAATCAAGTACTCTTCTTGCTGTTTGTTCTCCAGTATATCCTCGACGTGTTCTTACTTTCAAATACTTATTTGTTGTTGAACTCACTTTAAATTGTGCATATGCAGTGAATAGTATAGCTGGAATTAATATAATCATCGTTGGGTCAAATCCCCAAAAACCGCCATATACAGGGTACATAAATAACACTCTCCTAAAATATATTTTTACACATCCTCTTAATATTCACATAGCTTAAAAACAGTTTAATTACAAGCTAATATATTTTTTCCTGTTAAAAAGTCTATAGCTTTTTCAATATCTACCATATCTACATTAGTATTTACACAGGGTCCGTTAGGTCTTTTGTTAAATACACCTAAAACAGGAATTTTTTTTATATCTTGTATTCCAGATGTTAAGTCTCTTTCACATGCAACAGCTATAACAGCTTTAGGTTTATTGTCTATTATAATCTTTCTAGCTAAAGTTCCTCCTGTAGCTACAAATATTTTTACTTTACTTCTTTTCTTCAACTTAGTCAATTCTCCTATATTGCATCTTCCACATTCTTTACAATTATCTATATCATTAGTAACTTTTAATTTACAACTATTCTCTTGAATACAATGAGGTATTAAAATTATTATATCCTCTGGATTAAAATTATATTTATTACTGTATATATATTCATTATTTAACTTTATATATATCCTTCTAATCTCACTTTTTGACATACCAAATGAGGATGCAATGAAAGATATAATGGGAAATAATCCACTGACAATCTTAAAGTTTATTTTCATTATATTTGAGTTAACATTTTTTCCTTTAATTACTCTATAAGTAACTGCTGTTGAAGATAGTATTATAAGTATTAGTGATATTATTATAACATTTATTGCTAAAGAAAATATTTGAGTTAAACTCATTATAAAAAAGTTTACAACTCCTATCAAAATCCCTAATATTAAAATTAAAATCCCAACACTTGTTAAATACTTCTTTATATCTGTCATACTTTTCACCTAACCCAATACTAAACCAGTTTCTATAGTATTCCCTTTTATATATTCACCAACCAACATTCTCTTTTTATTTGGCATCTGAATTTCTTCAATTAAAAGTACCTTATCTTTAGTACTTACTTTTATACCCTCTTTATTTACATCAATTATTGTACCTGCATCTTTTGTGCTTTCTTCATCTAACACTTTGGTTTTCCAGATTTTCATTGTAACACCATTGTAAGTAGTATAAGCACTTGGCCATGGGTTTACACCTCTAACTAAATTGTGTATTTCCATAGCATTTTTTGAAAAATCTATATTGCCTAATGATTTATTCATTATTGGAGCATAAGAAAATTCTTCATGATTTTGTACCTCTCTTGGTGCAGTTCCTTCTCCAATTAACTTTAATGTTTCTTTTAAAGTTTCTGCACCTATGTTCATCATTTTATCATGAAGTTCTCCTGCTGTTATATTATCATCAAGATTCACTTCTGTTTTTAATATCATATCTCCAGTATCTAAACCTTCATCCATGTACATAGTTGTAACACCAGTCTTTTCTTCACCATTTATTATTACCCAATTTATAGGTGCCGCACCTCTATATTTTGGAAGTAAAGAAACATGGACATTTATACATCCAAGTTTAGGAATTTCTAATATGTCTTTTGGAAGTATCTGTCCAAAAGCTACAACCACTATTACATCTGGATTTAAAGATTTCATTGTCTCTATGAATTCTTCATCCCTAGCTTTGATTGGTTGATATACAGGTATATTATTTTCAATTGCAAGCTCTTTTACTGGACTCATGCCTAGTTTCTTACCTCTTCCTTTTGGTTTATCTGGCTGAGTTACAACACCTAATATATCATACTTCTCATCTATTATTTTTTGTAAACAAGGAACCGCTATATCGGGTGTCCCCATAAATACTATTTTCATTAAATCAACTCCTACTACTTTTCTATTCTATCAACAAATAGAATTCCATCTAAATGGTCTATCTCATGACAAAATGCTCTAGCTAAAAGTTCTTCTCCTTCTAACTCTATTGTTTCACCATTTCTATTTAAAGCTCTAACTTTTACATAATTTGGTCTTCGAACATCTCCACCCTCTCCAACAACACTTAAACATCCTTCCTCGTCTATTTGCTCTCCAGATGTTTCTATTATTTCAGGATTTATAAGTTCTATAAGTTCTTCTCCGATATCTATTACTACTACTCTTTTTAAAATTCCAACTTGAGGTGCAGCTAATCCAACACCATCTGCATCATACATAGTTTCTGCCATATCATCTAATAATTGTATTATTTTTTCATCAATTTTTTCAACCTTTTTTGATTTTTTTCTTAATACTGGTTCTCCTATTTGAACTATCTGTCTTAAAGCCATTATATTTCCTCCTAAATTTATAATACACTGTTTGGATTAATATCTATAGATACATTGATATTCTTATCAAATATCAAATCTCGTTTTGTTATACATATATATTTTATTATACCCTTTAACAGATTAATTTCAATATTTTCATCTTTAAAGAGTATCTGCCATCTATAATTTTGATTTATTTTTGATATTGAACATGGGTTTGGACCTAATATAAATCCTAAATCATTTATACCCCTTTTTTCTAATAAATAAATCAATGATGCATGCATATTTTTTATGTTTTTTACTACTAATCTCTCATCTTCACCACTAACAACTACACTCAACATGTTATTAAAAGGAGAATATCCAAATGCTTTTCTTATTTTTATCTCATCTTCATAAAAACCCTCATAGTCATATTCAATAGCATGTTTAATAGCATAGTGTTCAGTATCATATGTCTGAAGTACTACTTTACCCTCTTTATCTGCTCTCCCGGCTCTTCCAGAAACTTGAGTTATCAGTTGAAATGTAGTTTCAAAACTTTTAAAATCTGGAAAATTTAATATCATATCTGCAGATAAAATCCCTACTAAAGTTACATTATCAAAATCTAATCCTTTACTTAACATCTGTGTTCCAATGAGTACATCTGCTTCTTTATCTTTAAATTTATTTAGTATTTCATCTAAAGCACCTTTTTTTGAAGTTGTATCCTTATCCATTCTCAAGGTTCTTATATCTGGAAAAATATTTTTTAATTCTTCTTCAATCTTTTGAGTTCCAACTCCAAAAGGCTTAACATAGTGACTTTTGCACTCAGGACACTCTTTTGGTATTTCTTTCTCATATCCACAATAGTGGCATCTTCCATTATTACTTTTCTTGTGATAAGTTAAAGATATGTCACAATTTTCACACTGAAAAACGTATCCACACTTTCTACAAGATACAAAATTTGCATAACCTCTTCTATTTAAAAACAGTATGACTTGGCTATTCTCTTCAATTGCACAACTTATTTCTTTTTGGAGCTTCAAACTAAATATACTCCTATTCCCCTTGTCCAGTTCATCTTTCATGTCTACCACTTCGATGTTTGGAAGAGGTTTATCATTTGCTCTATTTTTTATATTTATAAGTTTGTATTCTCCAGATTTTGCTTTATAATATTCTTCAATTGAAGGAGTAGCTGAACCTAAAATAAGAGTTAGATTATTTTTTAGTGCCATAAATCTAGCTACTTCTATGGCATTAAATTTTGGATTCTTCTCAGACTTATATGATGACTCATGGAATTCATCAATTATTATAAGACCTAAAGAATTAAAAGGTGCAAATAGAGCTGACCTAGCTCCAATCAAAACTCTTATTCTCCCTGCTTTTACAGCTTTATAGACGTCATGTTTTTCTCCTTCAGATAGTTTACTGTGAAACACTCCAACTAAATCACCAAACCTGCTTTTTAACCTATCTATTGTTTGAGGAGTTAATGCTATTTCAGGAACTAAAAATATACTATCTAAACCTTGATTTAATGCAAATTCTATTATTTCCATATAAACTTCAGTTTTTCCACTTCCAGTTACGCCATGAATTAAGTATGGTTTCTTCTCATTCACAAACATATCTGACTTTATCTCATCAACCGCTTGTTGTTGCTCATTGTTTAATTTTATACTTTTTGATATAGATTTGTAAATACTTTTTGGCTCTCTATAGTAATCCTTAAACTCTAATGTTATTAACTTCTTTTTATTTAAAGAATTTATACTTTGTCTTGAGGCATTTAATAAATCTAACAAATCATTTATCTCTACATTTTCATTATTTTTAAGAAAACTTAATATCTCTTTTTGCTTGCTTCCTACATTTATCTTATTTTGTTCTATATAATCATCAATTTTATCATTTTCCAAACTCAAAGATATATAACATACCTTCTTTTCATTTTTATGATTTTTGTATTCCCAACATAGCTTTATAATTCCATTTCTATTCATTGTGTACAAAGAACTATTTAGATTTGGTATATATTTTAACTTATCAACCTTAATTTTTCCTTTACCATCAATTACTTTTTCTAATATCTCTCTATTTTTATCACTCAAAGTCAATATTTTTTCCTTTAATTGAGCTTCGTTTAATCCAGCTAAACTTTCACCTAATAATATCACTTTATAATTATTTAATTTGTATCCTTTTGGATATATTAAATTTATACATTCTATATAAGTACACAAATATCTATTTTTCATCCAATAAACCAATTCTAAGTCTTCTTCTCTAAATATTGGCTTCTCATCCAATATATCAATAATTTCTTTTATCTTTATTTTTTCATCTAAACTATCTGTAAATTGAAATACAAAGGCTTCTGTTGGTCTATTACCTTTTCCAAATGGTACTAATATTCTATGTCCAAGTCTTATAGACTCTGATAAAAATACAGGAATTTGATATGTAAATAAATTATCTGTGTATATAGTATTACTTCTAACTATTACCTTTGCATATTTTTTCATTATAAAACCTCTACTTAAATTTAATCTACTGTTTATATTCTAATATATTTTACAAAATGTTAAAAATATCAGCATTTATAAAAAATTTCAAGTCATTAATAATATTAACCATATCTTAATAGTTAACTATTAATTATATTTTATACTTTATGGCAAAATAAATGCTGAAAACCACAATTTAACTGACATTTGCGAGTTTTTACTCGCTAAAATTAAATTGCAGCTTTCAGCCACTTTAGCTGTGATAAAATACACAAATATCATATTTAAAAAAGTTCTTATCTCTCAAGTAACACTTTAATTTTATTTAAAATAACATTAGCTACTTCTTCTTTTTTCATTTTAGGATACTCAGTAATATTTCCTTCTACATCTATGATTTTTACAATATTAGTATCAGTTCTAAAACCAGCACCCTCTTTAGTTAAATCATTTGCCACAATAAAATCTAGATTTTTCTTTTTTATTTTTCCTTTGGCATGTTCTATAAGGTCGTTAGTTTCAGCTGCAAATCCTACTAATATCCTATCTTCTTTTATTTTTCCTATTTCATAAGCAATATCATAATTCCTACTTAGTTCTATTGATAAATCATCATTCTTCTTTTTAATCTTTTTGTCAGAATAGGTTTTTGGCTTATAATCTGCAACTGCTGCACTTTGAATTACAATTTTATTTTCACTTAAATTTGATACTACTGCTTCATACAAATCCTGTGCTGATTCTATTTTCACAAACTTTTTAAGGTTTTGTGGAATAGAAAGGTTTGTAGGACCTGATATTAATGTTACATCAGCACCTCTAGATATAGCTTCTCTCGCTATAGAATATCCCATTTTACCAGAAGACCTATTAGTTAGGTATCTTACTGGGTCTATGCTTTCTACAGTTGGACCAGCTGTAACTATAATGCTTTGACCTTTTAAATCTTGCTCTTTAGTAAGATTAGCTAAAACTTCCTCTACTATTACATCTGGATTAGCTAATTTACCTGCTCCAATATCTCCACATGCAAGTCTTCCACTTTCTGGTTCAATAAATTTATACCCAAAATCCTTTAACGTTTGAATATTTTTTTGAACAATTGGATTTTCATACATATTAGTATTCATAGCTGGTGCCATCAAAACTTGTGCTTTTGTTGCCATAACAGTAGTTGTCAACATATCATCAGCTATACCATTTGCAATTTTTCCTATAATATTTGCACTTGCTGGCACTATTAAAAATAAATCTGCCTTTTTTGCTAATGATATATGCTCAACTTCCCAAGTTTTTGGTTCTTCAAACATATCTTCTACTACATAATTTTGACTTAGTGATTGAAGTGTAAGTGGTTTAACAAATTCTGTTGCCGATTTTGTCATTATAACATGGATATTTGCATTTAGTTTTTTTAACTTACTTACAACATCACAAGCCTTATATGCAGCTATTCCGCCGCTTATGCCAATTACAACAGTTTTATCTTTTAGCATGACCTTACTCCTCTTCTGAAATTTGTTTGTGTTGCTCAGCATGGTGTCTAGCTTCTTCTATCTCTATTTCTTCTTCTGTCAATAATCTGTATGTTATTTTTCCACTTGCAACTTCCTTAGTTGCTACACATACAGGCTTCTCTTTAGCTTTATTTGAAACGTATGGCTCTTCTCCATCAATTAATTTTCTTGCTCTCTTTGAAACAGTTCCTACTAAATAGTATCTGTTGTCTATTTTTTCTAGTACCTCATTGATAGATGGTTTTAACATAATTATAATTCCTCCTTGAATTTCTCTATTATAATATTTTTATATCTGCTAACTTTATTCTTTTCAGATGATATTATACCTTCTATTTCTTTAGCAGATGTTTTTACATCTTCATTAAATATAAAATAATCATAATCCTTAATCATTTTAATTTCTTCATATGCACAGCTAAATCTTTTCTCTATTTCAGCTTCTGTTTCTGTACCTCTTCCAACAATTCTATTTTTTAGTTCTTCAAGTGATGGTGGTAGTACAAATATAAATACTCCCTCTGGACAAACTTCCTTTATTTGTCTTGCTCCCTGCATTTCAATCTCTAATAGTACATCTTGCCCTTTTTCTAAACATTCCATTATTGCTGCTTTTGGAGTTCCATAAAAATTATCATAAATTTGAGCATACTCCAAAAACTCACCTTTTTCTATCATTGCTTCAAACTTATCCTTACTTATGAAGAAATAATTTACTCCATCAACTTCTCCAGTTCTTGGCTTTCTTGTAGTAGCTGATACAGAAAGTTTTATTGTATCATTTTCTTTAAGTAGTTCTTTGCAAATAGTACCTTTTCCTGCACCTGATGGTCCTGATACAACTAGCAATAATCCTTTTTTCACAAACATTTAAATATTCCCCTTCTAATATTGTATTCTTACTCTATATTTTGTATTTGTTCTCTTATTTTTTCTAATTCGCTTTTTAGTTCTACTACTAAATTAGTTATATTTATATCAGAGGACTTTGAACCTATAGTATTAGTCTCTCTATTCATCTCTTGTATTAGGAAATCTATTTTTCTACCTATAGAATCGTCTTTAAATATAGTGTTTTTAAGTTGACCTATATGACTTTTAAATCTAACTATTTCTTCTGTTATACTGCTTTTATCTGCATATATTGCAACTTCTTGTGCCAATCTATTTTCATCCATTATACTTGGGTCATCTAACAATTCGCTTATTCTCAAATTCAATTTTTCTCTATAATCTTCTACAACACTGCTTGAATATTTTTCAATTTCTTCTATATGAGCTTTTAATAAATCACATCTCATAGTAATATCTTCTGCTAATTTTTTACCTTCTTCTCTTCTCATTTCTTTTAATTTTATTAATGCATCTTCAACAGCTTGATTCAACATTGACCATAATAAATCTTCATCGTCTTCTTTTTCTTCTATTTTTACAATATCAGGAAACCTTGCAACATTCATAACACTAATATCATCTATAATATCGAATTTATTTTTTATTTCTTTTAATATATCTATATATTGAGAAGCTAGTCCTTCATCAAAGTTTAAGTTTACATCTTCTTTGCCTAATAAGTCAAATTTTATGTATAAATCTACTCTTCCTCTTTTTACATAATTTTTCACTAAATTTCTAACTTTATCCTCTAAAAATGAAATTTTTCTTGGAAGACGTATATTTATATCTGAATACTTATGATTTATCGTTTTACATTCTACTAAAAAATAATAATTGTCATCTTTGTATTCTCCTCTTCCAAAACCAGTCATACTTATAGCCATTACTTAATCCTCCAAAACACCTTCACATATTTTTACTGCTGGACCTGTCATATAAGAGAACTCTCCTACATCTATTTTAACTGTTCCTCCTTGAGAAGTTACATTTACACTACTCTCTACCATATTAAGTAAATTACATACTATTGCTGATGCAGTCATACCAGTCCCACAGCCTAAAGTATATCCACAACCTCTTTCCCAAGTGTAGACATGTATATTATACTTATCTTCTACCTTTACAAAATTTACATTCGTTTTTTCAGGAAATATTTTATTATTTTCAATCTCTTTTCCATATTTACAAACATCATCTACATCTAGTTCATCTACTATAACTACCGTATGAGGAACCCCCATCAACATAGAAGTAAGCTTGAATTCCCTATCTAAAACTTTTATACTTTCTTGCACAAAACGTTTTTTATCTGTAGATACTGGAACATCTTTAGCTATAAAACTTCCTTCTCCCATATTGACTCTTATAGAGTTTATTTCACTATTTGTAAGATTTATTTTTATATCTTTTATACCATCTAATGTATCTACTGTAAAATTTTCTTTTTTGACTATACCATTATCATAAACAAATTTACAAAAACATCTAAGACCATTTCCACACATGGCTGCTCTTGAACCATCAGAATTGTAATATACCATTTCTATATCTGCAACTTTTGAATCTTTTACAACTAATAAGCCATCCGCTCCTACAGAAAATCTTCTATGGCATACTTTTTTTGCTAAAGAAGTATAATTCGATGAATCTATCTGGTCGAATCTTCCATCTATTGCAATAAAATCATTCCCTATTCCATGTAGTTTCCAAAATTTCATAAGTATCGCTCCTTTGTAAATTAACACTTAAACTATTATAACATAAAAAAATTCCCATAAACTTATAATTTATGGGAAAAGTTTTGTAATGACAACTATAATTTGAGGATGTGAGGGAGAGTTGCCATTACAATTAGGGTAATTATATTATGTTTTTAAGCTAGTTCTTTCTATGTTTATATAATAATATTTCTATATGAATTTTATGTATGTTTTATTTAAACTGTCTATGAATTTTATAATTAAATATCTAATAACTAGCTATAGTTCTCTTTTAGTAGCTTTCTATTAACATACACCTATTAGCTCTTTAAGTGTTTTTAAAACATAGTCTAAATCTTCTTTAGTAACATCTACATGAGTTACAAATCTATACTCACCATTTTCCATTTTGTTAATTTTTATATTTCTTTCAAAAAATTCTTTTATTAAAACATCTTCTTTTATAACGTCTTCACTCATTTTAAAGAATACCATACTTATGTCTGGATTAATGTTATTTACTTCAATACCCTCAATTTTATTTAATTCACAAGCTAAATACTTTGCATTTTCGTGGTCTTCATTTAATCTTAATGTCATTTTTTCAATGGCAATTATACCAGCAGCTGCAACTATACCAACTTGTCTCATTCCCCCACCCATAATTTTTTGCTTTCTTCTAGCTTTTGCTATGAATTCTTTACTTCCAGCAAGTATAGAACCCATTGGTGCAGCTAATCCTTTTGATACGCAGAACATAACACTATCACAACACTTTGCTATTTCTTTAGGTTCTACACCTAAAGTTAAAGCTGCATTAAATAATCTTGCTCCATCTAGATGTACTGGTAAGTTATGTTTCTCAGCTATTTTTTTAATTTCTCTTAAATTGTCAAGACTTACAACAGTTCCACCTGAATATGCATTTTCTACACATATAAGACCTGTTTGTGGTTCATGTATGTCATCTCTTCTAATTGCCTTTTCAACAAGCTCAGGATTAAGAGCTCCATTTTCATCTTCATCTATAGTTCTAAGTTGAACTCCAGCTATTACAGCAGGTGCTCCAACTTCATGAGTTACAATGTGATAACCTTTACCAATAATAATTTCTTGTCCTCTTAGACAGTGAGTAAATAAAGCTAGTTGATTTCCAAAAGTTCCACTTGGAAGAAAAATAGCATCTTCTTTTCCAACTTTAGCTGCTGCTAATTCTTCAAGTTTATTTACAGTAGGATCATCCCTAAAGATTGAATCTCCAACAGGAGCCTTTGCCATAGCTTCTCTCATTTCATCAGTAGGCATAGTAACAGTATCACTTCTTAAATCAATAAATTTCATTTTTTCAACCTTCTTTCATATTTATATACTATGACACTTTAAAATTGATTTATTTTTTAAAGTTCATATATTGTAACAACTTATACTTTACACAATAATTATACTATATTTATTTTACATTTAATCAACTTTAAATTATTAATTTTAAAATATAGTATTTCCTTTCATAGTAAGTATAAATAATTATTCAATTTAAATATTACTCTCTTGTTTAAATTTCCCCTAGTCACAAAGCATATATTATGTGTATAATTAATTTACTGACTATTTTGGTCAAAGAAAGGGGTGCTATACATGGCATTAGATGGATTAGTTATACATTCAATAGTAGATGAATTATCAGCAAAACTTACAGGTGGAAAAATAGATAAAATACATCAACCTGAAGATGATGAGGTAATTTTTAATATAAGAAATAATAAAGAAAATTTTAGATTAGTTTTAAGTGCAAGTGCTTCAAATCCTAGGGTTTATCTTACAAGCAATTATCAAAAAGAAAACCCTCTAAAAGCACCTATGTTTTGTATGTTACTTAGAAAATACATACAAGGTGGTAACATAGTAGAAATTTCTCAAATAGGTTTTGAAAGAATAATAAAGATAAGTGTTGAATCTTTGGATGAACTAAAAGAAAAGACAATTAAAAATATTATGATTGAAATTATGGGAAGACACAGCAACATAATAATAACTCATGGTGAAGATAACAAAATTATAGATTCAATAAAAAGAGTACCTTTTAGCATCAGTAGGGTTCGTCAGGTTTTACCTGCACATAGCTATTCATTACCACCAAAACAAGATAAACTTAATCCTCTTGATAATATATCTAACGATTTGTTTATTAGTAACTTGAATGAATTTGAAGGGCCTATTTTTAAGTCCATATATTCTAAATTTCTAGGTATAAGCCCTACTATAGCCAAAGAAATTTGTTACCGAGCAAATGTAAATCAAAGTACTTCTATAAAGGATGTTTCTAACGAACAATTCAATTCTTTATACAAAGAATTTTGTAGTTTGTTCAGTGATATAAATGCTAATAAATACTCACCTTGTATTGTTATAGATAAAAAAGTGGATAAAGTAGTCGATTTCAGTTGTGTAAATCTTACATTATTTAGTGATTTATCATATATCAATAAAGATAGTATGTCTCGTATATTAGAAGATTTCTATAGAACTAAAGATATTAAGGATAGAATCAATCAACGTTCATCTGACTTAAAGAAGAGTATCTCAGTTAAGCTTGATAGACTTTATAATAAACTAAAAAAACAGGAAGAAGAATTATCAGAGTCTGAAAACGCAGATATTTACAAGGTAAAAGGTGAATTGATTACTTCATATATCTATATGGTAGAAAAAGGTATGGAAAGTATTGAGGTTGCTAATTTTTATGATGAAAATTGTAAAAATGTAACTATAGAATTAAATAAAAATTTGACACCATCTGAAAATGCTCAAAAATACTTCAAAAAGTATAATAAAATGAAACATGCTAAAGTTGAAATATCTCATCAGATTTCATTAAATAAGGAAGAAATAGATTACTTGGAAAATATAATTTTAAGTATTGAAAACTGCGAAAATTTAGCTGAATTACAAGATATAAAAGAAGAACTTGCTAAGGTTGGATATATCAAGGCTCAAAAGAAAAACAGTAAAAAAGATACTATCCCTTCTACAAAACCTCATGAGTTTACTTCTTCTGATGGATTTAAGATTTTAGTTGGTAAAAATAATAAGCAGAATGACTATCTTACACTAAGACTTGCTGATAATGATGACTTGTGGATGCACACAAAGAACATTCCTGGCTCTCATGTAATAATAAAATGTGCTGGTAAAGAAGTACCTGATAACACTATATTTGAAGGGGCAATGCTAGCAGCATTTTTTAGTAAGTCAAAGCTTTCTTCTCAGGTACCTATAGACTATACTAAAAGAAAAAATGTAAAAAAACCTAGTGGTTCTAAGCCAGGTATGGTTATTTATGAGACTAACAGTACTATTTATGTTACTCCAGAAGAAGAAATGGTTGCCAAGCTTAAAGTTAAATCAGAATAAATTTTAAATTAAATACAAAATTTAATATCAAATAATTATACAATATCATGTTAAATGAAAAAAGGCTATCTCAAAATAGAGATAGACCTCTTTTTCATTTGACATGATGAACATATATTTGATTTCATACAAAAAGAGTGCCTCAAAATGGACTAAAAAGTCCATTTTGAGACACCTCATTTTATATTTAGTCACATTTAATTTTCTGACAAACTATTCTTTATTTTGCTGATTTGTTTTAACAACTCATTATATTCTAATTCATAATGTTCTTTCTTTAGATTATCTTTTTCTATAGACAACATAGATATAACATTTGTAAGTCTGTTTTCTAATACTAAAAGATTTTCTTTTTTAGCTTGATTATCTCTACTAGAATTTTTTTTATTTCTATTAATTGTATATTCCTCATAATCACAGTCAAACTCTCTTATTTTAGTATTTTTTATCTCAACAATATAGTTACAAATATGAGATGTAAATACTCTATCATGAGATACTATAAGCATAGTTTTATCAGTATTTATCAGTGCCTTTTCTAATGCCTCCATAGATTTTATATCTAAGTAATTCGTTGGTTCATCAAATACTAAAAAATTATTATCTTCCAATATTATTTTACATAGTGCTATTTTTACCTTTTCTCCACCACTGAGTACTTTTACCTTTTTGTAGACATCATCACCTTTAAATCCAAATAAATTTAAATTTATCCTTATAAAAGATTCATCGAATGAACTATTAACTTTAGTGTTATACAAAACACTCTTTTCTTCATTTAATATACTTTGATGTTGGTCAAAATAGCCTATTTTTACCTTGTTGTTTATTTTTATATGTTCATTTTTATTGTTCAGTATTTCTTTTATCAAAGTACTTTTTCCACATCCATTATCACCTAACAAAGCTATTTTTTTACCTCTTTTTATTTTAAAAGAAACATTATCTAGCAAAAGTTTATTTCCTAAATTTAAAGTCATATCCTTTATCTCTACTAAATTTTTACTAATTATCTCCATACCATCTTGAATCTTAATCTTCATTTCAGCAGAAACCTTAGGTTTATTCTTTATCTCAAGCTTATCAATTCTACTTTTTATAGCTTTCACATTTGAGTCTAATTTTTTCTTATTAGTTTGCCCACCCATTTTGTGTAGTCTTGCCTCAGAGTTACCCATTCGTTTTGGAGTTTTTCTTACACCATCACTTAAAGCTTTTTTGTATAAAAGAGCTTTTTCAAGTCTTTTTTTCTCTTTAACATATTCCTGATATTCAAAATCAGCTCTTTTTACTTCTTCATCTTTTTGCATTAAATAATCAGTGTAATTGCCTTTATAAGCTTTTAATTTTCCATCCTCTAGCTCCAGTATGGTTGTACATAACTCATCCAGGAAACGTCTATCATGAGATATTAATAATAAGGCTCCCTCATATCTTTTAAACATATTTTCCAAAATCCCAATACTTTTTTTATCTAAGTTTGAAGTTGGCTCATCAGCTATTATTATATTTTTCTTATCACTTAGTGCATCTGCTATCTTTAGCTTAACTTTTTCACCTCCTGATAAGTACTCTTCAAATTTATCAGGAGCATTTAAAAGACTCTTTTCTTTACTATTACTACATATTTCAATATTATTTTCGCTTTGACTTATATATGAATAACTATCTGTAAGATAAATATTCCCTTCATCAATTTCTATTTCACCTAGTATTGCCTTTAATAATGTTGTTTTTCCTTGACCATTTGAACCAACTAGACCTATTTTGTCTCCTTCTGACACTTCAAATTTATCTATATCTAAAATTAATCTATTAGCATAATATTTCTTTAAATTTTCTACTTTTAATAAAAGCATAAAAAAATCCCTCCTTAACGCACTTAAATATAAGGAGAGATTTGCATAAATAGGCATAACAAATAAACGTATAGACTATAATCTACTCTCCTTAATTTAAGCATCATAAATAAAGCCACCAAAATAGGCTTTTCAAAAATTACAATACTTTAAATTATAAAAAATAAATTATATTCTCATTGTCCCAGTTACCTTGCCCTTTCTTTCATTTATTTTTAATCATTATATCAACATTAATTACAAATGTCTATAGAAATTTAATTATTTAAAATTATACAAGTTATTATTTACTATTCTTCAACTTTAAAATCCTTATTATTTAAAATTCTATTTAATACAATTCCGACAATTGCAGCTAAGCTAAGACCTGTTATCTTTACTGTACTTGTTATTGGTATACCTATAGAGATACCTTTATTAGACAGGTATGTTGTTCCAAGACCTATTAGTAATATAACTGCTATTATTAATATATTAATTTTACTTTCTACACAAGAACTATCTCTTATAGTCTTTAATCCTACATAAGTTATCATTGAAAATAGCATTATACTAATTCCGCCCATAACTGAACTTGGTATACTTTGAAGAAATCCTCCAAACTTGCCTACACAAGCAAGTAATATAGCAAAAACTGCTGTACGTCTAAGTATTGAAGGGTCATAGTTTTTAGTTATAGCAAGTACTGCTGTATTTTCTCCATAAGTTGTATTAGCTGGTCCACCTAAACAACCTGCAACTATAGTTGCAAATCCATCTCCAAGTAAAGTTCTGTTTAAACCTGGGTTTTCTATAAAGTTTTTACCTACTACAGCACCATTAGTAGTCATATCTCCTATATGTTCCATAAATACAGCTAAAACAACTGGAGATATAATAACAATGGCTCCTAAGCTGAATTTAGGTATTGTAAAGTTAGGTATTGCAAATAAACTTGCTTCTGTAATTGTAGTTACATCTACTAACCCTAATATCAAGCATATTATATATCCAGAAAAAACAGCTATTAATATTCCCAGTTGCTTTATAAATCCTCTACCAAACTTATTAGTTAAAATTGCTATTGCTAAAGTTATAAATGCTATTACAAAATTCGCTGAAGCCATACTAAAAGCTGTTGGCAATAAATTTAATCCTATAACTACTATCATTGCTCCTGTAACTTGTGCTGGAAAATACAATTTAATTTTATTTACTCCAACTACTTTTACTATAATTGACATTATAATATAAATTAATCCTGCTACTATTATACCTCCTTGAGCATATGCTAAATCTCCACCATATGCTTCTTTAGCTGCTAGTATAACTGGTATAAATGCAAAACTTGAACCTAAAAAGGCAGGTACTTTTCCTTCCGTACAAAAATGAAATATCAATGTACCAACACCAGCACAGAAAATCGCAACTGACGGATTAAAGCCTGTCAAAATGGGAACTAATACTGTCGCTCCAAACATGGCTAATAGATGTTGTAAAGACATTATCGTTTTTTTCATAAAAACCTCCAAAATTATTATATATAAATAAATCCTCTGTTTAATTAATATCTTTTAATTAATTATCATTCCCTAGATTCTATTTTTTAATCTTTATATATTTATTATGCAATCTATCATTATTTTACATTTTACGACATTAAAAACTCAAATAAAGGAGAATAAAGACCACATTAAGACACACATTCATAAAATCATAATATTTATTTTGTGCAATCTATGTAAGCTTTATCCTCCTCCCTGACTATTCAATGCTAAGCTTTTATACAATATTTAAAAATTATTATTCTTTGATTGTAACTGAATCTTCTCCATCAATTTCTAGTAAACTGACAGATATAATTTCATGCCTAGAAGTAGGTACATTTTTTCCTACATAATCTGCTCTTATAGGCAACTCTCTATGCCCTCTATCCACTAATACGGCTAATTGTATTGATTTAGGTCTTCCTATATCTATAATAGCATCCAGTGCTGCTCTTACAGTTCTTCCTGTATATAAAACATCATCAACTAAAACCACAGTTTTATCATTTACATTAAAATCTAAATAAGTTCCTTTAACTACAGGTTCCACATCAATTTTTTCCAAATCATCTCTATACAAGGTTATATCAATATCCCCTGTATCTACTTTTGTTCCTTCTATTTGTTCTATTCTTTTAGAAATTCTATTTGCAATTGGTACACCTCTAGTCTTTATTCCAACTAAAACTAGATTTTCTACACCTTTGTTTCTTTCAATTATTTCATGACTTATCCTAGTAATTGCTCTTGCTATTGCCTTTTCATCCATTAATTGAGCTTTTTCTACCATATCATAATTATTGTCAAATATATAATATATCTTTTTGACAAATCTACTCCTTTCTTTTAATTTTTATAACCTTACTTTTACTTAAATTTTCAATTTAAACAACAAAAAACTCCTCATCACAAGACAAGAAGCTCTTATATAAAAATATACAGTCTAATTTAGCAATTGTCTTACGATATCTCTGTATCGTTTAAAGATAATTTTTATAATTCATTAACTCAAATTATATATTTATATTTCAAATTTTTCAAGCTTTTTTAAGCAAAATACTTTAATATAAAATATTTTAGTTAAATTTCACTAAATTTATCACTTATACAAAACCAAACAAATGATTTACAGTATTGTGTAAATTCTTATTTAATTTTTCTAATAACGTCCTTAAAATACTCAGGTAATTCTGAATTAAATTCAATATACTCCTTTGTAGTGGGATGTATAAATCCCAACTTCTTAGCATGTAAGGTTTGTCCTTTTAGTTTAAATTTATTTTCTTTTGGACCATATACATTATCACCTAAAAGTGGATGATTTATAGACAAAGCATGAACTCTTATTTGATGAGTTCTACCAGTTTCAAGCCTAGCTCTCATATGAGTAAATTTATTAAATCTTTCTACCACTTCAAAATGAGTAGTTGCATTTCTGCCATCTTTTACTACAGCCATTTTTAACCTATCTTTAGGGTTTCTTCCTATAGGTTTATCTACAGTTATTTTATCTTCTTTAACTACACCATAACATATAAATTCATACTCCCTGGTTATAGTGTGTTCTTTTAACTGTTCTGCTAGAAAATTATGTGCATAATTATTCTTGGCTACCATAAGAAGACCAGAAGTATCTTTGTCTATCCTATGAACTATACCAGGTCTAATAATACCATTTATTGATGACAATTTATCTTTGCAATGGTATAGAATTCCATTTACTAATGTATTTTCATAGTTCCCAGGAGCAGGATGAACAACCATGTCCTGAGGTTTATTTATTATCAAGACATCATCGTCTTCATATACAATATCTATTGGAATATCTTGAGCTACAACTTCTAAAACTTTAGGTTCTGGTATCTCTATAACAATCTTATCTTCTTCTTTAACTAAATACTTAGCTTTTTCTACCTTATCATTAACTTTTACTTTACCATCTTTTATAATTTTTTGTATGTAGCTTCGTGACATATCACCTAATTGCTCTGCTAAGTAAACATCCAGCCTAACTTCTTCTTCCTCTTCAAGTACTAAAAACTCTTTTACTTCATCCATCAAATCACCTACTTTTACTTTCAAAAAATAAAACATATATACATAAAAATACAGTTCCTACAACTACAAATACATCAGCTATGTTGAACACATATTCCCATATAATCCTAAAATCAAAATAATCTACTACAAAACCTAGTCTAACTCTATCAACTAAATTTCCTAATGCACCTGATATTACTAGTATAATCCCCAACTTACCAAATATATGTACTTTTCTTGTATTAATATAGTATAATCCAAATACTGTTGCAAGCAATGCAACTATTATAAATATCCATTGGTTATTTTGCAATAATCCAAATGCTGCACCTCTATTTTCTACATAAGTTAAATGAAATACATTATTTATTATTGGTATTGTCGATACATCTACCAAATTATTTAATACCCATATTTTAGACAGTTGGTCTAACCCTATAAGTAAAATTATTATTAATACATATAGCAATTATTTTTCCCCCTATAAATTATTTAAAAATCAATTTTATTTGAAATTCACTATTACCATTATACAAAAAAAATACTCTAAAGAGCAACTCTCTTAAAATATTAATGATGCTTGTAAATTTAAAATACAAACATCATTAATACTTTAATAAATATTTTTTATTTTTGTACTTGCTCATTTTTATCTAAGTGTTCTATAAGTTCCGATATTGTTACAAATTTATATCCTTTTTCTTTTAATTTAGGTATCACTACTTCTAAAGCTTGTATAGTTTGTGATTTATCATTTCTTTTGTTGTTATAATCATGTAAAAGTATTATATTTCCATTTTGAACTTTTGTAAGAATAGTATTTATAATGCTATCCACTCCAGGATTAGACCAATCTCTAGGGTCTAAGTTGGACCAAAGAATTATATTCATACGTTTAGAAACTATAATATCACACACGCTCTTACTCATAGCTCTATATGGAGGTCTAAATACTTTTGGCTCTACTCCAATTACATTTTTTACAACATTCTGTGTATCTGTTATTTCTTTTTCTACCTTATCATAACTATTCTTTGCAACATTTATATGTGTAAATGTATGATTCCCTATCTCATGTCCCTCATCATACTGTCTTTTTAATAATTTTTTATTGTATTCTACCTTTTCTCCAACTACGAAAAAAGTTGCCTTTACATTATTGTTCTTCAGTATGTCAAGTACTTGTGGTGTAAAAACCTCATCTGGACCATCATCAAAAGTCAGAGCTATGACCTTTTCATTATCGTTTCCTTTTTTGATTATCACATCTTCATAATCACTTATTTTACTGTCACTCAAACTATAAGTTTCTTTTAAGTTATCTTGATTATGATTATATGTATACACACCTACTAGTGATAATAAACATATACATATACCCCATACTACCTTTTTCATGTCATTACCTCTTTTCCAATTCATTTAAACAACATGTGATGTCAGTTTTTAATCTTTCAATAATTCATTTTTATTTAAATCAGTCAAGTCTGTTAAATATTCTGAATAAAAATTAGTATTTTCAACATCAGGATTTTCACTTGCATCTCCTAATAAATCATTTTCTTTATTTGCACAATTGTTACATAAATTTGTATCAGGTAATATATCCAATCTTTCTAAATCTATTTTATTATGACATAAATCACAAATCCCATATGTTCCATTTTCTATTTTAGATAACGCTAAATCTATTTGATACAGTCTTCCCTCTTCATGATTTATTAGACTATTTTGCATATTTTGCATATATACATCTGTTCCCATATCTCCTATATGATTATCATAACTAGATAGTTCTCCTGATGAATACTTTTCACTTGTATGTTTAGTTGTATCTCCAAATAAAGTATTATCTTTCATATCTACTACTAGATTAGCTAATTTTTCTTTTTCTTTTAATAATCTATCTTTATATTTTTTAGTATCCATATTCAACACCTCTATTTTAATATTTATATCATAAAAATAGTATGTGGAAAACTAAATTAAACATACAATAAAAAATAAGATTCGATAAAAAAATTGTAGGTAAATTTTAAATTCACCTACAATTTTTTGAATATAATTTAAATATAAATTTTTAATTTTTTATAGTAATTATTTTCTAACTTGCCAATTTATGGCTATTCTGTTCTTTGATATCTTTAGCTTTTTTAAAGAATAAAAGTCCAAGAATTATTGCAACAGCAACACCTATTCCATTAGATATATTAACTGGCAATCTAAAGCCTTCTTTTGCTTGCATTATATAACTAAATGTAACTACAGTCATAAAAAGTGCTGGTAATGTAGTTATATAATGATTTTTATTTGCTTTAACCAAATATGCAGAACCAGTCCACAACATTATCATAGCAAGTGTCTGATTTGCCCAAGAGAAATATCTCCAAATTATATTAAAATCTATAAATGTAAGAGCAACACCAACTGCAAACAATGGTAAAGCTATTAAAAATCTATTTTTTACTGCATCTTGATTATAATTCATTGCATCTGCTATTGTTAATCTAGCACTTCTAAATGCTGTATCTCCAGAAGTTATAGGACATGCCACAACTCCAAGTATAGCTAAAGCTCCTCCAATAGGTCCCATCAATCCAACAGATACTGTATTTACAACTGTTGCTGCTCCACCATCATTAAATATCACATTAAGTTGAGGTATACCATGGAAATATGACATGGCTGCTGCTGCCCAAACTAAAGCTATTATCCCTTCTGCAACCATTGACCCATAAAATACAGGTCTTGCTTCACTCTCTTTTTCAACACATCTTGCCATAAGAGGTGATTGTGTTGCATGGAAACCAGATATTGCTCCACATGCTATTGTTATAAATAAGTATGGAAATAAAGGTGTCCCATTTGGATTCATATTTTGTAAATTTATATTTGGTATATTATATCCTTTTATTATTAATCCTCCTGCTACTCCAACTGCCATAATTAACAAAGCAGCTCCAAATACAGGATATATTTTACCAATTAATTTGTCTATTGGTAAAACAGTAGCCATAATATAATAAAGGATTATCACTCCAACCCATATTTGTGTATTTACACCTGTTAATGTTTTTAATAATCCTGCTGGACCTGTTACAAACACAACTCCAACCAATACTAAAAGAATAACACTAAATATTCTCATTGCTATTTTTGCACCATTGCCTAAATAAAGACCTACCAACTCTGATGCAGATGTACCTTTGTTCTTCATTGATAAATATCCAGAAGCAAAATCATGTACTCCACCTGCAAAAATTGTTCCAAATACAATCCACAAAAATGCTGATGGTCCAAATAACGCTCCTTGTATAGCACCAAATATAGGTCCTAATCCTGCGATATTTAAAAATTGAATTAAAAAGATTCTCTTCCATTTCATTGGAACGTAATCTACTCCATCTCTACAAGCTATAGCTGGAGTTTGATTTTTATCATTGATTCCAAAAACCTTTTCTACAAAAGTACCATAGATAAAATACCCTGCTATAAGTACTACTATTGAACCTAAAAAACTTACCATAAATTCATCCCCTTAGTTTTTTATATAATTGCTCTATAAATTTTTATAAGTTTAAGAAAACTATTTCCAGTTCAAATGGTAATACTTTTTTATGCTAATATAAATGTTAATTACATTAAGTGCATATTTAAGTACATGAAATGACTTTATATATGCATTAATAACCTGAATTCTTTTACTTTACTTCTACTTACAGTTACTTCATAATCACTATTTTTTAATTTTAATATGTATGTATTATTAAACCATGGTATAATTTCTTTTACTTTGCTTAAATTTACGATATAAGACCTATGTGTTCTAAAAAATTTTTTATCATTTATCATAGTTTCTACTTCTGATATTCCTTCTTTTAATATAAACTTCTCTTCCTCTGTATATATAAATGTCTGCCTTTCATTAGCTTCACAATAATATATATCATCAATATCTATTACAACCAGTTTATCCCCTTTCCAAAGGCTAATTTTATGTGTTATTTCTTCTATGTTTTGATTTATTATGTCTTTCTTGTCATTAGATAAATTACTACTGTCATTAGATAGTTCAACATCATTCATTTTACTTTTTTCTAACTTATTCAGCATTGAAATTATTCTCTCTTCAGAATATGGTTTAAGTACATAATCGAATACTCCCAAAGAAAAAGCATCGACTGCATAATTTTCATATGCAGTTATAAAAACAATCTTAGGTCTTGATTTAAATTGATTCAATGTTTTTGCAAGCAGCATCCCATCAAGATGAGGTATATTTATATCCAAAAAAATTACATCTATTTTATTTTCCTGAATAAAATTTAACACCTCTATACCATTAGTAAATTCACTTACTACCTCAATGCTACTTTTATTTTCAATAAAATATCTCAATTCCTTTCTTGCTGGAAACTCATCTTCCACTATTATAGCTCTCATTCTTCTACTCCTTTACATAAAATACTATCAAAGTCCCATTGTCAGTTCTTCTCATATTAAGCCCACTTCCATACATCAGTTTGAGCCTTAAATGTACATTGTAAAGCCCAATCTTATTTTCAGGCATATTATCTCGATATACATTATTTATGATTTCCTCACTTATGCCTATACCATTATCCTCAATTGATATCCTTACAGTATTTTCTAATGAATATGGTAACTTTTTTATAGATATTTTTACTGTGCCAGCCCTACCACTTTCTAAAATTCCATGTATTATTGCATTTTCCACCAATGGCTGTATAATCAAACTTGGAATCTTTATATTTACATCATCTATATCATAAGATACAGTTAGTAATTCTCCAAATCTAGCCTTTTCTATCTCTACAAAAGATTTAACCTGTTCAACCTCTTTATTTATATCTATCAAATTATCACTATATTCCAGATTATATCTTAGATAAGTTGATAAATTTATTATTAGCTCTCTTGCTTTATCTGGACTGAATCTTATAAATGACGCTATTGTGTTTAGGGAATTAAATAAAAAATGAGGATTAATCTGTCTTTGAAGTGCTTTTATTTCTGCTTTATTTCTTGCTTCTATATCTTTTTTATCCTTTTCAATCCCCTCAACTATGGATATAACAAATCCTATTCCAATCTGCCCAACAACTAAAGGCAAATATATTCCACCAATTATTTGAATCGCTAAAGAATGTGGATGCGATATTAAATATATAAGTAGTATAGTAAAACTTTCAGAAACCATACCTACCAGTATGCCATATATTACTCTATGTTGTTTTGGTATCCTCTTGTATAGAAATCCAGACAATACACCTGCTAGGATACTTGATAGAAGACATGGGACAGATGTTATACCTCCAATATCCATAAAGTATCTATGAATACCAGAAAGAACCCCCGCTGTAATACCTACCATTGGTCCAAATAAAACGCCTCCTGATACTATAGATATTATTCTGGTATTCACTATTGACCCCATATAGTTTATACCATTATAAGTACCAAATATGGCTAAAAACGTAAAAACTAATGCTATACAGACTAAATCATTAAAGCTATACTCTTCTTTTTGAAATATTTGCTTAAACATTTTTAACTTTGTTATCAAAAGAAATAGTACTACAATAAGACTTGTTTTTTCTATTAATGCTATTAAAATTGATGTTTTCATATTTTCCCTCTTAAAAATAAATCTTTACTTACTTTAAATTTATTATTTTTATTGTAAGTTAGATACACAAAAATAAATTCCATAGTTATTGTATCATATCATCTATATAGAAACATAAATTCATGTAATTATATAAATTTAAAAAATGTTTTTTTGATATATTATTGACAATTTTCATTATAAGAGTTAAAATTAACTCATAAATTACATATTGGGTATAAAGTACATATTTAAAGTTAGTTCAGAAGGCTATGGTTTTCTGATTTTTTTATGCTCAGTAGTGATATGCAAAAAAGACAGAGTTAACGTTAGTTAACTTTTACCTTTATTCTACTTTCCCCAAAGTAAGAATAATCTAACCCCTTTGAGATGAGCAAAAGCTCATCTTTTTTTATGTAAAAATAAAGAGGATATTCATAAAATAATATCCTCTTTATAACATATAATTAATATCTTCTTTCTATAAAACCAACTTTTTTATAAACTTTTCTAAGAGTTTTTCTAGCTTGTTTTTCAGCTTTTTCTGCTCCCATACTATATATTTTTTCTAAATAATCTTTATTATTAAGAAGATCAGTATATCTTTCTCTTATAGGTCTTAAAGATTCTGATACCACTTCAGCTACATCTTCTTTAAATACTCCATATCCTTTACCTTCATACATATTTACAATCTCTTCTACACTCTTTTTACTTAAATTAGAATATATATCAATTAGATTCTTAATACCAGGTTGTTCATCAGTATATTTCACAACACCTAAGGAATCAGTAACACTTCTTTTTATCTTTCTCTTTATAGAATCTGAATCATCAGCTAATAATATAAATGCATTTTCATTTGAATCAGATTTACTCATTTTCTTAGTTGGCTCCTGTAAACTCATTACTCTTGCTCCACCTTTTGGATAGTATCCTTCTGGAACTACAAAAGTAGGCGAAAATCTATTATTAAATCTATTTGCTAAATCACGAGCTAATTCTAGATGTTGTTTTTGGTCATCTCCAACTGGAACCAAATCAGTTTGATACAACAATATATCAGCAGCCATAAGAACTGGATATGTGAATAAACCTGCATTTAGATTTGCTTCACTCTTTTGTGATTTATCCTTAAATTGAGTCATTCTACTTAATTCACCCATATAAGTCATAGTATTTAATACCCACATAAGTTCAACATGCTCTTTGACATGTGACTGTATAAATATAGTATTTTTTTCTGGGTCTAATCCACAAGCTATATATTGAGCAAGCAATTCTATGGCATTAGCTCTCAAAACTTTAGGGTCCTGAGGTACTGTTATTGCATGTAAATCAACTATACTATAATAGCAATCATAATTATCTTGAAGTTCAGTCCAGTTTTTTATAGCTCCTAAATAATTTCCTAAAGTCATTTTTCCTGATGGTTGTGCACCACTAAATATAACTTTTTTTTCACTCATTTTATTTGTACCTCCTTATATACTTATATTGATTTTAGCATGTTTAAAACTATATCCTTAGAATTATTGGCAGCATCATGCACAAATACATCATACGTAACATCAGCACTTCCATCTGCCTTATCAGACATTGCTCTTATTATTACAAATGGAGTATCATTTAAATAACATACATGAGCTATAGCTCCACCTTCCATTTCGCCACAATATCCACCAAAATCATTTACTAATTCATCTTTTAATTCTTTAGAATTTATAAATTTATCTCCTGTAACGACTCTTCCTTTCAGTACTTTGTGAGTCTTTACTTCTTCTACAGAAGATTTATAAGCAGCGTCTATAAGTCTTTCATCTGCTTTAAATACAGAAGTCTTCATTCTTGGTATAACTCCCTTAGGGTCTCCAAATGCTGTAGTATCTATATCATATTGTATAGCATCAGTAGATATTACTATGTCATTAACATCAAGATTTTCGTTCAAAGCTCCTGCAACACCTGTATTAACAATAGCATCAACTTTAAATTCACTTATTAGTATCTGTGCACAAAGAGCAGAATTAACTTTACCTATACCACATTTTACTAATACTACATTTTTTCCTTCTAACGTTCCTTGATGAAACTCTAAACTAGCTTTTTTTACAGTTTCTTTAATATCCATTAAATTAACTAAGATACTTACTTCTTCATCCATTGCACCTATAATTCCTATTACGTTCATTTTTCCTCCTAAATTTTCTATATTAAAAAATCCGTCCTAAATCAATAGGACGGATATATTTTCCGTGGTACCACCTAAATTTATATATACTCAAAGTTGAATATATATATCTCAATATATGCTGTAACGTGCACACACGATATCAGATACTCTGTAGCCTTAAACTACATTTCACCTTACTCCTCAAAGACCCAATTCAATAAACACTTTTTATTAAGTTCTCAGCACCCTTAATTCTCTGTACAAAAGTATATTTATTTACTATTTCTTATCACAGGATTCAATTTATTAATTTCTTTATTTTATAATATTCCTTACACTATAAATTGTCAACTATATATTATAATATCCAAAAGAAATTCTTAAAATACATTTTATTTAGCTGTTTTCTTTTCATATCTATTCCACAACCATATACCAGATAGTATAACTAGAAGACCTCCACCAATCATCTCTATCTCATATATGATATTTTCAGCAAATGTAGGCATAACTGGTGCTGCAGATAACAATATACCAACTACAGTTACTGTTAAAACCATTTTCGCTAAACCTATACAAGTACTTGTTGATTTTGCCATAGTATAAGGTCTAATTTCATCTGGTCTCTCTTTTCTTAATTTAATATAAGAAGCATATAATAACACATATGGGAATAAAGCAGTTAATGCTGTCATAGTTACAAGAACATTATATATAGCGTCAACAGAAGGCATTAATGTCGTCACTAATAATATTATAGTAACTATTATTGCTTGAAGTATAACAGCTTTAGAAGGTATTTTATGTTCATTTACTTCTACTAAGCTATCTGGGAATACCCCTTTTTTGACACTACCAAATAACATTTTTATTGGTGATGCTATGTAAAGAACTATCGCTCCTAATATTGAAAAAGCTATACCAAAAGCTATTAATTGAACCAACCAAGACCCTATTCCTAAAGATTGACAAACAGCTGCAAGTGCATCTAGCACACCTTTAGAAGCAGTAATTTCGTCTGGTGGTATTATCATTGTTATTGCAATTGAACCTAATACATATAATGAAGCTACTATTCCAGCTGATATTAATATCGCCTTAGGGAAGTTCTTCTCAGGCTTATCTATCTCTGTTATAAAGTTAGCCGCAGTTTCTGCTCCTGCTAAACCAAACATTATAGCTGATATAGCAACAAATGCATCCATATTAAGTTTTGGAGTCATTGAAGCTATTGTATATGTTGAAGCTATATCATGTTTTTTCAATACAAATACTGCTACAAATGAAAATATTATAAGTATCGCACTTGGTATTGTTGAACCTAATGCACCTGTGTTAGTAAATATCTTTGTAAAACTTATTCCTTTAGTTGCTATAAGAGATAATGCCCAGAATATTACTAAAGATAATATAAGTACAAACATCTTATTATCAGCAAGTGCTGGATTTCCTATTGTATAAGAAACATTTACTGCTAAGAAAGTTAAGAATGAAGAATACCAAAATATTTTAGCTGTCCAGTTTAACCAAGAAACTAAAAATCCATATTTTTCTCCAAAGGCTTCCTTAACCCAATCATATAAACCTCCATCGCCTTTTTGATATGTAGATGCTAACTCAGCACAAATTAAAGCTCCTGGTACGAAATATATAAATGAGAATAATAACCACATAGGTATTGCACCTAATCCTAAACCAAAGCTTGATGCTGTAGATTTAGCTATCCATCTTATACCATATAAAGCCGATACATTCATAAATACCAAACTCCATAGGCCTATTTTTTTCTTTTCCATCCTAATCTAAATTCTCCTCTCTATTAATTAGTTAAAAGTTGATTTCAAAATTGATAAAATAGATTCATTGTCATTAAATCAATTATTTTCAAAATTTTCAATTTATTAATGTCGTTTATTGATAAAATCTAAATACTTTGAAATCAAATTTTATTAAAAATGATAAATTACAAAAGCTCTACCACTTTAATTCTAATCATACTAAATTTTTAAAATTGTTTCAATATTATTTTAATATAAAATTTTATTTATTATTTTTCATGATTATATAAAAAGCTTAAATACACAACTTTATGGATTGTATTCATCATTTATATAAATTTTTCACAATAAAAAATCATTTTACCTCTACATTTAATGTGAAAATGAGGATTAAATTTAATATAAAAAATATATAACAAATTTTTTTTATATTTCTAGAAGAAAAGTATACTCTTTTTTGTTTAATAATGCTAAAATTGATTTGTATTGAATTTTGATTAGGAGGAAATTATTATGAAGACTCAAAGATTAAATGCTGTACTTGAACAAATGAAAAAAGATGATATTTCTCAAATGTTGGTAAGTGACCCTACTTCGATATTTTATCTAACAGGAACACTAATCCATCCAGGTGAAAGATTATTAGCATTATATCTAAATTTAAATGGTAATAATAAATTATTTATAAATGAATTATTCCCAGTTGCAGAAGATTTAGGTGTTGAAATGGTTTGGTTTAATGATACTCAAAATCCAGTAGAAATAATAACTGAACATATAGACAAAAATGCTACTATGGGTGTTGATAAAAACTGGCCAGCTAGATTCTTATTAAACTTAATGGAATTAGGTGGAGGAAGTAAATTTGTAAATTCATCTTATATAATAGATACTTTAAGAATGTGTAAAGATGAAGAAGAAAAAGAATTAATGAGAATAGCTTCAAGATTGAATGACAAGAGTATGGAGCAACTTAAAGCTACTGTTTCTGGTGAACTTACAGAGAAACAACTTGTTGGTAAATTATCTAAAATATATGAAGATTTAGGTGCTGACGGATTCTCATTTGACCCTATTATAGGATTTGGACCTAATGGAGCTAATCCACATGGTGAACCTGGAAATGCACTTGTAAAACCAGGAGATGCAATAATATTAGATATAGGTTGTATAAAAGATAATTATTGTGCTGATATGACAAGAACTGTATTCTATAAAGAAATACCTGAAAAAGGTAGAGAAATATTTGAAATAGTTCTTGAGGCTAATAAGAGAGCTGAAGCTATTGTAAAACCAGGAGTTAGATTCTGTGATATAGATGCTGCTGCTCGTGATTACATAACTGAAAAAGGATATGGACAATACTTCACTCATAGAACTGGTCACTCTATAGGACTTGAAGTTCATGATAAGGGAGATGTATCTTCTATAAATACAGATGTTGTACAACCAGGAATGATATTCTCTATAGAGCCAGGTATATATTTACCAGGTGAGTTTGGAGTTAGAATAGAAGATTTAGTACTTGTTACTGAAGATGGTTGCGAGATATTAAATAAATATGATAAAGAAATATGTGTAGTTGGTTAATTATAAAATTAACTCAATAGAAATAAAATAAGCCATATAAAAATGCTTTTAAGCATTTTTATATGGCTTTAATTTTCAGCTCATGACTTATATAGCTGTTATTAAAATTGCACCTTTTGAAGTATATGTACCCATAACTGAGCCAACTTCACAGATTACAACATCTTTATATTTTACATCTTTTTCCATAACTTCCCTTACTTTTTGAGCCTTCTCAGGGCAGTTTGCATGTCCTATAAATAAAACCTTTTCTTCTCTGTCTTTAATTTTAGACTCTACCAAATTAATTAGTTTTTTTAAGCTATTACCTTCACCTCTTGCCTTATCTATCGGAGTTACAATTCCATCTGCAACTTGTATTATTGCCTTAAAATTCAATGTATTTATAATTTTCCCTGCTATAGGGTTTATTCTACCTCCCTTAATAGCATTTTCTAAAGTCTCTAAAGTTCCAAAAAATGGAGGATTATCTTTATATTTATCTATTATTGAAACAATTTCTTCGATTTCTTTTCCTTCTTTTATTAATATTGCTGCCTTTAACACCAGTTGTCCTATTCCAATTGAGCCACTAAGCGAGTCTATAACCTCAACTTTCTTATTGTTCCCTTCCTTTTCAAACATATCTTTTGCTAAAAGTGCACTATTATAAGTACCAGATAGACCTGAACTTATATTAATGACCAAAACACTTTCTTCTTGGCAATGATATGCTTCTAAAAATTTATCAGGTGAAGGGCATGATGTTTTTGGTAGTACCTTACTTTCACTCATTTTTCTATAGAAAGTTTCGTTATCTATTTCCTTTCCAGATATATAACTTTCTTCTCCAAAAGATACATTTAAACCAACAACTTCAATGTTGTATTTTTCTATTATATCATTAGGTAAGTCACATGCACTGTCCACTATCAATTTTATTTTATCCATATTAACCTCACTATAAGATATTGTTTTTATTTATTCAGTCGGTCGTACGACCGATTTAATTATTATTTTATATTTTGAATGGAAAAAAGTCAATAGATATAGATTCTTGCTTTATTGACAATAAATATCCATAAGCTTATAATGTTATTAATTTGTTATAAATATACATAGAAAGGTAGGTTTTATGAAAACAAACAATATGAAACAGGCTATTTTATCATCTGCAACCAATTTAATAGCCAAAAATGGAGTTCAAAATACTAGTCTTGCTGATATTGCAAAAGATGTAAATATAAGTAAGGGTACTTTGTATTATCACTATGCATCTAAAAATGATATTATATATGATATTGCGGATACTCATTTAGAAGTTATAACAAGTGCTATATTAAACTGTGTAAAAAACGTCAAATCAAAAAATTCTCAAATAGAAATGGTTAACTTAATCTTAGAGAAAATATCTACTATAGAAAGTCGTGGTAGAGTACATATGTATCTTATTTGTGAAGCAATTACTTCAAATGATGATTTGAAAGAAAGAATGAGATTAAAATATATTGAATGGAGAACTACTCTTAAATCTGAAATTGTTGAGTCATTAGAAAAATACAGTAGTAGTGAAAATGAACAGGATGCTGAGTCATTTTCTTTCTTACTTATGTCTATAGTTGATGGTTTGGTTGTTCAAAGCCTATTAAAAACAGAAAAAATACCTTATGAAAATATAGCTTCTTTTTTAGTCAATCATTGGATTTAAATTTAATTCTTAATAATTAATAAAAGTGAACTATTAAAGTTTTTGAATTTAACAGTTCACTTTCTTATTTATTAACAATAATTTTTATTTAAAATATTTAATTTTTATTTAAACCTTCATGGAATCACAAAATAAAAATCTTTTACAAACTTTAAATATTTTTACTTATGCTCATGCGTATGTCCATCTGAATGTTCATGTCCATGTGTGTGTGTATGCTCGTGACCATGTTCATGAGTTCCTGAAAAACCATCTTCATGATTGTGGTCATGACCCACACCATTTACATGCTCATGTTCATGCCCATGACTGTGAGAATGTTGATGTGAATGCTCATGGTTATCTCCTCCACAACATCCTTCTCCTCCAGTACCACAACATCCACTTGTATGTGGATTATGGTGATTTCTTACTACAAATCTCTCTCTTAACATATTATTATACCTCCTAGTATATTATTGAGTACTTCATGTACCCCATTAATTACAGTATACATCTAACTAGGTGTAATCACAATACATATGTCATTTTTTAACATTGATATTTTAAAGAAACTTATCTTTAAAACCTCCACCTTTTACTTCTTCTACATTATTAACAGAAATAAAAGCTTCACTATCCATGTCATAAATCAAATCCTTAAATTTACCTATTTCATTTGCAGATATTATACAATAAATCATCTTTTTCTTATTTTGTGTGTATGCTCCTTCTGCCTCTAAAAAAGTTACACCTCTTCCCATTTTATTCATTATTACTTTAGATATTTCATCATATTTATTAGATATTAGAAGTATAGATTTTTTTCTATCAAAGCAATCTTTTGCTATGTCCATTGTAAAAGAAATTATATACATAGCAATTAGAGTATACATTACCAACTTAGCTCCAAATAAAAACGCACCTGCACATACTACAAAGAAATTTATAAATAAAAATGTATTTTTCATAGGTATATCGTACTTTCTTTTCATTATAGCTGCTATTATGTCAAGTCCTCCAGCAGTAGCTCTTGCTTTAAAAGTCAACCCCATACCTATACCAGTTAAGGCACCACCATAAATACACTGTAGCATAGTATCATCTATTGGGAAATATTTAGCAATATCTTGTGTTAAACCAAGTGCAACAGAAAATAATAACATATTAACAAAACTTATTAACAAAAATTTATTATCAAAATACCTTTTAGCTATGATAAATATAGGTATATTCATCAAAAAACTGGATATCCCTTGATTTATACCAAATAGTTTATATAATATAACACAAATTCCAGCTACTCCTCCACTTAATAACTTGGCTGGTGCTAGATATAAATTTATTCCTAAGGTTGATAGAATCATCCCCAATATAATAAGACCATATTGCAAAAATATGTTATTATCAATACTTAGCTTTTTACTTTCACCATACATCAAAACGCACCCCTTTGCATAATAAATAAACCACCCTGCATTACACACAATAAATTTATAAATAAATTTATCAGAAGTAGTTTACTCTAAAATATTATTCATCCTCACTTAAACGTTTATCCACTAATATTCTATCACATGCTATAAATAATTTATATGATTTATACAGATTTATTTATTGTAAGTTTTGGAATATTTCAACATTTTATTGAATAGAGAATTATACTGTATTAAAAAATCCCTATAGAAATTTATAAACTAATTTCTATAGGGATTTTAATTAACTAACTATTATTTTTATTTTTTTGTAACTTTTATACCTGTCATATGGTCATTTAAGTTTTGTTCTTCTAGAGACTTATCGTCTACTCTGTTTATTTCTAAAGCTAAAGTTTCAGACTTGATATATTCATCAAAATGGTCAACAGCCTTAGCAATTTCATCATCACCACAGTAATCTATTACTATATTATCCAATACTTCAAAGTTATTAGATTTTCTTAATTGCTGTACTTTAGATATAAATTCTCTAGCATAACCCTCATCAACCAATGCTTCTGTTAACTTAGTATCTAGTATAACAAAAAGATTGTTTTCAACAGATACATTAAATCCTTCCTTAGCAGTTATACCTATTAACACTAAATCCTTATTAAACTCAAAAGCTTCACCATCTAAATCAACTGTTAAACTTTCACCATTTTCAAGTTTATTAACAGCTTCATGTGCATTTAATTTATTTAATGCTCCCACAAATAAATTCATCTTAGCCCCTAGTAATGGTCCTGCTTCCTTAAAGTTTGGTTTTAGACTAAAGTTCATGTACTCATCTAAGTCCTTAGCGAACACTACCTCTTTAACATTAAGCTCTTCTTTTATTAAATCAACTACATCGCTTATTGTATCTTCAAACTTACCGTCTACTAATACTTTTTGTAATGGTTGACGAACTTTTATTCTTTCAACTTCTCTTGAAGCTCTACCTAGAGTAACTAGATTTTTAGCTAAATCCATTTTTTCTTCTAATTTAGCATCTATTAATTCTTCATTAAACTTAGGATATTCAGCTAAGTGAACAGATACTTCTCCTGTCAGATTTCTGTACATTTCTTCTGACATATATGGTGCAAATGGAGCTATAGCTCTACAAAGACCATGTAATAATTCATAAGTTGTATTGTACACTGCTTTTTTATCTTCTGTTAATTCAGTTGCCCAGAATCTTCTTCTTGAACGTCTGATATACCAGTTAGATAAATCATCATTTATGAAATCTTGTATCATTCTTAAAGTCTTATTTAATTCAAATATAGCTAAATTTTCCTCTACATCTTTCATTAAATTATTAAACTTAGATAGTATCCATCTATCAAGTTCTGGTCTATCTTTATATTCTACAAAGAATTCAGTTGGATTTATATCATCTGTATTTGCATATAAAGTGAAGAAGTTATATACATTCTTCATAGTTCCTATAAATTTACTTTGTATTTCTTTTAATCCATCCATATCAAATTTAGTTGGAGTCCATGGTGGAGAAACATATAGTAGATACCATCTTAATGCATCTGCTCCATATTGATCAAATAACTCCATTGGATTTACTGTATTTCCCCTTGATTTACTCATTTTCTTTCCATCTTTATCAAGTACAAGGTCTGGAACTAAAACACTCTTATATGGTGCTTTTCCTAATACAAATGTTGATACTGCAAGTAATGAGTAGAACCAACCTCTAGTTTGGTCTATACCTTCTGATATATAATCAGCTGGGAATAATTGGTCAAAGTTTTCCTTGTTTTCAAATGGATAGTGGTGTTGAGCAAATGGCATAGCCCCACTATCAAACCAACAGTCTATAACTTCTGTTACTCTTGTCATTGGTTTTCCACATTTTTCACATTTTAAATGTATATCATCTACATATGGTCTATGAAGTTCAACTGTCTCTGGATTTACATCTTCTATAGCTTTTTCAGCTAATTCAGCTCTTGAACCTACTGAATCTGTATGACCACATTCACATCTCCATATAGGAAGTGGAGTTCCCCAATATCTAGTTCTTGATATTGCCCAATCATTTAGATTTTCTAACCAGTTTCCAAATCTCTTTTCACCTACAAAGCTTGGGAACCATTTTACGCCATTATTATTTTCTATTAATTTATCTTTAAGTTTAGTCATCTCTATATACCAGCTTGGTTTTGCATAGTATACTAATGGAGTTTGACATCTCCAACAATGTGGATAATTATGAACTACTTTTTCTTTACTATATAACTTATTTTCAGAAGCTAGCCATTTTATTATTTCAACATCTAGCCCATCTTCCATTACAAATTTACCTTCCCAAGGAGTAGCTGTAAATTTACCAGTTTCATCTACTGGTTGTACAACTGGTAAATCATATCTCTTACCTGTGTTATAGTCATCTTCACCAAATGCTGGTGCTGTATGAACTATTCCAGTACCATCTTCAGTAGTTACATAATCCCCTACTGTAATGAAAAATGCTTTTTTGTCAACTTCTACAAAAGGCATTAATTGTTCATATTCTAATCCTTCTAGGTCTTTACCTTTCATTTCTTCTAAAACTTCATAGTCTTCACCTAGTACTTTATTAGCTAGAGGTTTAGATACATAATATACCTCGTCACCTTTCTTAACTTTTAAGTAATCAACATCAGCATTTACTGTTAATGAAACATTTGATGGTAAAGTCCATGGAGTTGTTGTCCATGCTAAGAAATATTCATCAGCATCTTTTTTCTTAAATTTAGCTATAACTGTATTAGTTTTTACTTCTTTATACCCTTGTGCAACCTCATGACTAGCAAGACCAGTTCCACATCTTGGGCAATAAGGAAGTATTTTATGCCCTTCATAGATATATCCTTCTTTGTTGAATTTATTAAGTATCCACCATACAGACTCTATATAGTTATTATCTAAAGTTATATATGGATTATCTAAATCAACTTCGTAAGCCATTCTCTCAGTCATTATTCTCCATTGTTTTTCAAATGAGAAAACTGATTCTCTACATTTTTGGTTGAATTCAGCTATTCCATATTCTTCTATTTGCTGTTTACTAGTAAGACCTAATTCTTTCTCTACTTGTATTTCAACTGGTAATCCATGTGTATCCCAACCAGCTTTTCTCTTTACTTGATAACCAGACATTGTTTTATATCTACAAACTGAATCTTTAAGTGTTCTAGATAAAACGTGGTGTACTCCAGGATTTCCATTGGCTGTAGGAGGTCCCTCATAGAATACGAAACTTGGGTCATTTTCCCCTTTTTCTAAAGTTTTTTCAAGTATATTTATATCTTTCCAATAATCAAAAACTTGTGCTTCTGCTTGTTTTACTGAACTGTCCACTAATGGCTTAAATTTCGCCATGTAAATCACCCTTTCCTATAAATATTATAATTCCAAATTTTTTTATTCTTTCACATAAATTTAAATACTAAAAAACTCGCCCCCTTTAAACAAAGGGACGAGTTATAAATCGCGTTACCACCCTAATTCTATATGTGAACTTAATGCTATCCACATATAACACTCTAATAGTATAACGGTACTAACCGGCACAGCTTAATAGAATTTAATCGTTCAGCCTGCAGCTCAAGAGTGATTTTTATCTTTATAAATTCATTGGTTCTCAGCATACCCAATTCTCTGTAAAATTATCTAAAGATAATTGTCTCCATCAACGCTTTTAAAAATTTATCTGTGTTTATATGAAATTCTATAACAAATAATTTGAATAGTCAATATATTTTTGAAAAATATAATAATTTCTATTTTTCTTACATTTTTATCCTATTTTTAGTTTTTGTTATAGATTTCTCAAACTTCCACAACAATTTCACCTAAAATCAAATAAATTATAGGCTTATTCTAGAGTTGTAGCAGCTTCATCATTACTATAATTATACACTGTTGTTCCTTCAAATGCATTTACACATTTTTCATCTACATCATAAAAAATCTCATCAACACTTCTTATTTCATCTTCTAATAATGACTTAAATTTATTTCTAAATATCTTAAATTCTTTAACTAAAGCATCATACTCTTTTCTTATTTCTATAACACGGTTATTGGCTTGTTCTATAATTTGTCTAGCTTTTAAATCTGCCTCTTCAACAATTATTTTAGCTTTTTTATTAGCCGCGCTACAAGTGTCTTCTGCTGCACTTTGAGCAGTTATTAGAGTAGCTTTTAATGTTTCTTCAATATTTTCATACTTATTTACTTGGTCTTGATATAATCCTAATTTTTCTTTAAGAGCTGTATTTTCTCTACATAGAGATTCATAGTCTTCTTTGATGATATCTAAAAACTCATCAACCTCTTCGTCTCTATATCCTCTTAAACCTTTTTTAAACTCTTTATTTTCTATCTCAATTGGAGTTAGCATTACATTTCCTCCCAGCTATAATTTAAATTAGTCCTTATACAATTAATCTTGCTTGAACTTTTATTTTACCTTTTTTAGTAATATCTCCTATTTGTGTTACATTAGCTCTTCCTTTGCCTCTAATAGAAATCAAATCATCATTTTTAACTATTTTAGACGTTGAAGTTATCTTTTCATAATTGACATGGACTTTTTCTCCATTTATGTATTTTGCACTATCTTGTCTAGATATATTGTAAAGACCACTTATGACACAATCTAACCTATCTGAAGATACTGTAAATGATACTTCCTTATATTTTGAAGAACTATTAACAATGTTTTCTCTGGAAATTTCCTTTACAATTACATTATTTCTTGAAACTTTCTCCAAATTCACGATTATAAAATCGCAAATATCACTACTTACAATTACTTGACAAAAGCTATCATGTATAATTATATCTCCAATTTTTTCTCTTTTTATACCTAGACTCATAATTGCTCCTAAATAATCTTTATGAGATATATTTTTAAATTTGAAATTCCCTTCTATCTGTAAAAATCTAAGAGTATCCTCTATATCTTCATATTCCATGTAAAATGGATAAATAAATACAGTGCTTCTTTCAGCTTGTTCATAACCTCCATCCACACTGTATTTTATTTCATTTGTAGAATTCAATATAGCTACAGCATTTTTCACTTCATATGGATTAAGAAACTCAGTAAACTTAACATCATAGTTTTTTATACAACTATTAGCCTTGTCTATTACTTTAAACATTTTATTTTTCAAGTCTATATCCTTTATGTGATTTGTTAATTTTAATTTATCCATTTCTATCACCTTAGAATATAACCAACACTAATTGTCTTAGGAACATCAATAATACTATCGCAATTAAAGGAGAAAAATCTATAGGTCCATTTGTATATCTATACATTATAGACCTTATTGGTCCTTCTATTGGCTCTGTAAGGTTTTCTAAAATCTCGAAAATTTTGCTTTGTCTTCCATTTGGAAACCAAGTCATCAAGCTTTTTATAACTATCATCCATGCTATTATATCCAAAAGATAATAAAGTGCAATTCTTATTGTTCCCATATATTAACCGCCTTTTTACTATTTATTTTGCCAAGGGAAGAATGCTTTACTTTCTAATTCTTTTTTCATATTTGCATCTATATCCACATTGTTAGGAGCTAGTATAAATATTGATTTAGAAACCTTTTGTATACTTCCATCTAAAACATAAACCGCCCCATTCATAAAGTTAAATATAGATTTACGAACTTCAGAATTAGTCAACCCTTCCAAATTCACTATAACTGCCCTTCTTTGTTTTAGATGGTCTGCTATAGTTGCAGCTTCATCATAAACTTTAGGTTCAACTATTACAACTTTCATTTGACTCGTTGTATGTAAATTTACAATTTTATTTGCTTTTGCAGTACTAAAGCCACTATTTATTTCTTCTTCTTGAACTATATCGTCCATCCCACCTTCATATTCTTCTTCAATGTAATCTTCTTCTTCATCAACTATCCAGTTCTTAAATTTAGATATTATTCCATTTGACATTATTAACTTCCTCCTTAGAATTTATTCAGATTTGAGTAATTATTTTTTATTGTAGTTTCTTTCTCCAAAGATTGATGTTCCAACCCTAACAATGGTAGCCCCTTCCTCTATAGCAATCTCATAATCGTGACTCATTCCCATTGACAAAACGTCCATTCCTACATTAGGTATGTTTAGCTCTTTTATTCGTGTTGATAAATCTTTAAGACCTTTGAATACACCCCTTATTTCATTTTCATCTTCTACAAAAGGTGCCATTGTCATTAGACCTTTTATTTTTATATTTTTATATTTTTCTGACACTTCTTTGACAAAACCTACAACTTCTTCTTTATCAAGTCCATGCTTAGATTCTTCTTTAGATATATTCACTTGTACTAAGCAATCTATTTCTCTATTTATTTGCTCTGCACGTTTTTGAATCTCTTCACATAATGCAATTCTATCTAAAGAATGTATCATACAAACTTTATCTATTATGTACTTAACTTTATTTGTTTGCAAAGTCCCTATCAAGTGCCAGTTTAATTTGTCACCTATAATATCGTACTTTCTGGCTAATTCTTGTGGTTTATTTTCACCAGCAGAAGTAATGCCTTCATTCATTGCCTCATTAACTAAATCTACATCAACAGTTTTTGTGACTGCTAAAAGGGTTATTTCTTCACTCTGTCTATTTACTTTTTTTGCAGCTTTGTCAATCTTACTTTTTATCTCAGATAAATTATCTTTAATAGAACCCATTATTATCACCTACTTTATCCTTATATTTGTGTTTATACAATTAGGTCTTAAAATTATTTTGTCATATAGATTAACACTTGTCACCCCATTTATGTCATTTTTATAATAGTCCACAAATACAGAAGATTCATTTTCATAAGTTATTCCTTCTAATATGACAAATTTTACACTTTGTGATTGTTCATCAATCACATATACACCACGTTTATTGTCTTTTGTTTTTATAGAAGTTTTAGGTATTTTTAAACATTCCATCTGATTATATATTATATCAAATTCTTCGACACTTGTATCCTGATTTGCAACAATTTGGTTACTTATTTTTAATTTTAGCATTATTTTATTATTATTTTTATATATTTTGTAAACTTTTGCATCTATTTTTTGCTCACGATATTCAATTACTACATTTTGATTTTTTTCAAAGTTCTTAGAATCTTCTTTACTTATGTATGCTGATAGATAATTACTTTGGTCATTTACATCTTTTTCTATAGTTCCTTCTACATGAATCTTTGCATCAACTTTTTCTACTTTTAACACCAAGGTATCTACATTTTTGCTAATAATCATTGCTAACATATTAAATACTAAATATATAAGAATACCAAGTATCACTAATCTGGTATATTTAATCTTTTTCAAAAACTCTCCCCCTATAAAATTTCTTTCATTATAAATACTTCTTCTAAAAAATGTTTATTCCTTTTTTATATGCTAATATTTTATATACTAATAATTGTTTTTTTCATATTAAATTTATTTTTTATCAATCTTCCTATACAAGACCGCATTATTTATATATAATTATATTATAAAGTATAAGTTTAATTTACATTTTATATCTTAAACTTACTTTATGTACTCTTATAGTTATTTTTATTTTTAGATGCAATATAAAACCAATTAAGCTTTAAAATAACTTTTGTCATGCTGATACTGATTTAGTTAAACATTTATCCGCAAGGATAACGTTATCACGACAAAGGTTTATGTCCTAAAAAAAATACAAGGAGGATTTTCTTATGTCAGAAATTTTATTAGGAACAGGTTTACTTTTATTGGTTCTATGTTGTTTCACAATCTTTAGTTACAAAGCTCCATATGGTATGAAAGCTATGGGAGCCTTAGCAAATGCTGCATGTGCTACTTTCTTAGTAGAGGCATTCAACCTTTCTTTACTTGGTGATGTTCTAGGTATGGAGTTTTTTAGAAGTGTTGGTGCTGCTAATGGTAGCCTTGGTGGAGTTGCTGCTGCTATACTTGTACCTTTGGCTTTAGGTGTATCTCCAGTTTATGCAGTTTTAATAGGATTATCTTGTTTAAAGTTTTCTATATTATCTGGATTTGTTGCTGGATACTTTGTTTCTTTCTTAATTAAGTTTATAGAGAAAAAAGTCCCACCTGGAGTAGATTTAGTAGTAGTAATCCTTTTATGTGCTCCACTATCTCGTTTTATAGCTTCAAATGTAGACCCATTAGTTAATAGTACACTATTACAAATTGGACAAGTTCTAATAGAAGCTACTAATATTAGCCCTATTATAATGGGAATTATATTGGGAGGTCTAATAACAGTAGTTGGAACATCTCCACTTAGTTCAATGGCTCTTACATCTATAATTGGTCTTACTGGTCTTCCTATGGCAATAGGAGCATTAGGAGCATTTGGTTCAGCTTTTATGAACTCAACACTATTTGCAAGATTGAAGTTAGGTTCTAAGAAAGACATTATATCTGTTGCTATTGAACCCCTGACTCAATCAGACATAATTTCAGCTAATCCAATACCAATATATTCTACTAATTTCTTTGGAGGAGCTTTTTCTGGTATTATTGTAGCTTTGATGGGCCTTGTAAATATGACACCAGGTACAGCTACACCTGTGGCTGGTTTTGCCATAATGTTTGCCTATAATCCAGTTAATCAAGTTCTTATAACAGCTGCACTATGTGCTTTATTTAATGTAATTGCAGGATTTGTAGGCTCAAAAATATTCAGTACCTTTAAGGTTCTTACTGCTGACAAAATACGTGGCACTGATGTAGAAGAAGAAATTGCTTAAAATTCATAAGATTTATAAATTTATATTTTAAGTTGATATTTTAAACAGTAGAGTTTTATATTGTAGCAATTTTATTAATTGCAAGCGTTTTATTTTTTATTTATATTTATTATTATGTGTGTTGAATATTTAGATAAATTTTTATTTTTTTATTTTTATTTAGTTTTTTATTTGGTTGATATATTGAACAGAAAAATTAGTATAATTACTATTGAATAACATAACGTTTAAAATACATAAAAAATTTTATATTAATTAGATAGTATCAAAATAAAAGCGATATACAACTTTTTTACAAGGTTGTATATCGCTTTACTATTATAACAATCTTAACATATAAACTTTAAACTTATTGTTTTAATTATAATCTTATAATATCTAAATGTATTTGATTCTGTCATACAAATCTCTATCTAAATATTACTATATGTAAATATACTTAATTTTTAAATGAATGTATAGGAGCTGGAATTCTTCCTCCTCTTTGAGTAAACAACTCAGACGAATTTGTATTTATAGGCATTACTGGTGCTCGTCCTAAAAGACCACCAAACTCTACCATGTCACCTACATCACATCCTGGAGCTGGTATAATTCTAACAGCTGTAGTCTTATTATTAATCATACCTATTGCTGCCTCGTCAGCTATCATAGCTCCAAGTGTACCTGCTGTAGTACTTCCTGGCACAGCTATCATATCAAGACCTACAGAACAAATAGCAGTCATTGCCTCAAGCTTATCTATACTTAAAGCACCTTTAATAACAGCATCAATCATTCCCGCATCTTCTGATACTGGTATAAATGCACCACTAAGTCCTCCAACATGTGAACAAGCCATAACTCCACCTTTTTTAACAGCATCATTTAAAAGAGCCAACGCTGCTGTAGTACCATGAGTACCAACAACTTCAAGACCCATTTCTTCTAATATATTTGCTACTGAGTCTCCAATAGCAGGTGTAGGAGCTAGTGATAAGTCTATTATTCCAAATGGTACATCCAACCTACTAGAGGCTTCTTTTGCTACCAATTGACCAACTCTTGTGATTTTAAATGCAGTCTTCTTAACTGTCTCTGCTACAACATCAAATGGTTCTCCTTTTACTTTTTCTAAAGCTCTTTTTACAACACCAGGACCACTTACACCAACATTTATTATCCTATCAGCTTCACCAACACCATGGAAAGCCCCTGCCATAAATGGATTATCTTCAACTGCATTACAGAATACTACTAGTTTTGCACAACCAAATCCCTTTGCATCTTTCGTTAATTCTGCAGTTTCTTTTATAATTTCTCCCATTTCTTTTACTGCATCCATGTTTATACCACATCTTGTCGAACCTACATTTACTGAGGCACATACCTTGTTTGTGCTTGCCAAAGCTTTTGGAATTGATTTAATTAATATCTTATCACCTTTTGTATATCCTTTTTGAACCAATGCTGAGAATCCACCTATAAAATCTATACCTAAATCCTCTGCAGCTTTATCTAATGTCTGTGCAAACTTTACATAATCACTTTCATCTGTTGCACCTGCAATAATAGATATTGGAGTTACTGATACTCTCTTATTTACAATTGGAATACCATATTCACGCTCTATTTCTTTTCCCACTTTTACTAAATCTTTAGCAGAATTCATAATCTTGTTGTATATCTTCTCTCTAGCTTTATCTCCATCAGGGTCTATACAATCTAATAAAGAAATCCCCATAGTTATAGTTCTTATATCTAATTGTTCTTCATCTATCATTTTGATTGTCTCAAGTATATTTCCTACATTCACTATTCTCACCTCCCGATTACTGTTTTTTACAGATTATGCATTGAGTTAAATATTTCTTCTCTTTGAATTTTTACATCTACTGATAACTCTTTTCCTCTATTTATTAAATCTTCAACCGTTTGCTCAAAAGAATTTAATGATTTCTCTAAATCAACTATCATAATCATTGTAAAATACTCTTGTAATATCTTTTGTGAAATATCTACTATGTTAATATTTTGCTTGTATAACTCATCACTAATTCCTGCTACTATACCTGGTTTGTCCTTTCCAATTACTGTTAAAATTGCTCTCATAATAATATCCTCCCTTATTTTTTTATAAATCTTACATTTTCACAAATTGAACTATTTATTAGCATATATTTCATTTATTTGTTAGTAAATCACTTTTTATGTATATATTTAATATATTTTAATACCTATACCTTCATTTGTCAATTTTTTTTCAATATTCTATTATTTTTATACTATTTAATCAAATTATATATAATACTCATTTTATTGATAAAAATATATAGTTTTCATAATAATGAAAGGTATCACTTAACAAACTTATAATTTGTTAAATAATACCTTTCTAAAAATTATTTTTTTATTTGTATGAATCTAATTATATTTTTTCTTGTGCTAGGATTTACAATCAAAATAGAGCAAAACATGGTTAAACTTAACACTCCAATTAAAATGAAACTATCTTTCTCAAAGCTATATTTTTTAGTTGATAATTTAGTATTAGTTTTATCTGTTTTTTCGTTATTACCATTTACTTGATTATTTAGTTTTGATTGATGATTATTATTTATATCTAAATTATCTTTATAAAAATCTTTATTATAAAAATATGACTGATTATTAGTGCTAAATACAGACTTTTGCTTTAAGCCTTTATTCCCATTTTCTAAAATAAAACTTTTGTTAGATTTATCCTCATTTTTTAACTCATTTTCATTTTTTAAAATATCGTCTTTTTCTTTGTCATTGCCTATACTACTATCATCTTTGTCCTTTGGGGGATTTTTATTTGTAGTACTGCTAGAGCCAGACTCTATATTATCATCATTTGGAGTATTAGGAGTTTTCTCATCATTATTACTATTGTTATCATCTTTATCTTTATTATCACTATTTAGATTACCATTATTATCTTCTTCTCTATCTGGGTCATCTCTTCCTCCTCCTCCACGGTCACCACCAGCATCTTCATTTTCTTGTTCATCATCTGGTGTGATTTGATTATTACCTCCTCCTAACACAAATCCAGGTTTTAAAAATATATTTGAATACCCATCTCTTAATCCACCTTCTACTTTCACTCTAAAGCATCTCAACTTAAAATCTTCAAAATCAATTACAACTTGGTCTGTGATATACTCTAATTCACTACTTATCCAGTTTATACCATCATCGGAATACTCCACAAATACTTTTTTTGCATTATATGGCATATCATAGGCTAAAGCAGCTGTATAACCATTTTCCCGATTTCTAAAATACACAATTAAATTATTTATAGGCTCTTTATTTCTAATATAGATATTTATAACTGGAAAGACATCTTGATTTAATACTATATTTTTTTCATTCAGAAGATTTTCATCAAATTTACCTCTTATAACAAACTCTAAATTTTTTTTTAAATCAGTATAGTAATTTGATAAATCCCACTCTACATTTATATCTGCAATTTTTCCACTCGAAGTTTTTAAACTTACTTCTTTTGGAAGTTCTACGTCCTCAATTTTATCATCTTTTGTTAATATCAATTCCTCTTCAAATACACTAATGCCTCTAAGATTACATCTTATAATATTATAATCTTCATCTTGTGGTATGTCTGGCATTATTACATTCCCATCACCAATGATATAAACACTCTTAGTTTTTGATACAATTGATTCGCCTTTTGTATTATTTGCTATTGTATTTTGTTGGTTATTCTTATTAACAATTACTGATGTATCCTCTATTTCCACCTCTCCATTACAGTAAATACCCACAGCATCTTTTCCATTAACTTCAATTATTTTAGATTCTACTTTGATATCATTTTCTGAATAAATTCCTATTGCATTTTCTCCACTTGCATGTATTTTACCAGTTTTTCCATAGTATGTAGCTATATCTAATTCAGCATCTTTCTCTATATATAAAGCAGTTCCATTTAAAGCAATTATATTATCTATTCCTATCTTTAACTTCCCACCTTTTTCTACATGTATTACACCTTCACTTCCACCTTCTCCAACTATATCCAATTTATTTCCTTCAATAGCAAAATAACCATTATTTTTTACAAGTAATTTGTACTGATTTGTATCTATTGTAATATTAGTTCCATATGGGATGCTGAAATCAAAATAATCATCTATTACCATATCACATGTAAGAGTATAAACTATGTCTCCCTCATTATCTTCATTTTTTACAATCCAATTTTTAAAATCCTCCAAACAATTGTCTTCTTGTGAAAAACTCTTTTTTGGTAAAATTATAAAAATAATTACTAATAAAGTTATAAGAACAAATATACTATTTTTTTTATTCATTTTTTTCTCCTATTTATTCTTCTGTTAAGTAAAATTATGTCTCTTTAAAGTATTTTTTTTATTCATTTTTAATCTTATAAATTTATCTATATATTTTATAATGCCCTTATTTACTACTACCATTGAAAATAACATGGTCAAAACTATGAGTCCAACTCCAATTACAATCCCATTTTTAGAATTCTGAGTCTTATCATATGATTTTAAAACAGTTTTTAGTTTATCATTAGAATCACCTATTTCAATTCCCTCTGTTTTACTTAATATTATTTTATCTTTAGATGTGTTTTGGAAAGATTCATTATTTTCCTTATAACTTTCTTTTAAGCTTTGCTCTAAACTATTTTTAAATTTACTTTCCTCAATCAAGTTGTTATTTTTATTATTATTGACATTTTCATCATTTATTTCTTTATGTACATTTTTATCTGTTTCAGTATATTTTTCATGTGACTTATCGCTTTTTTCATCTTGTTGATTACTATTTGTTTCTTCACCATTATCTTCTATGACTTTATTAGAATCTAATGGATTTTGCCCATTATCATTGTTATTTTTATTATTTCCACCTGAGGTAACCTTATTGTCATCTCTATCTGGGTCATCTCTTCCTCCTCCTCCACGGTCACCACTATCATCATCAGCCTCTTGTTCATCGTCTGGTGTAATTTGATTATTTCCTCCTCCAATTACAAATCCAGGCTTTAAAAATACATTTGAATATCCTTCTCTCAGTCCACCTTCTACTTTTATCCTAAAACATCGTAACTTAAAATCTTCAAAGTCAAGTATAACCTGATTGCTAATATTTTCTAACTCTTCACTTACCCAATTTACACCATCATCTGAATATTCTACAAACACTTTTTTAGCACTATATGGCATACTATACTCTAGTGTAGCTAGATAACCATTTTTAAAATTTAAGAAAGATACTTTTAAATCCTCTATAGGTTCTTTATTAGCAACATAAACATGTAAAATAGGAATAACATCATTGTTTACAATTATGTTATTCTCATCTAAATCGTCTTTTTTAAATTTACCTATTACAGTAAATTCTGTATTCTCATTTAAATCATTATAATAGTTTGATAAATCCCACTCTACATCTAAATCTATAGAATTCATACTAGAAGTTCTTAAACGTACTTTTTCTGGTAATATTATGTCTTCTACTTTGTCTTCTTTTGATATACTCACTTCTTTCTCAAAAGCTCTAACCCCTCTATAATTACATCTTATAATATTATAATTTTTATTCTGAGATATATCTGGAGTTATTATATTTTTTTGTCCAATAACATAAACATCAGTAGCTTCTGATACAATTGCTTCTTCCTTTTTATTTTCCAATAATATGTTTTGTTTCTTATTAACACTATTTGCAATTATTGAAGTGTTTTCTATTTCTACTTCTCCCCTGCAATAGATTCCTATTGCATTTTCTCCATTAACTTCAATTATTTTAGAATACACTCTGATATCATTTTCTGAATAAATTCCTATTGCATTTTCTCCACTTGCTTTTATATGTCCAACTTTATCATAATATGTATCTATACTCAAATTCGCATCTTTTTCAACATATAAAGCAGTTCCATTCAATGCAACTATATTATCTATTCCTATATTTAATTTTCCTCCTCGTTCTACATGTATTACACCTTCATTTCCACCTTCTCCAATTATGTTTAGCTTATTACCATTAATTTTAAAATGACCTTTATCCTTTATAAGTATTTTGTATTGATTTGTATCTATTGTAATATTAGTTCCATATGGAATACTAAATTCAAAATAATTGTCTATTACCATATCACAAGGAAGAGTGTAAACTATTTCTTCTTTATTATTTTTATTTTTTATAACCCAATTTTTAAAATCTTCTAAACAATTATTATCTTGCGAAAAACTCTTGTTTGGTAAAATTACGAAAATTATAATTAACAAATTTATAAGCACAAAAACTTTACTTATTTTATTCATATTGTTCTCCAATTAACTTTTTTAATAATATTAAAATTTTTCAAACGATTTTATCTACTTTTTATATTTTATAAATTTATTTACATATTTTATGATACAAGGATTTATTGCTACTATTGAAAATAACATAGTTGAAACTACAATTCCAAATCCAATAGCAATTCCATCTTGAAAATTATGAGTTTTACTATGCGAGTTAGAAGTAGAGTTTAGTCTATTATTAAATTTACCTACTTGAAAAGTGTCTTTTTCATTTGATATTTTTTTATCATCAGTTGTGTTTTTATATGCTTGATTTTCTTCATAGTCTCTTTTTAATATTTGAATTAAACTCTTATTAGACTTATTTATAATAGTTAAATCATCATTCTTAACACCATTATCTCTGTTATTAGTGTTAGTATTATTCTTTTCTTTCTCTTTCTCTATAATCTCTTTGTCAGACTTATCATTTCTTTCATCTTCTTGATTAATATTGTCTTTTTCTTCATTATTAGAATCTGTTATGCTATTAGAATCTTCAGGAACTGCTTCATCAACACTATCATTTTCCTTACCACTATCTAAAGTAAGTCCATCATTTTCTCTATCTGGGTCATCTCTACCACCACCGCCACGGTCACCATCAATATCATCATTTCCCCGTTCATCATCTGGTGTCTCTTGATTGTCACCACCCCCCATTATAAATCCTGGTTTAAAAACCATATTTGAATAACCTTCTTTTAATCCGCCTTCCACTCTTACTCTAAAACAACGTAGCTTAAAATCTTCAAAGAAAAGTATAGCTTGGTCTCTAATATCTTCCTGTTCCTCAGATGTCCAATTGATTCCATCTACTGAATATTCAACAAAAACTTTATTTGCATTGTATGGCATATCAAAATACAAGACAGCTACATATCCATCTCTTGTGTTTTGATAATCTAATTCCAAATTATCTATTGGTTTTTTCTCTGCAACAGATATGTCCAAAATAGGAACAACATCATCATTTACTACAATTTTTTCTCTATTTAATGTTTCTATTTTAAACTTTCCTGTTATACTAAAAGTTTCTTCTTTTTTCAACTTTTCATAATAATCAGTAAAATCCCACTCTACATCTATATCAAGTTGATTACCACTAGATGTTTCTAATACCATATCTTTCGGAAATTTTATATCTTCTATTTTATCATCTTTACTTACTTTTATTTCTTCACTAAATACATCAATTCCCCTCTGACAACATGTTATAATATTATAGCCAGAATCTTCAGATATAGCTGGTATAAGCTCATTAGAGTTATCAATTATATAAACTTTCTTGCTTTCTGATACAATTGATTGTACAGCCTTATTATTAGCTCTTAATAATCCATTTTCTTTGTTACTACTATAGGCTTTTATTGAAGATTCTTCTATCTCAACATCACCTTTAGAATAAACACCTATAGCACTCTCTCCATTCACTTCAATATCCTTATTTAATATTCTAATATCATTTTCAGTATAAATTCCTATTGCATCTTTTCCATTTGCCTTTATTTTTTCAACAGATTCATAGGATGATTTAATATATAAGTCTCCTCCTTCTTCAACGTATAAGGCTGTCCCATCGGTAGCAATTATGTTATTTATACCGATACTTATACTTCCACCAGTTTCTACATGTATTACTCCTTCTTTTCCTCCTTCACCTATTATATTTAGTTCATTATCATCAATAATAAATCTCCCATGATTTTTTATCAGTATTTTATATTTGTTGGTATCTATTGTAAAATTACTGTCATAAGGAATATAAAATCTAAACTCTTCGTCTATTACCATATCACAAGAAAGAGTATAAACTATTTCTTCTTTATTATTTTTATTTTCTTGAACCCACCTTTCAAAATCTTCAAAACAATTATCCTCTTGTCCAAAGACCTTGTTTGGAGAAATTACAAAACAGAGTATTATTATGCTTACAAAAATAAATATTTCAGACTTCTTCATCTTCTACTCCTAATATTTTAATATAATAATGTTGAAAAACGTATCTTATATATTTAATTTTTCCATAATTAGAACTTATTGTCAATTTTTATAAATAAAAAGCTACTTACTAAAGTAAACAAGTGTTTAACTTTAATAAGTAGCTTATATTCTTATAATAAAATAGTTATAATATTAGAGCTTCCTTCATTTACAATTTTTTGTAGAGTCTTTTGCATCTTAACTCTTATTTCTTCTGGCATAGTATACAATTTACTTTGTAATTGCTCTTTCACTAAATCATGAAGTGACTTACCAAACATATTTGATTCCCATAAATCTGCTGGTTGCTCTTCAAACACCTCCATAAGATATTTTATCATCTCTTCACCTTGATTTTGATTACCAACTATTGGAGAGACTTCTGTAGATATATCTGCTTTTATAATATGAAGTGATGGTGCATTAGCTCTTAGCTTGATACCATATTGTTTTCCTTGCTTCATTATTTCTGGTTCCTCTAAACTAAGTTCTTCTAGTGAAGGGGCTACTACTCCATATCCTTTTATCTTAGCATCTACTAAAGCACTTTCTATTTTATCATACTCATTTTTAACTTTAGATAATCTAGTTATTAGGCTAAGCAATTGATAATCTCCCTCAATTTTAAACCCACTCTTTTCTTCAAGGATATTATAGAATAAATCTTGCTTTGTCTGTAAATCAATATTTATAACTCCTTCTCCTAACTCTACATTATCAACACCTGTATCTTCCAAAAACTCTAACTCAGAAAAGCCTTGCATAATACCTTCTATATCTCTTATTTTACCTATATCTATAATACTTTGTTTTAATGTTGTTATTATGCTACTTTTTATCCAATGATTTCTCTCAAGACCTTCAACCCATTTAGGTAAATTGATTCTTATTTCTGTAAGTGGGAAATCATACAATACAGCTTCCATAACTTCCTCGATGTCATCTTCTTCCATTTCAACTACATTCATTGGAAGAACTGGAACTTCATACTTTTCTTCCAATTCATTTCTAAGCATACTTGTTTCCTCACTTTTTGGACTTAGAGTATTTAAAACCACAGCAAATGGTTTTTTAAGACTTTTTAATTCCTGTATAACTCTTTCTTCTGGCTCTACATAACTTTTTCTGTCAATACCAGTAACTGAACCATCTGTCAAAACAACTATCCCTATTGTAGAATGGTCTTTTATGACTTTTTTAGTTCCTATCTCTGCTGCCTTTTCAAACGTCATAGCTTCTTGTGACCAAGGAGTTGATACCAATCTTTGTTTTCCACCTTCCTCATGCCCTAAAGCTCCTTCAACTATGTATCCAACACAATCTACCATTCTTACTTTTAAAGATACTGTGTCTTTTATTTTAATTTCTACACCATCTGCTGGTACAAATTTTGGTTCTACTGTCATTATTGTTTTGCCTGAACCACTTTGAGGTATCTCATCTCTTGTTCTATCTTTTTTAAACTCATTGTCTATATTTGGGATAACCAACTTTTCCATGAATTTTCTTATAAAAGTTGATTTTCCTGTTCTTACAGGACCCACTACTCCAATATATATATCCCCTTGAGTCCTTTTGGATATATCTTCGTATATGTTATTATTCATATTATTCCTCCTATACATCTAATCTTATTAAATTATATTTAGAGTTAGGGGTTAATATTCTTAAAATAGAAAAATAAAGACCAGCAATATTAAATTGAATTACATAGAAAAATTTGTGAATTTCAATGTAAATTAAATTAATATGCTAGCCCAAATAGTAGTGAGTTATATTAACTGACTTTAGTAATACTTTCACTTGACTTATTATTCATTTGAATAAGCTCTTTACGTCTTTCTTTGGTCATATTCATCCATACAAATGTAAACACCAATCCAATTATAGTTACTATAGTAAGAGCTATAAAGTAATATTTATATCCAGTCACACCTGGAAATGTATCTAATATCTTTCCTGCTGCTAATGGACAAAGTACTTCTGGAAGATATCCTAATGTAGCAACTATACCTATAGCAGTTCCTGATATTGATAATGAATAATTACCTTCTTCAAGTAATGAATAGTGTAAGCCTTGAATTGCATACATAGATACATATATTGCAACACATCCAATCAATAATATATAAATCATAGATGCTTTTGTTGGTGTAAGTATTACACCTAAAAGACCTATAATCATAAGTATAAATCCATAAGATATAATCTTTGATGAACCAACCTTATCTCCAAGTAACCCAGAAACAGCCGATGCTACTGGTCTACAGTATTGAGCTAATATTGATATTGCAGATGCAAATACTACTGTTGCTCCAAATGCCTCAGTTGAATATGGTGTGAAGTAGTAAAATGACATATTAGCTGAATATGAACAAAACATGATTATTGTTATTACCCATGTATGAGGCATTTTTATCACCGCAAAGAAAGCTTCTTTATCAAACTTAGCTGATACTTCTTTTTCATTATCCTTTAACTTTAAAAATACTAATACTCCAACTATTACATTTATAGCTGAATACAGTACTATAATAGCTGTAAGACCAGTTTTATCACTTACTTTCGACGAAATGTAACCAAATAATACCAATACTAGGGATAAATGAATTGCATTGGTAATTCCACGACCACTTTCCATAAATCCAAAAGCCTTACCTTGTTCATTTTCAGATGCTAACATCCTAACAGCTTTTACAAGAGCTGGCCAAAAAGTAAGAATCGTCGTTATTCCCCATAAAGCATGGATTAAAAATACAACAATATATGGAGGATAGAGAGTTAATACAAGCCCTAATACTCCTGTAATAATTAAGGAACCTGAAAGTAGCTTTCTAGCTGAAATACGATCTGCTAAGAAGCCACCAAAAAGGTACGATACCATTGCAAGGAGGCCATAAATACTTCCTAAACTTCCCATTTGTGTGTTTGTAAGATTGAACGCTTGTGAAAAGGTATCATAATAATAGTTCTTTAAATACGGTAAAGCATATATAAATGCTCCTGCTACAAAGAGTATTATCAATACTTTGAAATTTTTCCAAATGCTTGGTTTGTTTGCTTCAGTTGACATATTCCCTCCTTATGTAAGTACTCATAAATTTTTATAATGACTTCCTACTTAGTTATTTAAAATACAATAGAAATTATTAGTGTATTATTTTTTGATTCGTACATATATTTTTACTTATGAGAAATTCCTGTGTTATTCAACATTTTCTTTTCATAATTCTTCCATATCATTAAGCCTGTTATTATGACAAAAAGTCCTCCACCTATCATCTCAATCTCATAAACTATATTATCTTTTAAAGTTTCCATGACTGGTGCTGTTGAGAAAAGTATACCAATAACAGTCACTACAAGTACCATCCTAGCTATATTTATACAAACCAAATTACTTTTGGAAATTGAATAAGGTCTTTCTTCATTTGGTCTTGTCTTTCTCAGCCTTATATAAGATGTGAAAAGCAACACATATGGAAATAATGCGGTTAATGCTGTCATAGTAACAAGAACATTATATATATTGTCCACTGATGGCAATAAATTTGAGCCTATAAGAAGTAGACTTACGATTATAGCTTGAATCAATACTGCATTTGATGGTATATTGTGTTCATTTGTATCAGTTAATTTCTTAGGAAATACGCCTTCTTTTACATTTCCAAAAAGCATCTTTACTGGACCTGCTATATAAAGTATTAATGCTCCAAGTACTGATAAGGTTATTCCAAACGCAACCACTCTTATAAACCAGTTTCCTATACCTAAATCTTGTGCAACCTTAGCTAATGCATCGAGTATACCTGTCGATGCTGCAATTTCATTTGGAGGAAGTATCATTGTTATTGCTACTGAACCTAGAATATAGATTCCTCCTATTAACACAGCTACTGTCAATATAGCTTTGGGAAAGTTTTTCTTAGCATTATCCATTTCAGTTATAAAATTAGCAGTCGTTTCAGCTCCTGATAGAGCAAATATTATGGCAGATATAGAAACTAATGCATTTGCATCTATCTTTGGTAATATATTTTGAATTGTATATACAGATGCTGATGGAGCTTTTTTAAGAATAACTACAGACATAAATGCCATTACTATAAGTAATATCGCAGGAATTGTAGAACCTAATGCTCCTGTGTTTGTAAAGAATTTTCCAAATGCCATTCCTCGAGTACTTATTAGGGATAATATCCAGAATATTATAAGTGAAAGTACTAAAATAAATATTTTATTGTTTGATAGTTCTGGATTTCCAAGCATATAGGCAATGTTTATAGCTAAAAATGTCAAAAAAGAAGAATACCAAAATATCTTTGATGTCCAATTTAACCATGACACCATAAATCCCCACTTTTCTCCATAAGCTTGTTTAACCCACTCTCCAAGTCCACCATCTCTTGGATATGTTGCTGCCAACTCTGCACATATAAGTGATGCTGGTACAAAGAATATAAAAGCAAACAATAACCAAACTGGTATTGAACCAAGACCCAAACCAAAACTAGAAGCAGTAGATTTAGCTATCCATCTAATCCCAAATAATGCTGATATATTCATAAATACTAAATCCCAAAATCCAATTTTCTTTTTCACTATAATTCCTCCAATTTTAAATTTACTTGAATATATTCATACTCTAATTAAATATCAAGTATAAGGTCTTCAACACTTCTTGGATAATTAGTTATAATTGTAGCACCATTCTTACCCACTATTGCTGTATCAGAGTGTCTAAATCCTCCAACTCCAGGTATATATATTCCTGGCTCCATAGAAAATACCATACCTTCTTCTAATATTAATTCATTGTCAAATCTTAAATATGGTTCTTCATGCTCTGATAAACCTAAGCCATGTCCAATCCTATGATTTGCATATAGTTCTAGACCATGTTTTGCAACAACAGCTCTTGCTGCTTCATCAACCATTCTTGCTGGTATACCAGCTTTTATTGTATCTAATCCCGCCTGTTGAGCCTCCACTGCTATCTTAAATACTTCTTTTTGTCTTTCCGTTGGCTTACCTATGATAAAAGTTCTCTCATTTTCTGCTCTATAATTTTCATACCAAACCTGTCTACTATGTATCACTATATCTCCTCTTTGAAGTATTCTAGTATTAGAATCTAAATGTGGTTGTGCTGTTCTATCGATACCAGAACAAGTCCAGTTTGCAAACCCTATATATGTATCAGGATAATTTTCAGATACATATTTTAACAAAGCATTGTCCCCTGCTACATCAAATTCCAACTCACTCATTCCAACTCTAACATTTTCCAAAGACCCTTTTATACATATATCAGATAAATAACCAGCTATCTTCAAAAATTCTATCTCTTCTGCATCTTTTACATATCTCATTTCAAATATTTTACTTCCAATATCTTTAATGTCAAATGACTTATCAGTTATATATTCTGAGAAGCTTGCAGACACTATATCTTTTTCTATTCCAACAATTGTTCCTTTAGGATATCTACTTAAAATTATATCTAAATAATGCTTATGCGATATTCCATGTTCTTTCATTTCTGGTATTTCATAATATACATATACATTATCAACTTTTGCAACTTCTTTAGCATGTAATTCTTCTAATCCAGGTACTATTAGTTCTATTTTATCTTTAGTTACTACTGTTACAATTGGTCTAGAATAAGTTATTGCTTTAAATCCACTAATATAAAATTGATTATCTGGTTCAAATATTAAACCAATTTCAATGTTTTTTTCACTCATATACTTTCTTAATCTTTCTATTCTCATGTTATTTGACATAGTACACCTCTTTCTTAATATTTAGATAATTTATTTAATACAACAATGATAAATATCTTATTTTTAAAATCTTTAATATTTTAATCCTTGTTGCATTTGTATGTAAATCAAATTTATTTGTGATTATTTTATCATAATCATGATTATTTTGTCAATCATGATTATGTTTTAAATATTTTTTATTTTAGTTTTATTTTAAATTATCTAAAAAATAACAATATATATTAGGTGTTAGAACATTATTCTTGATTTATAGTAAATTTAATGATAAAATCACGATTATATAAACTATATTGATTATTTGTAGGTGAATAAAATGACAAATAAAGAATTACAAAAAAAAAGGATATTAATGTACTTCATAGAAGCTGCTCAAAATATTATGGAAAATGAAGGTATAGAAAATATTACGCTACGTAAAGTTGCAAATATGGCTGGCTACAACAGCTCAACTCTATACAACTATTTTAAAAATTTAGACCACCTAATATCATTTGCATCTATAAAATATTTTAAAGAGTACAATCTGAGTATTTCTAGGTGCATAGAAGGGGTTACTGATGAATATCAGAAATATATAATTATGTGGAAATTATTTTGTAAACATTCTTTTGAAAATGCTGAGGCTTTTTATAAGATATTTTTTAACTTGTCTAGCGAGGAACTCAGTTATATAACAAAACAGTATTATAATATGTTTCCAGAAGATTTAGGTACTCATGATAGTGATATCTCCCTAATGATTACAGGAAAAAGTATAAAAGAAAGAAATAAAATACTATTGAATAATCTTGTAGATGCACAATATATACCCGCAAAAGATTTAGATATAATAAATGATATAATTATCTCGTTTTATCAAAATCTCTTATTCTTAAAAAAGAACATAGAGAAAAATTCTAATGATGATGAATTAACTGTAAAAATGATTTCTTCTATTGAATACATAATAAAACATGCTAAATAAAATTAAAATAGCCCTCTTTTATATAAAAGAGGGCTAAAATATATCTATTATTTTACATTTCAATGATTTATATATCATCACCTAAAACTACTTCTTCCATTTCATGCTTTTTACTTCTCATCATTAGTTCTATTCCAACTTCCTTTGGATCTGAACCTTTATTTATTACAGAGTATATAGCATTAGTTATTGGCATGTCTATATTCAACTTTTCAGCTACATCATGTGCTACTTCAGTCGCAGTTATACCTTCTACAACCATCTTGACTTCTTTTAAAGTATCTTCTAAGCTCATACCTTTACCTATAAGTATACCAGCTCTTCTATTTCTACTATGCATACTTGTACAGGTAACAATTAAATCTCCTATTCCTGAAAGACCTGCAAATGTAGGCATGTTAGCTCCCATAGCAATTCCAAGTCTACTCATTTCACTAATACCTCTTGTCATAAGAGCAGCTTTTGCATTGTCACCATACCCTAATCCATCACATATCCCAGCTCCAAAGGCTATAATATTTTTTAATGCTCCTCCAAGTTCTACTCCAACTATATCTGGATTCGTATAAACTCTAAGTTTAGGGCTCATAAATAAATCTTGTATCCTCTGTGCTATTTTTAACTCTTTAGAAGCTACTACTACTGTGGTAGGGATATCTTTTGCTACTTCTTCAGCATGAGATGGTCCAGATAGTATTACATATGGATTTTGTGGTAATTCTTCTTCACAGACTTGAGATAATCTAAGTCCAGTACCTTTTTCGAGACCTTTTGCTACATTAACAATAATTTGTCCCTCTTTTATAAATGGTTTTATTTTTTGACAAGTACTCCTTACGGCCTGTGATGGAACTGCTAAAACTATCACCTTACAATCTTTTATAGTTTTTTCTATATCAGTACTTATAGTTATATTATTTGGAAATAATACTCCTGGTAAATAGTCTGTATTTTCTTTAGTTCTGTTTATTTTTTTGGCTTGCTCTTCTTTTCGAGTCCACATACTCACATCGTTACCTTTTTTTGCGAGACCTAAAGCTAATGCACTTCCCCAACTTCCAGTACCTAATACACATACTTTCTCCATGTTTAACACCACCTGAGTATAATATATTTACTATTCTTTCTTTTGACCAATCTTTCTCTCTGTCCCATTTAATAATCGCTTTATATTTGCTCTGTGATTATATATTACTGATGCGGTTAAAAACAAAGCTACTATTAAACCAGCTTTATTTTTTACTATAATCATAAATATTGGTGAACATCCTATTCCTACAACAGAACCTAAAGAAACATACTTTGTTATAACTACCACCAATATAAATACTGCTAGACACATTAGTGTTATTACTGGATTTACAGCGAGCATTGCTCCTAACGAAGTTGCAACACCTTTACCTCCTCTAAACCCTAAAACTGCTGGCCAATTATGACCTGCCACAACACATATAACTGCCAGATATCCAGCTAAAAGAGTATCTATACCAACTAATCTTGCTGCAAGCTCTGATATTAAAACAGCCATTACACCTTTAAGAACATCACCTAAAAATGTCATTGCTCCTGCTCTTTTTCCAAGTGTCCTAAGCACATTTGTTGAACCTGCATTACCTGAACCTTGAGTCCTTATATCAACTCCAGCAATTCGCTTTGCAACTATGTATGAAGTCGATATGTTACCTAAAAGATATGCAACTACAGCGATAATTATATAACTAAATATCTCCACTGAATTTCCCCCTTTTAGTTATATTTTAAATACTTATTTCTTATTTTTTTGTCTATACTCAAACTTTATGGATGTTCCTTCAAATCCAAAATTTTCTCTTATCTTATTTTCAAGATACCTTTGATATGAGAAGTGAGTTAAGTCCTTATCATTTATAAACAATGTAATTTTAGGAGGTCTAATATCTGTTTGAGTTCCATAGTAAATTTTTAATCTTCTACCTTTATCAGATGGTGGTTGATTTAACATTACTGCTTCTCCAATTACTTCATTTAATGATGAAGTTGATATTCTCTTAGAATGTTCATTTGATACATACTCAACTGTATCCAATATCTTATTCATTCTCTGATTAGTCTTTGCAGAAACAAACACGATTGGAGCATACATCATAAATGGAAATTTTTCTTTTATATCTTTTGTGTAATTACTCATAGTCTTATTATCTTTCTCTATTAAGTCCCATTTATTGACTACAAATATACATCCTTTACCTTCATCATGTGCTATACCTGCTACTTTTGTATCTTGTTCTGTTACACCTTCTAGGGCATCTATTACTATCAATACTACATCTGCTCTATCCACAGCACTCATAGCTCTTATTACACTGTATTTTTCTATTGTTTCATATATTTTACTTTTTCTTCTAAGTCCTGCTGTATCTATCAGAAGAAATTTCTGTCCATTCTTTTCAAAATAAGTATCAATTGCATCTCTAGTAGTTCCTGCAATCGGACTTACAATTACTCTTTCTTCTCCAAGTATTTTGTTAAGTATAGAACTTTTTCCTGCATTTGGTTTACCTGTTATAGCTACTCTTATTATATCTTCTTCATACTCTGTATCTAATCCTGCTGGAAAATTTTCAACTATCTCATCTAATAAATCTCCAAAGCCCATACTATTGGCTCCTGAAACTGCAAAAGGAGTTCCAAATCCTAATTCATAAAAATCATATATATTATCAAATTGACTTTGGCTATCAATCTTATTAACTACTAAGATTACTGGTTTTTTTGTCTTTCTAAGCAACTGGGCAATTTCTTTATCAGCAGCTGTTATTCCAGCCTTACCATCAACTATAAAAAGTATGACATGTGACATGTCCATTGCAAGCATAGCTTGATTTCTCATTTGAGATAATATTATGTCCTCACTATCAGGTTCAATTCCTCCTGTATCCACTAATGTAAAATACTTATCTAACCACTCTACTTCAGCAAATATTCTATCCCTTGTAACTCCAGGTGTATTTTCAACTATCGATATCCTTTTTCCTGCGAATTTATTAAATATTGTAGACTTACCAACGTTTGGTCTCCCAACTACAGCTACAACTGGCCTACTTATACTCATGTTGTTTCTCCTTCCATCTTTTGTTTTCTATTTTAAAATTTTATCCACAAAGTCTTTTCCTTCATTCAAACATGGGATAATTTTTATTTTCATAAGTTCTTCTAATTGATTTAATTCAATATTATCTAAGAAAATTTCTTCATCTGCTTTTAGCATGCTTCTTGTTATATAAAGAGCTTCTCCTAATTCTTTATTTTCAAGTTGTTCTCTTAAATCTTTAGCTGTTAAAAGACCTGATACGGTTATTGTCTCTCCAAAAAATTTATTTTTTATTTCATATACATCTACTTGAAGATTTTGAAACTTGTCCATCATAGCATCTGCCATACTTTGTATAAATTCATACGCAGAATGACCAGTAGCTATTGAAACTTTTTTCTCTCTTTTAAGAATTTTTTCTGGTAATGTATTTAAATATTCTTCAATTTCTGATTTTAATCTACGTATCATTCCGACACCATCTTCAAACTGTAAAAAACCTTCATATTCTTCATATGTAGGCAACTCTCTACTAGATAATATATAAAATTCATCTGATAAAAAGGCAAATCGAGTCCCTATTTCATTAAGATATTTTTTTTGCATCTTGTGTATCTGCTCTATAGTTCTACTTGCACCTTCACTATCAAATATGTCTAAATTTGCCAAATTTTCTCTGTGTTTTGTAATTCCAACAGGTACTATAGCAACACTATTCACATATGGATAAAGTTGAGCTAATTCTTTTATTGTTCTCTCTAATTCTTTTCTGTCATTTATACCTGGACATAAAACAATTTGACAGTTCATTTCTATATGAGCATCTGCCAATCTCTTCATTATACCATATAATTTTCCTGCAAATTTATTGCTTATCATTTTTTGTCTTAATTCTGGATTAGTCGTATGCACAGATATATTTATAGGACTTATTCTATATTTAATGATATTATTTATATCTTCTTCACTCATGTTTGTAAGTGTAACAAAATTTCCTTGCAAAAAAGATAATCTTGAATCATCATCTTTAAAATAAAGAGTTTCTCTCATTCCTTCTGGCAACTGGTCTATAAAACAAAACATACACTTATTTCTACAACTTTTAGCTTGGTCAATTATTGGATTTGTAAATTCAACACCCAAATCTTCATCATAGTCTTTTTCTATCTCGTATATGTAGACTTCGCCATCTTTTTTTTGTATCTCTACCTCTAGATATTCATCACTTAGTAAGAATCTATACTCTATTATATCATGTATTGGCTGTTCATTCACAGATATAAGTAAATCTCCTACTTCTATGCCTATTTCTTCTGCAATACTATCTTTGTAAACCTTACTTATAATATTATTTATTTTTTTTACATTTACTTCCAATTTTTTCACCACTCTTTTGTTTTCATCAAAGCTTATTATAATATATTTTCATATATAGTTTGTAAGTTTATTATATTTTATAATAGCATTTTTAAGCATTTCATGTCATAATAACACATTTTAATTCTAATAGTCAATATAAGTAAATAGCTATAAAAAAGATTAAAACAAATAATATTCAAATTTAAGTATTTTAAAAATTTGAATATTATTTGTTATTAGAAACATTTTATAACTTTAATGTTTTACTATAATCAGCGTTCCATTTGTCATATCATGAACCATTCCACCTACGCACTTTGACATTAACATTGCTTTATTTTGCAAGTCTTTCTCATCATTTGCATAAAAGATTGGGCAACCTCCACCATTTTTCATATTCTTATCAAGTGTAACTATAGCTAGTGTATATTCATTTAAACCTATATCCATTCCCATCTTATGCACTTCCTTTCTTTCCTATTTTATAATTTTTTAGTGATAAGTTTTTTCCTTTAGAACTTGAAAGTATTGGACATGACTTTACAGCTTCCATCACTTTTTCTACATTCTTATCGATTGGTAAATAAGCAATCATTATACTTTCATCATCTTTATTTCTTCTAGGTAATGGTACAAATGAAGGTTCTCCATAATCTCCATATAAACCTAACCTTGAATATATATTGTATACTATTGCTTGTCTTTGACCTGAATCAAATAATATTCCCGCATTAGCATAATCTTTATTTTTAGGAATTATTTGTATTCCTACACCTCTATTAATATATACTTCTCTATCACTTTTTAGACCTATATTTGTTATACCTTTTAAATCTCCTACCTTCAATATAGACTCGTCCACAAAACTAATCTCAGCAGGCATTACATCAGCTATATCTCCAATACTTTTTCTAGTAAGTAGTTTTTTTAGTATAAAGGCTAACAATAATCCACAAATTGAACTTATTATCAAACTCATACCTTCACTTATTTTCGTTTCTGCAAGTATTACATAATACAGTCCTATTGTTAAAAAAGATGTAACTATACACATATAATTTCTTACTTCATAAGTCCTAGCTATCTCCTCTATGAATGCAGCTCCTCTCTTTACAAGCTGAACTTCCTCTAGGTTTTGTAATGTATTCCTTCTATTTGCTCTTACTTGTCTAAATTGTTCTGCTGCAAGAGATAAAAATGTTATAGATGTATAAGAACGATTTATAAGAGCTGGAACTAATAATGCTCCTAATGAAGAAGCAACGAATGCTAATATAAGTTGAGATAGCAAAACATTTGGTTGCGTTGGGTACTGTTTTTGGTCTAAGTTCAACATTATAATTCTAGATGTCATACCAATAATAACAGCGACAAAAAATACTCTATCCATTAAATCACTCCTAAAATATTTAATTTAAAATTTTACCTGTAAATCTACAAAGTTTTCCTAGAAAAATCACTCTGCTTTCCTTTTGATGTCTCTATAATAGGTGTACTCTTTACTACCTTTATCATGGTATCTATATCTTTTAGTATTGGCATATATGGTATAACTACGGTACTTTTTTCTAAATTAGTCTTAGATATAGCTACAATATCAACCTCATCTACATCTTTATCTATACCCATATGAATAAATAGATTATGTATAATAGCTTGTCTTTGCCCTACATCATTTACTATTCCAAATGCACCTAAGTTTCTTGGTATAACTTCTATAGCTAGACATTCATTTTTGTATTTTTCTCTTGTACTTTCCAAACCTATATTAGTTATTATTACACCATTAACCATTAAGATAGGTCCTTCAAAACTTATTTTAGCAGGAACTATATCTGCTATATCAGCTATACTATTTCTTCTTAAAAACCTTCTAAAAATTACACCAACAATAGCTCCTGCCACAACAGCTAATACTGTACAGTAAAAGAATCCAAGGTCATATTTTCTCGCAAAAACAATATAAACTATAGAAGATACTAATGCAGAAAATAGACTTATATAACTTCTAGATTCATAAGTAGATGCTATTTCTTCGACATAGGCATCTCCTTTTGGCACTAATTCTTCATTATCAATATTCTTTAATGTTATTCTTTCTTGCTCTGCAAGACCTTGAAATTGTTGTATTGCTACTGCAAAAAATGTCAATGCAGCAAATTCTTTATCTATAAGTGCAGGCAATGCTATCGCACCTAATGAAGCTGAAAGCCCAGATATAATTATCTGTTCTAAGTAATCTTGTGGTCTTGATGGGTACTGTTTGTCTGTAACTCTTAAAACTAATCCTCTACATAATATTCCTACAACTAATGCAACTATAAAAGAGTGTCTAAATAAATTTGCATTCAATAAACTTTCTTCCATTTTCTCAGCTCCTTCTCTTATATAGTTTGTGCAAAAAACAAAAAAAATTTCCTTCTATTTAAGGAAATTTTTTTGTAGTATCGTAACAATAAACTCACTACCAATACCAAGCTCACTTTTTACTTTTATACATCCATTTAGCGATTTAACTATATGCTTAGTTATAGCCAATCCTAAACCCGTTCCTCCTACATCTCTACTTCTTGCTTTATCTACCCTATAGAATCGTTCAAAGATGCGTTCTACATCTTCTTTTGGTATACCTACACCATTATCTATAACTTTGATTACTATTTTTTCTTCATCTTTTGAAACTACAACTTGCACAATGCCATTATCCTGAGTATATTTTATAGCATTATCAACTAAGTTTAAAAATACTTGTTTTATATAGTCTTTATTAGATAATATACTTATTGATTTATCATCACATTTATATAAAACTTCTATATTTTTTTCTTTAGCTGAATGTTGTGTTATTTCATATACTTCTTTAAACACATCATATACTACAACATTTTCCATAAGAAGGGTATCTTTATTTTCTACGAATGATAATAGTAATATATCATCAATCAATCTTTTTAATCTATCTGATTCACTCTCTATTATTTCCAAGAATCTATTTCTAGTATTTACATCTATATTTTCATTTGACTTTAGAGTTTCAACAAATCCACTTATAGATGTGAGAGGTGTTTTAAGTTCATGACTTACATTTGCAACAAAATCACTTCTCATATTTTCAAGTTTAACTTTTTTAGTAATATCTTCTATATTTACTATCGAACCTATTATTACATTATTAGTATTTTGAAGATAAACTGGGTCTACTTTTATTTTATATACTATATCATCTTTAGTAGTAATATGGGCAGTTTCATTATCTTTAGAGCCAATAAATCTAAGTATCTGTTTTAATATTTCTTCTTCTTTTATTACAACATTAATGTTGTGGCCTTCCACCAATTGATTTGGTTCACTTTTTATCATTTCTTTTGCTTCATCATTTATCAGAAGTATACTTCCATTTACATCTATAGCTAGAATTCCATGTGATATACTCTTTAGTATAGACCTTAACTGTAAATGTTTATACTGTACCTCTTCTAATGTTTTATCCATATTTTTTATCATATGATTAAAATTTCTAGCTAATTCTCCAAGTTCTCCTTTAGCTGATATATTGAGTCTAGCATGATATTCATTATTACTTACTTTTTTTGAGACGTATATAAATTCTTTTAAATATTTTCTTAATGTTATTGTATATCTTACAGACAATATCACAATAGCTATTGATAACATAACAATAAAAAAATATATGCTATTTAATTCTTCCACAAGATAACACTCCTAAAATATAACCATTTTAATCTATTTTATATCCAACACCTCTTATAGTCTCTATATATTTTTCTGACTTATCTTCATCTTCTATTTTTTTTCTTAAATATCTTATATGAACATCTACTGTTCTAGTTTCTCCATAGTATTCATACCCCCATATTTTATCTAAAAGATAATTTCTTGAAAGTACTTTACCTTTATTTTGAATTAATAATTTTAACAGTTCAAATTCTTTAAGTGTTAACTCTATCTTTTCAGAACCTTTAGTGACCTCATGCTTTGATAAATCTAATTTTAAATTACCTGTAGTAAGTATATTATTTTCTTCACCTAAGCTAGTCAAGTTATACCTTCTTAAAACAGAACTAATTCTAGCTAACAACTCCTTTATACTAAATGGCTTAGTTATATAGTCATCAGCACCTATTTCAAGCCCTTCTACCTTGTCATTTTCCATATTTTTAGCAGTAAGCATTATAACAGGAATATTTTTTAAATCTTTATCACTTCTTATTTTTCTCAAAACTTCTATTCCACTTATATTTGGTAGCATCCAATCTAAAAGTATTAAATCTGGTTTAATTTCCTTAGCTTTTATAAATCCATCAAACCCATCATACGAATAACTAACTTCGTAATTTGACACCTCCAAATTGAATTTTAATAGCTCAACTATATGCATTTCATCGTCTATAACAAGCACTTTAGTATTCATTAAAAAGCTCCTCTCTATTTTATCTGTAGTACCGTTCCTATTCGTTCTGATGCCTTATTATGTTTTCTATAAGAGTGGAATTCATTTGCTCTACAACTAGTGCATAAATTTAAATTTATTATATTCTCCTTTTTAACTCCACTACATCTCAGCATGTACTCATTAATTTTCCATAAATCTAAATAGTAACTTCCCTCTTTTATTATATAGAACTTTTCATCATTATTTGTAAGAATTGTGTTAAATTTTTCTACTAAATCCTCAGATACTTCATAACAACAAGGTCCAATTGATGGGCCAATTATACAAACTAAATCTTCAGGGACCGTTTTATAACATTCAGACATTAATTTAATTGTTTTATGACCTATATTACTAAAAGTACCTCTCCAACCTGCATGAGCCAGTCCTATGGCTTTATTTTTAGCATCTATGATTGATATAGGTACACAATCTGCTGTAAATAATAAAAGAGGTACTTTCTCTAAGTTCGTTATAAGTGCATCTCCATCTATTCTTTTTCCTATAGTATCTTTATTTACTATGTTAACTATATCTGAATGTATTTGAGAATTACTAGTTAAGTTCTCAAATGCTAAATCGCATTCTTTACATACTTTTAACATATCTTCTTTATTTTTTGCATCTACATTCTTACATGTTATAACTAGATTTACAGAATCTAATTTTTCATCAAGTTCTTTACAATCTCCATTTAAATTAACATACTCTTTAATATCTTGTACATTTTTTATATTTATATAATCTTTCATCATTTGTCTCCTTTTTCTATCAATATACTTTTAAGCTCATTTACAAAAGTATTTATATCTTTAAATTGTCTATACACAGAAGCAAACCTTACATAAGCTACTTCATCTAAGTCTTTTAGTTTATCCATTACCATCTCACCAATTCTTTTGGTTTCAATTTCTTCTATAAAACATTTATTTATTTCATTTTCAATATGTACAACTATACTTTCAATTTCTTCTATAGATACAGGTCTTTTTTCACATGCTTTTAATAACCCGTACTTTATCTTTTCTCTATCAAAATACTCTCTACTATTATCTTTTTTGATAACCATTAAAGGAGTTGTTTCTATTTTCTCATAAGTAGTGAATCTCTTTTTACATGATTCACATTCACGTCTTCTTCTGATAGATTTTAAATCTGTATGTCTAGAATCTATTACCTTTGATTCTTTATAATTACAATAAGGACATTGCATATATATTCCTCCTTTGTTTTAACTATATCTCAAATTCATCCAAGCTTAATTCTGAACCTATATTTACTATTATTGTATCACAACCTATTTTAAGTATATCATTCCAAAATATAACTTCTTCATCCCCTCCTCTTGAAAAAAAATTTCTATTTCCATCTCCAAAAATGGTAAATGAGACTACCTTTCCCTCATGAATATCCATATCTATGTCTATTATAAATCCCATCCTTTTTCCATTTTTTACATTTATAATTTCTTTTTCCATTATATCAGAAACTCTAATCATATTATACTCACCCTTTCTTTAAAAATAAATATGTATTGAGTTAAAAAAAAATGACCTATATAGGTCATTTAAATTTAAAATAATGTTTACAGTCCATGGATTACTTATACATACTTTCTCATATTTTTTAAAGCATTTTTTTCAATTCTTGATACTTGCGCTTGAGATATACCGATTTCATCAGCAACTTCTATCTGCGTTCTTCCTTTATAAAACCTTAAATCTAATACCAACTTCTCTCTACTATTTAATTTCTTAATAGCTTCTTTAAGTGATATTTCTTGCAACCAATTTTCGTCAGTATCTTTTTTGTCTTGAACCTGGTCCATAACAAATATTGCATCTCCATTATCTTGATATACTGGGTCAAATAAAGATATTGGATCTTGTATGGCATCTAGTGCCATTACAACTGACTCAACTTCTAATTCTAATTCTTTTGCTATTTCTGATACTGTAGGTTCTTTAGAATTTGTTCTAATTAGTCTTTCTCTAACTTGTAGTGCCTTATATGCTATATCTTTTAATGACCTACTTACTCTAATTGGGTTATTGTCTCTTAGATATCTTCTAATTTCTCCTATAATCATAGGAACAGCATAAGTTGAAAACCTTACATTTTGACTTAAATCAAAGTTATCTATAGCTTTTATAAGACCGATACAACCTATTTGAAATAAATCGTCTATGTTTTCTCCTCTGTTGTTAAACTTTTTTATTACACTCAAGACTAATCTTAAATTCCCTCTTACAAACTGCTGTCTAGCTTCTTCGTCACCACTTTTTATTTTTAATAAAAGTTCCTTCATTTGCTTATTTTTAAGAACTGGAAGTTCCGATGTATTAACACCACATATTTCAACCTTATTAACTTGCATACATTTTCAGTCCTCTCTCAAAAGTATTCATCTATTGAAATTATTTACATTTCCAATTTTTTTATACTTTTTAAGAAGAATTAATTTAGCATTATACAAATTTTTTCATTTCTTTCTGTAATCTTGAAATTATTTTCTTTTCAAGTCTAGATATGTAAGACTGAGATATTCCAAGCATTCCAGCAACTTCTTTTTGTGTTTTTTCGATACCTTTATCTATAAGTCCAAACCTTAATTCCATAATTTGCTTTTCTCTATCGCTTAATCTGTCGAGTGCCATAACCAATAAATCTCTATCTATTTCTTCTTCGATTATTTTGTATATTTCATCATTTTCTGTACCTAGAACATCAGATAGTAAAAGTTCATTTCCATCTAAATCTATATTTAAAGGCTCATCAAATGATACTTCTGTTTTCTTTTTATTATTTTTCCTTAAGTACATTAAAATTTCATTTTCGATACATCTTGAAGCATAAGTTGCCAATTTTATGTTTTTGTTTAGTTTGAAAGTATTAACTGCTTTTATCAAACCTATAGTTCCTATAGAAATTAAATCTTCTACATCTATACCTGTATTTTCAAACTTTCTAGATATGTAGACTACTAATCTCAGATTTCTTTCTATCAAAATTGATTTTACACTTTCATCCGTTTCTAGTTTTTGTAAAATTTCCATTTCTTCTTCTGGCTTTAATGGAGGAGGAAGTATATTTGCCCCTCCCATATAGTATATTCCCTTTGGCTTTATTATTTTTAATTTAATACCTAACATAGTAATAAAGCTTATAATTCTTTCTTTCAATCGTAACATATCTTGTCCCCCTTAAATTTTCACCTAAAATCCAGGTAATATATTTGGATTCATTATTGCTCCATATTCTCTATCATTAAAATTTGATATACCAAGTATTATATTTCCTATCTTCTGCTCATCTACTTCTACATAGTCAGCTTTTAGACCTATTATTATGCTTGTCTTATTACTTCCAGCATGTTTATAAGGTATTATCCTAACTCTACCTGACGTTTTATCATCTAGGCTTCCTATAATCTCTTGTGCTTTCTTCATATCTATGTCTTCATAATTAATATTTAATAGATTTTCTGGAATAAACCCTTCTAACACACTTGACTTAACTATTATTACATCACTTTGACTTATTGGGTCTTTTAATAAGTTCCCACTATCCACTAAAGCTTTACAACAAAAACTCTTTTCTAATAAGTTTATATTTATGGTCTTTGTAAGTTCCTTGATGTATTTAAGCATTTTCAAATCTTTATAAATGTACTTTAACAATTCACAACTTACATAAGTACATGCAATTAAGAAAGATATTTTTAAATGACTTATTCCTGTAAAATAAATTATAAAATAAGTGCTTCCAGAAATAAAAATGTTTACTAAGTAAAAAACTAATGCTACATGAACATAATCTTTTTTACTCTTACTTCTAAATGAAATTAAAGTTATTATACTCATAATTATTATTTTAAATGGTACTGTGAATAATATGTTCATTGATGGATACAAATAAGCAACAGAATAGGCACCTCCTAAACTAGCCCCCAATAACTTATTTTTTTTAGGATTGTATTTTTTAGTGAGAATAGAAGTACAACTTATAATAATATAATTTATTACTAGGTTTTCTATAACATAGTACTCAATATACACCATGTATCCCCCCTTAAAACCTTTAAACATATTATAAGATAGTATGTACAAAATTTTATGTCACTTTTGATGGTCGAATCCAAAACAAATTCTATTTAAAAATAACAATGATATATGTCTTATACTTTATGTCGCCAAAAGATATTTTTTTAGTATCAAACAAATAAGCTTTTTTGTAGAATCTAAGATATCTAGGTAGAAGTTATTAGTTCTTTTTGGGGTATATTTTTATAAAAAAAAGACTATGTAACTTAATAATATATCAAGTAAATTTTTTACTTGTATAAAATCAAATTACACAGCCTATAAATTTAAATTCAAATTATTGTGCTAATAATCCGTTTGCATATTTTGCAGAATCATCTAGTGCTTGTTCTGGAGTTATATCTCCAGCTATCATCATTTGAAGTTGTTTCCATAAGTATTCATATATCTCTACTCCATGAGGCCCAACAGTCAATGGTCTATACATATGTTTATCTTTTGTTACCATTTCTTCAAATCTTGGGTCTCCTTGATATTTTTCACCTTTTGCAACTGGAGCTCTTGGTATTTCTTTATGGAAAGCTTCCATTGATTCTTTGCTTAACATATATTCAAGAAGTTTAAATCCAAGCTCTTTATTTTTACATGCTGACATTAATGTTAAATCATCTACTGATGCAAAACTACCAACTGTCTTATCTTCTAATGAAGTTACATATCCCCAGTTTAAATCTGGAAATGATTTATCAAAAGTGCTTGTAGCAGCAGAAGATAACATTATAGTAAATGCAGCTTTTCCTGGCCCAAATACACTTTCAACCATTTCATTGCTATCTTTTGATAAAGCATTGTCTGGTATATATTTTTTCATATCATTTATAAAGTTTGCAGCTTTTAAACCTTCTTCATTATTAAATTTAACTGATTTTAAATCATCATTATATATATCTCCACCAGCTTGCCATAAATAAGGATACCAGTTCCAGTTTAAGCTTCCAAATACTTTAGAACCCCAACCTTGTGCAAGACCCCACTGGTCGATTTTTCCATCTCCATCAGTATCTTTTGTTGCTTTTTCACAAATTCTTTTAAAATCATCCCATGTTTTAGGAGGCTTCTCTCCTAATTTTTCTAGTATGTCTTTATTATAATACAATACACCTGGGTTAGCAGCTTCTATAGGTAATCCATAAATACCACCCATCATTTTTGCATTATCTAAGTATAGATAATTATCTGAAGTTCCTGATTTTTCTAGATAAGGTGTCAAATCTTCAACTGCACCCATTTCTATAAATTGAGGAAACATCTCTGCATACATGTATCCTATGTCTGGACCTTCACCTGCACTTATTGCAGTTGCATATTTTTCTGCATAGTTATCCCAAGGTACTATCTGGAATTCAATTTCACAATTATTTTCCTTTTCAAATTTCTCCAATATTGGTTTCCATGCATCTGCATCATGGTCTGTCAATGGTGCAGACCATACAACTAATTTTTCTTTACCATCTTTACCTTTAGAATCTTCTTTTTTTGAACATCCAGCAAGAATTGATACTGATAAAACACCTACCATCACTAAAGAAAGAATTCTTTTTAGCTTAATCATGCTTAATCCCCTTTCAGACTTTAATTTGTCTTTTTCCTCAAATATTTACAATTTAATTCAGATTTAATATTAACAAATAAGACTACCCTTGTCTAATCATAAAAAACTATACTAACTCTTACAACTATCATTTTTTTCTATATATGTTGTTTTTATTCATTTATTAAAAAACTTCTTTTACATTTCAAAATATTGCAATGTATTTTTATGTCTTAGGAGTTTAAATTAGGCAAAATAAAAAGAAGTCTACTGACTTCTTTATAAGCTTACATATTATCTTCTTCTTCTTAGGAATGTAGGTATCTCCATGCTCTCATCATCATCTTCTTCAATTATACTTGCTTTTTTAGGAGCTTCTATTTTTTCCTCAACAATTACTTCTTCTTCAATTTCTTTTACAGCTTGTTTTACTGTTGTATTTAATGAAGAACGTATGCTTGACTTAGGCTTAGTATCTAAGTCTAAAATACCACTTTGTAATCCTTCAAATCCTGTTGCGATTACTGTAATCATTATTTCATCACCTAAGTCTTCTTTTATAGAAGCACCAAATATAACATTTGCCTCTGGGTCACAGGATTCCATAACTAAAGTAGATGCTTCATTAACTTCAAATAATCCTAAGTTAGGTCCACCAGTAACGTTAAGAAGAACTCCTTTAGCTCCTTGTATTGATGTTTCTAGAAGTGGAGACTGAATAGCTTGTCTAGCAGCATCTATTGCTCTAGTCTCACCACTAGCACTACCTATACCCATATGAGCAAGACCCTTATCTTTCATTATAGTAGTAACATCTGCAAAGTCTAGGTTTATTAACCCTTCAACTGCTATAAGGTCAGAAATTGATTGTATACCTTGTTTTAATACATCATCTGCAACTGCAAAAGCATCTAACATCGAAGTATTTTTTTGTACTATCTGTAAAAGTCTATCGTTTGGTATTGTTATAAGAGTATCAACTTTTGATTTAAGTTCTGCTATTCCACCTTCAGCATTTTTCATTCTTATCTTACCTTCAAATGCAAAAGGTTTTGTAACTACACCTACTGTAAGTATACCCATTTCTTTTGCTAAGCCTGCAACTACTGGAGCAGCTCCTGTACCAGTACCACCGCCCATTCCGGCTGTAACAAAGACCATATCAGCTCCTTGAAGCAATTTCACTATTTCGTCTTTACTCTCCTCAGCAGCCCTTTTTCCTACTTCTGGATTTGCTCCTGCACCAAGTCCTCTAGTTAATTTTTCTCCTATTTGAACTTTATATTCAGCTTTTGATGTATATAAAGCTTGTTTATCTGTATTTACTGATATAAATTCAACGCCTTTTAGTTGCGCTTCTACCATTCTATTGACAGCATTGTTTCCACCGCCACCTACACCTATTACTTTAATTTGTGCACATTCTTCTAATTCTACGTCAAAGTTTAGCATCATAAACCCCCTTCTCTCATGATTCAAAGTTATCGTATGTATTAATTATATCATTTTCTTCTTTTATTTTGTTAACCTTTAAGTAACATATTCCACAAAAACGTAAATTTTCCTTTTTAATTTTCTTACTTATATTGTCAAATATTACTCTTGAGTATAAAATAATTTACGTATATATCAAATGCTCTTTAATTTTTACGTTTCTTATTCATAATATTGCTAACAACATAACGTCTAATTATGGATAAATTATTAAATAATCTCATACCAAAAACTAATACAGCAACATAGTAAAGAGAAACACCTAATTTTTCTCCTATATAAGTCAATAATATAGCCAATATAGCATTCCCTATGAAGCCAGTAACAAAAATTACATTGTCATAGTTATCTTCAAAACTGGATTTTATCGCTCCAAAAATAGAATCCATTATTGCAAGAATAGCTACTGACATATATATGGAATAATCCATAGAATATGTAAATGGAATGTAGTAACCTACTACAACACCAAATGCCAATCCTCCTAAAACCCATATCATAAATCCTCACCTCTTTATTTTACTTTGAAACGCAACTATATTACAATCCTTTTTATTAAATTTTCTTATTTTTTCTTTATTTTTTTATATTTTTCGCTTTATTTTGCGAATAAATCCACTTTATTTCCATTATTTTCCTGTATTTTTATATTGATTCCATATATATCTTTAAGAGACTTAGCATATGATTCTGGAGAATTTATAGCGGCACTCAATAAATCTATATCTCCTATGGCTTTTATTATAAATGGTTGTCCATATGTAGTATCATTTACTGTGATAGTAGCTCCTGAACATTTTATCTTGCTAGTTGATAGTACTCTTTCTCCATTTATAGAAATTGCTTTTGCACCAGCTTTTTTTAAATCATTTAAAACTCTTAAAATATCAATGTCATGTATAATCAAGTCATTTGGATTCTGACCATCTTTTAATTCTCTGTCACTATCCTTCATAGTAATCGTTATGCCTGGCCCTGTAACAGTTGAATAACCGCTTAATTCTTTGACTTCTTCAAGCTCTTTTTTCATAAGTGTTTGTATAGATTCATTTCCATTCTCTTTTGCTTCTTTATATTCATTCAAAGTTTTTTTGTTACTTTTAAGCGCTTCTTTTAAATGTTTTATTTCTTTCTTTGTATTTTCTATCTCACTTTCAATACTTTCAGTCTGACTCAATGTTATGTACACTTTATTTGGGTCTAGTGATTTTATATAAGTTGATATGAAAACGCCTAATATGAATGCTCCTAATATAACCATTTTCTTTTTCATACTATTAGTTCCTCTCTACTTTGTTTATATCACCATGTCCATCTATTTCTACATTGTCTTCTTTAGTTACTTTTACCTTAGCATTATAATACGTTTCTATTTCCCAGACAATACCATATTTTATATTAAGTGCAGAAGATAATGTATCAGAATCACCAATTGCTTTTATTATAATTGGCTCTTTTATAACAGTGTCATTCATGTAAAGCTTATCCTCTTTTAAATACATATATGTATTAGAAACTATTCTCTGGCCATTTATAGATATAGCACTTGCTTGTGCTGAATTTAATTTATTTATCATTGATAGTAATAAATCATAGTTATATAATATACTATCGTTTTTATCAGAGCTTCCTAAGTCTTTTACAGAATTTATCTCAACTTTTATTCCTTTGCCTTCAACATCTGTATATCCAGCTAATGTTTCATATTTTTCTATTTCTGACTTAATTATATCTTGTTCTCCTTCATCATTTTTACCTCTATAAGTCTCTATATCTTTCTTCACACTATTAATTTCTGACTGTAAATCCTCTTTTTCTTTTTTTAGAGATTTAAGTTCTTCTGTAAGTTGCTCTCCTCTTTTAAAAGTTGTCATACCTCTATTTTCTATATTAATAATTTTAAGCTGTAAACTAACAAGAACACCTAATACAATGCTTCCTATGATTATACTTTTATTTATAAATCTTTTTTTCAATATATCACTTCCTTACAATTGTCTATCCTTCAGGACTATACACAGCTAATTTTCCATAATTGAGATTTATAGTCCCTCCATCGGTATTTTTATTTTGCAGGTCAATCAGAATTTTACTTACCCTAGATATATTATAATCTAAGTTATCATCATTAGAAAGTAAGATTTTTATATTACTTCTTGTAAGCATATCTATATTGCTTTCTTTTCTTAAGTTTACATAATTTATTTTTCTATAAAGTCCTTCTTCTTTTAAAGAATTTAAAGTTTTAAATACATTCTCTTTAGTTTTATAATTTTTAAATTTTATTGCTTTATCATCATCAACACTATAATCTACATCCACTATTAAATCTTTTTTACTTTCATTAGAACCTCTAAGTTCCTCCAACAAATTACCTTTCTTATCTATATAACAATAATTATCTTCATCTTTTAATACTGCAAAGATTTCTTTTTCTTTTAAACTTATAATTATTTTATTTGGAAATTTTCTTTTTATTTCTACATTTTCTATATATGGATTTTTCATAAGATTATCTTTCATATATTTAAAATCATATGCAAATATATTTTCATGTAAATTTATATTTAGTTCTTTCATTATATTTGATTTAGTCACTCTCTTATTTCCTACTATATCTATTTTCTTTACATCAAATAAATCACTTTTTACAATCATACATATCCCAAAAGATAGCATAAGTATAAAAACTAAAACTATCATGACATTATTCGTATTTAACTTCTTTCTCTTTTTCAAATATAATCAACCCCTTTGGTTAATAAATACACCTTTAGAGCTTATTTTTCCTACAAGAAAATTATAATATTTAAAGTCAAATTTTTTCATTTTCTTACAAAACATCTAAATAAAATGTAAATAAATAGAAATAAATCAATATTTCATCAAAATAAATACAAAAGGATATATATATTTTTATATCTTTAGACTTGTGTACATACAAATAAACCCCTAATTTATAATAATTTAGAAAATCTAATATATTATAAATTAGGGGTAAATATTGACTTACCTTTTCTTTATTCCTATTACTTTGGCTTGACCTTCTATACTTGGAGTTGCTTCTTTTTTTATTTCTTTTACTTCTTCAACAACTTTTTCTTTTTTTGTTTTTTTAGATGATGACTTCTGCGTTGAATTGTATACTTTTATTATCTCATCGTATATAAGGTCTATGGCTTCAGGTTTCCCTATAGTTTTGCTTGCATTTGCCATATCAACCAAAAGTTCTCTATCTCCTAAAAGTTTAAATACTGCTGTATTCAAGCTCTCTGGAGTTAGGTTTTTTTCTAAAATTGCAATCCCTGCCCCTTGCTTTTCTATACTTTTAGCATTATACTCTTGATGATTTTCAGCAGTATATGCTTTAGGTATTATTATAGATGGCTTTCCAAGAGCTGTTATTTCAGCTAATGAAATTGCTCCTGCACTACCTATAACTAAGTCACTTGCTGCAAGTGCATTTGCCATATCTTCCAAGTAAGGTACAACTTTTTGGTATGGCTTAAGATTTATATCGCTAATACTTTCCATAAACTCATCATAATAGCTTTTCCCTGTGGCAAATATAAAAGCTATATCTTCATTTACCATGTTCTTTATTACAAGTCTCATTGCATCATTTATTTTCCTTGAGCCTCCACTACCACCATAACAAAGAACCATTCTTTTTTCTTCACTTATTGCAAGATTCTTTCTTGCAATATTTTTTCTTGATAATAAAATTTCTTTTCTAACTGGATTTCCTGTAAAAACTAATTTTTCTTCTGCTGCCTCTGGAAATCTTTTATGTGAATCTTCAAAACTTGTAAGTACCTTAGTAACCGTTTTAGATAAAATCTTATTAGTTACACCAGGAAAAGAATTTTGCTCATGTATTATGGCTGGTATTTTCCCCATAGACGCATTAAATAAAACGGGTCCACTAACATATCCACCAGTTCCTATAACTACATCTGGTTTAAACTTCTTAACAATCTTTCTTGATTGCTCCAAACCTTTAAAAAGCTTAAAAACTCTTTTTACATTATCAAAGTCTATTTTTCGCTTGAATCCTTGTACTGTTACAGTCTTTAATTCAAATCCATACTTAGGAACTATTTCTGATTCTATTCCTTTTTCCGTCCCAACAAAAATTATCTCAGCGTCTGGATGCTCATCTCTTATTTTGTTAGCAATAGCTATAGCTGGATACACGTGTCCTCCAGTTCCACCGCCTGATAATAAAACTTTCATCAAATCATCATCTCCTGTTAATTAATTTTGACATGCTTTGAGATGTTTAACACTATGCCTATAGCTCCCATAAAGATGGTGAGCGAGGTTCCCCCATAACTTATAAATGGTAGTGCCACACCTGTAGCTGGCATTGATGATGTTGCAACTGCTATATTTAAAGCTGCTTGTATTCCAATTTGTGCCCCTATACCTATGACAACCATACAAGCAAATACATTAGAAGTCTTCAAAGCTATTCTTACACATCTGTAGACCAAGGCTACAAATAGCATAATAACTATTATACAACCAATCAATCCTAACTCTTCTCCTATTATAGCAAATATAAAGTCATTTTGTGGCTCTGGTATATAAAAATACTTTTGTTTACTCTTTCCTAAGCCTAAACCAAACAATCCACCTGAACCAAGTGCATATAAACCTTGTATTACCTGATACCCCTTGCCAAGAGGGTCTTGAAAAGGGTCTAAAAACGATGTGACACGGCTAAGTCTATAAGGTTCAGCAATTACCAATGCAGCAAATAAAGCAGCCCCACTTCCAATCATAGCAAATACAATTTTCATATCCATTCCAGCAACAAATATCATTACAAACGTAACTAAAATTACAGTACCTGCTGTTGATAGATTTGGCTGAAGTATTATCAACGCAAAAAATATCCCTGGAACTACGAGAAGTGGTACAACACCTTTTGTCAAAGATTTTATCTTATCATAATTTTTTTCAATTAATTTTGCAGTTAATATTATTGTAGCAAACTTAGCTATTTCTGCGGGCTGAAATGTTAAGGCACCTATTCCTAACCATCTTTTTGCTCCGTTTGCTTCTATCCCTAAAGGGGTTAGAACTAACAATAATAATACTACTGCTATAGCTCCAATTGCTGTAGCATTTTTCTTCCAAAAACTATAATCTATCCTTGATGTAATAATCATAACTATAAACCCAAGTATAGCATATATTACATTCTTTTTTAGAAAATAGTACGCATCATTGTGTTTAAATGAAGATTGTATAAAACTTGCACTAAACACCATAACTATTCCTACAAATACTAAAAGCATAGTAGTATAAAATACTACTCCATCAAATTCAGTCTTCATCCTTATGTCAATTTGTTTTTTCAAATTTTCTTTAGGCATCCAACTAATATACCTCCATTCTTCCATTTAAGTAAGTTTAGAGGTAAGAGATTATTTTAAATTGTTTACATTATCTTTGAAGTCTTTTCCTCTTACTTCAAAACTTTCATACATATCCCAACTTGCACAAGCTGGTGAAAGAAGCACTATATCTCCACTTTTTGAAATCTCATGAGAAGTATTAACTGCTTCTTCCATATCTTTTACTATATGTATGTCATTAAATCCTTTATTTTTTGCACAATTTTCTATCTTTGATGCAGTTTCTCCTAACAAGACTACTGATTTAACATATGACTTTGCAGTTTCAAAAAGTTCATCAAAATTACTGCCTTTATCCATTCCTCCTGCTATAAGTATTATTGGTCTATTGTAAGACTGTACAGCTTTTATAGTAGAGTCTGGATTAGTCCCTTTTGAATCATTTACATATATTACATTGTCTAAGTTTCGTACAAACTCTTGTCTGTGTTCAACGCCTTTAAATGTCATCAATACATCTCTTATAACGTCTAAATCAACTTTACAGACATATGCTATTGCTATAGCTGCCATACAGTTTTCTAAATTATGACCTCCAGGTAAACTTACATCATCTTTATTTAGAAATTTGATTTTATCATCTATATCTATTATTATGTCATTATTTTCTAAATATACTCCTCCATTTACTTTTTGAGTTCTTGAAAAGTAAATTACTTTAGCATTACATTTGTCAGTTAGATTTTTTACTGTCTCATCATCATAGTTTAATATACAAAAATCTTCAGCAGTTTGATTCATAAATATATTTGCTTTTGCTTCTATATATTTTTCCATAGTGTGATGTCTGTTTAAATGGTCTTCTGTGATATTTAGTATAGCACTTACTTTAGGTCTAAATTCATCTATACTCTCAAGTTGAAAACTGCTTAGTTCAGTTACAAGCACAGACTCTTCATTTGAAGTTTCTATAGTATCTATTACAGGATTTCCTATATTACCAACTACATATGTATCTCTTTTTGCTCTCGAAAAAATTTCTCCTACCAGGCTAGTTGTAGTTGTCTTACCATTTGTACCTGTAATCCCTATAAAAGTTGGATTATTTGATAATTTAAAAGCTAATTCTACTTCACCAATTATATACTTGCCCGAATTTTTTAATTTCAAGATAAATGGTAGGTCTAGTGGTACCCCTGGAGATACTACTACCATATCTATACTATCTACATCCTCTGGATGATGTCCTAATATGTATTCTATGTCATTTATAGATTTCAATTCATCAAGTATGTTTTTCAATTTATTTTCATCTTTAATATCATTCACTATTATACTTGCACCTAATTTATCTAAATGTTTAATTGTAGATATACCAGTTTTTGCAAGTCCTACTAATAAAACTTTTTTTCCTTTTAAGTTCATTTTTAATTCCCCCTAGGCCTAAAATACTGCTATTATACTTATCCAAGCTAAAACAACTGTGATAATCCAAAAAACGAATACAACCCTTGTCTCTGGCCAACCACATTGTTCAAAGTGATGGTGTATTGGAGCCATCTTAAAGAATCTCTTTCTTGTCGCTTTAAAATATCCAACTTGAATCAAAACCGATAGAGCTTCTGCAAAGTAAATTCCTCCAATTATAGGTATTATAAGCACTGAATTAGTTAGAACTGAAAATGCTACAACTGCTCCACCTAATGCCATTGAACCCGTATCTCCCATAAATACTCTTGCTGGATATGAATTAAATCCTAAAAAGCCTAAACATGCTCCGACAGTTGCTGCTGCTAAAACTGCAACTTCTGTGTTCCCAGCAATAGAACTTGCAAATAGCATAAAAAATACAGAAACTATTAAAGTTACTCCTGACGCCAATCCATCTAAACCATCAGTTAAATTCACAGCATTTACTATTGCTACGATTATAAACATCATTATTGGTATATATAATATTCCAACATTTATTACAAAATCTGTAAATGGTATCATAAGTTGTGAAGCACTTGACGATGATGTATACTGATAAAAAGCAACATAAAAAGATAATGCAACTTGAAGGATTATTTTTTGATATGCTTTTAGTCCAAGTGATCTTTTTAACTTTATTTTTATAAAGTCGTCTAAAAAACCAATAAAACCAAAACCAGCAATACATATAAGACCTACTGCCATATCATGACTAACTTTTACTCTTGTAAGTCCAGTTATTAGAATTGCAACTATCATTATAATTCCACCCATAGTAGGTGTTCCATTTTTAGCTAGATGTGTTTGAGGTCCATCATCTCTAACTGTCTGACCAAATTTAAATTTTCTAAGCATTGGTATAAATATTGGTCCTATTATAATTACTATTAAAAACGCAATCAATGCGGTGTACGTAAGCTCTGTTATTCCTAACATCGTAAAACTCCTCTCCCTTGTCAATCAACTCATTAGTTTAAGCTTATTTATTTAGATATTCGACTATTTTTTCTAATCTCATGCCTCTTGAGCCTTTTACTAAAATAGTGTCTCCTGTTTTTACTAATTCGTCTAACTTGTTAAGTACTTCTTCTCTATTCTCAAAGTGATATATATTGGCTGGGTTGAATCCTAATTGTTTTGCCTCTTCTCCAATAAACACTGATTTTTCACCTATAGTTATTATAACATCAGTATTATTCATAGATGATTTTCCTACTAATCTATGACCATACTCTGAAATTTCACCCATTTCTAGTATATCTCCAAGTATTGCTACCCTTCTAGCTTTATATCTTCCAAGTATCTTTAAAGCAGCATCCATAGAATCTGGACTAGCATTATATGAATCATTAATTATTGTTAATTTTTCATTTTTTATTATGTCTAGTCTCATTTTTGTCCCTTTGAAATTTTTTAAACCTTTTTTTATATAATCTAAAGAAATATTTAGACACATTCCAACCAATATTGCAGACATAGCATTATATATATTATGTTCTCCTATTGTTGGTATAAATATTTCCTCTTTTTTTCCATCTATAACGCATATAAATGTAAGACTATCTTCTTCCATAGTGTAACTTTCACAATAAATATCATTATTTTTGTTGAATCCAAATGTTTTTAGTTTATATACATGTTCTTTTTCTTTTAATGTAGATAAAAACTTATCATCTCCATTTACAATTAAAGTATTTGTTTCATTAAAGTTAGAAGTAATTTCCATCTTTGCTTTTAAAATACCTTCTTGTGAACCTAGCCTTTCTACATGTGATAATCCTATGTTTGATATTACTGCAATTTTTGGATTTACTATATCTACTAGATATTTTATTTCATTAAATCCAGACATTCCCATCTCTATTACAGCACACTCATGTTCTTTATTTAAATTAAATAAAGTCAATGGAACTCCAAAATGATTATTTAAGTTCTTTTCATTTTTTAATATGTTTAGTTTTGCGGATATGGCAGAATATATCATATCTCTAGTCGTAGTTTTTCCTACACTACCTGTAACACCTATAAATGGGATATCAAATTTTTCTTTATAATATCTTGAGATATCTCCTAGGGCTAAAGATGTATCTTTTACCTCTATTAAATTTATATCCGAACTTTCTAATTTTATTCCATTACTTTCACTTTTTATAAAAGTTTTGCATCCATTATCATATGCAGACTTTATAAATGTATGCCCATCTAAATTTTCTCCAACTATGGCTACAAATGCATTTTGGGCATTTGCTTCCCTGCTATCTATAACTATATCACTTACACAGTCATTATAATCTCCATATATTAACTTCCCATTAGTTGCAAGTACTAACTCTTTTATTGTTAAGCACTCCATTATCAAACTCCTCCTTTAAAACCTTAGTTATATTGTCTTAGCAACAAAAGGCAATGTATACCGTTATATATACATTGCCTACGATAACTCTTAACTTTATAATTATATACTATATTTCTGTTTTTTTGAAGATGTTTATGGGTATATGTTAATTATCTGTTACTTTTTACTTTTCAAAATATAGTGTTATACTTGAATCCTCATTAACTTTTACTCCAGGTTTTGGGAAGATATCTTTTACCTTTGTATTCTCTGGAAGCTCTATATCTGTATCTAAGTCTGGTTTTAACTTCACATCTTCTAACGCCTTTACGGCATCACCTATTTTTAAATTTCTTACATCTGGGACTTGAACTTGTTTCTTTTCATATTCAGCTTTTTCTTCTTCTTTATATACTGGTTTAACGCCTAAATATTTTAAGGAATCATTCATTATTTCCTTTACTATTGGCCCTGCTGTAGTACTACCAAATGCACTCACTCCTGTTGGCTCATCAACAATAGCAAGAACTACAATTTGAGGGTCATCACAAGGTGCTATTCCAACAAATGAACATATATATTTTCCTGGAGCATACTTACCATCTATAACTTTTTGAGCCGTACCTGTTTTTCCACCAAGTCTGTAACCTGGTATATATGCTATCTTTCCTCCACCTTCACTTACAACTGACTCTGCAATTTCTAACATTTTCTTAGATGTTTCTTTAGATATAACACTTCTTACTTTTTTTGGTTTTACTGTTTCAGTTATATTACCTTTGTTATCAGTATAAGATTTTACCACTCTTGGTTGCATTAAATCTCCACCATTTGCTATTGATGATATAGCTGTTATAAGTTGTATTGGAGTCACTGATATAGATTGACCAAACGATATTGTAGCCAGTTCAACTGGACCTACATTTTTTTCGTTATACAGTATTCCTTTAGCTTCTCCTGGTAAATCAATTCCAGTCTTATCCATAAGACCAAAAGATTCTATATAATCATACATTTTTCCAACACCTAATCTACTTCCTAACTCAACAAATACAGGGTTGCAAGAGTTTTGTACTGCTTGTTTAAACTCTTGTGTTCCATGAGGTCTATAGTGTCTCCAACATTTAATCTTTCTTCCTCCAACAGTTACACTACCTGTACAGGTGAATTTCTCACCATCTTTAATCACTCCTTCTTCAAGAGCACTAGAAGATGTGATAAGTTTAAACGTAGAACCTGGCTCATATGTATCACTTACTGCTGGATTTCTCCACATTTGATAATAACCTTTTATTTTTTCTTTATCATTATACTTTTCAAGTTCTTCTTGATAATATGGATATATTGGTGTTCTAGAATCATTAGGGTCATAGTCTGGTTTTGATGCTAGAGCAAGGATATCACCAGTTTTAGGATTCATAGCTATTGCAGTAACCTTTTTTGCATTGTTTATCTCATAAGCTTTTTGTACTGCTTTTTCAGTATAGTGTTGAATTACTTCGTCTATAGACAAAACAAGCCCATTACCTTGAACAGGTTCATAATATTTTTCCATTCCTTGTGGTATTTCTCTACCTGAAGCATCAGTACTTACTATTAATTTTCCAGGTTTTCCTTTTAATTTTTTATCATATTGCATTTCTATGCCAGATATACCTGTTGCATCTGAAGAAGTATGTCCTAGTACATATGGTGCAAAATTTCCATATGGATAATATCTTTGATTATCTTCTGCTACCCATATTCCACCTAATTTAGCATCTCTTATTTGAGTTGCTTTATCATCATCTATCCATCTTTTAACTTTTACAAGAGCCATATTTTTTTTGCTTATTAAAGCATAAATATCTTTATAGTCTTCATCCAAGATATCAGCTACCTTTTGAGCTGCTTCTTTTTTGTCTTCTACTTCTACAGGTTTGCACCATACAGTGTACTTAGTTACACTTACTGCTAACTCTTTCATATTTCTATCATATATAGTTCCTCTTTTAGGTTCTATTGGTATATCTCTGGTCTGTTGTTCTAGTGCTTTTGTGCTTAACCAATTTCCTTTCATAAGTTGTAAGTATCCAGTCCTGATAACAAGACAAAAAAACAATGCACATGCTAGAATAAGAACGAGTACCAATCTTTTTTTACTTATCCTCTTTACTTTTCTCAAATCTATTCCCCCTAGTTATCCACATCTATATACTTTATTTGTCCATCTTTTGGATAGTCCATATTGAGCAATTCTTTTGCCTTTAGCTCAATTTCTTTTATCGATGTTTTTTCAGTTTCTTTTGCCTTTAGTTCCTCTAGTACTATCTCTTTTTTTCTTAAATCTTTTTGTAAATAATAAATGTCATATTTCATTTCTGAGATTTTTGAATAACCACATAGATTCAATATTATTACTATAAAGGTTGTAATCAATAAAATACATTTAGTCCCTATTTTTTTATTATTTCTCTTTTTATAATTATTCTTTTTCTTATTTTTATATTCATTTAGATTATGTATTTTATAATTTTTTTTCAAATTATCACCCCGATAATATAGATTTTAGATTTTCCTCTATACTATATTTGTTATTATTCATATCTCTTCCTCTAAAATTCAATTGCTAAATTAATACACTATTGAACAATCTAATTGTAATTTTTTCTATACACAACAAAAAAACCTATAAATTCACTTATACTCTTATATTGAATCTATAGGTTATATACTAATTTTTATTTATTTTTATTACTTATATTATATTAAGATAATATTTTCCATAAGTACAATATGTAACTAGTTTATCTATTTTCTATTACTAATCTCTTCATTATATTATCTATCTCCATATTTTTGTATTTCAATCTTCATAACTTATATCAGTAACAAAAATATACCTTATACTATCAACTGTATCGCAATTACCTTTTAATACAACATAATCTATCATACTTTTTAATTGCGTATAATAGCTCTCATTTACACAAGCTTACTCTTTAATTCTAGATTGTAAAAGTTATATTTTTTCTGCTACTCTTAACTTAGCACTTCTTGAACGTGGATTTACTTCTATTTCTTCATCACTTGGTAATATTGGTTTTCTAGTTATTATTTTTACCTCAGATTCTTTATCACACTGGCATATAGGCAAATGCTGTGGGCATATACAATCTGATGCTAGATATTTAAATGCATTCTTTACTATTCTATCTTCCAATGAATGAAATGTTATTATACATATTCTTCCACCATCATTCATTATAGAAGAAGCATCATTTATCATCTTCGTAATTACTCCAAGCTCATTATTTACTTCTATTCGTATAGCCTGAAAAGTTCTTTTAGCTGGATGAGGTCCATCTATTCTAGCTTTTTTAGGAATAGCTTTTTTAATTACATCTACCAATTCACCTGTAGTTTCTATTGATTTATTTGCTCTTTCTTCAACTATAAATTTAGCTATACGTTTAGCCCAGTTGTCTTCTCCATAATCTTTTATTATCTTAGCAAGTTCATCTTCTGTATAAGTATTTACAACATCATATGCAGAAAACTCACATCTAACATCCATCCTCATATCAAGTGGTGCATCTTGCATATAAGAAAAACCTCTGTCTGCTTCATCAAGTTGATGAGATGATACTCCTAAATCTGCTAGTACCCCATCAATCCTGTGAACTCCTATTTTTTCTAACTCTTCTTTTATATTTTCAAAATTGCTATGAACAAACTTTACTCTACCTTCATATTCACTCAATCTCTCTCTTGCTGTATTTATAGCATTTTTATCTTGGTCAAATCCTATAAATAATCCTTTATCTGATAGTTTTTTTACTATCTCTTTAGAATGACCTGCTCCTCCCATAGTACAGTCTACATATACTCCATCTGGCTTTATATTTAAATTTTCTATACACTCATTTAAAAGAACTGATACATGATGAAATTCCATAGTTACCTCCCTTAAATTCACTATTTAAACTATTGTTCACTAATATTTTTTTTATTTCTCTTTGATAAATAAATATGTGCAATTATACCACCAATAACTCCAATTAGACTTATAACTTGTGCCATTCTAAGTGGTCCTAACATTAAACTATCTGTTCTTAATCCCTCTATAAAAAATCTTCCAATTGAATATAGAGTTACATAAGTAACTATAACTTGACCTTCATATTTTTTATTTTTTCTAAATAGCAATAAAATTATAAATATGCCAAAATCCCATATAGATTCATATAGAAAAGTTGGATGCACCTTTACTCCATCAACCATTATTCCCCAAGGTAAATTAGTAGCACCTCCATGTGCTTCTCCATTAATAAAATTACCCCATCTTCCTATAGCTTGTGCTAAAGGCATTCCAAGTATAACTGTATCAGCCATTTTTAAGAAGTTAATATTTTTGACCTTAGTGTATATATAACCTGCTAATATTCCACCAATTAAACCTCCATGTATAGCAAGTCCGCCACCTCTAAAGTTGAAGATTTGAGACATATTTTGAGCATAATAGCTCCAATTAAATACTACATAATAGATTCTTGCACAGATTAATCCAGCTGGAATGGCTATTATAGCTACATTTAATACATCGTCTTCTTTAATTCCTACTCTTTTTGATTCTTTTATTGCAATTAAAGTCCCTAAAATCATTCCACATGCCATAAGAATTCCATACCACATGATGTCTATTCCAAACAGTGTAAATGCCACTCTATCCATAACTTCACCTCTTCGTATTAATTAAAAATATTTCCAAAGCAATATATTATCTTTACAATTAATTGTAATTATACTAAATTATGATAACATATTAATGTTAATTCTACAAAAAATATTAAAATCAATTCTACAAATACCTATAATATACTACATATATTATACCAATATAATTGCTATAAAATTCTTTAAAATCAAAGAGATTGGTACATTTATGCACCAACCTCTTATACATTTTTATATACGATTCTTAAATTTTTCAACTTAATTTACATAAATTTATTTCTTATTTAAACAAGATAAGTATTCAAACTTACAATTTAGCATTTATCTAGTTATTCTTATTATATTAAATCTTTATTTAGGTTCTACAATAGAAATAACACAATACTCTTCTTTAAAGTGTTCTTTTAATCTTTCTTCCACTTCATCAAAAGTAATATCTTTAATAACATCTAAATAATCCAATATATTTATATCCTTAAATATATAAGATATAAAACTGTTTGCTATAAAGTTTATTGAATCAAAGCATTTAATAAAAGAACCAATTTTTTTCTTCTTAGTTCTTTCAAATTCCGCTTTAGATAAACCTTCTTTTTTTGAGTTTTCTATATACTCAATAATTATATCTTTTACCTTTTTAGGTTCCTTAGAATCTCCTGCTATTATACTAAAAGCATAATCTACTTGAGATGAAAATCCAGCTCCAAAATTTTCATTTATTAATCCTTGCATATATAAATCTTCATAAAGTTTACTTCCTTTTTTAAATAACATACCTACAAGTATGTCAGTTACAATCTCTTTACGTAAAAGCTCTTTTCCTTTTAAACCAACATTACTATCTTTAAATCCTATATTAAACATAGGCATAGATATAGGAAATTTTTCTATGACTTCTTTTTCTTTTACACTTTTAGGTTCTTCTGGATAAAACCTTTCTATACTCTTAGAAAGTTTATCTACATCATAGTTATTTGATTTTTTAGTTACATCTATAACTTTTTCTACATCCAAATCACCAACAACAAATAAAGCCATATTTCCTGGATTATAAAAAGTATTGTAACATTTATATAGTTCTTCTTTAGTTATTTTATATATGCTATCTACTGTTCCTGCTATGTCAATTCTAGCAGGATAATTTACATACATTGCCTTCAAACAATTAAAATATACATTCCAGTCAGCGTCATCATTATACATTTTTATTTCTTGTGCTATTATACCTTTTTCCTTTTCAACATTTTCATCTGTAAAATAAGGTGTTTGTACATAGTCAATTAAATGTTCTAAACTCTCATAAAAATTTTCAGTAGCAGAAAATAAGTATGCTGTCATTGTAAAATTAGTAAATGCATTTGCATTTACTCCTAATTTAGAAAATTTATCAAATGCATCTCCTCCATCAGGTTGTTCAAACATTTTATGCTCTAGAAAGTGTGCTATTCCTTCATTTACTCTAATTTTTTTATCTTCTCCAATTGGTATAAATTCCAAATCATTTGAGCCATAATTAGTAGCCAAAATAGCATATTTTTTAGTAAAACCTCTTTTAGGCATAAAATATACATCTAGCCCATTTTGTAATTTTTCATAATAAACTTCTTCTCTTAATATATCATTAACTATTTTTTCCATAGACATTTCCTCCATTAATTTCTCAAAAAGTATATAGTATCAAGCTCTATATCTTTTATAGCTTCCACTATATCCTCTTTAGTAACTTTTTCTATACTAGATATTATGTCTTCTACTTCAGAATTTGTCTTTGACATAGACTGAGAAAAAGCAAAATCAGACATACCACCTATATTATCCGTTATAGATTTCATAGAGTTAACTAAGGCAAGTTTACTGTTTTCTAATTCTTCATCAGATATATCTCCTGCTTTTATACTTTCTACTTGTTCTTTTATCAGTTTCACAGCTTTATCATAATCTTTAGTTTCTATACCAGAAGATATAAACATAATACTTTTATATTTTTCTATTGAAGAAAATATATAATAACATAAACTTTCTTTTTCTCTTACATTCACAAATAATTTAGAATGAGGTCCGCCACCTAATACATTGCTTCCCACAACAAGAGCATAATATTTATCTGTATCTGCATAATCTATATTTGCTCTATAACCCATAACTAGCTTACCTTGAGTTATTTCCATTTGTTCATCTACAACTTTTACTTCATCTACATTTTTTATAAAATCTGCTCTTGGTATATCTATAATATCTTCTCTTTCAAATTTTAGATTCTTACTTATTATATCTATAACTTTATCTTCATCAAAATCACCTTCTACAACTATATCTATTGGTGATGTTTTAAGTATATTTTTATAATGTTCATATAAATCTTTTGGAGTTATACTATCTATTTCATCTTCATAACCAAATTCACTTATACTATATCTTTCATCTTTACACATAGCCTCAATACATTTGTCTTGTGCATACTCTTTTTTATCATTTATTACTGATTGTATTTTTTCCCTTAAATTTTCTTTTTCAATGTTTAAATACTCTTCTTTAAATCCACCATCTACAACAAGCGTGTTATTTATTACTTCATTAAAAAATTCCACTACTTCTTCAAATATACTCTCATCTAAATATTTTTCACTTATATTAATTATTTTGAAACTCAATACTTGGCGTTCTCCACGCTTTACAGCATCAGCTCCCATAGATGAACCATATAAATCATCTAACTTATTAGATATTGCTCTAGCACTAGGATATTTTTCACTTCCACTTGCTATTATTGATGGAATTAGAGCATTTTTTGTAGTTTCTTTTTCATCAAGTAATCTTTGAACATATAAACTTATAAGATTTGATTTAAACTTTTCTGTTTTTATCAAAGTAAGATTAATATTATTACCCAAATTTATTATTTTCTTAGTATTAACCATATGTACCTCCTATTTTTATTTAAACATCAATTTTCAAATTGAAATTTATTTATTTTCTAATTGTATATACTAACATATAAAAACCTTCTATTTAATTATATCCTTTTTATTATTTTCTAAAAGCAATATTTTTATTTAAATTAAATTCAAATATTATTTAAATCAATCTGCTTTAAAGTCTAGTTTACAAGCTTAATATATATGATGTATAATCAATATGTATGTCTATAATTAAAACAATTTTACAATCCTATAGATTGATTGTTTAAAGTTATATAAAGAATATAAAAAAGAATAAGAGAGAGGACGATTAATATGAAATTAGGTATAGTTGGTTTACCAAATGTAGGTAAAAGCACACTATTTAACGCAATAACTCAAGCAGGTGCAGAATCTGCAAATTACCCTTTTTGTACGATAGACCCAAATGTTGGAGTTGTATCTGTTCCAGATGAAAGATTAAACAAGCTACAAGAATTATATAATTCTGAAAAGATAGTCCCTACTGCTATAGAATTTTGTGATATAGCTGGTTTAGTTAGAGGTGCTTCTAAAGGAGAAGGTTTGGGAAATAAATTTTTATCACATATAAGAGAAGTTGATGCAATAGTTCATGTTGTTAGATGCTTTGAAGATGAAAATGTTATACATGTAGATGGTTCTGTAGACCCACTTCGTGATATAGAAACTATAAACTTAGAATTAATTTTCTCTGATATAGAAATTCTTGAAAGAAGAATTCATAAAACTCAAAAAGCTGCTAAAGCTGATAAGACTTTAGGTTCTGAACTTGATTTATTAAAATCAATCATGTCTACTTTAGAAGATAGTAAATGTGTAAGAACTATGCAATTTACAGAAGATGAACAAGTATTCGTAAATTCACTAGATTTACTTACATCTAAACCTGTTATATACGCTTCAAACGTATCAGAAGATGATTTAGCTGATAATGGAGAAAATAATAAGTATGTTCAACAAGTTAAAGCATTTGCAGAAACAGAAGATGCTGAAGTGGTTGTTGTATGTGCACAAATAGAAGCAGAAATTTCTGAACTTGATTCTCCTGAAGAAAAGAAAGAGTTCTTGGAGACATTAGGTCTTGAACAATCAGGACTTGATAAACTTATAAAATCTTCTTACGCTTTACTTGGTTTAATTTCATTCTTAACTGCTGGTCCAAAAGAAGTTAGAGCATGGACTATAAAAGTTGGAAGTAAGGCACCTCAAGCAGGAGGAAAGATACATTCTGATATAGAAAGAGGATTTATAAGAGCTGAAACAATAGCTTTTAATGATTTAGTTGAGCATGGTACTATGGCTGCTGCTAAAGAAAAAGGGTTAGTTAAATTAGAAGGTAAGGAATACATAGTTAAAGATGGAGATGTAATATTGTTTAGATTTAATGTTTAAAATGATTAACTCTGTACACTTTGACTATTATATGTATGATAACTAGAAGATTAGACTTATAACAATAAATTTTTTATTATCTGCAATAATTATATAAATTTTTTATAAAAAAGAGAGTTCTTTCAAATGGTCTGTAATAATCATAATGAAAAACTCTCTTTTTTATTATGATAAAATATAATCTATCACATATAACAATTAAATTCATAAGTTAATTGTTTGCTATTTGATAAAACTTTAATCTAAAATCTTAATTATAAAATTACATTTCTAAAATATGTATAATATCCCTACAGAAATTACTACTGTTGCTACTGAAAGTCTTTTACTATAATCCCAAATACGCTTTCCTCCAAAACATTCAAATGGATAAAAAGGTATGCTATGTAAAATCAACAAGGTTTTTCCAAGTGAAACTATGTATTCACAAAATTGTGATTGTCCTTCAACTGCTACCCACAAAACAAAACACAATAATCCTAACCATTCAAACAATCCTTCAATAGCCATGTTACGTCTAAATTTAGCAGTTGGCTTGTACTCTTTAGGATAAAATCTACCTATTATTGGCCATATACCTCCTAATACTGTAATCAATAGTGATATAAACAATCCACCTCGTGTAACAGTAAATGTCCATTTTTCAGGCAAAATTAAAGTTGCAAACATACCACCAATTAATGAAATAATCAACAAAGAAAAAAATGCACCTACAATGATGCTAAAATCAGGTAAATTATTATTAAACAATAAAACAGGGAGCAATATCAATAAGTTTAAAATCATATAAATTCCTAATTGTTGAATTGATGAATTACTTTTTTGTGCTGAGGTACTCCATAGATGAAATCCAGAAGCAATAAAAAGCGTACTATATATCCATAATTGCACAGTTCCAATTAACCCATAGTTTTGAAACATCTGTGTAAAACTCATAATATTATATCCATTATTTTCAAAGAGCTTCCATGATGCAACATTATCATCTTTTACTGTGGCAGTTACAGTTCTACAATCATGCTCTTTTAAAAACATAGTTACCTTTTTATAAAGTTCACTTCCTATTCCTTTTCCCTCATAGCCCTTTTTTACGTAGGCTGTCTCTAGATATCCAATCTTTTGACCATTTTTCGCAGGAAAAATTCTATAAGAAGCCATACCAACAATATGACCATCCACTATTGCAATAAAAGCTTCTTTTGGCTTTTTAAATGCCAAACCTTCAACCAATCCAAAGCTTGATTTACCAAGTTCCCACACGAACCTTCTTTCTTCAGCTACCATTTCTCTAATTATTATATTATCCAAATTTATCCTCCCAATTTTTTAAATAATTTTTAATATGCTTAATTTCATAAATCATACTATTACATTAAAAGTTTATATCAGAATATTTTATATGTTTTTTACAAAATATCATCTAATTCCTAAAATAATATTCCTGTAACAATTAATATTCTTATAATAGTGTATTGTTATATAAAAAAAGTGAGCATTGATTAAACAAGGTTCACTTTTTATAAATTTTTATGTTATGTTTTATAAGTTTATTTAATTTGTTTCTTTTCCTTTTACATTATATCTATCTAATATTAGTTTTTCATATTTTTCGATTTGCATTGGTCTAGCAAATAAAAATCCTTGAGCCATATCACAACCTATAAATCTTAAAAACTCAGCTTGCTCCAATGTCTCAACACCTTCTGAAACAACTTTTATATCAAGTTGTTTTGCCATTTGAACAATACTTGAAACTACAATTTGACTTTTCTTCATATCTCCTACTGTTATAAAAAATTCTCTATCCAATTTTAATACATCAATTGGCATATCTTTAAGCATATTTAAGGAAGAATAACCTGAACCGAAATCATCCATAGAAATTTTGAATCCAACAGATTTTAAATCCTGCATTATTTTAAACAATATTTTTGTATTATCAAAAATTGCACTTTCTGTAAGCTCAATTTCAATCAAATCTGGTTCAATTCCATATTCTTTTGTTATATTTTCAAGTTCAAATATAAAATCTGGATTCTCAAGATGTACCCTTGATAAATTTATTGATATAGGAAATGTAGGGAAATTTTCATTTTCCCAACGTTTAAAATTTTTACAAACTTGAGTAAATACAAACATATCTAATTCTGTTATAAAACCATTCTTCTCAAAAATAGGAATAAACACACCTGGACTTATTAATCCTTTTTTAGGATGTTGCCAACGTACAAGAGCTTCAGCACCTACAATTTTAGCAGTTGATAATTCGATTTTAGGTTGTAAATAAACTTTAAATTGTTCATTAGTTAAAGCATCATGCATTTCTTGCTCAATATCACGTTCCTCTATGAGAGTTTCTTTTAAGTTTTCTGCATAAATTTCATAGACTTTTAAATATTTTCTTTTTACTGTAGTTTTTGCAATCATAGCTTTATCAAGACAAGTAGAAATATTTGTTTCTCTATCTTCAACAAAATATACACCTATAGATGGAATTAAATTTAGTTCTACTCCCAAACTAGTTTTTATCATTGACATTTTTTTACGTATAAGTTCACATATTTCAATAACTGATTCTCTATTATTTTTCTTTTCAAATATTATAGCAAAATTATCATTTGAAATTCTTGAAAATACGGCTTGTTCTTTGAATATATTCTTAATTATCTCTGCTATTTCTTTTAATACTCTATCTCCTTCTTCATACCCAAACCTATCATTCACTAACTTAAATTTATCTATATCAAAATAAATTAAAACTAGATTCTTTTTCTCGTGAGATGATAAAAATTTGCCACCTTCAAGATTAAATTTATTTGAATTTCCGATACCTGTAACGTTGTCCTTAAATGCAAAATCTTCTAATTTTTCCTTACTCTTTTTTTGTATAAACAATATGTAAATTGTTAATGCTGTAAATATTATAATCAAAACTACACATGCCGATAATGTAAGCTTTATAATAGCATATGATTTCTCAGATACAGCAGTTTTAGGAACTTCAGAAAAAAGATACCAATCATTGATTCCTATTGGTGCATAACTCAAATAATATCCTCTTCCAGACATATTATAACTCAATGAACCTGACTTAAAATTTTTTATATTTGACTTCATGCCATTAAGAGTAGATTTTGATAAAGAATCGCTTTTACCAATATAAGTAAATAAATTTTCCTTGTTCGTATTGGCATTTTTACTACTTGGATTTAAAACAATATCTCCATTACTCTTAGCTATATAAGAATATCCTTTTCCATTAAATGTTGGTACAGAAAGTATCTTTTCATACAACTTTGTATTATGTGTGGCAAATATGACTCCTTTAACCTCATTACCCTTATAAATTGGTACAGAATATACATTAATGTCGTTATTAACATTTTTGTCATCTTCTATTACATCTTTTAATTTTCCTGTTATAACCACTTCTCCCTGCATCGATTCTAAAAAATAATCTCTTTTAGAGAAATCTTCTATATATCCATCTGTAGTATATGCTGTTCCATTTGGTAAAATAACTCCCATTCGTTTAAATGAACTATTAACAGACTCTCTTTTAAGTATAGAAAGGATATTATTTACTTCAAAAGACCCTTCTCCTTCAACAAATATTGAAATTGATTGTAGTAGCTTTATATCTCCATTAATTTGCTTTTTTAATACATTTACGCTTTGATTTGCTATTTCTGAAAGATATTGATTCGTTTCTTCCCCTAATGTCTTATTCAACCTTGAACCATAAATCAAACAGGAAATTGTAATTACTAAGATACTTATGACAGCAATTATTGACAAACCATGCCTATTATTTTTTGCATCACTTAACATTATGCTTCCTGCCTTTCTAGAATCTCTATATATATAATTATTATTTTGTGTCAGTTACTGTAAGCATTTTATAATGATACTTATTTTTCCATATTTACTGTAATTATACAAAATTATAAACTTTATTACAATAATAAATTAACTAGCAAGGATATTATAACTTATATTATCGTATTACCCATTTTACAATAATTCCCATATAAAAAATAAAAATGTAATATCAAAACAGATTTTGATATTACATTTTTAGATGGTATATTTTATTAAATTTTCATGCTACATTTTACTTAAGCATTCATTTGCAACTTCTTTATCATCAAAATGATGCTTAACTTTACCTATAATTTGATAAGTCTCATGTCCCTTACCTGTTATAATAACAACATCATTTTTCTTTGCTGTACTTATGGCCTCTGCTATAGCCTGTTTTCTATCAACAACAATATGATAATTTTCTTTTTTCTTATCAATTCCTTCAAGTATATCTTTTATTATTGCTTCTGGTTCTTCAGTTCTTGGATTATCAGAAGTTATAATACATAAATCAGAATACTTTTGTCCAATAGCTCCCATTAAAGGTCTCTTTTCAGTATCTCTATCTCCACCACATCCAAATACAGAAATTATTTTTCCTTCTGCAAATTGTTGAGTTGTTTTCAATACATTTTCAAGTGCATCAGGAGTATGAGCATAATCTACAATTACACTTATACCCTTATCATTTGGAACTGTTTCAAACCTTCCTGATACTCCATTAGAAAGTCTAAGCCCTTCTTTATACACTGGTTTAGGTATACCAAGTACATAACAAGCAGCTATAACTGCCAAAGTATTATATACTGTAAACATTCCTGGAACAGGTATAAATATAACTTCTTCATAAGAAGGTGTTATTAATCTATAAGATACCCCATCTGAATCTGATTTTATATCTCTAGCCATAAAATCAGCTTTAGTGTCAACACCATAAGTGTAACAAGGTACATTTAAACTTTTTACATTTTCGTATATCTTTTTTCCACCTTCATCATCTATATTTATTATATTAGCCATAGTAGTCTTAAAAAATAATTTTTCTTTGGCTTTTCTATAGTCCTCTAAATCTTTATGAAAATCTAAATGGTCAGGTGTTAAATTTGTAAATATGCCCAGTTTAAAGTCTGTCTCATCAACTCTATTTAATGCCAATGAGTGAGATGAAACTTCCATCGCACAGTAATCACATCCATTATCTAACATGTTATTAAAATGATATTGTAAATCTATACTTTCTGGAGTTGTTGAACTTGAAACAATGTCTTTTTCCCCATCAAAAATTTTTATAGTTCCTATAAGACCAACTTTATTTTTATTTAAAGTTAATATCTCATTTAGTATAGTAGTTATACTAGTTTTTCCATTAGTACCTGTAACTCCTATAACATTAAATTTCTGAGATGGATGATTATAAAAATTATCAGCTATTTTTGCCATATCTTTTCTTGTATCTTTTACCTTTATAAATGTATATCCTTCTATTTCTACATCTTCTTCAACAATAAAGGCTTTTGCTCCCTTTTCTACAGCATCTTTTATATACTTATGGCCATCTGATACAAATCCTTTTATACATACAAATAATGTACCTTCTGTAACCTTTCTTGAATCATATTGTACATTATTAATATCTATATTTAATTCACCTTTGACATTGATTATATCCAACCCTTGTATAATATCATTTAATTTCATAAATGCTTTCCTCCCTTTAAACTCTTTCTGCTAAAATTACACTACATATAATATTATATTAAGAATTTTTTACTATGTGAATGGTTAAAAATGCTTGAAATATTGCAAAAAATGCTCTATACTTTTCTATAATATAAATCTAGAAAGGTCTTATATAAAAACTATGGATAAAAAAATTGGATACTTAAATGATAATTTTAAAATATTTAATATTAGGGACAAAAAAGATATAAAATTTGAATACCATAATCACGATTTTAATAAGATAATTATATTTATAGATGGAAATGTCACTTATTTTGTTGAAGGGATTCCTTATAAACTAAAGCCTTGGGATATACTTTTTATAAGTAATAATGAAATCCATAAACCAGTTATAGATTCAAATGTATTTTATGAGAGAATTGCAATATGGATTAGCCCAGAATTTATGAAAAAAAATAGTGATATTACTAGTGACTTAGAAAAATGTTTTAAAATAGCTACAGAAAATAAATGTAATAGGTTGCGTTTAAATATACATGATATTCAATCCATTAAGACTTTTATTGAACAAATAAATATTTCTGAATCTAACAATGAATTTGGAAATGAAATATTGAGGAATACACTATTTATACAACTTATGATATTCTTAAATAGAATTTTCTTAAAAAATGAAAATATAGAATCAACAGAAGATGTTTTTTATGATGAAACCATAAAAAAAATATTAAACTATATAAATTCAAATATAGATAATAAACTTTCCATAGATAGTATATCGTCTGAATTTTTTATAAGTAAATATTATCTTATGAGAAAATTTAAGTCTTATACTGGAACATCCATACACAATTATATAGTTCAAAAAAGATTAATTTTAGCAAAAACATTAATAATTAATGGCAATCTTATGAGTGAAGTTTGTAGTAAATGTGGATTCAATGATTATTCTAGTTTTGTAAGAGCATTTAAAAAGTACTATGGTGTATCTCCTAAAAATTATATAAACAATAAAAATCCTTTAGATATTACTCTTTTAGATGAGTAAATTATTTATTATAAATTTTCTTTTAATAAATACAAGAGATATTAGTATATTTATCTTACTAATATCTCTTGTTTGCTAATATTTCAAAATATTATTCTATCATCATCATTTCATCATAAAGAATATTCTCCAATAACTCCTTAGCTACTTCTCTTGATATTTGTCTAGTTTCAACTAATTGTTGAACACTATCTCTTTCACTTTGGATTGCCATTAGCCTATAGTATTCTACTTTCGCTTCAAACTTATCATCATTTTGAATCTTTCTAGTTAGCCAATTTAAATAACGATTATAAAATCTGATTGCTATTAATGATTCATGTCTGTTATTCTCATCAGTATTTTTATTTATAAATAATATAGCAGTTTTAGTAGAAAGTGCATATGCATGATGAAATTCTTTAATTATTTCTGTATTTTCAGATATTAGTTTTGTAATTTTTTCTTTTACTTCTATCTTTACTTTTCTATCTATAATCCACATACTTATTTTTAACTTTGCAATCTTAAATATAGATTTCTGAACAGATTTTCTTGATTTTGTAATATAAAATCTATACAATTTAAATGCTCTATCAGAAATTTTCCCATCTTCTAATAGTTTTTGAACTGCCAATAATCCCTGATGGTCTGCTTGTGCAATCATCATACTTATAAGTTTGTTATCTGGAGTATTTAATATTCCCTTTTCAGAGTCTACCAACTGTTCATTTAAATCATGTATAACTGGTTGTACTTCTTGTGCTTTTTCATTACTGAGTTTTAAAATAGCTTCTTTCAAAATTATTTGATATGCCTCTTTATCAGATAATAAATATTCTGACTCTCGTACATCACTTTTTAATAGTCTTGGCAATAAAATTGTTGCCAATATCAAACTTATAAGAATAACTTCTGATGATATGAATAAAACAGTATCCCTCATCGGAAATGCATCTCCACTAGCTAGATAAAATGGTATGGACAATGCAGTTGCTAGTGTAAATGTACCATGAATACCACAAGTAGCAACTATTAATGAGTATTTACATCTAGAAATACTGTCTTTTACAACTTCTTCATTCTTAAAACCTAAAAAACCTCTAAAGAAATTATTTAATGGATTCTTCTTAGTTTTTATAAAAGAATCATGCCATAAATATACACAGATAAACCTTATAGCGAATAAAATAAGTACAATTAAAACAGCAATAAAAGTCAATTTCAATGCCATATTTTCATTTTTAGTACTAAGTCCCCTATATATGCTTGGCAATAAAAAACCAAGTAATGTAAAGACAAACCCATTCAATACATACTCTAAAACATACCATGTATTATCTGATATTATTCTTAATTTAGTAGTTGTATTTTGTAAATGTTCTTTTTCAATTCCATGAGCTATTCCTGCCATTACAACAGCTAAGATTCCAGACACTCCTACTTCTTCTGCCACAAAATACACAAAAAGTGGAGTCATTATTTGTATAACTATTACCATTGGAATTTCTTCTAGATTCCACTTATGTAATCTAAGTCTTATTTTTATAATTATATATCCTAAAAGGCATCCTAATATTATTCCTCCAAAAGCAGTAATTATAAATTGAATACCCGCTTCTTTTATTGAAAATGCGCCTGTAACTGTGGCAAGTACTGCAACTTTAAATGCTACTACTCCAGCAGCATCATTTAATAGAGATTCCCCTTCAAGTATACTCATCATATTTTTAGGGAAATCTAACCCTTGTGTGATTGATTTTACTGCCACTAAATCAGTTGGAGATATTACTGCCGCTAGAGCAAATGAAACTGACAGAGGCATCTCAGGAATAATAAAATGTATAAAGATTCCACCTGCAAATACAGTTGTTAAAACTAGACCAAATGCAAGAAGTAAAATTGGTTTTCTAAGTTCTAATAACTCTTTTCTCGATACATTTTGACCTTCACTAAATAATAATGGAGCTATGATACATATTACAAATATTTCTGGATTAAATGAAAATGAGAATTTAAATGGCAAAATAGACAATACAACTCCTAATACAATTTGATATATTGCAAGAGGAATACTGTTCCACTTTTTACTAAGTACAGTTGAAATTGTTGTACAAACTAATAACCCTAACAATGTTACTAAAATTGACACATCTACCCCTCTTTTCAATAATTACATTATAGATTAAACTTATATATCAACTAACTTAATATTAACAGCATATAATTTTATCTGCATCAAAAAATTTTCAATTTATTCTATTATATATGTCATTCTTAATTTTGAAAATATCTATACTAGATGACACGAAACAAAATGATTTCTTGATATTTCTTTTAAAACTGGAACTTCTATTTTGCATATTTCTTTACAATAAGGGCATCTTGTATGAAACTTACATCCACTTGGTGGGTTTGTTGGAGAAGGTATATCTCCTTTTAATATAATTCTATTTTTCTTAATTGTAGGGTCTTGTATTGGTACTGCACTCATAAGTGCTTTTGTGTATGGATGTTGAGAATGCAAGTAAAGTTCTTCTTTAGTTGCAATTTCTATTATAGAGCCTAGGTACATAACACAGACTCTATGTGCAATATGATTTACCACGCTCAAGTCATGAGATATAAACAAATACGAAAGTTTATATTTCTCCTGTAAATCCATAAGCAAATTTATAATTTGAGATTGAATAGAAACATCTAGTGCAGAGACAGGTTCATCACAAACTATAAATTCTGGATTTAATGCTAATGCTCTTGCTATACCTATTCTCTGTCTTTGACCTCCAGAAAACTCACCTGGTTTCCTATTTAAATGATACTTAGAAAGTCCACAATTCTCTACAACATTTAGTATATTATCTTTTATTTCATTCTTTGGTACTAAATTATGTTCTATAACTGCCTCAGATATTATTTGCTCTACATTTAATCTTGGATTTAATGAGCTATATGGGTCTTGAAATATCATTTGCATTTTGGGTCTTAATTTTCTAAGTTGTTCCTTCTCTAACTTATATATATCTATACCATTAAATTCAACTTTACCTTCAGTTTTTTCAATTAACCTAAGAATTGTTCTTCCAGCAGTTGATTTTCCACATCCTGATTCTCCAACTATAGCCAAAGTTTCTCCTTTTTTTAAATCAAAAGAAACTCCATCTACTGCCTTTACATATTTAACTTCCTTATCAAACAATCCAGATTTAACTTCAAAATACTTTTTAAGACCTTCTACTTTTAATAAACTTGTTTCCCTTTCCATTTATATCTCCTCCTTTGTATATAACCAACATGCAATACTATGACCATCATTCAATTCTATTAAAGGAGGTATCTGAGTTCTACATTTATCACATACTTTTTCACATCTATCACTAAAGTAACAAGAATCTGGTATTCCAATTGGGTTTGGTACTTGTCCTGGAATTGAATACAATCTTTTTCCTTTGTTTTCTCCAAGAATAGGTTTTGACTTTAAAAGTCCAATAGTATAAGGATGTTTTGGATTTTTAAATAATTCAACAACCTCTGCTACTTCTATAATTTTGCCAGCATACATTACTGCTACTTTATCACACATTTCTGCAACTACTCCCAAATCATGTGTAATCATCATTATAGACGTGTTTAATTTTTCTTTTATATTTTTCATTATATCTAGAACTTGAGCTTGAATAGTAACATCTAAAGCTGTTGTTGGTTCATCAGCTATAAGTAATTTTGGATTACATGATAAAGCCATAGCTATCATTATTCTCTGTCTCATACCACCAGATAACTCATGTGGATATGAATTATATATTTCTTCAGCTCTCGGTATTTCTACTAGCTTTATCATATCTATTACCTTTTTTTTAGCCTCTTCTTTTGATAAATCTTGATGCAACATAATTCCTTCAATGATTTGATTCCCAACAGTAAATGCTGGATTTAAAGATGTCATTGGCTCTTGAAAAATCATAGATATCTCATTTCCTCTTATTCCCATAAGTTCATTTTCATTCATCTTTAAAATGTCTTTACCTTGAAATATTATTTCCCCACCTTCTATTTTTGATGTTGGAAGTAACTTCATCAAAGACATAGCTGTTACAGATTTACCACATCCTGATTCTCCAACTATTCCAATAGTTTCACCTTCATTTATATTAAAACTTACTCCATTTACACTTTTGACAATACCTTTATCTGTATGAAAATAAACTTTTAAATCTCTAACTTCAACTAGTGTTTTATTCATTATTTTCTCCTCTCAGCAAAATTGCTTAAAATAACATACACTTTTTGATTGTATTTTATAAAATTTTAAATTACAACATTTTCTTACATTTTATTCTTTTTTTCTATCAATTAAAACAGTATAATAGTTATTTTCTATATATATTGATTTAATAATGATTCTTATTATACAATGAAAATATGCGTCAAATATTATTTTATGGAGGTTTTATAAGAATATGAAATTCAAAAAATTGGCATCATTAATCTTAGTTTCGGCATTAATGCTTACATTCACAGCTTGTAGTTCTAATGATAAAGATAAGTCTAGTGGAGGAGGAGAAAGTAAATCTGGTGGAACTGTTGTAATTCCTATGGCAAGTGACCCTGACATAATCAATGGAGCTTTTGCAAATGTTAAAGAAGATTCTCTTGCATCAAATATAGTTTATGCTCCTCTTTATACTTACGAAAAAGGAAATTTAGTAAATTATCTAGCAGAAAAAGTAGATTTTAAAGATAGTAAGGAGTTAACTATAAAATTAAAATCCAACTTAAAATGGCATGATGGAAAACCAATAACTGCTGAAGATGTTTTATTTACATTTAATACAGTTTTAGATGAAAAACAAAATTCACCATCAAGACAATACTTATTGATAGGCGAAAAACCAGTTAAAGTAGAAAAAGTTGATGATTTAACTGTTAAGATTACCTTACCAACTGCAAGTGAATCTTTCTTGTATGGTATATCTAAAATAGCTCCAATACCTAAACATATATTTGAAGGAGAAGCAAATATAGCTAAATCAGAAAAAAACAATAATCCAGTTGGTTCTGGGGCATTCAAATTTAAAGAATGGAAAAAAGGTGAAAGCATAGTATTTGAAAAAAATGCAGATTATTTTGGTGGAGAACCTAAGGCAGACTCTATCGCATTAAAAATAATACCTAATGAAGCATCTCAAGAAGCAGCTTTAAATAATGGTGAAATTTCAATTATGAAAACATCTGCTGAAGGATATGAAAAAGCAAAATCAAATTCAAACTTACAAACTTACACTTATAGTGAAGAAAGATTAAATTATATTGTATTTAACCAAAATATAGCAAATATGGCTAATAAAGAAGTAAGACAAGCATTATCATATGCTTTGAATAGAAACGAAATGATAGAATCAGCATATGGAAAAGAAGGTTCTGTACCTGCTAAATCTATATTAGTTCCAGAAGCAGACTTCTACACTGAAGAAGGTGTTGAAGGATATAACCAAGATACAAATAAAGCTAAAGACTTATTAGCTAAAAGTGGTGTTAAAATTGATAAATTAAAAATAGGTTATAACACAGGTAGATTTGGACATAAAAACTATGCTTTAGTAGCTCAACAAGAGTTGAAAAAAATTGGTATAGAAGCTGAAATAGTTCCTTATGAAAGTAAAGCTTTCTTCAATATATTATTTAGTAATGGTACTGAATGTGATATGTATATAAATGGATATGCTTGGGGATTAGAGCCAAATCCATATAGAGGTATGTTTGAAACTGGTCAATACTGTAATCAAACTAAATATTCTAATACTGAAATAGATGCTTTATGGGAAAAAGGATTTACTGAATTAGACAAAGAAAAACGTAAAGAAATATACAAACAAATACAACAAGATATATCTAAAGATGCACCTATTTACACTATAGATTATGAACAGAATTTAATGGCAGCTCAAAAAAGTTTAAAAGGAATAGAAGATGCTAAACCATCTCCTGCAATATTATTTGAAGACTGGTCTAAGCTATATGTAGAATAATTTATGTAAAATTTTATATTATTAATTAAAAAGGGAGATGTCTAAAAATAATATGGCAACTTTGAACTTAGTGTCCATTGCATTGTTTTATTATTCTAAAACGAGACATCTCCCTTAATTAGGAGAATTCATTTATGTTGAAATTAATATTAAATAGAGTAAAAGTTTTAATACCTATGTTAATCTTAATATCTATATTATCATTTGGACTTTTAGAATTAGCTCCTGGTGACCCAGCAGATGCGTATATAAATCCTTTAATGTCTGCACAAGATATTGAAAATATAAGAGTTAACATGGGACTTGATAAACCAGTATACATAAGATACTTAAGTTGGTTAAAAAACACTTTAAGTGGAAATCTAGGTATTTCTTATATAAACCATATGCCTGTTACAGAACAAATTATGGAAAAGATGGGAAATACATTTATTCTTATGGGAACTTCTTTAATATTTTCAATATTAGTAGCTATACCTCTTGGAATATTTTTAGCTGTAAATAAAAATTCAATAACTAGTAAAATATCATCTATCTTTAATTATATAGGTGTTTCTATTCCTTCTTTTTGGATAGGTATGATACTCATTTCAATTTTTTCAGTTAAATTTAACGTTTTTCCATCAGGAGGTATGCATACTATTGGAAATGATAGTCTTGGAGATTTAGTAAAACATTTAGTATTACCTGTAATAACTTTAGGCCTATATAATACAGCTATTTTTACAAATTATGTAGAAGCTAGTGTAAGTGAACAATTAAAAAAACAGTATGTTGTTACAGCAAGAGCAAAAGGATTATCAGAAAAAGTCATACTCTTTAAACATGTCTTGAAAAACTCACTAACATCATTAGTTACAATTCTTGGTATGAGTATACAAAAATTAGTTACTGGTGCATTTGTTACAGAAGTAGTTTTCTCTTGGCCAGGTATGGGTAGACTAATGATTGATTCGATTTTTTCAAGAGATTATACCATAATTATGGCAATAACTATGCTATCAGCACTCTTTTTAATTTTAGGTAATCTAGTTGCTGATATATTATATCTATTAATTGACCCTAAGATTAAATCCAGCAAGGGAGGGTTCTAACTATGTTTACAAACATTCTAAAAGAATTAAAAAAAGACAAATCCTTTGCTTTTGCATGCATTACTCTCAGTATAATCATCCTATTAATTATAGCCTCTTTTACATTAAATATAGACTCTAATGCAATTGACACTACTTCTAAACTTCAAGAACCTACTTTAAAACATATTTTTGGTACAGATGAACTTGGAAGAGATTATTTTTCTAGAGCTCTTTATGGTGGAAGAATTTCACTTAGTGTTGGTATTTTATCAATGATTATTTCTATAGTATTTGGTACTGCTGTAGGTGTTATTAGTGGATATATTGGAGGTAAGTTGGACCAATTCTTAATGAGGATAGTAGATATGCTTATGAGTATCCCTAGCTTCTTAGTTTTGATTGTGCTAAATACTTATTTGACACCTAAAGTTTCCACTATTATACTAATTATTGGGTTTTTAAGTTGGATGGAAGTCTCAAGAATCGTCCGCGGAGAAACGTTAAAAATAAAGGAAAATGAATACTGTATAGCTGCTAAAGCTACAGGTATTAAAACTAGAAATATACTATTAAGACACATAGTTTTAAACTTGAAAGAAACTATTGTAGTTGCAGGCTCATTAAATATTGCTAATGCTATCTTAACTGAATCTGCTCTTAGTTTTTTAGGTCTTGGAATACAATTACCTCTTGCATCATGGGGTAATATGCTTCAAGATGCTCAAAGACATATTTTTGATAAGTTATATTTAGCTGTATTTCCAGGTCTACTTATATTTTTAACAGTTATGAGTTTGACTATAATAAGTAAAAAGTTTTCTAGTAATACTTAATAATCCTTATGTAGAAAAACAAAATAAAAACAGTGACTATCCATAGATACTCACTGTTTTTATTTTTTATTTTAAAAAGATATATTTTGTATATTATAATTTTCAATACTAATTCACCATGATATGTAAAATCTATTATCGCCTATCATATATATAGATAAAAAACTAATAGTTTATTGTAATTTTTAAAAATTTGTTTGCTTTTTTTTGTTATTTTAATAACATTTTTATAATTTCTTTTTACTAAAGAAATCTATAATAAATTTAAATACATGTTCATCTACATGGCTGTAACGTTCTTTCTTAGGTCTGCATAGTACAACTTTCCATGTAATAGGATGATTAAATGGTCTTTCTATAATTTTACTATTCTCAAAGAAATCGTGGACTGGTGATGGTAGAATGGTTATAAAGTCAGAGTTTGTAGTTGATAACAATAAAAAATCCCATGATCCAGACATGATGTATCTTTTTAACTTTACATTTTCATCAGTAAACTTTTGCATTAACTTATGATGTATCATAAAAGTAGGATTAAATATTGCAAGTAACTGCTCATTCAAATCGTTCCAGTCTATCTTATCTTTTTTAGCAAGTGGATGATTTACATTTAAAAAAGCTGTAAGTTCATCTTCTTGAAGCACATGTTCAGTCACTACACTTTTATCAATTTTATGTGGGTGTAATAGTACTGCATAATCTAATTCTTGTAAGATAAGCATTCTATTTAAATCATAGGCTCCCTTCTCTACTATGTCAAATTCTATATCTGGATTGTTTGCAACTAGCTGTGCAACTACATCTGAAAAGGCTATTCCAAGTATAAGTGGTGGTATTCCTATTCTAACTTTACCTTTAAATTGAACTGAATCTTCCCTTAAATCTTCCATCATGTTTTTGTATTCATTTATAATATGTTCTGCATTTACATAAAATCTCTCTCCTGCTGGTGTTAACCCATTTAATCTGCCTTTGTACCTCTCAAATAAATATACATCTTCACTTTCTTCGAAATTTTTTATGATTTGACTCAGTGCTGGTTGAGATATATGAAGTGTCTTAGATGCTATTGATAAATTAAAACCAGATTTCACTATCTCAACAAAATATTTTAACTGTTTTATGTCCATTTTAAACCACCTTTCTCAAAAGTATAGTTTAGATTATATTTTTTCTTATAATAATATTCTATAGGAAAATCAACATAATTTCATTAATATTTTAACAAAATATTTTTCTAAACATGCCATAAATTTCTGTCCTATAAATTTTTCTTATACACTATATAAAAAATTAGACTTAGACAAAACGCTTTTTTCGCCGTAATCTATAATTAGAAACAGGAAAACCTAAAGCATTAGGAATAAAAATAATCGAAATACTTAAAATCAAGCTTGTATTAGAAGTAATTTATTATAGTGTTCCATAATCTTTTTATTCAGAAAATTTTTAATTATCATTCAAGAAAGGTAGCTATTAGACATGAAAAATGTAGTAATCGTATCAGCAGTCAGAACACCTATAGGAAGTTTTGGAGGGGTATTTAAAAATACTTCTGCTGTCCAACTTGGAACTATCGCTGTTAAAGAAGCGATATCACGTATAGGTCTTAATTTATCTGAAATAGATGAAGTAATAATTGGAAATGTATTACAAGCAGGACTTGGACAAAATGTCTCTAGACAAATTGCTATAAATGCAGGTATACCAAATTCTGTCCCAAGTTATACAGTAAATAAATTATGTGGCTCAGGACTTAAAAGTGTTCAACTAGCTGCTCAATCAATCTCATCTGGAGAAAATGATGTAGTCATCGCAGGTGGTACTGAAAATATGAGTCAAGCTCCTTATATTGTCCAAACTGCTCGCTTTGGTAGTAAGATGGGCAATATAACTATGGTAGATAGCATGTTAACTGATGGTCTTATTGATGCTTTCAATCAATACCATATGGGGATAACTGCAGAAAATATTGCCACTAAATTTGAATTTACTAGAGAAATGCAAGATAATCTAGCATTAGAAAGTCAAAATAAAGCTGAGAAAGCTATAAAAAGCAATCGTTTTAAAGACGAAATCGTTCCAGTAGATATTTTAGTACGCCGTGGTAAGGTAGAGACCATTGATACAGATGAATATCCTAAATTTGGTATGACATTTGAAGGCTTATCTAAGCTTAAGCCTGCATTCAAAAAAGATGGCACTGTAACAGCTGGAAATGCATCAGGTATCAATGATGGTGCAGCTATGTTGATATTAATGAGTCAACAAAAAGCAGACGAACTAGGAATTAAACCACTTGCTAAAATAAAGTCATATGCATCGGCTGGTGTTGAACCTGAAATAATGGGTACTGGTCCAATTCCTGCGACTAGAAAAGCACTAGAAAAAGCTGGACTTAATATTAATGATATAGACTTAATAGAGGCAAATGAAGCATTTGCTTCTCAAGCACTAGCTGTTAAAAACGAACTTCAAATAGACTCATCAAAGTTAAATGTTAATGGTGGTGCAATAGCATTAGGACATCCAATAGGAGCAAGTGGTGCTAGAATACTTGTTACCCTACTTTATGAAATGCAAAAACGTAAAGCTAAAACTGGTCTTGCAACGCTTTGTATTGGTGGCGGTCAAGGAATATCAATGGTGGTTTCACGATAGGAGGAAATATGAATAAAATAGTTAGCATCAATGAAGCTCTATCTCATGTAAAAGATGGAGATACAATAATGGTTGGTGGATTCATGGCTAATGGTTCACCAGAAAGTTTGATTGATTATTTATGCAATGAGAATATAAAAGATTTAACACTAATTTGTAATGATACTGGCTTTATTGACAAAGGTGTTGGAAAAATGGTTGTAAATAAGCAGTTCAAAAAGATAATTGCTTCCCACATAGGATTAAATAAAGAAACTGGTAGACAAATGAATAATAATGAAACAGAAGTTGAATTGGTTCCTCAAGGAACTCTTGCTGAACAAATACGTGCAGCTGGTTATGGCTTAGGAGGTATCTTAACACCTACTGGTATTGGTACTCTTGTTGAGGAAGGAAAGCAAAAAATCGTCATAGATGATAGAGAATACCTTCTTGAAAAGCCAATTCATGCAGATGTCGCTCTTCTATTTGCATCAAAGGTTGATAAGGCAGGTAATCTCGTTTATAAGGGTTCTATGAACAATTTTAATAATTTAATGGCTTCAGCTGCTAAGATTACAATAGTTGAAGCAGATGAAATAGTTGAAATTGGCGATATTAACCCAAATGAAGTTACTACACCAGGTATTTTTGTGAATTACATCGTTAAAGGGGGTAATTTATAATGGATAAATTAGAAATACAAGAATATATTGCAAATAGAGTTTCTAAGGAATTAAAAGATGGAGCTGTTGTAAACCTTGGTATAGGTCTACCAACTAAAGTAGCAAATTATATTCCAGATGATGTAAACGTTATCTTGCAATCTGAAAATGGTTTTCTAGGTTTAGGAGCAGCTGAAAATAGTAATTTAAGTGATGAAACCATTGTAAATGCTGGTGGTCAGCCAGTTACTATACTTCCTGGAGGGTGTTTCTTTGATAGTGCTACATCTTTTGGAATAATCAGAGGTGGTCATGTAGATATAACAGTTCTTGGTGCACTTCAAGTTGATAAATATGGCAATATAGCAAACTATATGATTCCAGGTAAGATGGTTCCAGGTATGGGAGGAGCTATGGACCTAGTAACTGGAGCTAAGAGAGTTATTGTAGCAATGGAACATACTTCAAAAGGTTCTGCAAAAATATTAAATAATTGTACTCTCCCACTTACTGCAACCAATGCTGTAGATTTGATAGTTACTGAAATGGGAGTTATGGAAGTAACATCAGATGGAATTTTACTTAAGGAAATAAATCCTGCTTTCACATTGGATGATGTTATTTCTGCTACTGAAGCACCTTTAATATTATCAGATTCATTAAATGGAAACATATCTGTTGTTTAAATTGATTAAAAATAAAAATAATTTAAATTATTTAAAATATTAATATAAAAATAAAATAAAATTGGAGGAAATGAAAATGGTTAAAGATAAAGTTGTATTCGTAACAGGAGCTGCAAGTGGAATAGGTAAGCAAATAGCTGAATCATTTTTAAAAAGTGGTGCTAAAGTAATGTTCTCTGACATAAATCAAGAAGCCTTAAACAAGGTTACAACAGAACTACAAAAAGAAGGCTATGATTGCATGAATGTAAAGTGTGATGTAACTAAAGAAGAAGAAATTAACCACGCTATAGACAAAACTGTTGAAAAGTATGGCAGATTAGATATATTAATAAACAATGCTGGACTTCAACATGTTTCTATGATAGAAGATTTTCCAACTGATAAATTTGAATTTATGATAAAAATAATGCTAACAGCTCCTTTTATAGCTACTAAAAAAGTATTCCCTATAATGAAAAAACAAGGATTTGGTCGTATAATAAATATGGCTTCAATCAATGGTGTAATAGGATTTGCTGGTAAAGCTGCTTATAACTCAGCAAAACATGGTCTTATAGGCTTGACAAAAGTTGCTGCCCTTGAAGCTGCTGATTCTGGTATAACAGTTAATGCTTTATGCCCTGGATATGTAGATACTCCACTTGTTAGAGGTCAGTTTAATGACCTTTCAAAAACTCGTAACATACCATTAGAAAATGTCTTAGAAGAAGTTTTATACCCACTTGTACCACAAAAACGTCTATTAGATGTTCAAGAAATTGCAGATTATGCTATGTTCTTAGCAAGTGATAAAGCTAAAGGAATTACAGGACAAGCTTGCCTACTAGATGGAGGATATACTGCACAGTAGATTATATTTAGGGCTTGAAGAAACTATTCTTCAAGTCCTTCTAATAAGGAGGTATATTTATGAGTATTATCGCACCAATTGGTATAATTATTGGTATTATAGCTATTATATATTTTTCAGTTAAAGAAATTCATATAACTATAGCTGCTCCAATAGCAACTTTAATAGTTGTTCTCTTAAATAGAATGGATATTGTAACATCTATGCTAGGTGCTGGTAAAAATAATTACATGGGAGCACTTGGAAACTATATAATGAGCTATTTTGCAATATTCTTATTAGGCTCAATACTTGCTAAATTTATGGAAGAAAGTGGAGCCACTGTATCTATAGCAGATTTTATTTTAAGCAAATTCGGCTCTAAGCATCCTTATAGAGTTTTAGTTGCTATATTCATAGTAAGTTTTATATTAACATACGGTGGTATAAGTTTATTTGTAGTTATGTTCGCAGTCATTCCACTTGCAAGAACTCTATTTAAAAAACTTGATATTTCTTGGAACCTTATTCAGATACCTCTTTGGCTTGGAATTGCGACAATTACTATGACTATGATTCCTGGAACACCAGCCATTCAAAATGTTATTCCTATTCAATATCTAAATACTTCTCTTACTGCAGCTATTATACCAAGTATTGCAGGTAGTATCGGTTGTGCTGTGTTTGGACTTGTCTACATGAAATATGCTCTAAACAAAAGTATTAAAAAAGGTGAAACTTATGCAACTTATACTTCAGAATCAGAAGAAGAATCTTTAGATAGAGAATTACCAGGATTTTTTGCCAGTATTTTTCCTCTATTAGCACTTGTAATTATAGCAATAGTTGGAAGTACTTTTGGTTCAGAGTTTTTGAAAAAAAATGTAATCTACATAGCTTTAATAGTTGCAATTCTTTTATCTGCATTTTTATTCCGTAAATTTTTATCATCCAAGATACAGACACTGAGCATAGGAGCTAGTGGTTCTATAGGACCTATATTTGCAACATCTTCTGCTGTTGCATTTGGAGCAGTAATAATGACCGCACCAGGTTTTAATGTCTTCAGTAAACTTATTATGTCAATACCAGGTAGCCCACTTATAAGTCTTACTGTATTAACTTCAACAATGTCAGCAATAACAGGTTCATCTTCTGGTGCATTGGGAATAGTAATGCCAAACTTCGCAGATTATTATTTAAGCACTGGTCTGAATCCAGAATTAATTCATCGTGTTGCTACAATAGCTTCAAATATACTTACTATAGTTCCACAAAGTGGTGTTTTTCTTACATTCTTAAGTTTATCTAAGTTAACACATAAAACTGGATTTAAAGAAACTTTCATTGTAGTTGCAGTTGGCTCATTAATAGCAGAAATCATAGTAATTACGTTAGGATTACTTCTATATTAAACTAAAATATATTATAATTTATCATATAAAAGGTCATCTATTCCAGTAGATGACTTTTTTATTTCTCAAAAACTTAAACAATGATAATGTATTACTGATATTAAGTCATATATTGAATAAATCTCAATAACTATATAAAAAATTTTATAGTAGCCATAAATTTACATGGTGAGATTATTATAAAAATATTTTTTTCTCTATACTAGTAATTCCATACTATACAGATTTATAACATAAATTATCAAATGCTCTGAAATATACCTATTTATTCCATGTATATTTTTTTTACATATCTTTACAGTAAAAAAATGCTTGTTCTTATGTTAGTATAGATGCACGGGTACCCCTACACTAAAGGTTACAAATTAGTAACATTTTTAGAATTTTTAGATTGAGAGGTGTTTATAATGAGAAAAAATATACCAACAAAATTAAAAACTATGTTAGCTTTAGGAGTGTTAACCTTAGCTACAGCTTCTAGTGCTGTTACTGCAAGTGCTTCATCACTTGAAAACAATGTAAATCTAAGTAACAAAAGTTTAGTATACAGTAATACTAAATACAAATTTTCAGCAAAACCAAATTGTTCTGTAAAACCAGAGCTTAAGCCTGATAAAGATAATTCTTGCAAAGATAAGAATCATAATGACAAGAATTGCAATAACACTAACAAACCTGAGGATAATAATAACTCAGATTCTACTAATAAACCTGAGGACAATAATAATTCAGGTTCTACTAATAAACCTGAGGATAACAATAATTCAGGTTCTACTAACAAACCTGAGGACAACAATAATTCAGGTTCTACTGATAAACCTGAGGATAATAATAACTCAGATTCTAACAAACCTGAAGATAACAATTCAGGCTCTACTAATAAACCTGAGGATAACAACAACTCAGATTCTAATAAACCTGAAGATAATGATAATTCAGGTTCTACAAATGGAAATTTTTCAGCTTATCAAAAGGAAGTCGTTGACTTAGTAAATATAGAAAGATCTAAAGCTGGATTAAATCCTCTTACACTTGATTCTTCTGTATCAAATGTTGCTACAAAGAAATCTCAAGATATGATTGATAACAATTATTTTTCACATAATTCTCCAACTTATGGTTCTCCATTCGATATGTTGAAGAAGTTTGGGATAAGCTATAAAACAGCTGGTGAAAATATAGCTATGGGTCAAAAAACTCCAAAAGAAGTTGTAAATGCATGGATGAATTCTGAAGGTCACAGAAAAAACATACTAAATCCAAATTTTAGTAAAATAGGTGTTGGAGTAGCACAAAAAAGTGGTGGTTCAATTTATTGGACACAAATCTTTGTAGGATAAAATACTCTTTTTAAATATACATCAAAAGAGTATCTCTAAATGATTAAAAAAATCACAAATGAGGTACTCTTTTGTATCTATATTCAAAACTATTAAATACAAATAAATACAGTATAAACAGTATTTAATAATATATACTTTAAAAGTCATTCGAAAAAAAATCAAAGCTTCCTTTAGGTGTCATTAAAGTTTTCTCTAAAATTAAACTTAATGCTTTTAATTTACTATTTCTTTCTTCTTTATCCCAAGTAAAAATACCTGGGTCAAGTAAAAACGTGAAAACAGATAAAATTATTTCTGCCTTTTTATAAAAAGGGCCAAAGAAAACCCACTACAGCCTATCTAGCATTTATAATAGCTTACACTCTTGAAATGTTTGGTATATCAATGAGTATGTATTTCGTAGCATGTTTTTTTGGCAAACAATTACCAGATGGCATCTTATGTGGACATACATTAAATCAATATATTGATCACCTCAGAATGTATATATGTATAATCTTAAATGTCATAGGTGCCTTACTAGTGGTTTTGGGCTGGAGAACAATATATAAAAAATATTGGAGATATGAGAATGGAAAAGGAATATTAGTAACAAAAGGAATTTATAACCATATAATACATCCACAATATACAGGGTGTTTACTAATAACACTTGGTATAATATTTGAATGGGCAACTATTCCTCTTTTAATCATGTGGCCTATACTAGTAATTGTATATTATAGATTAGCAAAGAAAGAAGAAAATGAGATGATAAATGAATTTGGAAATGATTATATTACTTACTGTAAAAAAACTGGAATGTTTCTTCCTAAAATATCACTAAAAAAAGATATTCAAAATACAGAAACAAAATTTTAATATTTTATAGAAAAAGGAGGTGTCTCAGATGAATTTTTTAGTTCATGAGACTCTCTTTTTTGTATGAAATCAAATATATTTTTATCATTTCAACAATAAAAAAGAGCTTATCTCTATTTTGAGATAGCCCCTTTTTATTAAATCTATACTTTACATAAGCTTATAACACTTTAATATTATTCAGCTAATTTTTTATATCCTTCATATCTTTCTTTAGCATCAGCTTCAGCTTTAGTAAATAATCCCTCAGCTTGCTCTGGGAATTGCTTAGCTATAGCAGAGTATCTTACTTGTGCAAGTATGAAATCTCTGAAGCTTGCAGTTGGTTCTTTAGAGTCTAAAGTGAATGGGTTTTTACCTTCAGCTTTCACTTCTGGATTGAATCTGTATAAATGCCAGTATCCGCAAGCAACAGCTTGTGCTTCGTTAGCTACAGTTCTTCCCATACCTTCTTTTAATCCATGGTTTATACATGGAGCATAAGCTATTATTAAAGATGGTCCATCATGTTTTTCAGCTTCTAGAACAGCTTTGATAAATTGGTTTTTATCAGCACCCATAGCAACTTGAGCTACATATACGTTTCCGTAAGTCATAGCCATCATTCCTAAATCTTTCTTTCTAGATTGCTTACCTGCAGCAGCAAATTTAGCCATAGCAGCAGCTGGAGTAGCTTTAGAAGCTTGACCTCCTGTATTTGAGTATACTTCTGTATCAAATACAAGTACATTTACATTTTCACCAGATGCAAGAACATGGTCTAATCCACCATAACCGATGTCATATGCCCAACCATCTCCACCTAGTATCCATTGAGATCTCTTAACTAGATAATCTTTTCTATCCTCGATAGCTTTTACTAATTCTTTAGCTTTTGCATCTGTACAATCACAATCTGCTTTTGCTAATAATTCAACAACTTTAGCACTTGCTACTTTAGAAGCTTCTCCATCATTTCTAGAATCTAACCATTCTGTAAATACTGCTTTAGCATCTTCACAGATATCCATAGAAACTAATTCTGTCATAGCATCTACTATTTTTCCTCTTATTTGTTTAACAGCTGTGTACATACCAAATCCGTATTCAGCATTGTCTTCAAATAAAGAGTTTGCCCAAGATGGACCTTTACCTTCATGGTTACAAGTATAAGGAGTTGATGGTGCAGAAGCTCCCCATATAGAAGAACATCCAGTAGCATTAGCTATCATCATTCTATCTCCATATAATTGTGTAACTAACTTGATGTATGCAGTTTCTCCACATCCAGCACATGCTCCTGAGAATTCCATTAATGGTTGTCTAAATTGACTTCCTTTAACAGTATTTGCAGGCATAACATCTACTTTTGGAGCTACTTCATCAGGATTTACTGCAAATGCCCAATTATCTAACTCTGTATCAAGTTGAGTATCTATTGGCTTCATAACTAAAGCTTTTTCTTTAGCTGGACATATGTCAGCACAGTTTCCACATCCTGTACAGTCAAGTGGACTAACTTGAATTCTATATTTTAATCCTTCTAATCCCTTACCTAATGCTTTTTTAGTCTCAAATCCTTTTGGAGCATTAGCTAATTCTTCTTCAGTAACTAATACTGGTCTTATACATGCATGAGGACATATAAAAGAACATTGGTTACATTGGATACAGTTATCTGTTATCCATTCAGGAACATCAACAGCTATACCACGTTTTTCGTAAGCTGAAGTACCACAAGGGAATGTTCCATCTTCTATACCATTGAATGTACTTACTGGTAAGTTATTTCCTTCTTGTGCAGTCATTGGTCTTAATATATTTCTTATAAATTCTGGTTCTTTAACTTCTTCTTTATCTGCATCAACAGCATTTGTCCAAGAAGCTGGAACTTCAACTTTAACTAAAGCATTTATTCCTGCATCAACAGCAGCATAGTTCATGTTAACTATTTTTTCACCTTTTTTACCATAAGCTTTAACTATAGAATCTTTTAAGTATTTAACAGCATCTTCTTCTGGTATTATTTCAGCTAATTTAAAGAATGCAGATTGCATTATCATGTTTATTCTGTTTCCAAGACCTATTTCTTGTCCTAATTTAACAGCATTAACTGTATAGAATTTTATATCATTTTTAGCTATATATTGTTTCATATGAGCTGGTAAGTTTTCTTCAATTCCAGCTTGGTCCCATATAGTGTTAAGTACAAATGTACCACCTTTTTTAAGACCTTTTAATAAATCATATTGATAAACATATGATTGTTTATGACAGGCAATATAGTCAGCCTCATCTATTAAATAAGTTGCTCTTATTGGAGTATCACCAAATCTTAAGTGAGACATAGTTATACCACCAGATTTTTTAGAGTCATAATCAAAATAAGCTTGAGCATATTTTTCAGTGTGGTCACCGATTATTTTTATAGCTTGTTTGTTAGCTCCAACAGTACCGTCAGAACCTAATCCCCAGAACTTACATCTTATAGTTCCTTTAGAAGCTATTTTAATTGGCTCAGCTGGATTTAAAGAAGTATTAGTTACATCATCAACTATACCTACTGTGAATCCATTCTTAGGTTGTTCTGAAACTAAGTTATCAAAAACAGTTTTTATATCTGAAGGAGTAGTATCTTTTGAACCTAATCCATATCTTCCACCTATTATCATAGGAGCATTTTCTTTTCCATAGAATACATCACGTACATCTAAGTATAATGGTTCACCAGTTGCACCTGGCTCTTTAGTTCTATCAAGTACACATATTCTTTCAACAGTAGATGGCATAGCATCTAAGAAATGTTTCATTGAGAATGGTCTATATAAATGAACTTTAACTAAACCATACTTTTCTCCCTTAGCATTTAAGTAATCTATAGTTTCTTCTATTGTCTCTGTTACAGACCCCATAGCTATTAATACATATTTAGCATCTTCTGCTCCATAATAATCAAATAAACTATGTTTTCTACCTGTTAAATTACTCATTTTTTCCATGTATTTTTCAACTATACCTACTATATTTTGATAGTATTTGTTAGAAGCTTCTCTAGTTTGGAAATATATATCTGGATTTTGAGCAGTACCACGAGTAACTGGATGATTTGGAGATAATGCGTTATCTCTAAATGCTTGAACTGCTTCAAAATTTAATAAACTTGCGTAATCTTCATTTTCTAATAATTCAACTTTTTGGATTTCATGTGAAGTTCTGAATCCATCAAAGAAATGTATAAATGGTAATCTACCTTCTATTGCAGCTAAATGTGCAACTGGTGCTATATCAGCTACTTCTTGAACTGAACCAGAAGCTAATAATACACATCCAGTTTGTCTAGCAGCCATAACGTCTTGATGATCCCCAAATATTGATAAAGCTTGAGATGCTAAAGCACGAGCACTTACATGGAATACTCCTGGTAATAACTCTCCTGCAACTTTATACATGTTAGGTATCATTAATAATAAACCTTGAGATGCTGTAAAAGTAGAAGTTAAAGCGCCTCCTTGTAAAGAACCATGGAATGCTCCTGCTGCTCCTGCTTCTGACTGCATTTCAACAACATTAACTTCTTGTCCAAATACATTTTTTCTTCCTTGTGATGCCCACTCATCAACTACTTCAGCCATAGTTGAAGATGGTGTGATTGGATATATAGCTGCTACATCTGTAAACGCATAGGCAACGTGAGCTGCAGCTGTATTTCCATCAAGTGTTTTCATAAACTTAGCCATAATATGTATCCTCCTTGATAGCTACAATTGTACTTGTTTATAACAAGTCTATTTTTTATATTTACATATAATTTACACAACAAAAATATAAACACACATATAGTCGCGCAAATACTCTATCTTCTAATATAATACTACAGATTAGATAAAATTCCTTTGAAAATTGTAAATTAATTACATATTTAAGTAGATTTTTTTTTAAATTAAATATGTTAAGTTTTCTTCATAATTTTGTATACAATATATAATAAATTAAGTTAGATTTTTCAAACTTTTTTATCTATTTGTATATATTGGTCTAAAGAGTAAAATAGTTATCTTTATATATGCAAATTTTTATATATATAATTTTACCATATTACATTATGTTTTTGTAAGTTTTTATTATATTTTTCATAATACCCCTTTATTTTATAAATTAATCTAATAGATTAATTTTATCAAATAGAAATTTATTACATTTAAAAAAATATGCTAGCAAATAGAGCATCCACTAGCATAAATTTCATTTATAATATTAATCAACTATTAATTCTACTAACTCTCCATTTTTAACTCCTGCTGCATTTCCTTCTTCCATGTCAACATGCATTTCTAGATTGAAGCTATCACTAGCTCTTACTAATACATTTTCAAATACTAATGCTCTTGGTCCAGAAGTTTTAACTTTTACTATTTGCTTATCAGCTACACCAAATTTAGCAGCGTCTTCATTGCTCATATGTATATGTCTAGAAGCAACTATAACTCCTTCTTTCATTTCTACTTCTCCAGCAGGTCCTACTAATTTAACACCTGGAGTTCCAGCTATATCACCAGATTCTTTTATTGGTGCTTTTACTCCTAATGGGAATCCATCTGCTAAAGATATTTCAACTTGAGTGTGAGCTCTAGCTGGTCCTAATACTCTAACTCCTTTTAAAGTTCCTTTTGGTCCTACTAAATCTACCTTTTCTTCACAGGCATATTGTCCTGGTTGAGATAATGGTTTAAATTTAGTTAATTCATGACCTGCTCCAAATAATACGTCTATATCAGCTTGACTCAAATGAACATGTTTATTAGATAATGCTATTGGTAATTTCATTGAAATTCCCTCCTTTTAATTATTTTAAATTATTGCAATACAATTATACATAATATTACCTACAAAATCAAATTATATTGAATCAATATATATCTTTAAATTTTTATATATTATATCTTTAAATTCTTGATTATCTGTGTAAGGTATATTGTCTGTATTATTTAAATATATATTGTGTAAAAGTTTAGTATTTATACTCTTAAAGAAAAAATCCATGACAATCTGCCCACCTTTAAATTGTGAATCATAGGATTTACTACCTCCTACTGCAATATACATACCAATACGTTTCTTATTCCTATCAATTGAGGGCTTCTTTAGCACATATTTACTTGCATATATAGCTTGAGTTCTATCAACAACAGTTTTTAATTTAGCTGAGATTGAATCAAAGTGTACAGGGCTTATCACGATAGTTCCTTTTGATTCATCAAACATTTTATATAATGGTTTCATGTCATCATTAAACTTGCAAAAACCTGTTTTTTCACAAAATCCACATGCTGTACAATATTCAATATCCATATCATATATGTTAAATATTTTGCTACTCAATCCACTCTCTTCTAATTTAACCTTTACTTCATTTGCTATAAAACTGCAATTTTTATTATTTCTTGGGCTTCCATTTATTATCATAATCTCTGGACTTTTAAGTTGTTTTTTATCATTTAAATCCATAATCAATCTACCTATCCTTTAACATAACGATTAAAATATCATCATCATAATTATCTTTTGATGAGAAATTCTTTAAATCTAATTTTAGATTTTCTACTATTAACTGCTGATTCAATCTAAAGTTTTCTTTTAAAAAGTTTTCTAATCTATTTATACCATATTCTTCTTTTGATGTATTTTTTATCTCTAAAATTCCATCAGTGTACATACATACCATTGCATAATCTTCCATTGAAAGAGTATTATTTTCATAAGTAGCATCTTCCATTATCCCAATAGGTATTCCTTTTTTACAATTCAAATTATTTTCTATCGTCCCATCCTTCTTTACAACTACAGGACTGTAGTGACCAGCATTAGATACTGTAATAATATTTTCTTTAGTATCTATAGTACCTATCAAACATGTTGTAAATACACCCATTTTATCAAATTCATCATACAACATGCTATTTAAATGTGTCATTATTTCTCTTGGTGTATTATATTGATTGCATAATACTTTAAAAGCTCCTTTTATCATCGCAACAACATAATTTGATACCATTCCATGTCCCATTACATCAGCTACAATATAAACTATGTGTTCATCATCTACCCTTGTAGCATAATAAAAATCTCCTCCTACTACTCTTGCTGGTTTATGATAAAAATAAAGCTCTTTCTCATCATTACAATCCATTTTTCCTTTGTCCATAATAAGTTGTTGCTGTTTATTTAATATATTCAACTCATTTTCAAGAACTTTGTGTTTTACTTCTTTTTCGTTGTGCTCATATAATTGCATTCCAACAGAAACTTGTTTGGACAATATACTAAGAATATTTAAATCATCACTAGTATAGTTTTGACTGTTTGCACAAACTATACACCCTATAGTCTCATTCTTATCCTGAAGTTTGTAATATATATAACTTTCCAAGTTTATTCCCTTTTTTGAACATGGTTTTAAGTTATTTAGGTATCCTCCCAATGACTCTTTCTTCAAAAATGTATCAAGCATAGGGTATAAATTGGTTTTCTTTTTTTGCTCAGTATTATAACAGCTAAATATTTTATCCTTATTTTCATGACCAGTTATAATTATTAAAGCTTCTTTACTATTAGTAATATTGCAAGCTTGTTTACTTAAATTTTCTAAAAAACCATCTATACTCTTATTAAGGTATAATTTTTTAGTAGCTTCATTTATAGCACTTATTGAACCTCTTAACTTATCAATTAAAATTTGTACATTATTGTTTTTATTAGTTATTTCTATTGATAAACTTAGAAGTGATGCAACAGAGGATATAAAGTCTATATCTTGTTCTGTTAAATAATCCTCCTCTTTTAAAAAGCAAGTCATAAATCCAACAACTACATTGTTTATTATAAAAGGAAAAACTATTCTCCCAATATAACCTTCAGATTTTGCTAAATCTCGTTCACCTTCTGCTCTAGAATCTTCAAATACATTTTTTACATATATTATCTTCTTTTCATTTACAGCTTCATGTATATATTCTGGATACGTGTCAAAATCAATCTTTGCACCTTTAAGACTATTGATTGGAAAAATTTGAGGTACATATTCTAAGGTTTGTGAACATACTAAGTAGGCATGTTTAGAATCATTTTTATAGAATAGATTTACACATGCCTTTGTAGGGTGAACAACCTCTAACATTTTTTCTATTATGTCGTCTTTTATATTAAAAAAATCTGTAGATTCAGTCACCATAGCGGATATTTCCACTAAATTCTTCATTTTATAACTGCCATTAGTCATACTCAATTTCTCCCCCTATATATTAAACTATTTATTAGTATTTTAACATACATTCTTTATAGTAAAAACAAAAACAACGACAAAACTAGCAACTAATATCCAGTTAAATCCTGTCAATAATCCTATAAGAAGCAATGTAATTAGTGCATTTAGACCTGTTCTTCCTTTTTCATCCATAAAAGTAATTTTAGAGATGTCTATATTATTCTTTACATTATTTATATGTTCTTTTACTTGTTCTTCCATATTTCTCTTATATAGAATATAAACCACACCAATTAAAAACACTCCTATACCTAAAACCAAATTTAAATTAAATGCTAGCATAAGTAATATTGAACCAAAAACTAACTTTAAAAGTTTAAAAAATACGCTGTCTATTTTTAAAGTTATATTTCTGATTTCTTTACATTCATCTCTTAAAGAATATCCACTTGAATCTAAATTATTAATCTTTGTTTTTACAATTTCAGAATAAAAAAGCTTTATTATCCCATTTAACATTTTCATCACTCCTAAATATTTTACATATATTTGTAAGTTTTACAATTATAATATTTTTTATACTTGGTAATAATAAAAAATAACAAATATTTTATAATTTAGTATTTATTGTAAATAAGTTAGTAAAACTTTATAGGCTAAGTATAAATTTTTTAAAATAAATATTTTTACAATTAGAAGGAAGTGGTTGTGTGCAAATAGAACAACTTGATTTAGAAACAAGAAATAAAATATACTGCTATACTAAAAAAATACTTAGGAAATACCAAAAAGGTATAACATCTGGTAAATTAACCGCAGATAAATTTGCAGATAATATATTATCTCAAGGTTTTATTAGTAATATACTTGATGAAAAAATAGTCAAGGAGTACGACTTTAAATTATCTTATATAGACTATATAGAAACTTTGATAAAAATACAAAATGAAAATTTATCTAACTCTAGAAAAAAATTTACTAAGTCTGTAGAGTGTTTCAACATCTCTCAAGTAATCCAATTAAAAAACTTACTAAATGATACTGGTTATAATTTATTGATTCCATATAAATACTTAACTTCTAAGGATATAGAAGGAATCGTTACTCTTATTAATACTGGTTCTATTGAGCTTGGAAATGAGAGAATCTATAATTATATATCAAAAGTATGATAATATAAAATTATTATAAAAAGGCAATTTATTTAATAAAAACTATTTTTAATATTAAATAAATTGCCTTTTAATTTTTTAATCAAAGATTATTACCCAAGAGCTTTTTCTAATTTAGATAAATGTTGTATTGGATAATATCTCAATAGCTCTTTGAATTGTTCTACTGATAGACCTTCTGTTGTTGTGTATATTCTTATCTTTTCATCTAAGTCACTATTAATAAATTTGTTTTTTAAATCCTCAAAATTTACGCTACTCATTTTACATCACTCCTTATGTAACATATTCATTTGTATTATTTTATCCAAATTCCTAAAATTTATTACATAAAAATGCACCTATGTAAAATTTAATAAAAAAAAGCTATCTCAATTTAGAAATTACTTTCTATATTTGAGATAGCTTTAGCTAAACTAATAGCCTAATAGTTATAAATAATTATTTATTAACTATCTGTTGCTTTTTCCAGCCATTTGTTGTTCAGCCATTTCAACTAATTTTTTAGTCATGTATCCACCTACATAACCATTTTCTCTTGCAGTAAGGTTTCCTTTATCAACTTGTTGATAATTACTCATACCAAGTTCATTAGCTATTTCTAATTTCATTTGGTTTAAAGCCTCTTTTGCTCCTGGTACTACTGTTCTGTTGTTGTTATTGTTACTTGCCATGTTGATTACCTTCCTTCTGTTTAATTTATTTTGTGTTGCTGATAATATTATGTGATTTTAAACATTTTTAATTCAGGTAATTTTTAGCAATTAAAGCCTGCTAAATATCCAGTAGAAAAAGCTATTTGTAAATTGAATCCTCCTGTATATGCATCTATATCTATTATCTCTCCAGCAAAAAATAGACCTTCTACTAATTTTGACTCCATTGTACTTGCATTTATCTCATTTACTTTTACACCACCAGAAGTTATTATAGCTTCATCAATAGGTCTGTATCTTTTTACAGTAAACTTTAAATTTTTTAGTAAATGAACTAAGTTTTTTCGCTGTTCTCTAGAAATTTGGTGAACAACTGTATCTGGATTAATATCACTTAAATTTATTATTACAGGTATAAGTTTTTTTGGAAGTAAATCGTCCAATGCTTTTTCAAATTTTTTATTTGTATACTTTGTGAAATCTTTTTGAACTCTTTTATCCAGCTTTTCTTCGTCTAATGCTGGTTTTAAATCCAACAATATAGTGTAATTTTCTTTAGTTGTATCTTTCATTCTACAACTTGCAGATTTTATTATAGGTCCATCTAAGCCAAACTTAGTAAATTCAAGTTCTCCAAAATCACTATAAACTTTCTTTTGTTTGCTATTAAATACTCTTATCTCAACATTTCTTAATGATAATTTTTCCAAATCTTTTATAAAGCTTTCTTGTATTTCAATACCAATTAAAGATGGCTTTGTATCTACAATAGTGTGTCCCTGAGAAGCAGCAAATTTATATCCATCACCAGTAGAACCAGTAAGTGGATAACTTAATCCTCCAGTTGCTACTATAACTGAGTCGCACTTGATTTCTTTTTTATTGGCTAGAACTACTTTTTCAATTTTATTATTTTTAGATATTATTTTTTCTACTTTCGAATTTAATAATATATCTACTTTCTTGTTTTTAAGTTGTTTTTCAAGAGCCTTTACAACATCAAATGCTTTATCACTTTCTGGAAATACTCTTTTTCCTCTTTCTGTTTTAGTTTTTACACCAAGATTATTAAACATACTTATTACATCATCATTTGTAAAAGTATAAAAAGCACTATATAAAAACTTTCCATTTGTAGGAACATTTTCTATTAGTTCTTCTATATCACAAGCATTAGTTATATTACATCTACCTTTTCCTGTTATCGAAAGTTTTTTACCTAATTTATAATTTTTCTCAATTAATGTTACATCAAATCCTCTTTCACATGCAGTTGATGCTGCTATCATCCCTGCTGGTCCTCCACCTATTACTACTACCTTTTTCAAATAATCACTCTCTTCTTCCCTTAATTTTTTAAATTAAACTATTAATTTAATAATTTAATTTAATTTCAAAAGTTTAAATAATGCAGGAGCTCCTGCTACTCCATAAAAAACAACTACAGTATTCTTTATAAAGTTCATAAAAATTATACTCACATTGGAATCACTTAGATTTAAAGAAACAATTAACATTGAAATAAATACTTTAATACCAATATATAACATGCCTATTGTTACTATCCCAATCAAAAACCTACATATTCTTGAAAATATTATATTTTTACTGTTTTTATTTTTACTACTAAAATTAATTTTTTTTGTATTATTATCTGTATTAAATTTAACAAATATATCTTCAACTATATATCCAAACACAAACCCTACTATAATACCAAATTTTTCAAAATACTCAGGACTATTTAGAAATATAGCTACTATTACAAATGGTATTAGTAAAGTTACAAGAAAAATATAATTTTTATTATCATCGATATAGTCAAATATTTTTACAAATATCACTGTAAAAAATATACCTAATATCCAGCCAGCTATTACGTCTATAGGCCAATGAACTGCCAAATATAGTCTAGAAAATCCAACGCCTAAGACCATTACTGCACCTATTAAGTGAATATATCTATTTTTAAATATAGTCATAATGCTAACCCAAAATGTAGTTGCAATTTGAGTATGAGCACTTGGGAAAGAGTAACCGCCAGCAGTAGAAACTCTCAATGATTCAAGACCTTTTATTCCTATTGGTCTGGGTGCTTTTACAAATTCTTTGATTCCTAAATTTACAACGAAGTTTCCAATTATAGCAAACAATATTTTCTGTCCGCATTTTTTATTTATACACCAGTAAATGATTGTTGTAATTAATATTAATAGTGGTGCTTCTGTACTTATTGTGAATACAAGAAATATAAAGTTCAAAATTGGATTTCTTAAATTTTGGAAAAATAATAATATACTTAATTGAATATCCATATAGATGTCTCCTTCACTAAAATTTTATATACTTAATTAAAAAGCACTAACTCCCTTAGAGATTAGTGCTTTTAATTCACATTTAAGTCTTATTCTACATCCTCAACTATACCTATATAAGGTAAATTTCTATACTTCTCAGCATAATCTATTCCATAGCCAACAATAAATTTATCTTCAATAACAAATCCCACATAGTCTACAGGTATATTAGCTTTTCTTCTTTGAGGTTTATCAAGTAAAGTGCATAGTTTTAGACATTTTGGGCTTCTAGTCTTTAAAGCTGCAACCAGGTTGCTTAATGTCAATCCAGAATCTATTATATCTTCAACAATTAACACATTCTTTCCTTCAATATCTACATCTAAGTCTTTTAATATTTTAACTGTTCCAGAAGATTCTGTTGAACTACCATAACTTGTAACACTCATAAAATCTATATTTACATCTAAATCTATACATCTTATTAAATCTGAAACAAATACACTAGCTCCTTTAAGGATACCTACTACTAGTAAATCTTCACCTTTAAAATCTTCTTCTATCTTTTTACCCAATTCATAAACTTTTTCTTTTATTTGTTCTTCTGTCAACATTTTTCCTGTAATTTTGTACATCTTGTATCCTCCCGCTTTCCATCTATTAACCTATATATTATAGCATACCAAAATATCAATTAAAATATTTTTCATCATTTTTGAACTCAAAGTAACAGCTTATCCATACTTTTTTGCTTTTTATCTTAAAAATTTGGAATAAACATTCCTTTGTATTATAATCTATATGTACGTATATTAATCAGTTATTTTTATCAATTATATAATTTTATTTTTGGAGGTACTTTTATGAGCACAAATCATGGAGCTAATTTATATAGTTTATCTAGTAAGTATGGCTTTTCAAAGGAAGAATTTATGGATTTTAGTTCAAATATCAATCCTTTTGGTACATCAAGTTTAGCCAAACAGTACATTGTAAACAATATAGATATGGTATCTATGTATCCTGACCCCGATTACATAGACTTAAAAACTTCTATATCCAATTACTGCAAATGTTCTATAGATAATATAGTACTTGGTAGTGGAGCTACAGAATTAATTTCATCATTTATACATACAATTAACCCTAAACAAGCACTTTTACTTTCTCCTGCTTATTCAGAATATGAAAAAGAGCTATCTAAAATTAATTGTTCTATAGATAAATACTTTGCCAAAGAAGAGGATAATTTTCATATAAATTTAGAAACTCTTATAAAAACTATTAACTCTAAAGATTATGATTTGGTTGTAATCTGCAACCCTAGCAATCCTACTGGATTTGCATTTACTAAAATAGAAGTGAGAGAGATTTTAAAAAACACAGACTCATTTTTGATGATTGATGAGACTTATGTAGAGTTTACTGATACAGACATATACTCTTGTACTCAATTAGTTGATGATTATCATAATTTATTTGTTATAAGAGGTACATCAAAATTTTTTTCAACACCTGGCATAAGACTTGGATATGGCCTTATATCTAACACTGATGTTAAAACTGAAATAAATAAAAATCTAGATTTATGGAATATAAATATAATAGCTTCCAAAATGGGAGAAATCATGTTTAGTGATTCAAATTTTATATCAAGCACTATTTCTTTAATGAATACTGAAAGAGATTATTTACTTAAAGAACTTAAAAACATTAAGCACTTAGATGTGTATGATACTAAAGGTAATTTCATACTATGTAAAATTAAAACAAAGGAATTTACCGCTAAAGCTCTTCGTGAGAAATTAATTCCTCAAAAGATAATAATAAGAGATTGTTATTCATTTGAAGGTTTAGATGAATATTTCTTTAGAGTATGTATACTAAAACCTAATGAAAACAAATTATTAATACCATCTCTTAAATCAATTTTCAAATAGAAAAATCACTTTATTTTATAACTCTATATAATATAAAAATGAGTTATCTCTATACGAGATAACTCATTTTTATTTATTAACAAACTAAGCACTTTGCTTTTCTTTGTTTCCTTTTTTACTCATTCCATCATTTATTTTATCAACAACTGCTGCTATTGCATTATCTCCTGATACATTACATGCTGTACCAAAACTATCTTGAGTTAAGTATAAAGCTATCATTAAGCTCGCAAGACCACCATCTGATGGTATTCCAACCATTGGTAAGAAAGGAAGTGCACTCATTATAGCTCCCCCTGGTGCTCCTGGTGCTGCAACCATTGCTATACCTAACATTGCAATATAAGGGAATAATACACCTATTCCATGTGGCATACCATTCATCATTAAAACTGCTGTTGTGAATCCTGTTATTGATATCATACTACCTGATAAATGTATTGTTGCACAAAGAGGCACAACAAATTCTCTAATTTGCTTACTTACTCCATTTTTTTCTGCACAACCAACGTTAACTGGTATAGTTGCTGCTGAAGACTGAGTACCTATAGCTGTTAAATATCCAGGTATTTGATTTTTTAACATTTTTACTGGATTTTTTCCTGAAAACATTCCTGATGCTGTAAATTGACATGCCATATACACAAAATGTAAAGGTATTACCACTAAATAAACTTTCCAGAATACCCCTAATATTGTCCATACTTGCCCTGCTATAGTTATATTTGCAAAAGTTCCTGCTATGTATAAAGGTAATAAAGGTATAATTACTGTTGACAACGTTTTCGTCACAATTTCTTGGAATTCTTGGAAGAATTTAAATAAAGTTTCTCCCTTTCCATGATTTCTTAAAGCTGATATTCCAAGTCCCATTACAAATGCAAACACAATTGCTGCTGTTACATCCACCATAGGCTCTAATGGAATTGTGAAGATTGGAGCTAACATTCCTGCTTCTGGGTCTCCAATTTGACTTGCTACACTTGCATCAATAAAATTTGGGAAAATTAGCATAGATACTGCAAATGATAATAACCCAGCAATTAGAGTAGAACCATATGCTATTGCTGTAGTTATTCCTAATAATTTTCCTGCTCCTGTTGCTAAATCTGCTATACCTGCTGTTACAAACCCTATAATTATAAATGGTATGACAAACTTTAGGAATGCTGAGAATAGAGTACTAACTGTTACTAATATTTGTACAAGTATTTCTGGTGCATAACTTCCGATTAAAATACCGACTATGATACCGATGATTAGTTTGGGCACTAAACCTATTTTTTTCTTCATAATATTTACCCTCCATAATTTTTTTAAATTAAGCATCCTTGTACATTGAATACTTAGCTAAATATTGGATATCCACTTATTATGATAATAGAGTTTTAACTGTCCGTCAACAATTTAACCAGTTTTTGTTAATAAAAAAAAGAATAACATATATAAAGTGTTACTTTTATTTATTTTATTTTATATATATGGCTATTTTTCAATATTTTTTAATGTTCAGACTATTTATTTTTTTAACTTTTGTCAGTTAGATGTCAGTAAAATATTTTATCCACAATTTTTACATAACTTTTCCACAGTTTATCCACAACAATAAAAAGGTAGCACCTATTTACAGATGTTACCTTTTTATCTATCAATCTTCATCTTTCCAACTTTTTATCCAATCCCCTATTTCTAGTATTTTTTCTTCTGTTATTTCCTCTTTATCATGCAGCTTTGAAATTAATTCCGATAAAGGATTGTTATGTAAACCTCCAAAAATTCTTTTACCTTCCAGTTTCAAATATTCCTTTTCTTTCACTAATACTGTATAGTGTACATGTTTTCCAATTCGCTGAGATATTAAAAAACCTTTTTTAGTTAGTCTCGCTAAAAGTGTAATTGTGGTTGTATGTTTCCAGCCATACATTTTTTCTATCTCATCTGCAACATCTTTCGATATTACAGTTTTATAACCAGTATTCCATATGTATTTCATGATTTTTAGTTCTGCATCTGGTAATTTCTTATTTATCATAATATATCCCTTCTTTCTATAAAACTCAAACTTGTCTTTTTATCATATCTTTTATATTTGTTATGAATTTTTTAAAATTTTCTTCTACCATTTGATTTCTTTTATGTATAGTTGTAAATACTCGAGTAAAAAAATCATCATCTATATTTATATTTCTTTCTTCTCTTATAGCGTTTAAATATTCTTTTTTAGTTAATAATACTTCATAACTAAACTGAAAACCTATCCTCTTCTTTTTTAATACTTTCATCTTTACTAATCTTTTAAGTAAAATTTCTGTAGTACTTTTCCTCCATTTATACCTCTCCTGCATTGCTAAGATTATTTCTTTTTTAGATAGAATAGACTTTTTCCTCCACATATATTCCATTAACATTAGTTCTCCCCTGCGTAATTTGGCTATTACCTCTTGCTGCTCCATCTTATGTCACTTCCTCAACTTGTCTAACTTAAACTAATAATAGGAGCTTTTTAACACAAAAACTAGAGGTAAAATTTACCATATATTCTACTGTTTTAGTTTGTTTTTATATATAAAAAATATTATTCATGTCTATAAACTTATTCAATTTTCAAACACATATAATGAATAATAACTAGTTGTATTGTATTGTTTTAATTGTAGAATAATACTAAATTGGTAAAACTAGAGGAATTTAGTGGCATAAATATTTATTAAATAAGACTTGTAAAATGAGTTATAAGTTATATTGGTAAGTTATTAAAAACATATACTCTTTTGATTTTATGAAAGTTTTTTAGGTGGGCAATAATATATATACTTAGAGATAAAATAAAATATATTTCTAGGATTCATAGTTTTATTTTTTGTTAAAATGCGATATAATAAAGATGTAAAATCGTATCAAAAATAAAAAAGAAACTACAATCTATTAGCCTAGAGCGAAGTTTCAAATTCAAAATAATTTAAGTAATGATTTATTCATTGAAATCGTCTTGATTGCCGTCAGGACGATTTCTTAGTTTATGTAAAGATTCTTTTAATTTACTTATAGAATCTAATAATCTTGTTATAGACTTTACTATTGTTGTAATAGATTTTATTATAATAGTAATATAATACGCTATAACAAGTATAAACATAAGTGTTTTCATATACTCACCCCCTTTCATACGAAGGTGATTTCTGAAAACTTTCGCCCTTAGATTGTAGCCTCTTGCATTTTAATTATAACATAATTTTACAACTATCAAATATCTATTCTATGTCTTTTTTTATTTCTATAATATCGTTTGGAGTACATTCAAAAGCTAAACATATTTTTTCAATCACTGCTAATGCAACATATTCATTCTTACTTAATTTTGAAAGAGTTCCATTACTTATATTTGCTCTTTCTTTAAATTCCATTTTTTTAATATTTTTATCAAACATCATTCTCCATAAAGGTTTATATGAAATCATTTTATCACCTCTCTTGAGTAAATGATAACATCAATATTTCTATAATGTCAAAATAAACTTCTATTTTATTAGAATTTTATATTGACATACACTTTAAGACATATTATATTTATAATAAGTTAGAAATTATTTCTATTAAATCAGAAATAATTCTAACAATAAAATTAAAGGAGTAATATAAATGTGTTTCAATACTTACATACTTAAAAGACTTGTGAATAACAAGCAACTAGAAATAACTCGAAGTTTTGACTTAGATAATCTCATTTGTACTGCAACAGAAATATTGAAAGATAATAAGATTGATTTGATAATTATTGATGAAGTAAATAACATTGTTTGGAGAAATGAAAAAAGCACTCCCGCTCATGAGAATGCTTAGTTACAGATATAGAAGTGTACTACCAATACACTTCTATTTTTTTATTATATCATATAATTTACTCTATGAAAAAGACCTATTTAAATCGTTTCTAAGGTATGTTGAGTAAGATTCTTAATAGTTTATACATTTAATGTATTTCAAAAAAATAAGCACTCCTATAAAAAGTGCTTTGTTTATCTTGAGTTCTTTCCAACTTCATCAATAAATGAAGCCTGTAGTTTTTGCAATTCTTTCAAGTGCTGTAAAGCATAATCTTGAAAAGATGGATTAAGTTTCATAAATAAATTAGTTATCTCTATAATTTTTTTATTATCTTCATGACCTTTTTCAAATATTTCTCCTTTACCTTCTCTAAACCAAGTTTCATTTAATTTAAAAGTAGAAATTATTAGTTTTATATCTCTTTCTTTAATTTTTGTTCTTCCACTTTCGAGGTTATAAATTTCGTGTTTAGTCATACCAAGTATCTCTCCAAAATCTACTTGTTTAAGCTTTTTTAATTCTCTTAACTGCTTTATTCTATTATTCATTAGTATCACCTTTCATTATTTATGTTAAAGCTTTTATAATTTTATTCTTTAATTATATTATAGTTTAGAATAAAGTAAAATTATTAAACCTAACAAAAAAGAAGCACTCTTTTTATAGGAGTGCTTTGGTGTATGTTAATGTATATATCTAATACAATTATAACATTTCTTATGTTTTAGTATGATAATTTTCGTTCGCTTTATTGTTACAATTTTTACTATAATGTTATATAACCCGTTAATATTTGTAATATTTTAGATACTCTTTGTACTTATGTTACTGATATACTTTGATTAAGAAAATTAAATCTAAAAGGAGGTATCTACTATGAATTCTTGGAGCATTATATTTTTAAGTTACGGAATAACATTTACAATAGGAATTGCAATAAGGTATTTAATTAAACGCAAAGCTAATTACTGCAACAAAAAATATTTAGATAAATTAGAATTAAAGTATGGGAACATAGACAGAGAAAAAGCTGTTAAATTAGAAATATTTTATGACTGTTTAATAGGTTTAGAATATATAATAATGGGTTTATTAATAAGAAAAACTGATACCGCAATAATATCAATAGTATTAGTATCTACTATAACAATAGTATCACATTGCTTAATTAGAAAGAAATATATAACTATATAAACTATTTATAACAAAACGCTGATATAATCAATAAAGAAGGTGATAGTATTACTCTATCACCCTTTGTCTTGTCTAATATTATATGATTTCATCCTGTTTTTATCAACCAATATAACTAAATAGTTATGAGAAAATACTATAAAAAATTATTATAACATTTAACAATCTCCATAATATTCAGCAAAATATAAAAGATTCTTCTTAGTGACCTTATAATTTCTCAAGTATGATTCTGTAGCTTTCTCAATTGGAGGTTTAGTTAATGTATAACATTTTGCATTTTCTTTTGACAACTTTTCTTTGTCTATTTTGTTATGCAACTCATCATCAACTATTTCTGTAATAATAGCTTCTTTGAAATATCCATAAAAAAATACATGAGTCTTTAGTGCTAGTGTAGGAGTTGAATGTAATATTAGAAACACGGCAATAATAGATAATGCTGTTGTTAATACTAACTTTATCCTCTTCATAATTAATCTCCTCACATTAATAATATATCTATAACTTATTATATAAGTTAACATATACAAATATCTTTTTCAACACAAATAAAAAAAGAAGGTAACAACTAACTACAGTTGCTACCTACTAATCTATCTATTAATAAAATCTAATGCTTTATAAAGTGTATCAAATCTATCATTACCTTTTATCATAGTATATCTTTCTTTAGTTATAGACCCTATCTTGCTGCATGCTCCTCCACCTACAACATATAAGTTCTCCGTCTGACCTGGCACATAATCTTTTATATCACATACTCTACATTCATTTTCTTTATAACTCCAACTGACTATTTGTGCTAATACCTTGTCAACTTCTCCCTCGAAAACTACTGTATGCTTATACATTTGTTTCACCTCAATATTATCTATTTTCTTATTTAATATACCCTCAGCTATTAGCTTTGCAACTGTATTTTTATTTTTAATATAGTAATCTGTATCTGCTTTACTGTCTACGAAACATACTTCTATTAATATTGCTGGTGCTTTTGTATTTCTAAGCCAGTAAAGACCTCTTACATCTGATTTAGCACCTCTATTTTTAAATACTGTCGCTAATTTATCATTGACTCTATTTGCATACACTTTGCCATTATTAGTTTTGTATATTGTTTCTGTACCCATTGGATTTAGAGTTGTGTTATTTGCATTGAAGTGAATTTGTACTGCTAAGTTTATGTCTTGTTTATTTGCTATTTGACATTGTTCAGATAGATAATTATTCGATTTATCTATCTTACCAGTATATACAGTTGCTCCACCTTGTTTCAACCATTTAACTATTAGTTCTGTTAGTATTCTATTTTCTTTTCCTTCATCTATATAACCAACTGCTCCTGTTCCTTTACCTGTTAGTGTATGTCCTGGTACTACTGCTATTTTCATTATTTATCACCATCCTTTAGTTGTTTATAAACTTGATTAGCTCCTATTGCTACTCCCCAACATAAAATTCCTTGTAAAATTGAACTTGGATTAAATCCTAGCATCCATATTGAAAATACTATACCAAGTACCAGTAATATAATTGGAATGTATTTATTATCTAGTTGCTTATATTTCTTAAATCCAAATCCTAATACATTAAGAGCAACTACTAGTAAAAGTAGTTGCTCTGGTATAAAACTTATTAAATTATCCATTTATTTTCCTCCTAATTAAAATATTCCTCTTTGTATTGCAAATATAAAGAATCCTACTAATGTTGTAATCATTGTTCCAATCAACCACTTTAACATACTTGTAAGTGAATTTAAGTTCTCACACAATGCTTTTAACTCTGCTTTTGATTCAATATTCGCTATCTTTAATTCGTCTATTTCTTCACCATGTTTATTTATTCTTGTTTCGTGCCTTTTTAAATCTGCGTTGAAAAGTTCTTCATTCATGAAAACCTCCTAATTTGTAAATTTGCATTAAAAAAGGCTTAGAGATATTATCTAAGCCCTTTTATTTATAACAAGCAATAAAATATCCTTTAAACGGACTTTTCCCTGTTGTATAACTAGTACTCCCTGCTTCAAATCCTTTTTTATCTGCATTAATTTTAATATAAGCAGTGCTTCCGCCAGGATTACTTTCTAATTTTTGTCTTAATGGAGTATAATAACATTCTCTTTCATTCATTATAGAAAATATTGCTAGATGTTCGGGAACAGAAGGAAAAGTAACCTTATATGGCTTTGCTTCTTCTCCTTCAAAAGAACCTCCTGTTATTTTGTATCTAATATTAACTTGTTGTTGTAAATCAGTTATGGTACCTTTAAATTCTGTTATATAATCAGCATACTCTTGAAATGTTTGTTCTGATGTAGCAGGAGAGCCGATAGCAGTTGCAATTGTTTGCTTCCCGCTATCGGCACTTTGAAAAGCCGAGTCTGCTCTATCTATACATTCTTTCAATGCTCCCTCAACATTTTCACTAGTGAATTTATTCTCTGCATCTTCTATAGTTACTTTCTTTGCTTCTAAAACAAGATTTCTAACTTTATTAACTAACTCTTTGAAAGTCAATTAAATCACCTCTTTCCAATAAAAAAGAACCTTCTATGCTGGTTCTACTGGTGTTTCTTCTTTATTTAATAAACTTGTTAACTCTAAATATTGTTCTTCTGTAATTCTGTTTACTGTATAGAATACATCAATCTTATGTTGTAAATCCTCTTTAGCACTATAGTTCTTTTGTTCTATCATTAATTTTAATAAGTTATACATGTTGATTCCTCCTAAATATTGTTATTTAATTTCATATTTACTACTTCAAATGCTGTGTTTACTATCTCACTATCTCTATTCTTATTTTCTTCTTTTAACATACTTAATTCTTCTTCTAATACTTTTAATCTCTTTTGTTCATCTGTCAAAATGACTTCTATATTTTTTAAAACAGGCTCTTTTGTGATTGGATTTATAGACTCTATATACTGTTTACCATAGTCTATACTTCCAAATTCAATATCGATATAATTTAATTCTGTTATTGTATCATGCTCTAATATATCTCCTGCTGCTTCACCTGTTTGTATCCATACATTACCTGTTTGGTCGTAAATTATTCTATTTCCTCTATTCATTCTATCACCTCATATTATATTAATTATATAAAAACTCTATATCTAACGCATACCACCTAAAAGAAAATTTATTAAATTTAAAAGGAAAATCAACGCCAGCATTCATATCACCCTTACCAATTTCAATCTTAAAACTATCAGCAGTAATATCTCTAATACTAGCACTACCAATAATTCGAGTATATGAACCATTGTTATATTTAATATTTGTACCTGCAGAATTGATACTAATACCACAACTAAGAAATTTAGCTGGATTTGAACCATCACTTAAACCAAAACTCATGATTAAAATAGTTTTTGGAACAAAATTTAAATTAGTTGGAACAACTAAGGAATTTTGAGAACCATCTGGCGGAGTATAAGTACCTGTCGCATATTTAATCCTTTGACTTAATTGATTAGTCAATTCTGTTATCCTATTTTGCAACTCCTCAACACTAGCATCTGAACTATCAAAAGAAGTCTTTATTTTCTCTGATAACTCAACAAGTGTATTATTTAAACTTGCATCTATATTTTTAAGTGCTAAAGTATTTATAATACTTGTTTTCCCATTCTTAAACCCTTCTCCAATCTCTACTAACTTAG
>NZ_AVHW01000090.1 GCF_000449425.2 Clostridioides difficile CD160
GTTTCATAAGTCGTTTTTAGACTCTCTACATCTTCTTTTGTCATACCTCCTTCAAACTTTTTAATAGTTTCATTAGCTGTATTAAGTTGTGTTTCAAGATTTACATAATCTTCTTGAGTAACTGTAGTCTCTTTTATTTTCTTTTCTATAGACTTTTGAAGAGAAGCTACATCAATCTTGTTATCTTCTACTTTTATTCCTTCAAGTAATTCTTTTAACCAATCCATTTCTAATATCTCCTTTCATTTTTTACAAAATAAAAAAAGCCTCTTAAAGACTTTTTTCTAATGATTTATTTAACTCTTCATTTACCTTCTTTAAAATTTCATCAGAAACTTCGTCTATATTAGCTTTATTTTCTTTTTTTAATTTATTGCAAAGAATACTTACATTAAGATTAGCAATACAATTAATAACGATTTGTACTACACAAACTACAACTATAATTTGAGTTAATATACACATTAAAATCACCTACCTTTTTTATCTAATAATTTATCTTAGTTTTCCCTTCTTTAGCAAAACGTGCTTTTATATCTTTAGATGCTAGCTCTCTTATATACTTCAAATCCTCATCAGAAAGTCGCTTTGCAGGACTTTTTATTTTTATTTTTGTTTCATTAATTTTTTCTTTTCCAAATATTCTATTTAAATTTTCTTCTAAATTTCTCGCTGCTTCGTTAAATATGTCAATTTCTTTTGTAGCACTTTTTATATTTTTCTCAAAATCTGTTGTATCTAGCTCCAACTTAGCTGAAAATTCTAAGTTATTTTTCTTAACCTTTTCTTTATCAATGTATCTATGCTTTTGTTCTAAATTTTCAGCGTAGTTTGTTAAATTTTCAATAGTTGCAGTATATTCTACTTTTTGATATGTCATTTCAAATATATCTGCTTTACATGGATATATTTCTCCTTTTACACCTTGTATAATATAATCCCCTTTATTAGCTCTCATAGTACCTTCTAATGTTTCTAAGTCACAACTCACATTACCACCAATACATTTTTCTTGTATAAAATTACAAACTCTATCATTCTCAATAAACCATTTTGGTTCTACATCATAACCTAGTTTAAAAGCTTCTACTTCAACTGGTTTCTTCTTAAATTTAGCCATATTACTTATTCCTCCTTAAAGCTTTAACCATATTTTCATTACTAACAAGCAAAGAATATGGTATGAGTATCACACCTAAAATAAAATTGAGTAGTGGGAATAAAGCTAGAAAAATAAAATTATATTTTTTTCTTTTTCTAATATTCATACTTTTAAATAATTCAATTAATTCCTTGTTACCATCAACCCTCATTTTTAATAAGTAAAGCCCTGTGCAAAACACAATTATTGATAAAATATATAATTTAAACATTTCAAATCACCCTCTCAACTAAATTTTCACATAATAAAAGCACCTACTAATTAACCATTTAGCAAGTGCTTTTATTCTTTATTATTAATTTTTCTTTCAATTATCTTTCTTCTAATTTCTTGAGCTTCTTTTACTTCTTCTTCTGTTAAACTTCTTTCTCCAACTACTTTACCTTGTGGTATTTCTGCCCATCTTGGTGCTGAAAATAATTTTTCATTATCCTTTTTCATATTACACCTCTTTCATTGTTATATAATATTTCCCATCATATTCAAAATTATCAGTAGTTATAAACTTGCTATTTCTTTTAAATAAAATTTCTGCTTCTTGAGGATTATATTTTCTTATATCTTTACCATTCGCGCTTATAATATTTAATTCAACTTGACCACTTGGATTATATTCACCCTTACTGGATGTAGAGATATATTCATTATAGATTATTTCTTTACCTACTTGATGTTTATCTAAAAAAGCTATTTTATCACTATCATTAAAGAAATATAAAGACCTATTTACCTCTCCTTTATAGTTAGACATCTTATCTAATGCACTATCTAAGTCATTTATAAACCTTTTGTCCTCATTTGTCAATGTAAGACCATTTCTAAGCTTCTCATTAATTTTATAAGAATCACTACTTATATATTTATTAATTGCAAGTTGTTCATTATCTGATAACTTAATGTTTTTATTAATGTATTTCTCATACCATTCTTGATATTTCATACTTGATGGCACATAATAAGTTTTACCATTTTCATCTCTTGCTACTCTATAACCTTCTTCATCACTAAAAAAAGGAGCTGTTGTTGTTCTGCAACGACAATGAAATGGTGGAGCAGTAACTCCTATTTCATAATCTTTCATCTCAAATACTTTTCCATCTAACTCTCTACATATATTAGAAGTCTTTAAATCTAGTGTAGCAATAATCTCATATTTCTCTATAAGTAAATTATTGAAACAATCTTTCCTAGAAGCTGATGCAAAGAAAGCTGATTCAGTCATTATTAAATTCTTAGCTTGAGATTTAGATACATTAAATCTCTTAGCAAAGTCATTTACTAGCTTCTTTGGATTTTCACCTCTAATAATACTTTGAGTCAATTTAGTATGCAACTCATTGATTAAAGCAGGTCTATGTTTACCCCAAATTCTTTCTGAGAAATTTAACCCATCACTGGTCCATGGCTTAGAAATAACTTTATTTATTTTATTAGCATCAAGACTCATTAAACTCCAACCAACATTTATTCCTTGCTGAACATTAAAAGCTGTGTGATAATATCCGCTTGTATAAATATCTTTCATTAACTTATCAATGCTATCAAGTTCATTTCCATAAAGCACTTCCACTTGTTGTTGTATTTGCAGTTTTAAAGCTTCAAGCCTCGTTATATGAACCCTTGCACTAGCATTTTCTAACTCTTTCATCCACTTTTGATTTATAGCATTTTCTTTACCATACTTAATATATTCTTCTACACTCCATTTAAACTCTTCTAGTTCTCTTGTATTTAACAGTTTCTTAGCTTCTAATAAAGATATTCCTTCATTTTCAGCAAATCTGTTATACCATACAAATATATCTTTTTCTATACTATTCATAGCTAATTTGTATTGCTTTTCCAATTCAAGATAATATTTTACACTTTTATTGTTTTGAGCTTCTTCTAATTGTTCAAATCTTTTCCTCCAATAATCTTTATGTTTCATCTATAACACCCTCTTGATTATTAGTAGGAATTAAATCATCATATTCTTTTTGGGTTTCTTCCTGTTTTTTAAGTCTTTCAAGTTCGTCATTAACATCTTCAACCCAAGGATGATTACTAACAATAGTTTCATCTGATATAATTCCAATTGATTTAGAGGCCATGTCTATTTTTTCAGACTCATTTATTATCATAGAATGATTAAATGTTATTTGAACTGACTTATAATCATAGCTCTTACTGCTACTTATCTTTAAATACTCACATACAAACCAAAGAAGCTCTCTAATTGCTTTTTTAAACTTCTTTTCAGTCTTAGAACATTTTAAATCAAGTAGTGAATATAAAAATTTAAGTGCTACACCAGATTTGTCACCTGTGTTTTGAGATTCGGGATTAACTCCTTGACCAAAGATAATTATATTCTTTTCTAATCTGTCAAGAAGCTCCTTTTTAGCTTCGATTGGTATGCTTATTTCTAATTTATCAACGCCACCTCCATCATCTACTTTAACCGATTTATAGTATCTTATATTATCTATAAACTCCTGTAGACTTGTGCCTGGATACTCTTTTAATACATAAATAAACTCTTGTATCTCATCCAAATTGTCTGCAAGTGTAGAAATGTTATTGTCATATATATCTATTAATGATTTATAGAAAGTTAAATCTGAGACACACTTTTCATTATTTTTGAAAGGTATAAATGGAACTTTACCCCATCCTTGCTCTTTATTATTTACTTTGAAATGTCCTTCTTGTATCTCTGTTAATTTTCCATATTCATCATATAAAAGCTCTTGAACAAAACTATTACCTCTTTCAATAAAGTAAGTTACATCATTTTCTGTATAATATTCAACTCTTTTTATCTTGTTACCATCTATATCTTCAATGTAGTAGAATCTAATAAATGCAACTAATTCCTTTTGTCTTTTACTATCCCAAATAGGAATAGCTTCCTCAGCAGGTATTATTACATATTTAAACTCACCTTTTCTATCAATATATGGATGTAACCATTCAATCCCTTTATTGCTTGCATTGAGGTAGAGTTCTGTTATTGTATCGTCAAATTCTTCCCCTAGCATATCATTTAAAATCTTAGTGAAATTGTCATCATCTGCATTAAATACAATAGGATTTCCAACACTATAGCCCACCTTTTGGTCAACTAAAAGTTTATGGTAGTTATTAATTGCCTTATTATTAACCTTAGTAAAATCATCAACCTTAGCTCCATCTAAGAAATAATATCTTCTCTTATTGTTTATATCAGTATTACCATAATAGTATTCTTCTCCTTGTTTGTATCTCTCTGGTCTATGCTTTAAAATATAATGTTCTATAACTCTTGCTAGATTAAAAGTACTCTCTTTTTTTAGTTGAGCTTTTATTAAATCTGTTTCACTTATATAAATATTCAACACCTCCTTTACTTCAAGAAGCTTATTCCATTATTTTTAAGTTTATTATCTATAGAATATCTAAGAGCAGCCATTGCATCATCCATAAATTCAACTGGTTCATCAAGATATAACCCTGTTCTTTCATCTTGTTTCCATTTCCATTGTTGAATTTCTTTTATCGTATTGATGCAACTAGGATGTACATGTATTCTTAACTGTTTTAAATAATCTATTTGAGCTTTAATACTTCCAGGTCCTTTTTTAACTCCTTTAGCTTTATACCCTGCACTTTTCCACATTTTAATTCTGTCAGGTTCAGCACTATCACAATACATAAATAAATTCTTTTCTAGCCCTTTACTATTTGCAATTCTTATTATTTCTGATGTATCCATTTCATGTACATATATTTCATTACATATATATAGTTCACCATCCTTAAAACCAATTCTAAGTATTGCATTTGCATGGTTAAATCCAAAGTCTTGTGACAGTCTCATATTATCAAAGTATTCAAATCCTGTAGGAAATTCATGTATGACATAATTTTTAAGTATTGCTCCACCAGTTTCTCCCCATTCTCCAAGTCCATATACTCTATAACCTTCGGGGTCTTGCTCTTTTCTCATTTGCATTCTTCTATAGTAAGCTTCATCAATGAATCTATTTTGTAAATAAGTACTATGATGAGTGAATATATCATCATTTTTATAATCAAAATATTTTCTTTTTATCCAATGAGTGGCTGAAACCGGATTAAATGTAAATGTCATTTGATAGTATAAATTAGTGTTAGTTAAAATACCTCTTAAACGGTCGTCTAGTATATCTATGTCACTTTCCATAAGTTCTGTAGCTTCTTCACACCAAACCCATGTTAGCTTACCTTTTGAGAAGTTAATTGATTTTAATTTTTCTCTTTGTTTTGCATCATTAACCCCTCTGAAAATTATAGAATTACCAGTAACTTTGCTCTTAATTTCTAAAGGATTTAGAGTTGTTTTCCAATATTTATCTGCCTGTTTACCATAAATACGATTTATAGCTCCTGTAAGTTCTGCATAGGTTGAATATTTGTGTGTAGCTTCTGATTTTCTAACTACTAATAAGTTAGCTCCTTGGTACTTTTTATCTCCTAACTTTAGTATATAGTCTTGTGCTACATTAACAGATTTTCCACTCCCTGCTGAACCTTTCATTGCTCTGTATCTTTTTTTAGTAAAGTTAGCTCCCTTGAAAGCTGGATTAAAATCTATTTTAACTATCATTGTTATCCCCATAATCTACACTTATTTTCAACTCATCATCTCCAATATCATCTTTATTCAAGTTATTAACCTCACATTTTAACTTCTCAACCCTATTTTTCTGCTCCTCTGTAGCTAAATTCCAATCCTTATGAATCATTTCATCATACTGCTTAATTAAACTCCTTAACTCACTCATAGCCCTACTCTGTGCATTAAGAAAAGAGGCTTGCCTATCCCATGCAAATTGAAATTCATACTCTATCCTCTCACCATTTTCTATACTTTCATGTTTCTTAACTTCCTTAATCATTTCTTCTTTATCTTTAACATACATTATTTTTTGTGCTCTTATTATTGCTGCATATTGAATGGTTATCTGTTCCCAAAGAATATCAAATTTATCTTTATTTTTTATCTCATTAATTAGGTCTTGAGTTTCTTCGGGTAGATATTTTGAGAAGAAACCAAACTTTTCAGCATTCTTATTCTCTTTTGGAGCACCATACCCAACTGAATTTTTATTGGAAAAGGGTGCACCCCTTTTATTTATAGGTGCACCCTTTTTCTTCTCACCAGCCCAATTGTACCTCTTAATCCATGACTTTAAGGTATTTAAACTAATGTCATACTTTGATGATATTTCCTTTTGTTTCATACCTTTTAGGTAATCTTGTTTTACCTTTTCTTTGACATCTTGCACATCACCACCTCGTTTTGTTTGTTTTGGGAATAAAAAAAGAACCCTTTTGGAGTCCTCTAATTAATATAATATTTGGCATGATTTTTATCATAATCTTTTTCTCTTTTTTCTATAACCTTTGTTATATCTTTATTTTTTAGTGAATAATCATCATTAATATCCTTAAAAGCCTTTGCGGAAAGATAAAATGAAACACCACTTACCCCCATAAAAATAATAGCTGTTTTTATATTTTCAATAGCTATTGTCTTGAACTTAAAACTCTCAGATATAAACAAATAAATTAATGATAAAATTCCATATGCATATACAATACTTAAAACAAAAAGTACAATAACACTTAGAAATTCAACTATATCAGATATATTACACATAACTTTGAATACGTTTTTTCTTTTAGAAGGGTGGTTATCCCAATAATCTACAATCAAAATCTTATGTAGTAAACAAGAGTTATTCTTATCTACTAAATAAAAAATATACTTAGGGATATAAGAATCTTCTAAACTATATTTATTCTTTATATACTCAACTGCATCTATATTATCATTATTTCTATATTTATTAACATAATCAACTAACACTTTATTAAAATAAGTATCCATATAATTTTCAATTACCTTTTGATTTTTATTAAAAAGTATAATGAAAGTTGTTATGATTCCTATTATTGTACTTGAAATTTTCAAAATCCAATCACTATTCATTTTAATCCCCTCCAAAGTATAAAATTCTACTTCAAAGGTCAATATCCTTCAAAAACTATTCAACACTACAAACTGGAATTTGTAAGTTCATCCTATACCAATAAAATATTTTGTATAATAACAAACTTAATATCAAGCACAAACAAAGCATTTAATATATTTTATATGGGTAACCATTCTTTTATAAATATATCTCCAACACAATTTGCCATTGAGATGTCATCTAATCTAATAAATCTATCTACATTTGTTTCAATAGATACAGTTTCTTTAAAAATTTTATCATTTTCATCCATATCATTCGTTATGAATTGTAAATCAATTCGTATTATAATTTGATCTTTCAAATAATCTGCCCTATATTTATACTTTGTATATTCAAAATAAACTCTATCTATTTCCTGGTATATTCTTGCCGATACAATGTCAGGATTAATATGTATACCATATTTTGCTACTAATTTTGGTAAAATTTCAATAGCTGAATATTTATCATCTGCTTTATAATATGACTTCTCCTTTTCATAATTCATCAATTCTATTACTTTATCAATAGATACTGCAAAAAACTCTCTCTTAGTATTCACTCTATATGAAGCTAGCTTTTTATGTATAGTTTTCTCAAACTCTTCATAATGACGAACATAAATTTCATAAACTACAATAAACGGAGTAGGAATTGCAGTATTATTAGATAATTGTTTAGCTCTTTTTTCAGCCCCAAACGTCGTACTACCTATTTTAAGTAGCCCCTTTAATGAATCATTACGTAAAATATAAACATATCCTTCTTCCATTTCAATTCTTAATTTACCTCCCCCAAAATCCAATTTATCTGAAATAAATTCCAACCATCCTTTCCTAGGCTATTAAATTCTTCATCCAAAATAGGTATCCTTACATCATTCACAGTCTTCACTTTATTAAAAAGTGATGTAGCTGGTAACTGAAAAAATTTATACTATATATATCCATACTTCCTAATAATTATTTTCTTTTATGTTACCAAAATATATATAAAAGACCATCTATTAAGATAACCTTTTGGGTTAATCTCTATCTTTTACAAAGTTTTTACGGCTGTTCCATATGCAAATATTTCAACAACTTGTTTTTTACTTGCAAATCCATCTGCCACAGCAATTCGATATTCAAATTGGCAATTAATTACAGCATTCCCACCTAATTGTTCACATTTTTTCTTTAATTGTTCTTTTACTCCTTTAAATGCTGAGTTTGGGTCTGCACCTCTAAATATGCCTTCCTTATGAGAGTCTATTGCAAATATAGCATCTATAACCCCATACTCCTCTTTAATATCTCCAGTACTTATAATCATGTCTATATCCTCCAATACCTTTTTCTTTAATAGTAGTCCAAGTTATATGGTATTTCAACAAAAACAATTATACTTTTATAGTACTTTTAAAATCAAAAGACTAAGTTTGTCATAACCTAGTCTTTTTAAAGGGGGATACATATTCTTTAAGGGAGCAAGTTCTAGGAATCGAACCTAGATTAAACACCAGCACCTGCATGGTGAGTGAGGTTACCAAGCCCCACCCGATTTTTAGACCTCTGAATTAAGATAAAATTGTATGAGATTTTAATCTCAATTCAAATACTTAATATAGTGTATCAATAGATTTTGAACATAGTTAGAATTGAACTAACAGCATCCTCATGCCCTGCCTAGTCTGTTCACATAAGCTAGGCGAATCCCTTAACCTAGCTCACATATATATTTAGTTTTGAGAGGGAAATTTTTCATTTCCACAATATTATTATCTCATTCTTTTTTAATCAAAAAGGGGAGAAAGTAGGGAATAAAGTGGGAACTTTTGGGGAAAAACTGGGGAATTTTCTAATTTTTAAATAATGGTAGTTCATTTTCCTTAATTCTTGGATAAAGCATATCCATAACTTTATATACTAACCTTTCCCTTACACACCTACACGTTTTCCTATCTGAGTTCATTTCTAAAGATATATAAACCATGCTATTTTTCATTCTGCTATCATAAAACAGTTTAAAAAAATGTTCTTCTCTTATATCTAAACATGTAAGTGCATTTTCTATCTTCTTCTTTTCTATTTCTTTATCTTTTTTTAATTTCTTTAATCTAGCAATATCTCTTTCTTTTTTAATAACTTCATCTTCCACACTTGAATTAAAAGCATATGTCGGACTTACTTTCTCACCATAACCAATAGCTTTGCACCCAAATATTTCATTTTCTCTACTTTCTATATCCAATTCAAGATTTTTAATCTCTGCATTTAAAAATCTATAATGATGTAATCTACCTTCTACTTTTTTAAATAGTTCTTTTTTATTGATATTATTATCCATACTTTCACACTCCTGTTTATGTTATAATAATCTTGGATAAAAGCTTTATATTTTTGACAACTGGAGTGTGAAAGCACTCCTTTTTTCTTTAATTAACAGAAATTATCTTTTTCAAAGAAACTAATCTGATTTGTTTTTCTTTCAGACTTTATAATTCTAATTGATTCATCTATTAAATTTAATGAATTAAGCAACACATCCTTTGGTATATCCTCCCACTTATCAGCACCTAATACCAATAAAGTTCTTTTCTTAACAAGTTCAAATTCTTCATTAACTTTTGATATACCTAATCTTTCTTTTATATAAGAAGATATATCATATTTGGTTTTGGATGTTGGTCTATAGTATTCTGAACACTCTTTTTTAAGTTGTTCCATTTGTATATTATGTTTAGCATCCATTTTAAGCAATGATTCATTAACAATAGTATTAATTTGACTAAGTTGTGAATTTGATAAGGTTCTATTGAGTAACTTCTCTAATCTTATAAAGTATCTTCTTATTTCCCTTCCTTTATGATTGTTTTGTACCATAGCAAGTTCTTTTGCTACATCAAGCTTTAATACATATTCCTTAGATGGTCTACCACCATTTGAGTTTTTCACATTTTTATGAAAAACTGAATAATCCTCATTTTCCTTAAATCCATATTGTTTAATCCTATCTTCAATCCAGTCTATAAACTGTCTCTTAACTTCTAAGTTACTATGTAGCTCTCTAGCAAAAACTATTTTCTCTCCTGTATCAGTTTCATAAACTGTAACCAAATCATCTGCTACAACTCTTAAGTTTTCATTTATCATAATATCGTTCATATTTATACTCCTCCTATAATATTTCTTCTAACTCAATCTCGATTCTTGGTCTATCACTATAATATTTACTAGCTATAACCTCAACTATCTGTGTATCATCTTTATAAGCTATCTCATTAAGTGCATCAGCCACAATCTTAACAACATTATCAATATCGGGTTTTTTTCTAGGTCTTAACACATTATTTCTTTTCTGTTCTTTAACTTTTTTACTGTTACTTTTAGCTATAGAATAATAGCATCTTAAAGTCATTTTTATATAACCTGTAAAATGATACTTAACTTTAGATTGATATAGCCACTTTATAAGATTCTCATAATCTCTAGTCTTATTAGGTGTATAGGTTCTTTTAGTAGACAAATTAAATCTAGGTCTTTCTTTTCCGATTGGTTCTCCATCTATTGTAAAATTAACTTTCATTTTTCACCTTCTTAGCCTTCTTTCTACATTCTTTACAACAATAAACACCTTTAGATTCTTCATCAAGATAAAATAACTTGCCACACCAACTGCATCTTATTCGTTTCATAAACTCACCTCTTTATAAGTCAAAGTAAGTCTATAAACTTTTAGTTTCATCCACAAACTTACCTTGACTATTTATTTTTACAAATTACTTAGTCGGAACTGTATTATCATCTATTTCCCAAAGATGAAAGCAATTTTCATGTAAATTTATATATTCTTCTTTTGGTGGTAATATCTGTACTATAGTCTTATTTGGTTTCATTAATTTATATCTAACATACTTAATTTCATTCCAATTAGGAAATCTTTTTTCATTTGATATAGTTAGATGCTCTTTTCCATTTTCAACTGAATATATAACATTGCTCCCAGTATCCATATTATATATTTTCACATTTTTAGCCCCTAATCTTTCAAGCGATTCTTTTGCAAGAATGGACCTATCATTTTTATTCTCAACTAATAACATTTTATTCCCTCCAAATTTTATAAATAATTTTCTGCTTCCTTCTTCAACCATATTTTATGTGCTGTATCACAATCTTCACTTTTACAATCTCTCTTAGTATTTTTGCAACTACCACAAATCTCTTTACTAAATTTCTTATACACTTCTCTTTCATCAAGATTCTTTGACTTGCACATTTCTTTATTAGTCATAAAATCACTCCTTATAATTCCTAAATGATTCAACTACCATTTCAGTCTCTCCACTAGTATCTTCTACAAAGTCTATTTGTCTCCCATTAAACTCTCTTATATAATCTGCTATATCATATATTCTTTGACATTTATGCTCTATACAATGGCAAATGTCATTTATGCTTACTTCTTCTGGTATTTCAACAATAACTTCATGTTCTAAAGTTACTTTTTCCTCAAACTTAATTTTGTATTTTTTCATTTTAAATCCTCCTTTATTTCATTTTTAAGAGTCACAAAACACTTAAACAATACTTTATATTAAAATACATTTTGCAACTCTCTAAACTGTTTTTGTTAGATATTTTCTGTATATAAAAATCCTTTTAATCTTTCTATTTCTTTAATTAAACTATCATTCCAAATTTTTATAGCCACATCTCTGCTTAAAGAAACAACATAATCAAAACGCTCTATATCCAACCTATTTTTGTTAATAGCTCTTAAGTATTGACCATTCCTTCCTACTCTATATCTACCTTTTGTTTCCTCCAGTATTTCAACTTCTTCTAGTCCTTGTGAACTGCATATATAAATCTTATCCATTATTCTTCTACCTCACTTTCAAGCCATTTTTCGCATCCTTCAATACAACTAGTTGGATAATAGCAATCATTCTTATTTCCATAAATACAGCAACTACACTCTGCATCACATTTAAATAAAAACTCCATTAAGCTATCTTTATCCCTAGTTACTTTTTCAAAATTAGTTATTTTCTTTTCTGATTTCTCTCCAGCAAATTTTTCATAGCATACTGGACACATATGTTTACCTGTACTGATTAATTCATTTCCACTATTCTTTTTATATAGCTCGATACATTCCCTATTACATTTTTCAAATATTTTATTACAGAAATCACACTGTATAACTTTACTCATTTTTAAATCCCCCCTTTTTATTTCAACAATAATTCATCTAAAAAGTCTAAGTACACAGTTAATTCCTCATCTGTCATATTGTCTAAGTATGCTGAACCTGTTCCTATTTCTTCCTCTGCTTCAACAATAAACTCTCGATATGTTTGTGTATTATCTGCTTCAATCTCTACATCACATATTCTTTTATCTAAGTCCCCTTTTTTCATTTTATACACCCCTATTATTATCACAATTTTCACACTCTTTTAGATTCAATCTATACTCATAAACCCTACCAGCTATAAAACTTCCTATTATAAACATTACAACAGCTAATATATTCATTTTTCTAACATCCCCTCATATTCATACTTACTCAGTATTTTTATAGCTATATCAATAGCTTTATTTACAGAACACTTTTTCTTATTTATTATCTTTTCTGCTAATTAATTACTTGCTCTACATTCGCTAATACCATCTGTCACCTCTTGAATATATCTAGCTTTCCACCCATTTTTAGAAACTTTACCCGTTCTTGCTAAGTTAGCAATATGAACATCTGTAAAATGTACATATTTACTTGCTTCAACAGTAGTATCAAATACTTTAGTTTCTCCAGTTATAACATTGAAACACTCTACTTTCTTGCCCTTTCTACCTTGCACATTATTATTTATTTGCAAATCAATAACATTTTCTCGCTTATTTTTAATTCTTACTTTTTTTAGATTATTTTCATACATAATTTCTAAATCCATAGTTTTCTCTAACAGCTCTCCTGCATCTATCCAAACTTTAGCCATGTTTATCCCCCTTATTCAGCTGGCATTTCAAATACTTTCTCTTGATTATGTCTAACTCTGCAAGAATCTATATAATCCTTTTTTACTCCATTTTCAATAAACTTTTGTATCTCATTTAACACTTGTATAGCTCTTTCTTCATTCTCATATTCACCTATTTTTCTAAAGTCTGAACTACCTTTAAATATAGCTATTACCTCATTTATATCTACTTCAACTCTGTTAACTTCCAATAAATCTAATCTATCTTGACTTCTAATTATTATCATTCCTAATACCCCCATCATCACATTTTCTTATATCATTTAACTTACTTAAATCTTCATATATATTCCCATCAACTTTAATTATTTCAAGTTCAGATAATCTAAAGCAATCTCCTGACATTTCATTCACTGCAATAAAACAACCATCTTTAAATTTTACCTCCCCTGCAAACTCTGTAAAAAATATACTTCTACATAAAACAATATCGCCTTCATAGATTTCTTTTCCATCACAATCATTCATGTTTGTATATATCATTAATTCAACCTCATCATAGTTGCAAAAATAATAACCTGCAGAATCTCTTAAATGCGTTTTTTCACTTTTCATTACTACTATTTTGAAGTCTCCAGTAATAAACTTGTTTAATAACTTCGACCAACATCTAAATTTTAAATCCATTTTTCATACCTCCAATATTTTAACTTCCTAATAACTAACATATAAAACGTGGTAATAAGTTAAGTCGTTGTTATCTACAAATACGCTAAATCCTTTGGATTCTAAGACCTTTACTATGTTATTTAGATACCTTGTATCCTCTCTATAATCTCTTTTTAATTTTCCAATTCGAGTTCTTTCAATTTTATATTCAATTGTTCCTTTACCTTTCATTGAACCTCTAAACAATTTAAATTCTATTTTTTTAATCGTATATCCCATCTTAATATTTGAAATATATTTGAGTATATTAATTATTTGACTCACCCCTTATATTTTTCTTATTCTTTTCTATTTTTAACTTCTAGGAAGTAATATTGTATAACTACTCCCTAGATTATTTAACTTAAAAAGGTATATCATCATCATCTATTGCTTGAAAACCTTGTGGGTCTAGCCCTGGTGGTATATATTCTTGCTTAGGGTTACTATCACTTTTACTAGAAAGTAGTTCTAAAGCATTTACATTAACTTTAGTAATAGATTTCCAGCAACCATTTTCATCTTTGTAATTATATATATTTAACTCTCCAACAGCATACACAGACTTAGCTTTAACAAGATATTGCACAAGATTTTCAACATGTTTTCCTAATTGTTCGCATTGAATAAAATCAGTTATTTTATTTCCATTCTTATCTTTAAATCTTCTATCTACCGCTATTGAAAATGTTATTTTTGGAGTACCTGAATTAGGAAGGTACTTCAACTCTGCATCTGCGACCAATCTCCCAACTAAAGTTATTGTATTCATTTAAATAGCCCCCTTTTTATTTTTCTTCATGTTCTTCTATATACTCGACAAAGTAAGTATAAGTAGTTTTACTATTTTGTTTCTCCTTACCTATTCTTACTATATATCCAGCCTTACCAAGTAATTTCAATAGTTCCAATCTATCTTGAATATCTAAACTTCCACATTTTTGTGCATATATTCTTGCCATTTTATCCCCCTTTCTAGGAAGCAATAGTATGATATTTACTTCCTAGAAGTTTAATTTAATTTTATTTGAATTTAACTTTTTGACTTTTTTTAATAATGTCATCTAGTTCATCACTTGAATACTTAGTAAACGTTTCATCAAAATTATGAAAGTTAGTTTTTTTACTTTTACTAGTAGCATTGACAACTTTATTATTAGACTGTTTCTTCTCCTGCCTACTCTTTTTCTTCCTCTCAAATTCATTTTGATACTCTGTAAGTTCTAAACTAGTTTTTACATTTGCTTCTATCCAGTTATTTAAGATTGTCTTTACATATCTATAGTTCTTAACTCCACTCCCTATCGCTTCATCAATAGCCCTTATAATTACATCAACCTCCATTCCATCATCTAGAAAGCCTAGTAACTCTAAAAAGTTGTTTGGAGTAATTACACCTATATATTTTTCAAAGTATTTTTTTATGTAGACAGTTTTATCTTGTTGAGGTTGTTCATTAATAACAATAGTAGTAACATCATTACTTACTTTAAAGTCATTACTTACTAGTTCCGTGTTTTCCGGTTTCCGAGAAATCCAGTTTCCGGGAATCCCGGTTTCCGGAAAATCAGTTTTTCGGGATTTTAGCTTCTGAGGATTTTCAAGCGGTATCTCATATACTTGATAATCATATCCTCCAAGCATCTGATTAGTATTAGAATCTCTACAAGGTTTTCTTGTTACATATCCATTTTCTATAAGTTCTTTTAAAATATTTGCTGTAGCATCCCTTCCATTTTTACTTCTTTTATACAAATCATTAACATAGATTTTCCAATGGTCTGGCTTACTAATCAGATATGAATGTAAGCCTTTTGCTTGCCAGCTTAATTTTACGTCTTCCAAACAAGTTTTATTAAGCATTACATATGGATTATCTCTGTCTTTACTTACTCTTATAATTCCCACAATATCACCTGCCTTTATTGCTTCTTATTTTCATAAGCGTTGCATATTGAGTCATATTCTTCTTTAGTTAATTCCCTTATTTCTTTTCCGTATCGTTTAAATACTTTATCTTTTAATTCATCTTTGCCAACACCTGCACTATTAGCTATCGCATATACTCTACTTAGTTGTTTATCTGTTAAAGTTTTATTATTAGTACCTTTATTTTCTTGAGTATTCCTATTATAATTATTTTTGGCTACTTCTTTTCCACTTACTGCATCAAAACTATCATTCTCGGTTATGTTGAGTAACTGAATATATAAATATCTAGTTTGATAGGTTTCTATACCTCCTAGTGCTTGTAACTCATTAGAGCCTTTAAGTTGTAAGTCTCGCATTGGAGAAGTGAATGTAATCTGCTCTAATGGATTTTCTCCATTTATCAATGTTAATGTCGCATAGTCATTTGTAAAGGTCACTATAGGGCATAATTTAGCTTCTTCAAGTAGACCAGTTGCTTGTGGTAGAAAGTCTGCCAACTCAAAATACTTAAAGTTAGCGAACTTATTCTCTCCACTTTTCTTTAGATTCAACTTACTGAACTTAACTCTTACATCCATCAATTTAATGTAAATATTATTAGATTCCAATTCCACCACGCTCCATGTCCTTTATATTTCTTTTTAAAACACCTTCCCATCCATCTATATAGTCTCCATATAAACCATCTGATTTTTGCTTTTCTAAATCTTCTTTAAACTGCTCTATTGTCCAATTTTCTTTATGCCTTTTTATACAATATTCTAGTCCTGCAATACTTCCTAAAGCTTGTTCTGCTTCTATTCCTTCAAATCTAGTAAATTTTAATATAAATAATCTATCTTCTAAATCATTAATTATCTCATTTCTAGTTTTCATTTCTTCCCCCTTGTGCTATAATATAGCTAATTAAATTTTAGTATGTTTTTGAATTGAGCCATTCCAGTGGCTCTTTTCTACATTATTTGAACACTTAATGGTCTATCTGTTTCAAATTCTTCTCTCATTAGCAGTTCTTCTGCTTCTTCTGTATCTTTTTCTATCCTCTTGTACTCTGCATATGCTTCATGCTTAATTCTGTCTTGTTCATCTGTCGTAAGGCTTCTATCTACCCATGCCCTTTGTACTATATCTAAATATATTAAGTATTGTGCTTTTCTGTATTTTTCTATATCTTTGATTAATTCTTGTCTACTTTTCATTTTCCACTCCCCCTATTGATTCAATTTCTGAATTTAGCATAAGCAAAATATCCTCATATGCTCCTAGCACTTTTTCATCTGACTTACACTTATATCCGATTGATTCTCTGTCCTCTATCTTCTTTCTTAAACTTTGTATCTTATATTCTAAAAATCTTCTTGTTACTTCCATGTTCAATCCCCCTTAAAGTTCAAGTCCTCTTTGCTTACATTCTTCCATGTAACTTATACACTCTATATAAAACTTTGGTGTAGGTACTTTTTTATGTTTTATACAGAATCTTAGAAACCATCTTAGAGTCATTTAAATCACCCCCTTTCTCTTTTTCATTACATTCCTATCTTTCATTGCATTTTTCATTACATATTCTTCAAAAGAAATTAAATCTATTCTATATGAATTGCCTATAGGAATTACAGTATAATGATTTTGTGCCATGGCTTCTCTTATCATGTTTCTCGCAGTTGAATCAGAAACTTTTAAGTACTCACAGAACTCTTTTACTGTGACTAAATCCATTCTTCTAATTCCTTCTCTATCTAAAAACATCTTAATGATGTCTGTTGTATCATCTCGCCCCATTAGCTCTTGTACTAAGTCTTTTGTATCTATGAATTGTAATGCTACACTCATTTTTATCTCATCCTTTCTATCTTCCAACTAATTCATCTAATGTAATGTCTAAATAATCAGCTATTTTTATTAGAGTGTTTACAGTTGGATTTCTATTTTCATTTCTTAAAATCTTATATAATCCACTTACATCTACATCTAATTCCTTTGCCAATTTATAAGTTTTTATATTTCTTTTTCTTAAAATTTGACTTATATTGTCGCCTATTAACACTTAATCACCTCTGTTCTACATGGTATAATATAAATGTGGAATATATTCCATACACTTGAAAGGTGGTAATATTATGGATAAAATTACTTATGAAATATTAAGGTTATTAAATGAAAAAGGTTCTCTTAATGCATATCAATTTGAAATTTTATTAAATGTAAAAGGTGTTGATAATTATCAACCTCGCTTGAAATATCTCTATGATAATAAATTTATTTCTATTGCTCATGCTTTTAAAAATTCTGATGAATTTGAATTTAGATACGATTCATATTTTGAAATTACTCTTGAAGGTAAAGCTTTTATAGAAAATGAAATGAAAAATAATAAAAAGTTTAAGATTCAATCAATTTACATTCCTATTTTAGTAGCTTTTATAACTTCTCTTTTTACTAATTTGATAGCTTTATGGCTATTAAAACAATAGTTATGTTTGTTAATAGAGAAACTAATAAACTTAATACAATTGAAAAGATTATAGGTTTCTCTTCTTGAAATTTCTTTAATTTCAAATCTAATCATTCCTTTCAAAATATTCTGTATTTAATTCTCAAAGTGCTAGTTCAATTTAACCTAACATTGATAATTGTTCTTCCTGCTCCTTCAATAGTCTTTTTAAAATATACTCTTGACCTTTTCCTGTAACTCTAGTTGTTTTAAAAGTAAATGTACCAGTTGATGTCTCCTTAACACCTTCTACGGTTTCTAAATAATCTCTATCTATTGCAACTTGCTTTGGTTCAGTAGAATTCTTAAATACTAAATCCCATTCTCTTAATTTCTCGTATAATCTTTTCTCTCCAATAACTATCCCTTTGCTTTTAGAAATGATTTTTGCTACCTCTCTTACAAGTAAACTATTTTTTGATGATGCTATTTGATTGATAAATTTACTTTTTTCCTGCAATTCTTTATTTTTTTGCTCTATTGTTTTATTTGCTACAATTAACGCTCTAGCCATAACCTTCTCGGGACTATTCCAGTCTTTTTCAATTTGTAGGAAATACTTTCTTGCTTGTTTTCCTTTTTCATTACGTTGTATCATAGCTATTTCTTTTGCCATATCTAATTTAATTACATGGTCTATATATTCAATTTCATTCCCTTGAGCTGTTACTTTTTTTTGAGTAAGAGATATAAAATCTTCATTTTCTATAAATCCATAACCAATCATTCTATTAAACCAATCATTATATCTGCTTCCTACTTCTAAAAATTCATGTAAATCTCTTGCACTTAATATTTGTTCTTGATGTTCATTAACTCCCACTTTTATAAGATTTTCGTTCTCAATTACTTGTAAACTATTCATATGTTGCAACCTCTCTCTCTTTAAGTTTTCATTTTGCTAACTTTTTCTATAGAAAAGTTCCTCTATTGTTATTTCTGGCACCCTTTCTTTTATGCAATTATATATATTAAACATTTCTGCCTGAGTGAACTCTCTAGCTCCCTTTTCTTTCATATAATATGATGTTAGACACATATTAGCCACAGTAGCCATTTCTTTTTGTGACATCTCCATAAACTTTCTATACCTAGCAAGATTGTTAATCATTTTTGTCACCTCTCTTTGTTTTCATTTTGTTAACTTAATTATAGTTAACATTTTGCTAACTGTCAATACATTTTTATGAATTTTTTAATAAAAATATACATTTTGCTAACAATAGTTATCATCTTGCTAATAACATGTTATCATTTAGTTAATTATTAAAACGGAAGGTGAATATTATGACTAATACATTTGGAAACAGATTAAAAAATTTAAGAAGTGAAAAAAGAATAACAGGCGAAGAGTTCGGAAAAATATTAAATGTTACAAAAGTAGCTGTAAGCAACTGGGAAAGTGATAGAAGATTTCCTGACCAAGATACATTAAAAAATATTGCTGACTATTTTGATGTATCAATAGATTATTTACTATGCAGAAGTAATACAAGAAACATAATTAATGATGGAGTTAATACAACTACTACAGCTTTTGATATAATCGAAAATTCAGATGCTAATAAAAAAGTTAAAGAACTTATGAAAAAAATATACTCTCTCAATGATGATGATAGAAGTGCTATAGAAAAAATAATTGATAATGCTTATATAATAAAAATAAAGGAAGAAGAGAATTAAAACTCTTCTTCTCTTTCTATTTTTTTTAATAAACTTTCAAAAAACTCAACATCCAATTCTAATAATAACTCTAATTCTTCCATGGTCTTTTTAATTCGTTCTTCTTCATTAATACTTTCATTTGACTTATACATATATATCCCCCTATCATAAGAACTTATGTTCTTATTTTTAGTTAAAAACTCCCAACAATTTTTTAATAAAAACTATGTAATTGTACCCTTTCATTTCTAGAAATATTTTTAGATTATTCAGAATTGTCTTAGATAATTATCTTACTTACATAATAATACTTTTGATTTGTTAATGCAATAAAAAAAGCGTAATTGTAATAAAAAAATCGAAATTTGTAGACGGTTGGAAGTTTTTTCCAATCTAGTATATTATTAATCGAGTTTTTTATTATATTTTTTTATAAAAACCTATTTTTATAATGCTTTTTATACTAATTAATATGGTATTTATTTTACTTTTTTATAGACTGTAAATATAGTACTCTTTTTAAAACTATTTAATTCTATGTTTTCCCCAATATATATAGTATTTGTATGGAAAATTTTATATACTTAAATTGTTATTATCATAAAGTAGAGTAAAAATATGTGAGGGAGGTTTATTGAATGAAAATACTAAAGAAAATAACTAGTATAATTTTTGTAATAATAATTATAACAGTTGTTATTACAGGATGTAGTCAACAAGAACAAGGGAAAAATAATTCAGAAAAGAAATTAAATTACAATGTTTTAGGAGAAAAAACAAGACATGGTGGTACATATGGCGATTTTAAGTTTGTTGTTATAGAAATGCCTAAAGACTTTGACCCATCAAATTGCAAAAATTTATCTAAGGATTTTTTAAACTATTATGATGAAAATATTGACACAGTAACTGTTTATGTATACGAAAAAGGTTATAAATTAGAAAGTGAACAAGATATGTACAAAAATTCTTTATATGATATAACTATTGAACACAGAGATGAAAATACTTGTGTTTATTCTGTTTGGGATGTTAAATCTGAGGAGACAACAGATGAAGGCTCGTTAGATTAAAACCTTTAATTTATTCTTTTTAGAAAGAACGAAGGAGCTAAATTATTTTACATTACCCTTAGCTCCTTATAATAAATATTTATGTTTAATTTATTCCATCTACATCACCAGGTAAATTACCATTTGTATTAGAATCGTTATTTGAATTGCTAACAATATCATCTTCACTAATTGGTCCAAAACTATTTATTATATCATTTATAATGCTTTGCTCTATCTTATCTATATGTTTTTCATCTGAAAAATAATCTTTTTCAATAATATCATGATATACCATGTTAACAACTTGGTCTATTACATCTATTGACAAATCTCCTATGATAGTTAACTCTTCTGCACCTTTTAGTATAGTTTTATTACTATTATCACCAACTAATACTGTAGGTGTATATTTAGCAATAGTAGAACCAACAAGTGCATACACTAAATCTGTTCCACTTGCTATATAAAATTCTTTTGCTCCATTATAGAACTTATTTACTATCTTCTTATTAGTATCATATCTATCTACTCCACCCAATCTAGTTGAATTAGTATCATTTACTAAGTTATCACTCATTGATGAAGTGCCACCTATTATATAACTTTCTGTTCCAGTAGTATTAAATGGTACACTATTCCCATCAGTTAATACTATGGGTGCTTTATCTCTAACAGCTACTGAAGCAATGCTCATAGCATCTGGTTCACCTTTAAAAGCATTAGTCAATATAACCTTATTTACTTTATTAATGGAATTTATTTCTTTTGCTACATTATAACTTGTTTTTATTCTATCACTACCTTGAAGTCTTTTAACTTCTATATTCTTATTTTTTAAAATATTTTCAGTTGATTTATCAATAGAACTTTCTCCGCCTATTATGTATACCTTTTTAGCTTTTTCTACTCTTTTAAGAGTTACATTTGGTATATCATTCTTTTTAGTCAAAAGAATTGGTGCATTTGTCGCTCCTGCAAGTCCACTCGCACTTAATCCATCAGCCATTGTGCTGTCTGCATTAATTAATATAGCTGTAGTATAATTTTGTTCATCAGCTATAAGAGCAGCCGTTTCGTATTTATCTTTTCCTTGAATAGTATAAATTGTATCAAGTGCATTAGCTGATATAGGACCCGCAGCAAACATTGACATGGCTAACCCTAGTGCTAATAATTTCTTTAATTTCACAATATCTCCCCCTTTTATATATGAAATACTATACATCTTAATAATTCTACATTAAATTTTCTTTTCCTTCTTTAAAATATTTATTGCTTTGTAATTGACACGTATATAAATACGTGTTATAATATAATTGTAAGGAGGGAATATGAAATCTTATTCTTCAAGAGAAATTTTAAAGATACTCAGTGCAGATGGTTGGTATGAAATAAATTGTGTTGGTGACCATTACTAGTTTAAATTACACTAAGTTAGTTATAAATCATCCAAAAAAGGATTTGCCACTTCGAACTGTGAAAAGTATTTTTAAACAAGCTGGGATTAATATTAGTTAATCCCTCTCTCCTTACAAAAACTTTAAGGAGTTGATATAATGAAAAAAGATATATATGTATATCCTGCCATACTAAGCTATGATGAGGATGGTATCTCTGTAGAATTTCCTGATTTACCAGGTTGCCTTACATGTGGAGATACAACAGAAGAAGCTTTAAAAATGGCAAAAGAAGCATTAGGGCTACATCTGTATGGCATGGAAGAAGATAATGACATAATACCGAATCCAACGACTATAGATAAATTAAACTTAGAGAAAAATCAAATACCAACTTTAATAGAGATATATATGCCTATTCACAGAAAAGCTATAGAGAATTATTCTGTTAAAAAAACTCTTACTATACCACAATGGCTTAATAGAGAAGCTGAAAGAAATAAGGTTAATTTTTCTCAGATACTTCAAGAAGCTTTAAAAAACCATCTTAATATTCATTAGATATAATTAGAGCAGTCTAACTGCTCTTTTATATAAATTTTATAAAACTTATAAAGGGAGTGTACATATGAACATCAAATCAGCTTTTATAAGAAAAAGAAATGAAAAATTTCATGTATATGTGGAGTATGTGGAAGAAGAAACTGGGAAAAAGAAACAAAAAAGTTATGGAAGTTATGAAAAGAAAAAAGATGCTGAAAAACATTTAATTGAAATAAAATCAACTATAAACAAGAATAAGTTTGTTGCTCCAAGTGGTGTAACTCTTTTAGAAAGGTGTTATAGATATTTGGAAGAAAGGAAAGATGATTTTTCGCCTTATACTTTGAGAAATAGAAAAAGTGTAATTAGAAATCACATTGAACCTTTTTTTGGAGATATAAAATTAATTGATATTAGTCCAAACATTTTACAAACATATGTTAATAAGATATATAAAAAATATTCTTTAAATTCTGCTAAAAATTCAATCAGTTTTTTAACTGCTCTATTACATGAAGCTTATAGACTCAGAGAAATACAAGAAGATGTTACTAAGTTTGTAATAACTCCAAATAAAGAAGATGTTTCTGAAACTAATTTTTATACTAAAGAAGAAGCTCAGATGCTGTTAGAAAAGTGTCTTGATACTAATTTAGCTATACCTATTTATTTTATGCTAGGACTTGGTCTACGCTTTGGTGAAGCTGTAGGAGTTAGATGGTCTGATGTTCAACTTAATGAAGGAGTCATAAATATAAAGCAAACAATGGTACATGTCGATGGAAAAGTAACTTTTAAATCCCCTAAAACAACTAAATCTAAGAGAAGATTAACAGCACCAACAGAGTTGATAGTACTATTAAAAGAAGAAAAGTTAAGACAAAATAAATTAAAATTACAAGGTATACTAAAAAACGAATTAGATTTAATATGCTTAAATAAAAAATTTCAACCTTGGACACAACAAAAATTTTTCAAACCTTTTAAAAGATTGTTAGAGAGTAACAATCTTAGATACATAAAATTGCACGAGCTTAGACATACAAATGCAACTTTAATGTTGCTTTCTGGAACTAATATAAAAACTATATCAGAAAGATTGGGGCATACAGATATAAAAATAACTATGAATAAATACTCTCATGTTTTAGAAGAAATGGACAAAGAAGCATCTGACAACTTGAGTAAAATATTATTTAAATAATGGTCAGTTCTATGTCAGTTAGATGTCAGTTAATCATATATTTTTTTTATTTGTCAGTTAGATGTCAGTTAAGTGTTTATTACTAGATAGTAGCAAAAGCTAGTATTTAACTACTATCTAGTAGCACTTAATATCGTATAATATCTAAGCATAACACATATAAATTGTTATTCTTCTTCATCTTTTATAGAAAATTCTACATTTTCAATTATATTTGAATGTTTATCTTTTTTTGTAATATCTCTATATCTATTAATTTCTTCATTCACAATACCTATACTCCAAATTAATACTATAATATCGTCTATAAATCCAAATGCTCCAGTAAGCATCTCCGGGATTATATCAACTCCAGATACAAAGTATGATATAGTGAAAATCAAAACAGAAACTACTTTTACTTTATAAACTATATTGATTCTTTTATCAGTCATAAAATCAGGTAGTTTGAGTAAATCAAATATAAAAAGTAAACCAAATTTAGCATTTTTAAATCTCACTAAAATTTTTTTTAAAAAATCTAAAATTATATTAACGACTCTTCTTAGAGATTCCATATTTACCACCTCTTATAATTATAGGTTATTCTACATTATAACCGATATAATTAATTTGATGAGTATATTAGCTATAAATTTTATCAATTAGTATATATTTAAATTATAATAATTCAATTCCTGCACTACTACAATTTTTAATCATATCTTGTGGCCATACTCCAACTTGTACTTCTCCTATATGAGCTTTTTGTAAGAAATACATACATATTCTTGACTGACCAATACCTCCACCAATTGTATATGGAAGTTCACCATTTAAAAGCATCTTATGATAATCAAACTCTTTTCTTTCTTCACATTCAGCCAGTTTTAATTGTCTATCAAGAGACTCTTCATCAACCCTAATTCCCATTGAAGATAGTTCTAATGCAGAATCTAAAACAGGGTTATAAAATAATATATCTCCATTCAATTCCCAATCATCGTAGTCAGGGCTTCTTCCATCATGCTTTTCTCCTGACATTAGTGTCTTTCCTATTTGAGTTATAAATACAGCTTTCTTATCTTTTACAATTTTATCTTCTCTTTCCTTTGGAGATAGTTCTGGATACATATCTTCTAACTCTTGTGATGTTATAAATGTTATTTCTTCTGGCAATATTTCTTTTATACCTTCATACATGCTACATACAAATATTTCAGTATCTTTAAATACTCCATACAATCTTTTTACAATATCTTTCAAAGTTTTTTCATTTCTGCTACTTTTATCTATCACCAATTCCCAATCCCATTGGTCTACATAAAGAGAATGTATGTTATCTAATTCTTCATTTTTTCTTATCGCATTCATATCTGTATATAAACCACTACCAACTTCAAAGCCATATTTTTTAAGAGCTAATCTCTTCCATTTTGCAAGTGATTGAACAATTTCTGCATTTTTATTCATAAATGGTATATCAAAACTTACAGCCTTTTCTCCATTTAAATTATCATTTGCACCTGTTTCAGGTAATACAAATAATGGAGAAGAAACTCTTATTAGATTTAGCTCATTACTTAATCTCATTTCAAAAAAATCTTTTAATTTTTTTATAGCTACTTGTGTATCAATTACATTCAAACTACTTTTATAATCCTTTGGTATTATTGTACTCATATTATTCACTCCCTAGATTTATATATTTTTCCATTAAAAAAACCTCTCATCCCTATATAAAAGGGACGAAAGGTTATCTTTCCGCGGTACCACCCTGATTAGTTTAAAATAAATTTAAACCCAGCTCATAATGTACAGATATTACTCGATACATCCCAATATGATAACGGTTTGGTTCCGACTAAGCCTACTATTTTAAAATTTCGGTTAGCAACTCCAGGATGTTCTTCATTATAGACTTCATATTGGTCTCACACCATCACCAACTCGCTTTAACTACATTCTATAACTACTCTTCCTTTCAAAGTCTTTAAGAATTTAATCTAATAAAATTTAACTCTCTTATGTTTTCTATTTATTCATAATAGTATGATAAGTGATTAGTTAAAATTTGTCAAGTTTAATATTTTTTATTTCTATACATCCTATAAATTTTTACCTATACTTATAAATTTTCAAATGTAGCCTTTAATCTATCCATACATTCTTTTAATAAAGACTGTGGGCATGCTACATTTATTCTTTCAAATCCTATTCCTTGTTTTCCAAATATATAGCCTTCATCAAATAATACATTAGCTTTCTTAAACATTAAATCTTCAAGTTCTATTTCATTCAATCCATATGCAGTAAAATCTAACCATGCTAAATACGTTCCTTCTGGATAAACAAGTTTTACTTTTGGTAAATTTTCTTTTAAGTATTCATCAATAAATTTTATATTACTATCTAAATATTCATTCAATTCATTAAGCCAACCTTCACTTTCATTATATGCTGCTATAGTAGCCACAATAGCAAAAGGATTTGGTGAAGTTCCAACTCCAACAGCTGTGACCTCTTCTTGATATTTCTTTTTTAATTCATTATTATTCACTATTATATTAGATAGTTGCATTCCAGCCAAATTAAACGTTTTACTTGGTGCTATACATGTAACTATTTTATCTTTATATTCTGGGCATAATGATTGTAAAGGAGTATGTTTAAATCCTTTTCTAATTAAGTCAGAATGTATCTCATCAGCTATTATCCATAAGTCATATTTTTTGCATATTTCTACAACTTTTTTTAATTCATCTTCCCTCCATACTCTGCCCACAGGGTTATGAGGACTACAAAGTATAAGTACTTTATTTTTACTACACTTAGCCTTTTCTTCTAAATCAACATAATCCATTCTATATGTGCCATTCTCATATATCAGAGGATTGTTTACAACTTCTCTATTATTACTTTTTATCTTAGCTTCAAATGGATAATACACTGGTTTTTGAACTATTACACCTTCATTAGAATCGGTTAATATTCTTACTAAAATAGCAACAGCTGGTACAACTCCTGGGCTAAAAATAATATCTTCTCTGTTTATCTCCCAGTTAAATCTTCTTTTATACCAACCACAAACTGCATTAAAGTATTTCTCGCTGTCATTAGAACTGTATCCAAATATTTTGTGGTCAACTTTTTTATGTAATGCTTCTATTATTGGCTCTGCACATTCAAAATCCATATCTGCAATCCAAAAAGGTAAACCATCTTTTTGTGCTTTTGGTGAACAATTAGTTCTAAAGTCCCATTTTACACAATCTGTCCCCACTCTATCTATTACTCGGTCAAAATTATATTTACTCATTTTACTCCTCCTAAAAATATAAATTTTATAATTATTACGTATATTACTAGATGTAATTTGGTGTCATTTTACAATTCTACATATTATAATAGTAACACTTTTTTGTCCAATAGATTAAAAATATACTTATTTTTATTGTCATAGTTTTTTTCAATGTTGCAAAAATAATTTCACCATATCAAAATAAGATTGCTCATATTAATTACATTTCAACTAATATAAGCAATCTTTTTCTACAATTTTTAAAATTCTAAATGTGGAATCATTAATTTATATATTACCCAATCTCTTTTCAACTAATCTACACCATATATCAACGCCATATTCTAAAGCTTTTGTATCGAATGTCACATTTGGATTATGAAATCCTGGTGTAGCATCAGCTCCCAATCCAATATATGTAGTTTTACATTTTAGTTTTTGTGTATAATAGTGAAAATCTTCTCCACCAGAATTTTTAAATATACCTATAGACGCATCTTCTCCCAATACATCTTTTATAGTTTCTTCAGCTAAGTTTACAAGCTCTTCGTCAAACTCTGCTGCTGGAACTCCATCTTTTGAAAGCAACACAGCTTCTGCATTTATAGAATTGGCAGAAGTTTTTACAGCATGTATTGCTTTTTCTTTTAATTCTTCTATTATCTCATTACTTTCTGCTCTTATATCTAAAGCCATAAATGCTTCATCTGGTATATTATTATATGTTTCTCCTTTAACAGATACATTTGTTACTTTTATAGAATTTGGTACAGCTGGATTTACTCTTATTGCATTTATTGCATTCACTGCTAAGCAAACGGCATCTACTGCATTTACTCCTAAATGCGGTTTAGAACCATGACAAGTAACACCTTTAATCGTAAATTCCATTATACAACTAGCACAATGATACATTGCAGGTATTGCCTTTCCCAATCTACAATCTTGTCCAGGTCTTAAGTGCATACCTACCATTTCTTCCACATCATCCAATAAACCAGAATCAATTACTCTTAATGCACCATATAACTTTTCTTCTCCTGGTTGAAAAAGTATTTTTAGAATTCCTCTCTTTACTAAATTTCTTTCTTTTATTAACTTTGCAGCTGTTAAAAGCATAGAAGTATGACCATCATGACCACAAGCATGTATCATTTTCTTTTCTCCATCTATTATAAATTCCAACGCATCCATATCTGCTCTTATAGCAAATACTGGTCCTTCTTTTTTAGAATCTATAGTTACTATAATACCAGTTCCTGCAATGCCTTTACTAATATCTTCAAAACCCATTTTTTCAAGTTCTTTTAAAACAAACTCCGATGTCTTGTATTCTTCAAACCCTTTTTCTGGTATAGTGTGTAAATAATCATACACTCTATGTACATATTCAATATAATTTTTATTAGTTTCCATAATATAACTCCTCCTCAGAATGTAAATCTTCTATTTATATTAAACTTTTCTTATAATTACCTATACTACGAAATAATTCATTATAAGCATTGCAATACAACCATTTAAAGTTGCTATAACAAACATATGTGGATAATATTTTGTCTTTAATTCAGCAGTCCCTAAGAGTCTACCCATAAATTGTATCTGAGCTCCTGAAAGCAATAACATTGGTAAAAGAATTGCAACATGTGCTTGGCTTATCTGACCTGCTGTAAATAGACCTGCTATTACTCCAGATGCACCTCCCATTGATATAAATATTGTCATTATTGCAGTTGCTGCAACACCTGGAAGTCCAAATATACTCATTACAGGCGTAAATATTGTCCCTATTAAATCCAAAAGACCTGTTAAATTAAATATAGAAATTATAGCAAAACCAAATATAACATTTGGAGCCATTGAATTTGTACTTATTTGAAATCCATTTCTAGCTCCTCCAATAAATGCGTCTATCACATTCCCTTTCTTAGCTTTTACTTCTTTTTTTGCTACCTCACTCATATTAAACTTCCTCCTTGTCAAATTTATTTAAATATAGTCTAAGTAAGTTTGCTCCAACAAACTTCATAATTAATATTAAAGCAAGTGGTATAAATATTGGAACATCTCCGATAAATGGAAACAATGCTGCTCCAGAAGCAAAGAAGTTCGTGATTGCAGATGCACCTGAAAACTGAAATGCACAAAATACAGCTTTTTGTTTATCATCTATATATCCATCATCTTTAAGTTCTTTAGTCATAGATGCAGCTGCATCAGTAGATTGTAAACTAGCTATTAAAGTTAACCCTGCAAATCCAGGCAATCCTAGTAATGGTTTTAATAGAGGACTAAGAAGTTTTTGAGCTGCCTTCATTCCATCTAAATGGTCTATAACTCTAACTATTCCAAGTGCAAACATAACTGATGGTATCAGTGTCAATGCGTATAACCACCCATCTCTAGGACCAGTGCCTCCATCTCCTCTAAAATTTGCAGCTAATGTACCTACACCATCATTAACTGTTCCTAATGTTCCAAAAGAACCCAATACATTGTTAAAATCCAATACTTTTAATGGCCCTGATGCATCTTTAAATATTCCTGAAAAGAATAATGCACCCAAGATTAATGCTACATACCCATACCATTTTACCTCTACTTTTTCTGTTGTTGATTCTAATTTGCTCATTTAAATTCTCCCTCCTGTTTAAATAAAATTTATTAGTATATCTCTTTAATAAGCAAAATTTATGCCAATAACTTAATAATAATGTTTTTGTATATATCTTTTTATTGTAAATTTATTCCATTCAGTAAATTGCTTATAATTACTAACTTCTAAAGTCTACAAATACCTTATTTTTTTTACTGCCTATTAAAACATACTTATTTAAATAAAAACACACATTATTTATTTCTTAAAAAATATTTATAAATAGGTTTTTATAGGATAAAAACCTATAAAAACCTTTTTTTGATTGAATTTCTAAATTTATCATCTTATTTATTGTATAATATAACTTACCTTATACTTTAAAAAATAAAATAAATACTACTTTGTTAGGAGAAATAAAATGGATAAAAAGAAATTAATCCTTATAACATACGATAAATTGAATAGTAATCATTACAAAGAAGAGTTAATAAACTTTTTTGGAGATGAGATAATAATAGAAACACAAAATATACTCGATGGTATAAAAGAAAATTTAGAAGGAGACGTTGTACTTTCTCTATCACCTTTAACTAGTAATTTTTTAATAAAACATTTTAAAGAAGATATTGAAATTATCCATGGAACAAAAGCACTTTCAAAGCTTGGTTATGAAAAAATGATGCAACTACCTCCTGGTACAAAATCATTGCTTATGACAACTAATAAAACATCCGCATTTGAAATGGCTACCTACCTATATAAAATTGGGATAAATCATATAGATTTTGTACCAACATATCCAGATTGTAACGAAATATATGATTTAGATACAGCTATAACGCCAGGACAAATTAGATTTATACCAAAATACATAAAAAACATAGTTGATTTAGGATGGAGAAAAATTTCATTAGATACATATATGTCATTACTAGTGGTATTAAAATTAAAAAATGAAAAATTTATAGAAAGATTATACAAATTATCCAAGGAAACACTCAGTCATGACTTTTTAAATACATCATTAGATAATATATCTAAATTAAAAACTATACTTTACATGACTATTGATGAAATAGGGGATGGTTTAATATTTTTTAACACCTTCAACAAAGTTACCTTTGTAAATAAGTCTTTACTTAACATGTTGGAACTAGATGAAAAGCTTATAAAATCTCCATCTTTAATGGATTATCTACCAAAGAGTTTTTTACATAAAATTACGAAGAATTTAAACATAGATAATATGATTATATACATAGATGAAATAGATAAAAAATTCATACTTTCTAAAAAACCATTTTATCTTTATAAAAATATAGAAGGTTGCTTAGTTACCTTAAAAGATGTAAACGATATAGAGATATTAGAACAGAAAATAAGAAGTGATTCTGTTAAAAGAGGTTATGTAGCTAAATATAAATTTAATAATATTATTGGAAATAGTGTGGTTATAAAAGATTGTATTGAAAAAGCAAAGAAAATGGCCCTTACAGACAATCCTATATTAATAACAGGTGAAACAGGAACAGGTAAAGAAGCCTTCATTCAATCAATACATAACCATTCAAATAGAAAAAATAAACCTTTTGTAGCCATAAATTGTGCTTCATTACCAAGCGAGCTGCTTGAAAGTGAGCTATTCGGATATGAAGATGGCTCTTTTACTGGTGCAAAAAAGGGTGGAAAAAAAGGATTATTTGAATTAGCTCATACTGGTACTATATTTTTAGATGAAATAGGAGATATGCCACATAATTTACAAGTTAAACTTCTGAGAGTTTTGCAAGAAAAAGAAATCAGAAAAATTGGTGGTACAAGCATCATTCCAATTGATGTAAGGATATTAGCTGCCACAAATAAAGACTTAGAAAAATTAATCATAGAAAATAAATTTAGGATGGATTTATTTTATAGAATAAGTATGTTTACCTTGGACTTACCTCCTCTTAGAAAGAGATTAGAAGATATCCCACTTCTTTTAGAATCATTTTTAAAAGAACTTCCCTATAAAAATGTCAAACTAGATAAATATCTTTTAGAGACTTTAAATTCCTACACTTGGATGGGTAATATTAGGGAATTAAGAAATTGTATTGAATATATGGCTTACATGGGTTCTAATTATCTTACAATAAATGATTTACCTCAAAATATATCTTCAAAATTAAATAATCATCATGTATCAAATAATATCTCTATATTTCATGAATTAAGTCAATATGACAAAAACATATGTATTTCTATTTTAAAATCATTATATATGAAACCCATGGGAAGGACAAAACTAATGAAATTTATGGAATATAATGTCACAGAATATGAAGTAAGAAATATGCTAGAATATTTGACACACAATGGATACTTATCTTCTAGTAAAGGAAGAAAAGGTTCCACTTTAACCGAAAAAGGCATAAAAATAATAGAAAATAATATAATTTAAATCTATAGTAATTCATATTTACTTTATCAAGTTTTATATATCTATAAGATTTTATTTTTTTATAAGTTTTTATATAAAATAATAAAACTCATTTATTATCAGAAAAAGCTATGAAATTAGTATTTTATTACTAATCTCATAGCTTTTAATATTAATAGATTAATTGATTTAAAATTACTAATTGATAATTATAAAGTACATCTGTTAAAGGTGCAAATTCAGCACCAATTCCAAATTTTAATTCTGTAAATGCCTCTAAATAATCTGGTTCACTTACATCTTCTTGTGTCAAGTCACCCTTTACCATTTCACTAGCAAGATAGATTGCTAATGATGGTATAAAAGCATCCATTGGCATAGGATATCCGCCAAGTCTATTTGACATACCAGCAGCCTTAGCTTTTTCACTTATCATATCGTTTATTTTATCATAATTTTGAGCATCTTTTTTAGATATTTTTAATCCCATAACCTCAGGATATGTTTGTGTTGGTGATGGATTACTTTGCTCTGCAACTATATACTTTAACTCTAAAGCCTTCGTTAATATAACTTCGTCCATATACTCATTTACACCAAATACATTTATGTCTTTTCCATATTTTTTAACTTGTTTTTCAATATCTTCATTTAAAAATTGCTTGACTTTATTTTTATCTTCTTCAGTATTCATGTTTGGTGTATCCACTTGTACAAATTGCAATCCTATATTTTTACAAGCCTCTTTAATCTTCTCTAGTCTTTTGGCTATATTAGCATCTTTTAAGTCATCTTTAGAAGCATAATGAATAAAAGCCTTTGCTCCCATTTCTTTTGAATGTTCTGCTAACAACTTTCCTCTTTCCTCTATATTAATTCCTAAATTCACATCAACATACTGGCTTAATTGATTCTTGTCATCTCCCATAGGTGCAGAAATAGTTATTATTTCTGAACGCTTTTCCTTTACCTTTTGTAAAGCTGGTAAAAGACCTGCTTGATCTGTAGATACTACAATTGCCTGAATTTCTTTATCATCAGCCAATTTTACTATTTGATTTATAGCGTTATCTATATTAGAAGTAAAGTTTTCTGGTAATACAACATGCTTTATAGTTTGTTTAACTTTAGCTTTACCATCTTTGTCTTTATCAATTTTATTCTCTTCTTCATACTCTTTTGCCAACTCTTCTACTATATTATACTGTACTTTATTTTCAGATAATGGTTGAGTCACTACTGCAACTTTAAAGTCATCTATAATTTCCTTTTTATCTTTCTTGCCTGTAAGCAAACTACAGCCTGTAAGTCCAATAATTAAACATATGGATAGCATAAATGCTGTTATTTTTCTAAGCATTAGTTAAAACCTCCTAAATTTGTACTTTCTTATCACTATTACTAATTTTATCATACTTCAAAGAAAAATTATATTATAAAAAAATTATATACACACTATTATTACTCAATCTAAAAAGTACTATAGGTAGATTAGGTTTTGATTAAACCTACCCATAGTACTAAAAAATTATATATTATAAAATTAAATTAATTACAAATTATTATGCTACTTGTTTGTTGCTTTTTATGAAGTTACCAACTATTCCACCCAATATAGCTGGTATTACCCAGTTAAAGCCCAAACCTGCAAGTGGTAAGCTTTGTATAAATGGAACAGCTCCTGTCATTCCATTTACAGCAGATAATAAACTAACCACTAATGTAACATATGCTGCACCTTTAAATGCGTTATCATTCTTTATATTTTTACCAGCCAACTCCATGATAACTATTGCTAATAAAACAGGATATATAGTTTGTAGTATTGGAACTGATATAGCTATTATAGAATCAACACCTAAATTTGATATAGCATACTAGCTATACATATCCCTATAACTAGTTGTTTGTAAGTTGCCTTGCTTATTCCTTCAAAATAAGTTGATATTGATGCTGTTAAACCTGTAGAAGTAGTAAGACAGGCAAGTGCTACAATTATACCTAAAATTACCTTTCCTACTTGACCATATAATAGTATACTAGTTATTTCAACTAATAAAGATGCTTGAGGAACACTAGTATCATATATTGTTGAAACTGTTGCACCTAAATAAGTAAGACCTCCATATACTAATGCTAGAAATACACAAGCTACAAAACCAGCTTTAATAGTCATTCCTATTTGGTCTTTATCTGATGTATATCCTTTACCTACTATAGACATCAACATTATAGTTGCCATAGATGCTGCTCCTAGAGCATCCATTGTCTGATAACCTTGTGATATACCTTCACCAAATAGATTTCTATCTATCATATGCTCTGGACTCATAGGTCCTGCTGGTGAAATTATACCTTTTACTATTAAAACAAATAATACTAATAATAACGCTGGAGTTAAATACTTACCTATTATGTCTATAACCTTAGAAGACCTAATTGTAAATGCTAAAGTCAATCCAAAGAAGATTACTGAAAATATTGCTTTAGCTACTGGTCCATGGTCTCCAAATATTGGTATAATACCCATTTCATATGTTGTTGCGCAAGTTCTTGGTATAACAAGAAGTGCCAAACATGCTAGAGCAGCTACACTCATTACTCTTGCTAATCCTTTACCAGCTCTCCTAAGTACATCATCCATGCTTCCCTTACATCTTGCTGTTGCTATAATAACAAGCATTGCTATACCAGCATCTGCAACAACAAAGCCAACAAGAGGAATTAACCAGTCTTTGCCGGATTCCATTCCTAAAAATGGAGGGAACATAAGATTTCCTGCGCCAAAGAACATAGAAAATAAAGCAAAACCAACTATAAAAATATCTCTCATCTGCTTACTCACACTAAACTACCCCCTTTGAAAATATTTTGAATATTAAGATAATCTTACTTTATTTTCATAAAAATGTCAATCTGGTAAAAATTCACACATTGTTAACGTTTTCCCAATTTATTTCATGAATATTTTTTTCATTTTATGATAATTCCCATCAATTTCGTTAAATCAATTGCTTGTGATACATCAAAGATAGCTCCTCTAATATCGTTTATTCCAACCTCAATTCCTTCAATATTATTAGTAGTAAAATCTACACCAGAAAGTCTAGCTCCATTAAAATTTGCTTTTCTAAGATTTGTATACTCGAATACCAAGTTATCATTTTTTACTTCTTGAAAGACAGAATTTTCAAAATTTGAATCTAAAATAGAAACTATCTTAAATTTAGAGAATGAAAAGTTAGAATACTTACCTAAAACATCCTTGAACAAAACGTTTTTAAGTATACAATCATCAAATCTAACTCCTATCAATTTACTGTCTTTAAATTCAACTCTATATATACTTCCTTCATCAAAAAATGTATTTGATAAATTACAATTTTCAAACACCACATCCAGTAAATCAATCTTTTTTAAGTTACAATTTTCAAAAGATACATTTCTAAATATACAAGACTCAAAGCTAACTCTTACAGCATCTAAATCACTTATAATTTCATTTTCTATAATTTTATTAAATATTTTTTCATCATTAAGTATATCATCAAGTATATTTTCAAAATTTTCAATAGTTTCTAATTCCCCTGTAAATTTAGGCTTTTGTACTTTAATAATTTTAGTCATTTTCCCCTCCACTATAAATTATATTCTTTTTATCATTGTTTTATTTAATATATTAACTTAATACATATATTTAATATATTAAAAAGTTTTTACGAAATATTCTTGTATTCAGTACATTTATAATTATATCACAAACTTAACTATAATAAACTTCCATTAATAGTATAAGGTATATAGGTATAGCTTGTTCTATTCTCATACGTATTTTATTATTGAAGATAATAATTTTTAATAATAATAACCTTAATTTTTTATAAAATCGACAAAAAAAACGAATAATTTCATTAAATTTATTGTAAATAATACAATATTACGATATAATACAACAGAAAAACAAATAGAAAATGTTCATATAATATTAGTAATATGGTCTAATAGTTTCTACAAACTCACCTTAAATGAGTTTTCTATGAATAGAATGTCAACTTTGAATATATATTCTATTCTATCTATATGAATATATATTTTTTTGTTTATATCTTAAGTTTTTTGGAGGTAAAAATGGTACCAAACACTAACAATGTACAACCAGATGGAAATAATTCATCACTAAGCTTTTTAGACAAAATGTTTAAATTCAGCGAACGTGGCTCTAATCTTAAAACAGAAGTGATAGGTGGAGTTACTACATTCTTAACAATGGCATATATAGTTTTCGTAAATCCAGCAATATTATCTGAGGCTGGTATGGATAAAGCCGCACTTATAACTGTTACTATATTAGCTACAGCCATTGGTACACTTATATTTGCACTTTTAGGAAATGCTCCATTTGCTCTAGCACCTGGTATGGGATTAAATGCATTTTTCACATACTCTTTGGTTATAGGAGCAGGAATCCCGTGGCAAACAGGTCTTGGGGTAGTCTTTTTATCTGGATGTGTATTCTTTACACTCGCAGTAACTGGTCTTCGAAAGACCATTGCAGACGCGATTCCTAGAGAATTAGCAGTAGCATCTTCAGCAGGTATAGGTCTTTTCCTTGCTTTTGTTGGTTTAAAAAATATGGGTGTTATAATAGCAAATCCAGACACTATAGTTTCACTTGCAGATTTTACACCAACAGTTTTAATAGCTCTTTTTGCTCTTATCTTAATGGCAATATTAGAATATAAGAAAGTTAAAGGTGGAATATTAATAAGTATCGTTGTTGCAACAATAATATCTATTATATTTGGATTTGTAGAATTACCAACAGCAATAATTTCAAAACCACCTAGTATAGCACCAATTGCTTTTAAATTAGATATTGTAGGAGCATTGAAATTCTCATTAATTGGACCTATATTCTCTTTTATGTTTATAGATATGTTTGATTCATTAGCATTTCTTATTACTTGCTGTAAACAAATGGGTCTTGAAGATGAAAATGGCGAAATAAAAGATTTAGGAAAAATGTTATATGCAGATGTTTCTTCTACTTTAATAGGTTCATTCTTAGGAACTAGTACAGTTACAACATTTGGAGAATCTGCTTCTGGTATAGCAGCAGGTGCAAGAACTGGTCTTGCTTCAATAGTAACAGCAGCATTATTCTTAGCTACACTTATATTTACACCATTACTTGGTGTAGTTCCTACTTATGCTGCAGCACCTGCACTTGTAATGGTTGGTGTGTTCATGTTTGAAAGCATAAAACAAATTGATTTTGCTGATAGTAAAATAGCAGTACCTGCTTTTGTCACAGTTTTATTAATGCCTTTGACTTATAGTATAAGTATTGGTTTATGCTTTGGATTTATTTCATATATAATAATGCATGTTGTAGCTAAAGAAACTAATAAAATCAGTATTACACTTTGGGTTATAGGTTTACTTGCAGTTGTAAACTTAGTTCTAAGTTAATATTTTAAAATATATAAAATAAAATCTTATTTATTTTAAATTTTATGAATAGCAAAATCAATTTTATATATAAATTGATTTTGCTATTAACTTTGTATAGAAAATTTATTATCATAATATGTAGATACAAAAATATATAGAAAAGGAAGGATACTTATGTCACAATTACTTATAAAAAATGCATATCTAATTACTATGAATGCAGATAGAGAAGTATACGAGAATGGAAGTATACTTATTGAAAATAACATTATAAAAAAGGTTGGTAAGTTTGATAGTAATATTGCTGATAAAGATGCCGAGATATACGATGCTAAAGGAAAAATATTAATGCCAGGATTAGTAAATACACATGTTCATTTATCTCAACAATTAGAACGTGGTCTTGCAGATGATGTTGTACTTTTAACTTGGCTTAGAGAAAGAATCTGGCCATTTGAAAGTAGCTTTAATTATGAAGATTCATTAATTTCATCCACTGCATGTTGTATTGAGTTGATAAAATCTGGTGTTACTACATTTTTAGAATCTGGTGGTCAATATGTAGACGCTATGGTTGAAGCGGTTGACAAAACTGGACTTAGAGCATGTTTAGCTAAATCGGTTATGGATACAGGAGATGGGCTTCCTGAGGCATGGCAAAAAACTACTGATGAAGAAATCAATACTCAATTAGATTTATTCCACAAATTTAATAATACATCTAATGAGAGAATTAAAATATGGTTTGCATTAAGAACTATTTTTAATACAACAGACGAATTACTTGTTAGGACTAAACAACTAGCTGATAAGTACGATACAGGTATACATATGCATATTGCTGAAATAGCTGATGAGATTTCATTTGTAAAACAAAATAATGGAGTTGGAACAGTTGAGTATCTTGATAAGTTGGGTGTGTTAGGTCCAAACCTTTTAGCTGCTCATACAGTTTGGCTTACTCATAAAGAAATTGATTTATTTAGATTACATGATGTAAAAGTTTCTCATAATCCAGCTGCAGCTATGAAAGTAGTTCTAGGGTTTGCATCAATTCCTGAAATGTTGGAAAAAGGAATGCCAGTTTCAATTGGTACTGATGGCGCACCTTCAAATAATAGAATGGACCTTATGAGAGATATGTATTTAACTTCATTAATACATAAAGGTAGAACTTTAAATCCAACAGTCATTCCTGCTGAAGAGGTATTAGAAATGGCTACTCTAAATGGAGCAAAATGTGCTCTATTGGAAAAAGAAATTGGTAGTCTTGAAGTAGGAAAAAAAGCTGACATGATTATTCTAAATCCAGATACAATTCATAGTTTACCAATGCATAATCCAATTGGAAATATAGTTTATTCTATGACTAGTGAAAATGTAGACTCTACAATTTGTGATGGTAAATGGCTAATGAAAGAAAGAAAAGTATTAGTTGTAAATGAATCTGAATTGTTAAATAAGGTTAAAGAACAAGCTTCTAAAATAAAAGAAAAGGCTGAAGTTACAATTCCTTCTAAATTTAAAATCATAAAATAATACAAATTTCAATTGTTTTGTAAATATGAATATATAATTCTAATTATACATCATATATACAAAACAATTGTTTTTTTAAGAAAATAATTTAGTCATATATTCGTTTTATCTAACAACAAGAAAAAATATATTAAACTTTACATTTATTACCTTTATACTTAGTTATATCATTACAACACATTAGACAAGCCCCTTTTTCTTCATTCCATTCTATATATGAAGCATTTGCACTACTCCAAACATTAAGATTGTCATTATACATCTCAATTGTACAAGACCTTTTTTCTTCATTAAGTTCATTCATTGGACAAATTTCACATGGCTCATCTCTACCCCAAAATGCCTTGTAGCATAGTTGATTTATCTTTGCATTTGGAGCAATACTTAATGTCTTTTGGTTTATGAATAATAGTTCATAAGTATTTTTGTTTATTACATAAGTCCATGAATTAAGATTATCCATAATCACTTTTGTAGTCTCATAAGATTTTATTAATTTATCTTGTTTATGCTTGTTAATCAAAAATACACTTAAGATTTCTGATATAAATGTCAATGATTCTATTTCTTCCTTGGTCCAAAATCTATTTCCATTACATTCATCAAATCCTACATATCCACTAAATTCGCCTTCATCTAAGATTGCACACTGCAACATAGATACAATACCCTGTGCTTTCAATATTTCATATAATCCACCTTTAAGTGTAGATATATCTTTACAATAAAAAATCCCTCTCTCATTAAAATATTGCTTATAATCTCCAATTACACTGTAGTATACTTCTCTAAGATTATCTATTTCTGGTTTAATACCATCATTACACCATTCAAATGTATTGCTACAATAAGTATTATCATCTGAATTTTCAAATACATATGCACGACTTACATTATAAGACCTGCCAACTAATTCCAATATAAAATTTACTGCTGTATCAACATCTTTAGATTCATATAAAATTCTAAATATATACTCAGAAAGATTTTGTTTAAATGTAGATTTGCTCTTGTACACATCATCAATATCTTCTTCTCCACCTAACACAGAAGTAAAATTTTTAGCTCTTATTCTTTTACTATCTATAGTTTGACTATTATTTTCACATATCCAATAGCAATCTTTACCCTTATCTTTTGCAACATATAGTGAATTGTCTGCACTTTTAAAAAGTTCATTAAAGTTTTTACCATGTTGAGGATAAATAGCAATCCCTATGCTTCCAGAAATTTTATAATCTTTATTTTTTCCTGTAAATGAACGTCTAAATAAATTCATTAAATCATCTGCTTTTTGCTTTAGTATTTCTTCTGAATTCAAGTTTTTTAGAAGAATTAAAAACTCATCTCCTCCTATACGTCCAATAATATCACTTTCTCTAAAAATATTTATAAATTTAGATGCTATATCATTTAAAACTGCATCTCCAAATAAATGCCCTAGATTATCATTAATTCTCTTGAAATCATCAATATCTATTATAAATAATGCACTACTACATTCCCTACCTTCATTTTCTAAATAATTTCTAACTAAATCTTCTGTTGTAATTTTATTATATAATCCTGTAAGTAAGTCTCTCTGTGCTCTATTTTTAAGTTCGTCATTATTTCTTTTTTCTTTATCTATATCTACAACAATACCTATAACACGTGTACATTGATTGTGCTTATCAATAATACTAGATAATCTAACTTTACACCAAATATATTCATTTTTTCCTTTTCTAAATCTAAGTTCTGTTTCATTATATGCATTATTGCCTTCCATAGCACTAGTGAAAAGGTCTATATATTTTGATATATCATCTTTGTATATCATTTCCCTTTCTAACATATTCTCAATTAGATTATTTCTCACTGGTTTGTATCCAAATTTCTTCTCCCATTTGTCAGAAATGTTTACTGTATCTGTATTTAGGTTCCACTCAAAGACAATGTTATTCTCTTGGTCCATAACAATTCTATAGCACTCTTCACTTACATCTAATTGTTCTTGTGCTGACTTACTTGATGTAATATCAATCACAACACAATACACCCATGAATCTCCATATTTATCTTTTACTATTTGTCCTTTATCTAATAACCAACGTATCTCTCCATCTGAATGAACTACTCTATATTCAACTTCAAGTATATTGCCATTTTTTAGTTGCCTTTCTAGTTCATTTTTAACTATTTCACGGTCATCTTCATATATAACATTTAACAATTTGTTATCGAAAAATGATTCAATCTCTTCTTTTGTATATCCCAATAAATTTTGATATCCTTCATTAACAAAATTAAATATGTAGTTTCCATCACAACTATATTTATATACTCCTCCAGGAATGTTTGAAGTCAGCACTTTTAAGTCATCATTTATTCTTTTTAGCTCTTCAGAATTATTGACCATGGTATCAATCAAATTATTGAAAGCTTTGATAATTTTAGCATATTCATTATTTTTATCAAGATTAAATCTTATACTCGTATCTCCATCTCTTATTTTTTCTATGCCTTCAATTAACTTACCCATAGGATTTAAAAAGTGTTTTTTTACATATACAGAGATTAGACATATAAAAAATATAATCAAAACCATAAAAAGTAATACAACAAATATAGCCCTATCAATTGGCTTCATTATCTCTGACTCTTCTACACTACTTAATATAAACCATCCATCTGATACTTCAGAATAATACCCAATATTTTTGATATTATCTTCAGAGTAACTTATAAACCCATCTGGATTATTTTTTAAATTTGTAGATTTCCATTCATTAAAAAAACTTTCATCTTCTATTATATTTTTATATTTATATTTACCATCATTAGAAACTACATTTCCTATAGAATCAATCACAATCATTTTACCTGTATCAAAAGAAGGTATATCATTTATTGTACTTTTAATATAGTCTGTATCTACAATAAAGGACACAAAACCTTGATATTCATTGTTGAGCCAAATTGGATATCCCATTACAAAGTTTCTTTTACTTATATAAAAACTCTTTTTATTATTTATGTTAGAGATTTTAAAACTATCTTGTGGTAAACCTTTAAACTCTGACCCTGACATTAGTGCCTTTTTATTAATAATATTTTCATCACTTGATGCAACTACTACATCATTTTTATCAATAAGCGACATTCTAAGCAAAAACTTTTCCTTACTATTAATATCTCTTAATATACTATTTATATTTTCTTGTTTTAATCTATCATCTATAATTCTCCTATTTTCATTATATAGATATTCTTGAATTAAAGAAATTTGAGAAGTTGTTTTTAATGTAACTTCTTTTTGGCTAAAATAACTCTTTAATCGCTTTGATTCTATTATTGTGGCTGTTTTAATGTTATTTTTCATCAATTCATTAGAATTATTAGTAAACTTATGTATACAAATTCCAGCAATAATTATTGATGGAATTATTGAAACTAATATAAGAATAATAAATATTTTTTTTTGTATCTTCATAAGTTCTCCCCCTATTTTTAATAAACAATATAAATATAAATTTCTTTAAATATTTACTATTCATTTATTTGACTTATAAAACTTATGTATTTATTCCCCAAAATTAAAACTATATTTACAGATTTCAAATCAAAATTATTTATATATTCATTGTATTTTAAATTTTTCTACATTTCAACTATATAATACTAAATATTATTGTTTATAATCCAATTCTTAATTAATATATAGAATTATTAGTTTATAATTTTTACTTTGCTCCTATCCAATACCATTTTTAGAGAATTTTCAACTGTTTCAATTACATCCTTATAACTTAAGTATACATTTGCATAAATATAATCTTCATATAAATTGTATTCTGTTACTCTGCAATATAATAGCTTTCCTCCATCTATTAGATTGCTTAAAATATAATTATCTTTTCTTGGAACATAGCCTATTACATAACCTGTTTCTCCAACTATTTTAATAGCATTTTCATCATACAAATTATCTTTCTCTCTATTTAGATAATATATTTTACTCTTCTCTAATTCTTTTTCAAGGCATTCTCTATTTCTGAATCTTGAACCAGCAACAGATACTGAAGTTAAATAGATATCCTTACCATGTTCATCCACTTTTATTTTTTCGATATTTATAAATTCTTTCTTCAAATTATTACTCTCATATAATAGTCTTCTCAATTCATCCTTCAACCTTAGGTTTTTTTCTTTTTCATAAGCTTCTTTAACTATTTTCAATTCTCCAAGAGATAATTTTTCTCTGTATCTTTTTAAAATATTTATGGACTCTTTTCTTACTTCATTTATATTTCCAAATATACCTTTTAAAGATATGCTTTTTCCTTCAGGATATAATGAATTACTGCCTTTAATAACAATAAAAAATAACATATCATCATAATATTCTTGAGTTAATCTATCTTTCTCTATATCTTCCATTTTTCCAATTAAGTCATCTATGTTAAATGTCTTTTCAAAAAAGTTTAATAACTTTAATCTAGAATCTGTACTTCCTTTTTTAGATATATGCCAATACACCTCAAAATCTCTAATATCTCTATCCAAGTACGGTAATAAATCATCAAAAGATAAATTCATAGCATAAATTTCTGACATTTTTATCATATCTTCTGTTTTTCCACTTGCATTTCTTAATGCTTTAAAATATATGTTCTTCCACTTTTCACTAAGTAGGACAGCATTCATTTCTTTCTCAAATTCAACCTTATCACATTCTACAGTTTCATCTTTCAATACATTTATAGCTATTAAGAAAATTGAATATAAACTTTCAAATGTGGTTCCATAATTGACTACAATTGGTAAAAATTGATTTACTAATTGTACTTTATTACCTATGTATTTAAAATCTACACTTAATAAGTAGTTACATATTAGATGTGCTAAGTTATCTATCTTTTCTCTATCTAAATCTCTTCTTTCAAGATATTCACTCAAATCAATAATAGAAATAATATAATTCATTAATAATCGTTCATATTTTGTATCCTTATACCCCTCTTCAATTAGGTAGGAATTTATTTTAAAGTCCAAAATTTCCATGTTAACAATAGCAAATACTTTTATTGAACCTGTAGCCTTTTTAGATAAATTAAATAAATATGTATTGTAAAATTCTAGTTTCTTGATAGTATTGCTCAAGTAAAACACGTATTCTCCAGATTTAGAAAATGTATCTACAACTTCTCTTATATTTTCTTTCTCTAAATATTTTTCACTTAAAATTAATCCAAGTTTTACATACTCAGCCTTTTTACTTTTATATATTAATTCTTTAGTTAGCTTATATAACCACTTTTCATCAATCATCATTTCTTTTACTAAAGTATTTATCTTTTTTATAAAAACTTCAAAATAGCAAATTAGAGGTTTGGAATTATTATTCTCCAATAGATAGATTTCATTAGATTCACTTTTATACATATTTAAAATTCCATCTACTAGATTATTTGCAAGTTCTACTTGCTCTCTTAAAGGTATATTTTCATATATACATAGATAATTCATTTCAAATGATTCTTTATATCCATCATAACCCTTAACTTCCTGCAATTGTTTAAAAATATTACCCATTAAATTATCCTCCTTTACATGATATAATTTATATTGATTATACTACTTATTTCGGTAAGTTTACATTTCTACGCAAAAAAATATTACTAGAATTTGAAATTCTAGTAATATTAGTAAAATTGATTATGTAAATACCTTATCTTCTAACAGTAAATGATGTCATTATTAGTTTAAATTTTAATTCCTCTTAATATAAATCTACTATAACGTTAAATTTATCTATCAAATTCAGTTAACTTTACAATCATCTCTTCACAAATTTCTTTTATTGTCTTATTATCTGTATTGATAATAATATCTGCACATGCCATGTATTTTGCTTCTCGTTTTTTCATCAGGTCAGATATAAATTCTACATTCATATTATTATTAAGTATCGGTCTTTCATCACTATGTTTAACACGCTGAAAAATAGTTTCTGGACTTGCTGTCAACAAAACAATCCTTCCGCTTTTTTTCATATACTCTACATTTTTATCTTTAAGTACAATTCCTCCCCCACAAGAAACAACAATACCTTTCTTTTGTTGCAGATTTATTAGTGTTTGGCTTTCAAGATTTCTAAAATACTCCTCCCCCATTTTTTCAAATATTTCAGAAATACTCATACCTTGTTGTTTTACTATATATGAATCTGTTTCTACTCGTTCCATCTCTAATAAATGACTTAAGTATGATGATATAGTACTTTTACCTACACCCATAAATCCAACAAGCATTATATTGTAAGAAAATAAATTTTTAGCTTGTATTTTCTTACTTGTTTTAACCATATATCTAAAAATATCTATAATTTCATTTTCAAACTTATTACCTTTTAATTTATTAATCAATGCCACTTCTTTTTTATTTTCATAATCTGATTGTAAAATAGGTAGACCTTTTTCTTTCTTAATATCTATAATATCTTTTATACATTCCATTCTTTTTTCAAGCAATTTTATAAACTCATCATCATATAAATCTATTTTTGCTCTTATATTTTCTATATTTTCCATAGTGACACCTCAACTTTCAAACTGGACAAAATTTAAAAACTTTGCAATTATATTATACTGATATTAAACCTCATAATCACACACTTTTTCTTTTCCATATCTCATATTTACAAATAAAGCAAGTAAAATTCCAACAAAAGTTATAGCTACGTTAAATAATACAACATATTTTGGTCCATTCACTCCACCTGATTTTGTAATAATACCTGCTATATTTAAAATAACATAGTTCGCTATACTAGATGCAATCATAACTATAGATGTTATTTTTCCTTTATTAGTTGGAAACATTTCATTTGCTGTTGATGTTGTTAATTGGAGAACACCACCTGCTGCTGAATAGCCTATTACAAATCCCCCTAACATACAAATAGTTGGAGTTTGAACAAAATATACGACTAATAGCATAATCAAAGCAATTATAGGATATATAACTAGTATTCTGATTGGCTTAATATATTTTTTAATAAGTACAGAAGTTATTAATACTGCACATATTACTCCCATTGAATAGAAAGACTGAATTTTTGTAGGGTCAGCCATACCATATAATTTCCCCAATTCCTGATTACAATTTAACCATAATACAAACGTTGATGTACATGTAAATCCAATACAAACAAGAGCTATACTTGTTGGTGTAAATTTCATCTTTTCTGATTTAACTGTTTTTCCTTTATTATCAGTAACATTATTAGCTGGTGGAAATGGTAATACAGCTATCAAAATTGCGTCTATGATAATAAGAATAGCTGTTACTATAAAAATAACTTTAAATGATATTGAATTTGCTGCGACAAAACCAATTACAAAAGGAAGTAAAAATTGTGCTAAAGCTATTGTAAATTTAGTAAACATATTTGCTATTGTTCCTAAACTAGCAAATATCTCCATACAAGAAGGAGTTACACACGTATCTAAAAACGAGTTAGCAGCTCCTCCAATTATTGCAAATACATATGCTACATAAAAGTTTGGTGAAAATACAATTCCAACGAAGAAAATTGCATGCAGAAAATTTCCTATAAGACCACTTACTTTTCTTCCATACTTATCTGAAATAGGTCCTGCAAATGGATATGATATAAGTCTACCCAACCCTAATGCGGCAATAACAGCCAAAACAATACTTACATCTAATGTCCCATCTGATAGTGTTTTAGCCCCCCACATTGATGAAAATTCTGGTTTATATTGTCCTAAAATTGAAATTCCGATACCAAGTAAAAAATATGAAAAATACAACGCTATGGCAGTAGGATAATATTTTTTATTGTTCATAGTTCTTCTCCTATTCTTGTTAATTTATTAACATTTTTATGTACAATAAACTTATCACCATAATGGGATTAAAGTATAGTCAGTTAAACCTTTAAATTTAACTAGACTACAATACAAAACCCACCATGACAATTTGTAAATTATTATTTAAAACATAACTCATTTACCTCTTCTACAGGCATTTCTAATCCAGTATATAAATTAAAAGCTTCTGCTCCTTGGTATAATAACATTCCTAATCCACCAATAGCCTTACATCCATTAGCTTCAGCATCTTCAATCATTTTTGTTTTCTTTGGATTATAGACCACATCTGTTACTACTAATTCTTTTCTTAAAACACTAACATCTTTTATATTAGTTTCATTATCATGAGGTTTCATACCGATAAGAGTTGCATTCGTCAATATGTCACTTGATGCTATCTCTTCATAAAGTTTTTCTGTATCTTCTAAATCATATAGATTAACAACACATTCTGGAACTTCTTTTTTGATGTTCTCAACTGTTTGTTCTGCTCTTTTATAAAAATCATCCTTAGCATTGAAGATAGAGATTTCTCTTGCTCCATCTAATGCACACTGTACTTGTATAGCAGTCGCTGCTCCACCAGCACCCATAATCGTAATCTTTTTACCTTTAACTTCTACTCCATTTTCTTTTAAATTACGAACATAACCTACTCCATCTGTTATATGACCAATTAACTTTCCATCTTCATTTACAATTGTGTTACATGCTCCAATTATACGAGCTGCTGGAGAAAGTTCATCCATATATCCTGTAACAGCAGATTTACATGGCATAGTTACATTAGCTCCCTTTATATTAAAAGTTTTTATTGCTGAAAGTGCATCTTTTACCTTGTCTACTGTAATATCAAAAGCTAAATATCTATAATCTAAATCTAATTTTTCAAAACTATAGTTATACATCACTGGCGATTTAGAATGACCAACTGGTGTACCTATTAATGCAAACAAACCTGTTCTACCTGAAATTTCCATAACTATCATTTCCTCCCGATATTATCATTTTCTTTGCAAATAATCTACTCAATTATTTGCAAAGAAAAATTTATTTATTTTTATATATTTAATGCTACCTCAAAGGCTTCTTTTGTTGCATCTAATGCTCTACGTGCTTTTACTGCATCCCCAACAACATAAGTTTCTTTTACAAATTGTTTTACAGATTCACTTAATGGGTCATAATTACGAGAACCCATAGCAAGCACTACTGAGTCAAATCCTTTTAAATCGTGTTCTGTACCATCTGCAAGTAAATAGTCGACACCATCATTATAAAATTTAGCAACTTTTGCACCAGTAACAGTATGTATATTATAATTTTCAAAATCATTCATAAGGAACTTACGGTGCTCTGAAATCACGTCTGCACCAACTTCTTCTCTAAGCTCAATAACAGTAACCTCATGCTCTTGTTCTCCAAGGAAAGCTGCCACTTCACAACCAACCATTCCACCACCAACAACAAGTACTTTTTTCCCACAAGATTTATTACCATCAAGAAGGTCTACAGCATGTATCAATCCTGAATCATTAATTCCTGGTATAGGAAGTACAAGTGGAGTTGCTCCAGTAGCTATAATAACTGCATTAGGTGATTTTTCTTTTATAAGTTCTACTGTAGCTTCTGTGTTAGTACATATTTTCACACCATATTGATTACATTTTGAAATGTAACTTCTAACTAAATTAGTGATATCTCCCTTACCTGGAGGATATGCAGCTAAACGCATTTGACCACCTAGAACTTCAGACTTTTCAACTAAAGTTACATTATGCCCTCTTTTAGCACATACCCATGCTGCAAGCATACCTCCAACGCCTCCACCAACAACCAACACTTCTTTACTAGTTTCAGCTGGTTTAAGTTCTGCCTCATGACCTAATATAGGATTTGCAAGACAGGCTATAGGTTTACCTTGGAACATATTTGGTACACATCCTTGTAAGCAGGCAATACATGGTATCATTTCATCTAACTTTCCATTTTTAGCCTTATTAGGCATTTCTGGGTCAGCCAAACTTTGTCTACCAAATGCTACTAAATCACATCTACCTTGTTTAACCATTAACTCAGCAAATTGTGGTTCTGTGTAACGTCCAACTGTTATTACTGGTATACTAACAGCTTTTTTTATTTCTGTGACTAATTCTGCACTGAATCCAGCATGTAAAACTGTAGGAGCCCACATATATTCATCATGTATATGTATACTACGAGAAACATGAAGTCCATCTACTCCACAGTCTTCTAGATATGCTGCTATTACTGAACTATCATGTACATCTATTCCACCTAAAATATCATCTGTACTATTTATACGACATAATATTGCTAGAGAATCTCCTACTTTTTTACGTATATTTTCAATAATAAGACGAGCTAATCTCATTCTATTTTCAAAACATCCACCAAACTCATCTACACGCTTATTTGTTCTTGGTGATATAAAACTACTAACTAAATATCCATGAGCACAGTGAACTTCAACAGCATCTGCACCAGCTTTTTGTGCACGTAATGCAGCATCTCCATAAGATTCTATAAGTTCATATATTTCTTCAGTTGTTATTGCTAATGGTGTGTTACGACCATTCGATGCAGGGATTGCAGATGCAGCTTTTAGTGGATGACCTGCTATTTTTTCATTCCCTTCAGAACCAGCATGTTGTAATTGTATAGATACCTTTGAACCTGCATTATGACAAGCATCTATTACATTTTTAAAACTATCTATTGTACTATCATCATATAAACAAGGTTTACGAGGGCCTCCTTTTGCTTTTTTGTCTACAACACTAGATTCTATAGTTATCAATCCAAAACCACCTAAAGCACGTTCAAGATAATAAGCTTTAGAAGTTTCACTTAAAGTCCCGTCTGTATTTGCAAAATTATTTCCCATAGGAGGAACTACAAAACGATTTGGAACTGTCATCGAACCAATTTTTATAGGTGTAAACATAGAACTAATCTTCATAAGGTTTTCCTTCCTTTCAAGTTTTGATTTAAAATTTTCATATTATAATACTTTGTATATTTTTCTATTTTATAGATTTATTTTGGAGATACTTCAGGCCATGCTTTATCTAAAACTTTTTTAGTTGCATTAAATACAGTTTCAGCAGCAGTTGATAATCCCTTAGATATTAAAGAGTCAGATATTACTTCTGCTCCTATAACTCTTGGTGATATATTGTGCTCTTTTATTATTTTCACAAATTCTTCTGTATTTCCATATCCCTCACCTGGAACTACACGGTCATGTAGTGATTCATCTCTAAGTTTTTCATAAGGAGTTTCTAAAACATCACATACTTGAATTGATACTATCTTGTCTGCTGGAACAGGTGCAAGGTCTTTTGCTGTCTGTTTTGCTCTAGCCCAGTGCCAAGTATCTAATATAAGCATTGCATTTTCGCGATTACATCCCTTAACAACACGCCATGCAGTAGCTAAGTCTGGCACACCACTATATGGCATAAACTCAAGACCTATAATAAGTTCTCCTGCTCTATCACATAATTGTCCCAATGCTGTTATAATTTGTTCTTCAGGTATCATTTCTAATAAACCGCAATTTATATGTTTAACATTAAATAAACGAGCCATATGATAAACATTTTGCTCTTTTTCTCTTTGAGCTTCGCTTCTGTCTTCTTCTGTTCCCCATTGAGTTATATACTCTACTTCTGTAACTTTCATATTATATTCCTCAAGAATTGCAAGCATTTCTTCATCTGTAACTCCAGCGTTTTTTGCATCTACATAATTTTCAGCTCGTAATCCAATACCATCAAAACCAGCTTCTTTCGCAATACGCACTCTATCACGGAATGAAACTTCTGTACCTAGTGTATAAGAACTAATTGTAATTGGAATATTAAGATTTTTTTGATTATTCATGAGTTAAATTTGCCCCCTTTATTTTCTTTAAAAACAATAGTATTTTTGATTTTATATTTTTATTTATCCTACTAGTAGTATTATTTAACTTTAAAAACAATAGTATTTTTTGATTTATCTTTATCTAGATTTTATAAATTTATTGTACCATGAGACTTTACTAATAACAAATTGATAATTTCCTATCAATTCATAGATTTTGTTTATAGATTTTATTTATGGGATACTTATTTTGCTTTCTAGTGCATCATATAAATATCTTTATCTTATAATTCAGACAAAAAACGATAAATTTTTTTAAAAGCTTTTATTCTTACTGCATAATCATATATAATAAAAATGTGAAAAATATCTTGAAGGTCAGCTTCTCCAAATATATAAATAAAAATACCCAGGAAAGGATGAACAAAAATTGAATTTATATCACCTACGCTATTTTGTTACATTGGCACATTTAGAACACTATACAAAAGCAGCAGAAAATTTATCTATAACACAACCAAGCTTAAGTCATGCTATATCTTTGCTAGAAAGTGAACTTGGAGTGGCTCTATTTGAAAAGGAAGGTAGAAACATAGTACTTACTAAATATGGAAAAATATTTTTAAAAGACGTGGAAAAATCATTAGAAATTTTAGATTCAAGTGTAAAATCATTAAAAATAACTGGTACTGGTGAAGGACAAATAGACCTGGCTTTCCTTAGAACCTTAGGTACTGACTTTATCCCTGATATAGTGCATAAATTTTTAAAATCTAATCCTGATAAATCAATAGATTTTAAATTTCATACTGGTGTAACGACTGACATTATTCAAGGTCTTAAAGAAAGAAAATACGATATTGCTTTTTGTTCGAAACTTGAAAAGGAAAAAGGAATTGAATTTATACCTGTTGCTAAACAAGATTTAGTATTAATTGTACCATATAGCCATCCATTAGCTGCAAAGGATACTATAGACTTAAAAGAAACCATCCCTTATCCTCAAATAGTATTTAATCAGAGAAGTGGGCTTAGATATATAATTGATGATATGTTTAAAAAAATAAATCAACAACCTAACATAGTCTATGAAGTGGAAGAAGACCAAGTAATTGCTGGATTAGTTGCAAAAAATTTTGGAATTGCTGTAGTACCAAATATGAATATGCTCAGCTTTACAAAAGTGAAAGTAATTCAGATTGTTCACCCAAGTTGGGAAAGAAATTTCTACTTAGCAGTTATAAAAGATAGATATTTACCTCCTGCAATTAAAAACTTTAAAAACTTCGTCATTAAAAACGCTCAACTATAATTTATTAATAAAGGGGTTATTTTTAAATACCCTCTTTTATTATTTTTATAAAATAAAAAAATCTATACTTTTAAAAGTATAGATTCCTAACTGACAGTCGGCATCCGAGTCTCAGTAATTATCGTTATACAACAGCAACTGAATTTCAGTTCCTGAATAACTAGGTTATTTACATTATATCAAACTTTATAGCACTTGTCAATGCTACCTACCTCATTTTTTCGAGCCATGGTCCAACAGGCTCTACAATAGGAACCTCTTTGAATCCCCAATTTCTTATATCATTTACACTAGTTGGAGTATATATTTTATTTCTTACAGATTTAAATATTTTATTTTTTTCTCCATATTGCATGCATTTTGGATTAGCTTCTATTAAGCCTCTTCTTGCTCTGCTAAGAGGATTACATAAAATATCTGCTATCTCCAAACCTTCTCTATAATCTACATCTTCCTTTTTAGCAATTATAAAACCTTTAACCTTATCTCTTAATTCCTCATCTATGTCTAAATATATTGTTCCATTATTAAAAACATCAAAAAATGCCTTTTGTACTTTTAGATTTGATACGTCGTCTCTTGATTCGATAACTATTCTTGCAGATTCCACAGTTTCATCATTTACGAACGAATAAAAGTTCTGAAGTACATGTATAAAAGCCACTACATAAGGTTCCTTTGAAGGTGCATAATATTTTTTTAATCTAGCTTTATCTACTGTTACTGATATTATAGTACACTCTAATCTAGATAGAAATAAAGGTAATTCATCATAAAAAAACTTAATTTGTGAATCATCAAACTTCTCAAATGCTCTTGATTTTCTTGATATATCTGTCAAATGTATTCCTATATTACTAGTACCAAAGCACTGTTCTTTAAATACATCCATTTCTTTCCTTAAAGAACAGACATAATCTCCTTGACTCACTGCATATTTATATTCAAAAATTACTCCTGTTAATGTAAATGGGTCTTCATGATTTATATCGGCCCTTCCACTTTCATCAATAAACATTATATATTTTTTCTTTGTAATCTCACTCACCCTCTTAACATATGATGATAGCATCTATATCCATTTTATATGAGTTTTAAAAATATTCCAAGATTTTTATATAACTTAAATTTAATTTTACACTAAAAAATTGAGATGTAAAAACAATCAACGCTTTTGACGATTGAATTTCACATCTCAATTATAGTTATTTCTTAATGTATAGGTTTATTATTTTCCAATAATATCCATTAATTTGTCCATTACTATATAAGATACTCCTCCTCCAATTTGATAAGGAGTTTCAACTTTTTTATTTGCAAATACTCTTTGTTGTTCTGATGATAATCCTGAATTATCCACTAGAACTATTGGTGAATGTAATTTTACAGCTAATGGTCCAGCTGATAAAGCATCCACTAAAGTATCTGATTTACTAACTAATATAGCTTGTAAATCAACATCTCCATAGAATTTCTCTATTACTTTAGCATTAGTATCTACTCTGCTATTTCCATATATTCTATTTCCTGAAACATCTTCAGTAGTTATCTCATTCATTTTTGCTATTGCTGAATCACTAATTGCACTTGGTCCACCTATAAAGTATGCATTTTCTAATTTTCTTTCTGTTAGCCATGCATAAGATTCTTCAGTAATTCCATCTTTTTTAAGCAATATTATAGGTTGCTTTTCTTCTCCAGCTTTAGAAGCTATAGATAGTGCATCTGCTTCTCCACTTCCAGAAACCATATAAGCTGTTTTTATTTCTTCTCTACTTCCAAGTTCTGTAGCTATTTTTGTAGCAGTTTGGTATCTGTCTTGACCTGCTATTCTCTTTGTTTCTGTATTAAAAGTAGTTTTTATTTCTTGTTCTAATTTAGAGCTTATTGCATTTTCTCCACCTATCAATATTACTGTTTTAGGTGCTAATAAATTCATTTGTTCAATAGTCTCAGATGGTAATTTATCTGTATTAGTAAGTAATATTGTTGAATTATAACTACTTGCTAAAGGAGTAGCTGTTATACCATCAGCTATTGCATTACCATTTACTAATATTACAGTATCTGAACTCTCAGCATTCCAGTTTCCAACTGAACTTATCTTCTTAGCTGTATCAAATCTATTTGCGCCTATAACTGTATCCCATGTAGGATTTATAGTTCCATCTTCATTGAAAGTATAATCTTTTCCATCTATTTTTTGAGTACCAGTTAGCATTTTACCATCTTTATCTAAATAGTAAGATTTTCCTTCTATTTGTTGCCATCCTGTCTGCATTACTCCTGTTTTGTCAAAGTAATATTTGTTACCATCTATTTCTTGCCAGCCTGTAACTGATAATCCATCAGCATCTAGATAGTATTTCTTTCCATCTATTTCTTGCCAGCCTGTTTGCATTACTCCATCTGCATTAAAGTAATAAGTCTTTCCATCAATTACTTTCCATCCAGATACTCTTACTCCATCAGTTCCTAAGTAATATTTTTTGTTGTTAATTGTTTTCCATCCTGTTTGCATTACTCCTGAAGCATCAAAATAATACATTTTTCCATTTACTTTTAACCAACTATTTTTTTGGTATGTTCCATCAGATTTTACATAATACTTCTTACCATTTTCTGTTTTCCATCCTGTTTGGTTTAAATTTATCTTATATTTTGCTGCTATTTTTATATAACTGTCATTGCTATAATCTATAATTACATCTGAACCCACTGGAACTTGGTCAAATAACCATCTAACTTCTTTATTATGCATTCTTATACATCCACCAGAAATATGCTTTCCTATAGAACTCTCATCATTATTTCCATGTATTCCATATGTATCTCCATAAGTTCCTTTTAATGCAAGTCCCATCCATCTATCTCCTAATGGATTTCTTGGGCTTCCTCCAGGTATATTACCTTTATAATATGGTCTGTTTTTTATCTTATTAACTACTTTTGTCTTCCCTGTTGGTGTCTCTGAACCTTTTTTCCCTGTTGCAATTTTAAACTCTTTTACAAGTTTACTATTTACAAAGTATCCTAGAGTATTTTTTCTTGAGTTTACTATAATCACATGTTTGCTGGCTGCACTTGATTCTGGTACCCCACATGCGAATACTAAAACTAAAGTCAGTGCTAGTACTAAATACTTTTTTAGACTTTTTTTCACTATAACTTCCCCCTCTTTTAGAAACATTACTACATGTGTCTAATTATAACATAAAATTACCAATCCCTTATATTTACAAATTTGTTACATTTATACATTTGATTATATTCTATTCCTCGTATCCATTTGGATTCATACTTTGCCATCTCCAAGAATCTTGACACATTTCTTCAAGTTCATATTTAGCTTTCCATCCAAGCTCTTTTTCTGCCTTAGAAGAATCTGCATAACACATAGCTACATCTCCAGCTCTTCTTCCTACAATTTTGTATGGTATTTCTTTTCCACTTGCTTTAGAAAATGCTTTGACTAAATCGAGAACACTATAGCCCTTCCCAGTTCCTAAATTATAAACAACAAGACCTGGATTTTCTTCTAGTTTTTGTAATGCTTTCACATGACCAGCAGCTAAATCTAATACATGTATATAGTCTCTAACCCCTGTTCCATCATGTGTTGGATAATCATTTCCATACACACTTAATTCTTTTAATTTACCTACTGCTATTTTTGTTATATAAGGCATTAAATTACTTGGAACTCCATTTGGCTCTTCACCTATTCTACCACTCTTATGAGCACCTACTGGATTAAAGTATCTTAAAAGTGCTATATCTAATGATTCATCTGCTTTTGATATATCTACTAACATCTGCTCTATCATAAGCTTAGTTCTTCCATATGGGTTAGTTACAGAAAGTGGAAAATCTTCTAATATAGGACAAGTATGTGGGTCTCCATATACAGTAGCTGAAGAACTAAATACAAACTTTTTAACACCATATTCTCTCATTAATTCAAATAAATTTAAAGTACTTATTAGATTATTGCTATAATATTCAATCGGCTTTTCTACTGATTCACCAACAGCCTTTAAAGCTGCAAAATGTATAATTGATTCAATATTATTTTCTTTAAATACAACATGCATTTCATTTTTATTTCTGATATCAATATTATAAAATTTTATTGGTTTTCCAGATAACTCTTTAATTCTATCAACTACTATTGAACTACTATTACTTAAGTTATCAACTATAACAACTTCATAACCTGATTCTAAAAGTTCTATTGCTGTATGGCTTCCTATATATCCTGCTCCCCCAGCTACTAAAACTGCCATAGTAATTACCTCTTTTCTAATATTTATTTTTCACTTACTTTTTTTCTCATATAATCCATTAAATCGTCTTTTAGATTTTCTCTTTTTAATGCAAAGTCTATCGTCGCCTCTAGAAAACCAATTTTATCTCCCACATCATATCTTTTACCTTCAAAATTATACGCATAAATGGCCTCTTGTTTTCCAAGAGTCTGAAGCGCATCTGTCAGTTGTATCTCTCCACCTTTACCAGGCGTTTGCTTCTCTAATATATCAAATATTGCAGGAGTTATTATATATCTTCCAAGTATAGCTATGTCTGATGGTGCTTCTTCAATTGCAGGTTTTTCAACCATATCCTTAACTTTGTATACTCTATCTTCTATATGTTTTACATCCAATATACCATATTTATTAGTATCTTCTTTAGCTATCTTTTGTACACCTAGAACAGTTGTTTTATACTCATTATAAGTATCTATTAATTGTTTTAGACAAGGAACATTTGAATCTACTATATCATCACCTAACAATACAGCAAATGGTTCATCACCTATAAAGCTTTTTGCACAGTAAATTGCATGTCCAAGACCTTTTGGCTCTTTTTGTCTTATATAATGAATATTTACCATATTCGATATATCTCTTACCATTTCTAACATCTCTGTCTTACCTTTTTGCTCTAATTCTAACTCTAATTCAACTGATTTATCAAAATGGTCTTCTATAGATTTTTTATTTCTACCTGTTATTATAAGAATTTCTTCAATTCCTGATTCTATAGCTTCTTCTATTATATACTGTAAAGTTGGTTTATCTACTATAGGAAGCATTTCTTTGGGCTGTGATTTTGTTGCTGGTAAAAACCTAGTTCCTAGCCCTGCTGCTGGTATTATCGCTTTTTTAACTGTCATCTGCATCTTTTCACCCTTCTTCATAAATTTTCTCTTGTACCAAATTAATATACCATATTTATACTTTTTCTTCAAACTCTATATTATCCCAATAATTAATGCCTTAAGACCATATAAGGTAGATGAAATTTCATCTACCTTTAATTTTATAAGTTAATATATTATTGTTTATATTTTATCTGAAACTTATATCGGCACTAAATTTCATCTAAGATACCTTTAATATCGCTATCTATATCATCATCCAAATAAGAATCTAAATCTTCCAAATCAACTTCTAATTCTTGATATGTCATATCAACACTTACATCTTCGTCTATATCCATCTCCGATATCAATTCTCCTAAAATGCTATTTCCATCAGCATCTAAATCTCCATCTATATCTTCACCTATATAATTTTCATTTAAAATTTCCTCTAAATCAATCTCATAATAAACTTCATTATTTTTTTCATCTCCTGAGTTTAATCCTAAAAACTCATAGTTAAAATTCCAAACATTGTATTTACTTGACATACTTTATTCCTCCTGTGAAAAACATATTTTCATCTAGTTTATTTGCTCCATAATCAACAGAATTATATATTTTTTCAATTATGTCTTTTCTTCTTTCATTTGTACCATTATTTAATGTCAATTGTCTAAATACATATGTATTTGTTATTCTCTCGAATAATATTTCTTTTATACTATCATCATTGATATTTTTATAGCTTTTCCATAAAATTTCAAATAACTTAAATATTTCTCTACTAGTTTCGTCCACATAATAAGGATACATATTTTCTACCAAATGATTTAATCTTGATATGGCTTGTTTTAAAAATACATCAAGACTTGCACTTTCGCTTTCCTTTAGCATCCTATAATTGTACTTCTTCTTATCTTCTCCTGAGATTACAAATATAATGTTATCTAGGCTTTTTTCAACTTCATCTAAATAACTACTGATATTATATGATAAATCGAATAATAGGTTTTTAATCTGCTTAAATACCTGTATATCAAGTTTAGCATTATATTTTTCAAATAACTCTATCTCTTGATTTTCTAATATTCTTGGCATATAGGCTGATAATAAGTCTAAATTGTTTCTTTGTTCCTGTACTTGCTTATAAAGTTCATTTATAACTTCTATTCTTATTTCATCATTTAATTCTTTTTTTAGAACCTTATCAAACTCATATTTCATATAATAAATATTTCCAAAGAAATTAAATATTATCATATCATTCATAGCTTTAGACCAATTCTTATATAAAACTTCAATAGAGGTATCTTTAAGTAGGGGTTGTTTTGCATATATAAAAACATCTTGCATAAGTTTTTGAACCATACTTTTACTTAGATTCAAAGTTAGTTTTTGATTATTAAACTTTATTTCTGTCTCTACAAAATTAGAATTTTCACTTTCAAGCTCCTTATTAATTACAATATCTTTTACATCACTATTTTTTATAGATATGATTTCTTTTTGGAAAGACTTTAGAATAGTCAAACTATCGAAATCTTCTTGAATAAAAAATGGAGCATGTTTTAATGTATATCCTACTATTTCATTTTCTATATCATTTAAATCATCTATCTGCATAATTGCTTTATTTTTATCATTTATGTGTAAGTTGAATACATTTTTACTGTCGTATAATATAATGTCTTCTCCAAAATTCAACTTTGAACAATTATCTTTTGCTGATTTTACAATAGTCTTCTTAGACTTCTTATTTATAAAAATTAATTGGTCTTGATATTTTACTAGAAGCATATTTGTGTTTTTGTAATCAAATCCATCTATATTTCCTGATATCTTACAAAAGACTATATCGCAATCTTTAGGAAGGTTTCCTATTTTTTTATTATCTTTAACTCTTTCATTTAAATCAGATGGAACTATATTCTCTATGTTGTTATTGAATATAGATACAGACCTTACTATGATACCTTCTCTTTCCATATGAAAATATCCCTTTAAAGAGACTCTTTTGTCTTCTAAAATATATCTTTCTATATCATCAAAGTTTATTTCAAATCTGTTTTTCCCACTGATAAATATGAACTTCTCATTATCCTTATTGATTCCACCCATATAAAACTTATTATCATCTAAACTTAATATAGTCATATTGTCCTTTATATAAAATATAAATTCTCTTTGACTTTTACAGATTAAATCATATTCATCTACAGTTATTTTCATAGTCAGGTTTGCTGTAACATTCTTACTTGAATTTTCACTTTTTATATAAAAAGGCAAGTTATTTCCATAGACAATTATTTGAGAACCTTCTAAAACTGCTTCTAATTTTTCTTTATTGTCTGAAAAACTATATATATATTTTACCCCTGTATCATCATTAACTTCATCTGGTTTACTAATTATTATATTACCTAAATTTGTTATATGAAGTTTTTTATATTCTTTTGAGTATCTACTGATACCATTAAGCTCAAAGCCATCTGAAAGCTCATATATGATTTTTTCTCCTAATTTCAACATACCTTCACCACCTAAACAAAATTATAAGTATTCTCTAAAGGTGAACAAAATGCCTCAAGATAAATAATATCTTTTAATATTATTTATTCTGAGACATAATTTCTCCTTATTTTTTATAATATCCTAAGCACCTTCAACTATTTCTTCATAAAGTTTATCTAAATGTCTAACATATTCACTATATCCAGATTTATTTCTTAATTCACTTCTTAAATCTTCATATTTTTGTCTAAGTTCTTCAGCACTCAATGAAGGAGCTGATTCTTTTAAATCCTCTAATTTATAATCATAGTACTTATCATACATCGCTATATATGTATCAATAGATTTCTTAGCTAGCTCATTACATTTTTCTTGTGCTTCCCCATATTGAGAATAATCGCCTATTTTTATTTTATAGTATCCATTTTCTTGAATTATTGTTGAAGAGATACCTTTAGCTTCATATTCTTTTGCTGTTTCTTTTGCTGTTTTTTCAACTTTAAGTGAACCAGCATAAACAGTATAATACACACCTTTACCATCTTTATATGCTTCCATTTCTGCTGCTTTCTTTTCAGCTTTTGCCTTCTCTTCTGCTTCTTTTTCAGCCTTTGCTTTTTCTTCTGCTTCCTTTTTCTCTTTTTCAGCTTTTGCTTTTTTCTCTTCCTCTGTTAGTTTGTTATTAGCTTGTTGCTGAGTTGATGTTTTTGGAGTAACAGCTTTCTCATTTTTCTTGTTATTACCTACTGTTATAAAGTAACCCACACCAACAATTGCTACTATAACTACTGCTATAATAGTTTCTTTTACTCTGCTCTTCTTAGAGCCAACTTCTTCATCTTCTATATAATCGTCTTTAGAATCATCTTTATTTGATTCATACTTTTTCATTTCTACCTTATTTTCTCTAGATTTATTATTAGAAGAATGTTTTGATTTTTTATTGCCTCTTTCTTTCTTATTAATAGGTATTATTACTGACTTTTCACTTTCTGCTTTTTCATTTTGTAATTTTTCTTCTTTTATTTCTTTTGGTATTTCCTCTTCTAAATCTTTACTTTCTTTTTTAGGTTTAGATTCACTATTTAAAGATATTTTTTCATCTAAGTCATTATTTATTGGCTTTTCTATTTTTACACTACGTTCTTCTTCTAGGTCTTGTTTTACTTCTTCTATTTCTTCTTGCTCCACTTCTTTTAACTCTTCTTGATTATTTTCAATAGGTTTATCTAAAATTACATCAGAAGAAATGTCATCTAAATTATTTTCTTTCTGCTCAACTTCTTCTTGATCAATTTCTTGGTCAATTTTTTCTTCTTTATTTTCTTTTTTCATGAATCCAAATAATTTAGATTTCTTTTTACTCTTTTTATTTTCTGATTCGGTTATATCTTCTTTATCAATATTGTCTTCTTTGTCTGTATTCTCTTTTTCTTCTACAATATCACTTATATTTTCATCATGATTATCTACTTCTTCTTTAGTCTCTTCTTTAACATCATCTTCTATAGAGATACTACTTCTAAAGCAAATATCTTTATCTGCATTTTTTATCATATAAATATATTCTTCAATGTCGATATCTTTATTTTTTCTAGTTCTTTTTGATGCAATCTCATGATTTTCTAATTCATTATAGTTATCTTTTATCAGATTATGAGCTTCATTCCATACACCTTCACTAATTTCTGTTTTATTTTTAATTACATAGTCTACAAATTCTTTAAAGTTTTCAGCACCAAATTCTCCAATTATAGTTAGTCTCATTGCACCTTCTACAAGGTCTCTATGTCTTCTCTTTAAAAATTCTAATGCAATTGTTGCACAAGCAAAATCTTTAATAGCATCTTTACCAAAGCCATATCCTTCAACAGAATGAAGTTCTTCTAATCCACACAACTTTTTATATTCATTATATATTGCTTGTGATATGCTTTCATCATTTAAACTATGTAATTTATCCATAAACTTTGAGTTTATATCATTTGTCTTTGATTCTTGTTCCACTCTTGATTTTTTAACTTCATTTAATAATGAATCATTTTCTGAATTATCTTTACCTAATTGCAAATCTTCAATTTCTGTAGCTTTTATTTCAACTCTATCTTGTTCATTATTTTCTTCCACATTCTTAGCTACTACATCTTTATTACTAGCTAATATCTTATTTACACAGAATATAATCTCTCTTTTTAATTCTCTTTTAGCATCAGCTTGATTTTTAAGAAATAAACTTCCGCATTCTTTCTTTTCTAAACTTATTTTTCTAAGCGATATGTTGAGAAGGTCTTTATATAAGTTTAAAACCTTATAATCCTTTTCTAAACGTCTTCTTCTCTCTGATAGCTCCATTTTATCATATGCTAGAAAACTATTTAAATCATTGGCTTTTAGAGAGTCTAAACCTTCTTTCATCGCATTATTTACATACTTTCTACATTTGGCTGTAGTTAATTCTAAATCCTTTTCTAATTCATCTATCTCAGGTATGTACTTATCTACTATCCATTTGCCAATAAGTGGCTCTGTATTTCTTGCTAATGTCTTATAAAACAATATATTAAATTTTAAAAGCTCAGCATATTTTGCTTCATTAAATTCTACTTTTTCAAATTTCTTTTCCAAAACACCATCTAATTTTTCATTTATTTTAGACTCTTGTTTTAAAAAACTTGCTGTGACATTTAAAACAGTGTTTCTTATTATATTATTTTCACTCAAAACCTTCACTCCTTAAATCAATTATTTTATTGTAATATTTACATTGTGCAAAGTTACTAATTTGATTATGATATTTAAATAATTATTTATTAAATTTGCTACATCTTATATCATATCATATTATTTACATCATTTTACCTTTTCTTTTTATATCTATCTTATATTATACCATTTTTAATATCTGTACTAACTTATATTACAATATTCCTCAAAATTTTAAAAGTAAATTAGACAAATTTACAAATAAAAAAACACCAGTTTAAACTGATGTTTTGACTATCAAAATAATTAAGCAAGTCTATAAGCGGAGTTCTGTATTAGATAATCATCTTTCTAGGCTTATCGTCACCAATAAGCTCAAGCGACCTACCTACCGGAGAGTACGAGCAGCACTCTTCATTCCTATCTTGGTCTTGCTCCAGGTGGGGTTTACATAGCCAGCTAGTCTCCTAGCTGCTGGTGAGCTCTTACCTCGCCTTTCCATCCTTACCACACAAGGTGGCGGTTTATTTCTGTTGCACTATCCTTAGGATCGCTCCCACTAGGCGTTACCTAGCACCCTGCTCTATGGAGCTCCGACTTTCCTCATGTAAAACTACATGCGATTATCTGGCTTACTTAATATTTATTTCACTTAGTTATGTTAACATAAATTTTTCAATATGTCAAAGACATATTATACTAAAAATTTAAATTTCTTCAAAAATAGTGTAATATAAGTATATAAACTATTTTGACTTGAGGTGAAATATTGAAAAAATCATATAAAACAATAATTAACATTATATTAATATTAGTTATAATTTACAGCGGATTTAATATATACTCAAAACTTACCAAATACAATCATGATACTAAGACATCTTCTGAACTTCAAAAAAAAGAAGATAAAAAAGAAGACTTATCAAAAATAAATAGTGATTTTAAGTTTTGGATTTCTGCTAAGAATACAAATATAAATTATCCAGTTGTACAATCTAAAGATAATTCTTATTATCTAGACAAAGACTTTTATAAAAAAGATTCTATTTCAGGGACATTATTTATGGATTATAGAAATAAATCTCTTGATGACCAAAATGTCATAATATATGGACATAATATGAAAAATAAAACTATGTTTAATAATCTAAATAAGTTTAAAGATGAAACATTTTTTAAAGAAAATAATCAAATAAAAATTATCCTTAATGGGAAAGAGTTTTTATATGATGTCTTTTCTGCTTACATTGTAGAATCAGATTATGACTATTTAAAAACAAGTTTTAACAGTGAATCAGATTATCAAAATTACATAAAGGATATTACTTCTAAGTCATTGCACAAATCTCCTATTAATGTAAATAATAATGATAAAATAGTTACACTTTCTACCTGTACTTATGAATTTGATGATGCCAGAATGGTGATTCATGGTAAATTAGTTTCAAATTAGAGATATCTTTTATAGGTATTTGAACTTTTTTATTTAAAAACTTCTATATTCAAAACTTCTAGACACAGTTTAAAATAAGAATTTTAGACTGTGTCATTCTATATGTGAATAACTCATAAATTACTAAAAATATGTACTATAAAATAATATATATTAAACAATAAAAAAAGACTATGCCTTTAACATAGTCTTTACTGGAGCTGGTGATAGGAATCGAACCTACAACCTGCTGATTACAAGTCAGCTGCTCTACCGTTGAGCCACACCAGCAAACTTATTATATAGTAAAACTAATTTTTAATTAACACTCTAAAAACTACATATATATTTTACTGAATGAACATCAAATAATTTGGTCAAGTCCTCGACCTATTAGTATCGATAAGCTAAATACATTGCTGCACTTACACCTTCGACCTATCAACCAGATAGTCTTTCTGGGGTCTTACCCTTGCGGTGGGAAATCTTATCTTGAAGTTGGCTTCGCGCTTAGATGCTTTCAGCGCTTATCCATTCCGTACATAGCTACCCAGCCATGCCCTTGGCAGAACAACTGGTACACCAGAGGTACGTCCATCCCGGTCCTCTCGTACTAAGGACAGGTCTTCTCAAATTTCCTACGCCTGCGACGGATAGGGACCGAACTGTCTCACGACGTTCTGAACCCAGCTCGCGTACCCCTTTAATGGGCGAACAGCCCAACCCTTGGGACCTACTACAGCCCCAGGATGTGATGAGCCGACATC